>CBIHLJ010000004.1:0-154492 GCA_966210745.1 uncultured Pseudoxanthomonas sp.
TCAGCTCGTTCATGCGCATCTGGATGGGCTGGGTGAACTCGTAGTTGTTGCCGGGAATCTGCTGCACCGCGCGCTCGATCTCCGCCACCAGGGTGGCCTTGGGTTTGCGCGGGTCAGGCCATTCGTCACGCGGCTTGAGCATGATGAACGTATCCGCCACCGACGGCGGCATCGGATCGGTGGCTACTTCCGCCGTCCCCAGCTTGCCGAACACGCGGTGCACTTCCGGAAACCGGGTGATCCGCGCTTCGAGCGTCGCCTGCATGCGCACCGCCTGATCCAGGCTGGTGCCGGGAATGCGCATGGCGTGCATGGCGATGTCGCCTTCGTCCAGGCTGGGCACGAACTCGGTGCCCAGCCGCGTGGCGAGCAGTCCGCATACCACGACCAGCGACGCGGCACCCGCGCCGACAAGCTGGCGGCGGCGCAGCGCCCATGCGAGCGCCGGTGCGTACGCACGTCGCGCCCACTGCATCACGCGGGTTTCCTTCTCCTGCACGCGGCCGCGCATGAACAGCGCGACAGCCGCCGGCACGAAGGTCAGCGACAGCACCATCGCACCGGTCAGCGCCAGCACCACGGTGATCGCCATGGGGTGGAACATCTTCCCCTCCACGCCGGTGAGCGCGAAGATCGGCAGATACACGGCGGTGATGATGCCCAGGCCGAACAGGCTGGGCCGGATGACTTCCGCCGTCGCCGACGCGGTCGCGTCGAGGCGCTCCTCATCCGTCAGCAGGCGACCCAGCGCATGCTGGAGGTCGCCGAAGCGGCGCAGACAGTTCTCGATGATGATGACGGCACCATCCACGATCAGGCCGAAATCCAGCGCCCCCAGGCTCATCAGGTTGCCCGACACGCCACCGCGCACCATGCCGGTCAGCGTGAACAGCATCGCGAGCGGGATCACCGCCGCGGTGATCAGCGCCGCGCGTACGTTGCCCAGCAACAGGAACAGCACCACGATCACCAGCACCGCACCTTCCACCAGGTTCTTCGCCACCGTGCGGATGGTGCGGTCCACCAGCGAGGTGCGGTCATACATCGCCTCGGCGCGCACACCCGCGGGCAGGCTGCGGTTGGCGTCGGCCAGTCGTGCAGCCACGGCCTGCGCCACGTCGCGGCTGTTGGCACCGATCAGCATGAACGTGGTGCCCAGCACGACCTCCTTGCCGTTCATCGTTGCCGCGCCCGTCCGCAGTTCCGGCCCCTCGCCCACCTGTGCCACATCGCGCACGCGGATGGGCACGCCTTCGCGGCGGTCCAGCACGATGTCGCGGATACCTTCCAGGTCAGCCACCTGGCCCGGTGCGCGCACCAGGAACTGCTGGCCGTTGCGTTCGATGTAGCCCGCGCCCACGTTCTGGTTGTTGCTGGCCACCGCCTGCACCACGTCATGCAGCGTGAAGCCCAGCGCGACCAGTCGCGCCGGGTCCGGCGTGATGTGGATCTGCCGCGCGAAACCGCCGATGGTGTTGACCTCCGTCACGCCCGGGACGTTGCGCAGCTGTGGCCGCACCACCCAGTCCTGCAGCGTGCGCAGGTCGGTGGCTGTATACGGCGTGCCGTCCGGCTTGCGGGCCTCGGCGCCGGCTTCGACGGTGTACATGAAGATCTCGCCCATGCCGGTGGCGATGGGGCCCATGCCGGGCTCCAGCCCGTCAGGGAGCTGCGACTTCACCTGCTGGAGGCGTTCGCCCACCTGCTGGCGGGCGAAGTAGAGATCGGTGCCGTCCTTGAACACCACCGTCACCTGCGACAGGCCATAGCGCGAGATCGAACGCGTATAGTCCAGCCCCGGCAGTCCGGCCAGCGCCGTCTCGATGGGGTACGTCACGCGCTGTTCCGCTTCCAGCGGCGAATAGCCGTCCACCTGGGTATTGATCTGCACCTGCACGTTGGTGATGTCCGGCGTGACGTCGATCGGCAACCTGCTGAAACTCCAGGCACCAACCACCACCAGTGCCAACGTCAGCGCCATCATCAGCCAGCGGTGTGCGATGGCGAAGCGGAGGATGCGTTCCAGCATGCCGCGCGATGCCGGAAGGGATCGTTCAATGGTCATGCGATGCCCCCGACTTCTCGATGTCGGCCTTCACCAGGTAACTCTGCTCGACCACCACCTGGTCGCCGACGTTCAGGCCGGACAGCACCTCCACCTGATGCGCATCGCGCTTGCCGAGTTCGACAGGCCGCACTTCGTACGTGTCGCCGACGCGCACGAACACCACCTCCCAGTCGCGGAACGTCTGCAGCGCGGCGACCGGCACCACCAGCGCCGCCGGCTGCTGCTCCACGGTGATGCGCGCCTTGACCGCCGAACCCGGTCGCCAGAGACCATCAGCGTTTTCCAGGGTGGCGCGGGCGACGGTGCTCTGGCTGGCCGTGGCGGTTCCCGGCAGCACGCGTTCCAGTGTGGTCTGCAGGGTGGCCCCGTCGCTCAACCGCGTCACCGTCACCGGCACGCCCGGCACGATGTGCTGCGCATCGGCACCGAAGATGTGCAGGTCCACCCACAGGCTGGACAGGTCGGCCACCTCGAACAGCGTGGCCCCTTCCCCCGCCACACTGCCGACGGTGGCGTTGCGTGCCAGCACGACACCGGTGATCGGCGACGTGACGGCGTAGGAGGTCAGGCTGAGATTGCTTTCCACGGTGGCCACGGTCTGACCGGCCTGCACGCGGTCGCCCACATTGACCGCGAGCCGGCGGATGGGGCCGGGGAAGCGCGCGGCGATGTTGGCGACGCGACCTTCCACCGGCGTCAGCAGTCCCTGCACTTCATGCTCATCGGCGATGGTGCCGGCCTGCGCCGGGGCCACGCGGATGCCGGACTCCCCGGCGATTTTCGCGGCGATGGTGGTGCGTCCTTCGTAGCTGTCGTACGTCCAGCGCAGCGGTTCGCCTTCGACCCGCGCCACGACCTCGACATCGAAGGAATGCGGCTCGCCCACCACGGTCTTCGCCAGCAGGCTGCCGTCCGGCTGCGGTGTCAGCACATGCGTCTCGCGCGCGCCGCCCAGGCGGACGAGGCGGACTTCGATGCTGCCGGCGTCTGCGGGCAGGGGTTTGCCGTCCCGGTACAGCCAGGCCTGGTACGTCGGTGGCGTGCCCGTTTCTGCGATGGCGAGTTCGATGGTGAAGCCGTCCTTCTTCAACAGGCGGCCGCCGTGTTCGCCCCGTGCCGCCTCGGTCTGGTCGTGTGCACCCTCTTCTTCGTGGTCGTGCCCGTCCGTGGCGACGCTGTCAGTGGCTGTGCTGTCGTTGGCACCGCCACAGCCTGCCAGCATCAGGGAAAGCGCAAGCGCGCCAGTGAGTGTTCGCAGGGTCATGGCATGCTTCCTTGTTCATGGATGGCCGGCCCGGCCACGAGGGCCTGCCCGGTCAGGCGCTGGAGTTCGATCAGCGCGCGGTGTGCTTCGAGCGCCGCCTCGAGTTGCTGGCGTCGCGTGGACGTGGTCTCGGATTGCAGCTGCGCCCATTCCAGATAACTGATGGCGCCGGCGCGGTAAGCGCGCTCCGCCGCCTGTTCGGCGCGCATCAGGCGCGGCAGTACGTCGTCGCGCACGCGCTGCACTTCGAGTTGCGAAACGCGGTAGCGCCCGTGAGCGTCGGCGAGCGTGGCGTACAGGGCGATGTCGCGTGATTCGCGCTCGATCGCCAGCGCGGCCAGATCGGCTTCGGCGGCGCGGATCTCCGGGCCGGCCCGCCGCGTGCTTCCCAGCGGAAGCGACACGCTGCCGGTCAGCGCCATGTCGCTGCTTTCCTGCAGCCGGCGCACGCCGACCTGCCATTCGAGGTCGGGGGTCGTGGTGCTGCGCGCCAGGCGCAGGCGGGCTTCGCGCAGGCGATACTCATCGGCGAACTGGACGAGTTCCGGCGTGCCTTCCAGCAATGTGGCCAGGGCCTGCATGTCGTCGATGGCCGGCAACGCCAACGGGTCGCCCGACGCTACCGCGAACCGTGGGTCGCGCTCGCCCCACAGGGCGGCCAGATGCTGGCGCGCGGCGTCCTGCTGCTGCGCGGCGCGTGCGAGCGTCATCTCCGCACGCGCCAGTGCCGCCTGTGCGGTGAGCACCACGGATTCCGGCGATGCACCCGCCTGCAGACGCTGCCGCGCGGCCGCCACGGTACGGCGGCGTTGCGCGATGTCCTGCGCGGCGATTTCGTGGTGCGCGTGCGCGGCGGTGACGGCCAGATAGCGGCGCGCCACTTCAGCCAGCAGGTCGAGGCGCTGCGCCTCGCGCTGCACGGAAAGGGCATCGATACGCGCCTGCGCCAGCGTACGACGGGCATCCAGCTTGCCACCCCGCTCCAGCACGCCGGCCAGTGTCAGGGTGAGTTCGGCCGTGGAGAAGCCGCGGGCGTCGCCTGTGCCCAGCGTATTCTCCACCTCGACGCCGGCGCTCAACGGCGGGCGCAGGATCGCGGCATCGCGCTCGGCGAGCAGCACCTCGGTGCGGGCGCCGAACAGGCGCAGATCGGGATGGACGCGGGCAACGCGCGCAATGGCGTCATCCAGCGTCAGTGTTTCGGGGGATACAGCGGGCGATCGCACCTGCGCATGCACGCACGGCACGATCGCGAAGGCAGCCAATGCCGCCAGTCGCAACCACATGGGAATTCTCCGGAAAGTCGGTGATGGAACGCGGGCGACAGACGTCAGCCCGGTGCGGACATCACGCGATGATCGGAGGACGCAGCAACAAGGTGACGGGTGCGCGTGGCACCGGCATCGTGGCCGCGACGGGCGCGGCGGAAAGCAGTTTCATGGCAGGCACGCGCATCGCCGCAGGCACGATGGCGGTCAGGTGGCCGCAGCAGTGGCTGGCGTGCATCAGGGCGTGCAGAAGATCGCCCTCGCCCGCCTCCCCATCCGCGTGATCGTGGTCGTTGCCTGCGGATTCACCCGCATGTTCGCTGACTGCATGCAGATGGTCGCCACCGCTGCCCAGCTCGTGCAGGTCGCCCAGCGAGGCCAGTACCGGGTTCGCCAGCACGGCCAGCAACAGCACCGCCAGCGCGGGCAGGCGCAGCAACCGGAGGCAGTGGCGGCGGAGAAGACGGAACATCGGTCCGCATCCTAGCGGCAGCCATCGACGTTAGACAATTCCACGTCGCGCTGCGGCCGCGGGATGGAACAGGTCTTGCAGTGCCAATCCGACCCCGTCGGAAACGCGCCATGTCTGAGCAGGACGAAAGCGGCGAACGCACAGAACTTCCTACCGAAAAACGACGCCGCGAGGCCCGTGAACAGGGCAACATCCCGCGTTCGCGCGAGCTGGCGACGGCGGCCGTCTTCGGTGCCGGCGTGCTGGCGATCATCGCGATGGGCCCGGGCCTGGCACGCGACACGCTGGGCTGGATGAAGATCGCGCTGACGCCCGACCCCGCGCTGATGCGCCAGCCGGACCAGCTGTTCGGGCACGTCGGCCTGCTGCTGCTGAAGCTGCTGGCAGTGGTCGCGCCGGTGGCCGGCATCTGCGTGCTGGCCGGCCTGGCCGCACCGATCGCGATGAGCGGCTTCCAGTTCTCGCAGAAGGCCCTGATGCCGGACTTCAAGCGGCTCAGCCCCGCCGCCGGCCTCAAGCGCCTGTACGGCGCCGAGAGCGTGGCCGAACTGCTGAAGTCGCTGCTGCGCGTGGCCCTGATCGGCGGCGCGGCAGCGATCTGCGTGAAGCTGGGCCTGAACCCGCTGCGGGAACTGCTGACCATGCCGCTGGAACAGGCCGTGCGCAGCGGCCTGACGTTCACCAGCACCCTGCTGCTGGCGACCACCGGGGGCCTGATCCTGCTGGCCGCCATCGACGCGCCGTACCAGAAGTGGAACTGGCTGCGGAAACTGAAGATGACACGCCAGCAGCTCCGCGAGGAAATGAAGGAAAGCGAGGGCAGCCCCGAGGTCAAGGGCCGCATCCGCCAGATGCAGCACCAGCTGTCGCAGCGCCGGATGATGGAAGACGTGCCCCAGGCCGACGTGATCGTGGTCAATCCGACCCACTACGCGGTGGCGCTGAAATACCAGACCGGCCAGATGGGCGCGCCCACCGTGGTCGCCAAGGGCGTGGACGAGCTCGCGATGCGCATCCGCGAAGTGGCCGATGCGCACCGCATCGCCATCGTCTCGGCGCCCCCTCTGGCACGCGCCTTGTATCGGGAAGGCCAACTTGGCCGGGAAATCCCCGTGAGACTCTACGCCGCCGTCGCCCAGATCCTGTCCTACGTGTACCAGCTGCGCGCCTGGCGCGTGGGCGAGGCCCCCCTGCCCGACCTGCCCGCGGTGGACGTGGATGAGCACGGGGGCAAGGCATGAGCGCGCAGCCCGTCGGCGGCATCCGCTGGATGGAGATGCTGAAGAACGGCCTCGGCGCCCCCCTGGTCGTGCTGGCGCTGCTGGCCATGATCGTGGTGCCGCTGGCACCGCCGGTGCTGGATGCACTCTTCAGCTTCAACATCGCCATCTCGCTGGTGGTGCTGCTGGCCGTGGTGTACGTGAAGCGGCCCCTCGACTTCACCATCTTCCCCATCATCCTGCTGATGACCACGATGCTGCGCCTGGCGCTTAACGTGGCGTCCACCCGCGTGATCCTGCTCAACGGCCAGAACGGCCATGACGCCGCAGGCAAGGTCATCGCCGCGTTCGGCGAATTCGTGGTGGGCGGCAACTACGCCGTCGGCATCGTGGTGTTCGCCATCCTGACCATCATCAACTTCGTGGTGATCACCAAGGGCGCGGGGCGCATCTCGGAAGTGTCGGCCCGCTTCATCCTGGACGCGATGCCCGGCAAGCAGATGGCCATCGACGCCGACCTCAACGCCGGCATCCTGACCCGCGAGGAAGCCAAGGCCCGGCGCGAGGAAGTGCGCGAGGAAGCCGACTTCTACGGCGCGATGGACGGTGCCAACAAGTTCATCCGCGGCGACGCCATCGCCGGCATCCTGATCCTGTTCATCAACCTGGTCGGCGGCTTTGCCGTGGGCATGTTCCAGCACGGCATGGCGGCAAGCGACGCCGCGTCCACGTACACGCTGCTGTCCATCGGTGACGGCCTGGTCGCGCAGCTGCCCGCCCTGCTGGTCTCGTCCTCGGTCGCCATGCTGGTGACACGCGCCTCGCGCTCGCAGGACATGGGACAGGCGGTGATGGGCCAGGCCTTCGGCCAGCACAAGGCGCTGGCGGTGTCGGCCGGCGTGCTGGGCCTGGTCGGTCTGGTGCCCGGCATGCCCAACGTCGCCTTTTTGACGCTCGCCGCAGGCCTGGGCTACCTGGCCTGGAAAATGTGGAAGCGGACCCAGGAAAGCCCGGAAGCGGCCGCCGGCGACCTGGCGGCCCTGCCCGCTCCCGGTGCGCCCGACCGCAACGCCGAGCTGACCTGGGACGAACTGCGCCCGGTCGATCCGCTGGGCCTGGAAGTCGGCTACCGGCTCATCCCGCTGGTCGACAAGAACCAGGGCGGCGAGCTGATGTCCCGCATCAAGGCGGTGCGCCGCAAGCTGACCCAGGACCTCGGTTTCCTCGTGCCGCCGGTGCACATCCGCGACAACCTCGAACTGCCGTCGAATGGTTATCGCCTGCTGGTGCATGGCGTACCGGTGGCGTCGGCGGAGATCCATCCTGACCGCGAACTGGCGCTGGATCCGGGGGGCGCGTTCGGCAGCATCGACGGTATTCCGGGCAAGGACCCGGCGTTCGGACTGGATGCCGTGTGGATCCAGTCGCACCAGAAGGCCACCGCCGAGTCGCTGGGCTATACCGTGGTCGATCCGGCGACCGTGATGGCCACCCACCTCTCGCACCTGGTGCGCGAACACGCCCCCGAACTGCTGGGCCACGAGGAAGTGCAGCAACTCCTGTCGCAACTGGGCCGCAGCGCGCCGAAGCTGGTCGAAGACCTCACGCCCAAGGCGCTGCCGCTGGCCACGGTGGTGCGGGTGCTGCAGAACCTGTTGATCGAGCGCGTCCCGATCCGCCAGCTGCGCCGCATCGTCGAGGCGCTGGTCGAGTTCGCCCCGCAGAACAGCGATCCCGCCGCGCTCACCGCTGCGGTGCGGACCTCGCTGGGCCGTTTCATCGTGCAGGAAATCTCCGGCATGGCGCCGGAACTGCCCGTCTACACCTTGGCGCCGAATCTGGAACGCGTCTTGCAGGACAGCACCCAGGGAACCGGCGCGGCGCTGGAACCGGGACTGGCGGAACGCCTGCACCAGAGCCTCGCCGACGTGGTGAACAAGCAGGAAGCCCGCAGCGAGCCTGCGGTGGTGCTGGTACCGGGGTCGGTCCGCGCCGCCCTCGCCCGCTTGGTCCGCCACAGCGTCCCTTCGCTGTCGGTGTTGGCCTACAGCGAGGTTCCCGAGGACAAGCGGTTGAAGCTGGTCGGCACGATCAGCTGAGACCGGGAGCAGCAGAACCCGACGCGACATCGAACCGGATAGCACGCCATGAAAATCAAACGCTTCGTTGCCCCCGACATGCGCACCGCCTTCGCCATGGTCCGCCAGGAGCACGGCCCGGACGCGGTGATCCTGTCCAACCGCGTGACGGAGGACGGCATCGAAATCGTCGCTGCCAGCAATTACGACGAAGCGCTGGTGCAGCGCACGCTGGAGGCGATGCGTCCGGCCACGCCCACTGCGCCGCTGCATCCGATGCTCGACCCGGCGCCGCAGGCACCGACCGCGAACGCTCCGGCCCTGTCACCGGCCGAAGCCGCGGCCAGCTACTTCGCCCGCCGCCAGCCGGCCGTCCCCGCTGCCCCGCGTGCCGAAACCGCCAAGCCGGCCGTTGCCGCGCCTGCGTCGATCGCACCGCCGGCAGTACCCATCGCAGCGCCGCGCGCGCCGGTGGCCGCCAGGTCCGCACCGACCACCGGCGAGATCCCGGCGCCGGTCGTCCGCGACATCGCGCCACTGCTGATCGAACCCGAATCCTTCGCCGCCAAGCTGGCCGCCTGCCTGCCGGCCGCTCCCGCCAACGAACCGGTCGCCGCGATCGAACCCGCTGCACCGCCGCGCCGTCCGGCCGCGCCGCGCGCCGACGCCGACGACACGCTCGACCTGGAAGCACTGCTGCCCTCCATCGCGCCGCCGGTGTCGCTGCCGGAACCCGAGCCTGCGCCGGTCGTCGCGCTGCACGCCACGCGTACACCGGTGACCGCACCGGTACCGGCGCCCGCCGCCGTCACCGTGCCGACGCTGACCGTCGTCACCGACAACGCCACGCAAGCCCGCGAGAGCGACGAGCAACTGGTGCAGATGCGCGGCGAACTGTCGGCGATGCGCGAAATGATCGAGCGCGAGATGCACCGCCTCACCGATGAACGCCTGCGCGGTTCGCCGGTGCGCATGCAGGCGATGGAGCTGATGGAAGATTACGGCTTCGACGCCGGCATCACCCGCGACATCGCCCTGCAGATTCCCGCCGATACCGAATTGCACCGCGGCCGTGGCCTGATGTTGGGCCTGCTGTCCAAGAAACTGCCGGTGGTCGACACTGACCTGCTGGAAACCGGTGGCGTCATCGCGCTGGTGGGCCCCACTGGCGCCGGCAAGACGACCACCATCGCCAAACTCGCCGCCTGCTTCGCGCAGCGCTACAACGCACGCGACGTGGCACTGATCACCACCGATACGGTGCGGGTGGGTGGTCGCGAACAATTGCACGGCTACGGGCGCCAGCTCGGCATCGCCGTGCACGAGGCCGACAGCGCGCAGGCCCTCGCCCTGCTGCTGGAGCGCCTGCGCGATTACAAGCTGGTGCTGATCGATACCGCCGGCCTCGGCCAGCGCGACCGCAACCTGGTGGGCCAGCTCAACTGGCTGCGCGCATCGGGCCAGGTGAAGACCCTGCTGTGCCTGCCCGCCAATTCGCACTTCTCCGATCTGGACGAAGTGGTCCGCCGCTTCAGCAGCGTGCAGCCGCAAGGCGTGGTGCTGACCAAGCTGGACGAGACCGGTCGCCTGGGCAGCGCGCTGTCGGTGGTCGTGGACCACCAGTTGCCGATGACCTGGGTGACCGACGGCCAGCGCGTTCCCCACGATCTCCACCGCGCCAACAGCGCCCACCTCGTGCTGCGGCTGGACCAGCTGCGCCGCGAAGCCGACGAACCCTGCTCGACCGAGGCCACCCATGTCGCCTGACCACCTGCTGCAGACCAATCCCCGCGGCACGCCGCCGATGCCCGGCGCATTCCATCCCGTGCGCGTCATCGCCATCACCGGCGGCAAGGGCGGCGTGGGCAAGACCAACGTGTCGGTCAACCTGGCCGTGTCGCTGTCCGAAATGGGCAAGCGCACGCTGCTGATGGATGCCGACCTGGGCTTGGCCAACGTGGACGTGCTGCTGGGGCTGTCGCCGAAGTTCACCCTCGCCGACCTGGTCGCCGGTCGCTGCGTACTGGAGGATGTGCTGCTGGAAGGGCCCGAAGGCGTGCTGGTGGTTCCCGCCTCGTCGGGTTTCCGCCACATGGCCGAACTGGCGCCGGCCGAACACGTGGGCCTCGTCAACGTGTTCTCCGAGCTGCAGCGCGCGCTGGATTTCATGGTGGTGGACACCGCCGCCGGCATCACCGACAGCGTGCTGACCTTCTGCCAGGCCGCGCAGGACACCGTGGTGGTGGTCTGCGACGAACCGGCCTCCATCACCGACGCCTACGCGCTGATCAAGGTGCTGGCGCGCGAACGCGGCCTGGACCGCGTGCACGTCATCGCCAACATGGTCCGCGACCCCAACGAGGGCCGGAAGCTGTACGAAAAACTCGCACGCGTCTGCGAGCGCTTCCTCGGCGACGTGGCCTTGCACTACCTGGGCGCCGTGCCGCAGGACGACTGGCTGCGCCGTGCCGTGCAGCGCCAGCAACCCGTCGTCAAAGCCTACCCGGGCAGCCCGTCGGCACGCGCCATCGCCGAGATCGCGCGCATGACTGCGCGCTGGCAGCCGCCGCTGGGAGCGCGCGGCAACGTCGAGTTCTTCGTCGAACGCCTGATCCAGCGGGGAGTCGCCGCATGAACACCGCCGCCGCCCACTACCGCGCGGTGCAACGCAGCACCGCGAACGATTTCGTCACCCAGCACGCCGACCTGGTCCGTCGCATCGCCCATCACCTGGCCGCACGCCTGCCGGCCAGCGTGGAGGTCGACGACCTGGTGCAGGCCGGCATGATCGGCCTGCTGGAAGCCTCGCGCAGCTACGATGCCGAGCAGGGCGCGTCGTTCGAGACCTACGCCTCCATCCGCATCCGCGGCTCGATGATCGACGAGATACGTCGCGGCGACTGGGTGCCGCGCTCGGTCCACCGCCGCGCCCGCCAGGCGGCCGCCACCGTGCGCGAGATCGAACAGCGCACCGGCCGTGCCGCCATCGCCACCGAAGTGGCGAGCGCGATGGAGATGCCGCTGCCCGAATACCTGCGCCTGATGGAAGATGCCGCACGCGGCCAGGTCCTGAGCCTGGAGTCGCACATCGACGACCACGGCGAACCGAACACCGCGCGCACCGGCGGCCCCTCGCCGGAGCAGCATCTGGAGCGCAGCGAATTCCGCCAGCAACTGGTCAAGTCCATCGGCCAACTGCCGGAACGCGAACAGCTCGTCCTCTCGATGTACTACGAGCAGGAGCTCAACCTGAAGGAGATCGGCGCCGTCCTTGGCGTCAGCGAGTCGCGCGTCTGCCAGATCCACGGCCAGGCCATGGTGCGGCTGCGTGGACGCCTGCAGGTGTTCGAGAAGGCCGACGCCGGCCTGGAAGACAACGACTGAAGAATCCCCACGGCCTGCCGATAAGGCTCCGGTAGGCCGCCGCGTGCAGCCCCTGCCTTGCCGTTGCCCCTGACCGGGCACGCTTTACTGGAGTTCGATGTGACCGCCAACAAGAACATGCGCATCCTCATCGTGGACGACTTTTCCACCATGCGCCGCATCATCAAGAATCTGCTCAATGACCTGGGCTATACCAATACCGCCGAGGCCGAGGACGGCAACAGCGCGTTGACCGCGCTGTCCCAGGGCAGCTTCGAGTTCGTGGTCACCGACTGGAACATGCCCGGCATGACCGGCATCGAGCTGCTGAAGGCCATCCGCGCCGACGACCGCTACAAGACCCTGCCGGTATTGATGGTCACCGCCGAAGCCAAGCGCGAGCAGATCATCGAAGCCGCCCAGAACGGCGTGAATGGCTACATCATCAAGCCGTTCACCGCTCAGACGCTGGAAGAGAAGCTGGGCAAGATCTTCGAACGCCTGGGGGCGGCCGCCTGATGACCGCCGTGGCCGATGTCGCCGGCGCCCGCGCCGCGCTGGTGGAAAAACTGCAACACGCGCTGGATGCCCTGGAACAGGGCGACGAAGCCGGCTGGCGCCGCGAACTGGATGCCATCGCCGCCTGGCGCACGCAGCCGATGATGCAGGGCCTGGGCCGCCTCGCGCGCGAGCTGGCGCAGACGCTCGGCGAACTGCCGCCCACCGGACCCGGCGAACTGGACGACGCCTGCGCACGCCTGGACCACGTGGTGGAAATGACCGAACAGGCCAGCCACACCACGCTGGACCTGGCCGAACAATGCCGCGGTTACGCGACCCAGCTGAAAGGCACCGCGCTGTCGCCCGAACAGGCAGCGCTGGTGGACAGCATCGGCAAGGGGCTGTCGGAAATGGCTCTTGCGCAGAGCTACCAGGATCTCACCGGCCAGATCATCCGTCGCGTCGCGGGCATCGTCCGTCGCGTGCACGAGGGCTTCGGTGCGCTCGGCCTGCCTCCACCCGAGAAGAAGAACCCTTCAGATCTGGCAGGTCCGGCCGTTGCTGGTCTGGACCGCAACGCGTTTTCACAGAACGACGCAGACGACCTGCTCTCCGGACTGGGGCTGTAGGCACCCGCGAACGCGCAGCGGAACCGGAGACCTGACATGCCCGACCGTTCCGCCCGCCGTTCCCGCCATCCGCTCGTCCTGCTGTTCGTGGGAGCGCTGCTGGTCTGTGATGCCCTGGTGGGCCGCTTCCTGCGGCGTCGCCATGCCCACGCGATGCACCTGCCCCATTCCTCCCGCTGATCGCCCGTACCGGTACCTGCCCCGCCCATGTCCGCCGTCACGCCTGAAATCGCCGCCGACTTCCTGATCGAAGCGCAGGAAATCCTCGACCGGCTGGGCGAGCAACTGGTCACGCTGGAGCAGGACCCTTCCGACAGCGAGCAGCTGAACGCGGTGTTCCGCGGCTTCCATACCCTGAAGGGCGGTGCCGGCTTCCTCGGCATCCAGCCGATGGTCAACCTGTGCCACGCCGCCGAAGAAACACTCGGCCTGGTCCGCGCCGGACAGGCCACGCTGGAACCGCAGCACTTCGATGCCGCCCAGCAATCGCTGGATTGGCTGCAACAGATGCTGGATGCGATCGGCGCCGGTGAAGACCCGCCGCACGCACCGCAGATGCTGATCGACCAGTTCGATACCCGCGGGGATGCCGCACCTGCCACGCCGAAGCAAACGACCGCGACAAGCGCCACGGCCGCTGCGACCGGCACGGACCTGATCAGCGATGATGAGTTCGAAGCATTGCTGGACCAGCTGCATGGCGATGGCGCACCCACCCGCACGGCCGCACCTGCGCCAGCCGCGCGACCGGCCCCCTCGCCCGCGAAACCGGCCGCACCGAAGCCGGTCGCGAAGGCCGGCGGTGAAACCGAACAGACCATCCGCGTGGACACCAAGCGGCTGGACGCCATCGTCAACCTGGTGGGCGAACTGGTGCTGTCGCGCAACCGGCTGAAGACATTGCGTGCGCGCATCCGCGACGAAGAACTGGACCGCGCCGTCAGCAGCCTGGACATCGCCACCGCGCGCCTGCAGACAGCGGTGATGCGCACCCGCATGCAGCCGGTGGGCAAGGTGTTCTCGCGCTTCCCCAAGGTCGCGCGCGACGTCGCCCGGCAATTGCAGAAGGAAGTCGACCTGGAACTGGTCGGCGCAGAGACGGAGCTCGACCGCAACCTGGTGGAAGCGCTGGCCGATCCGCTGGTGCACCTGGTGCGCAATGCGATCGACCATGGCATCGAAGTGCCCAGCCTGCGCGAAGCCTGCAGCAAGCCGCGCGCCGGCCACGTGCGCCTGTCGGCGCAGCAGGAAGGCGACTTCGTCACCATCGAGATCCGCGACGACGGCGCCGGCATCGACCCCGAACGCCTGCGCGCCAAGGCGCTGGAAAAAGGTCTGATCGATCCGGAAGCCGCCGCGCGCCTCACCCACGATGAATGCCTGCAACTGATCTTCCTGCCCGGCTTCTCCACCAAGGCCGAGGTCACCGACATCTCCGGCCGCGGTGTGGGCATGGACGTGGTGCAGTCGCGCATCCGCGAACTCAGCGGCCAGATCGCCATCCATTCCGACATCGGGCGTGGGAGCCGCTTCGTCATCCGCGTGCCGCTGACGCTGGCCATCCTGCCCACCCTGCTGGTACAGGCCGGCGAACCCGTCTATGCCCTGCCGCTCGCACGCGTGATGGAAGTGCTGCACGCACCGTCCGAGAGCCTGCGCTGGTTCGATGGCCAGGCCGTGCTGGACCGCCAGAGCCATACCCTGCCCCTGGTCGACCTGCGCCACTGGCTGCGGGTGGACCCGGTGATGACGCCGTTGCTCACCATCGTGGTGCTGCAGATGGGCGAACAACGCTTTGGTCTGATCGTCGACCAGGTGCGCGGCCGCGAAGAAGTCGTCATCAAGCCCCTGCCGCGCGCCGTGCGCGGCCTGCCCGGCTACGCCGGCGCCACCCTGATCGGCGACGGCCGCATGGCCCTGATCCTGGACGTGGACGGCCTGCGCGCGACGGCGTGAGCGCCGGCAGAAGCGCGGGATCCCAGATGTGGGAGCGACGTAAGTCGCGAGCTTTTCCTCTCAGACATCGAGACCCTCCACCCATCCGTCTCGCGGTTATCGCGACTGACGTCGCTCCCACAGCAGAAATCCTGGTGTGACCTCTGTCGCGACTCACATCGCTCCCACACCTGCGACACCTCAAGTCCACCTGAACCGGGCCGATAGATCTGCACATGGACATCTTCAGCCTCATCGGACTCATCCTGGCGCTGGTCGCCCTGGTAGGCGGCAGCATCCTCAAGGGCGCGGGCCTGTCCTCGCTGTGGTCGTCGGCGGCCTTTGTCATCGTGATCCTGGGCACCATCGCCGCGATCCTGGTGCATACCCCGCCGCCGGTATTCAAGCGCGCGCTGTCCATCGTGCGCTGGGTGATCCGGCCACCGGGCACCGATGGCGATGCGCTGATCGCCGAGATCGTCGACTGGAGCAACATCGCCCGCAAGCAGGGCCTGCTGGGGCTGGAGCCGCTGGTCAACCAGCAGGACGACCCGTTCCTGAAGAAGGGCCTGCAGATGCTGGTGGACGGCGTGGAGCCGGAATCGATCCGGCACATGATGGAGATCGACCTCAACGGCCAGGAGCATCAGGACCTGGCCGCCGCGAAGGTGTTCGAAGCCATGGGCATCTACGCCCCCACGCTGGGCATCATCGGCGCGGTGTTCGGCCTGATCGCGGTGATGAAGAACCTGGCCGACCCCAGCAAGCTGGGCCACGGCATCGCCGCCGCGTTCACCGCGACCATCTACGGCATCGCCTCGGCCAACCTGTTCTTCCTGCCCATCGCCAGCAAGCTCAAGAGCGTGATCGGCGGGCGCAGCCGCGAACAGGAGATGATCATCGAAGGACTGATCGCGATCGCGCAGGGCGAGAACCCGCGCAACATCGAGGCCAAGTTGGCCGGCTTCCTGCACTGATCCCTGCGGAACGACGGCGATGGCGCGCAGGAAGAAACACGAGGAGCACGCGAACCACGAGGCCTGGGCGATCCCCTACGCCGACCTGATGACGCTGCTGCTCGCCTTCTTCGTGGTGATGTACGCCATCTCCACCATCAACGAGGGCAAGTACCGCGTGATGGCCGATGCGCTCACGGCGGCCTTCGGCGGCGCGCCGCGCACGATCAACCCGGTGCAGGTGGGCAACCACCAGTTGCAGGGCGCCGACTTCGACCGGCCCTCGCCGATCAAGTCCGGCGCCAAACAAGGCCCATCCGCCCCATCGCCCTCGCCCAACGTCACCCTGCTGGCGGCGATGGCCTCGCAGATGAACCTCTCGATGGACGAGAAGGGCTTGAAGAGCGCGCAGGGCGAGCTCAAGCGCATCGCCGATGACCTGGAACGCGCGCTGGCGCCGCTGATCGACGAGAAGCTGGTGGTCATCAAGCGCTCCGAGTTGTGGCTGGAAGTGCAGATCAACAGCGACATCCTGTTCGCCACCGGCTCGGCGGCACTGGATCCGCAGGCGCAGCAGACCGTCGGCAAGCTGGCGGAAGTGCTGGGCAACGTGCCCAACTCGGTGCGCGTGGAAGGCTATACCGACGACCGCCCGATCCGCACCGCACAGTTCCCGTCCAACTGGGAACTCTCGTCGGCCCGCGCCGCGAGCGTGGTGCACCTGTTCGTCCGCGACGGAATTCCGCCGGAGCGGCTGGCGATGATCGGCTACGGCGAGTTCCGGCCGATCGGCGACAACGCCACCCTCGAAGGCCGCAACGCCAATCGCCGCGTGCTGCTGATCATCCTGGCCAGCCCGGCCGGCCCGGCACCGAACTTGCATGCACAGGAACAGGCCGTCGAAGCGCCGTCAGTGATCGCACTGCCGTCGTTGCCGACCCACGCCGCGTCGCCCATGCCCGGAGCGCCGCCGGCGCCCCAGGTCCATGAAGGAGTCCAGTGATGCGCGTGTGGGCAATCGCCAACCAGAAAGGCGGCGTCGGCAAGACCACCACCACCCTCGCCCTCGGGCGCGCGCTGGCCATGCGTGGCCGCCGCGTGCTGCTCGTGGACCTGGACCCGCACGCGTCGCTGACGCGCGCGTTCGGCGTGCCCGCCGAGCCGCAGCCTTCAGGCGTGCTGGACCTGTTCGATGAGCAACCGCCCGCGCTCGCCAGCGTGGCGCGCGCCACCGAGATCGAAAACCTCACCTTCGTACCCGCGCAGACACCGCTGGCCACGCTGGAGCGCCGCAGCGCCACCCAGCCCGGCCTGGGCCTGGCGCTGTCCAATGCACTCGCACGCGGCGGCCAGGCCTGGGACCATGTGCTGTTCGACTGCCCGCCCACGCTGGGCCTGCTGATGGTCAATGCGCTGGCCGCGGCCGACCACGTCATCATTCCGACCCAGACCGAACCGCTGGCGCTGCACGGCCTGAAAGGCATGTGCCGCACCGCCGACATGATCCAGCGCTCGCGCCATCGCGAACTGCCGGTGTCGATCCTGCCCACGCTCTACGACAAGCGCACCCGCACCGGTGCCGAGACCTTGAAGGCGATGCAGGACGAGTACGGCGGGCGCGTCTGGAACGACGCCATCCCCAACGACACGCGCATCTGCAGCGTCGATGCACTGACCCGTTCCAGCCCTGCCGCGCAGTATCCCGGCCGCGGCCTGTCGGCTTACCGCCGCGCGCTGGACTGGCTGCTGCTGACGGAAGCACGCGCCACCGAGCAAGCCGCATGAATACGCCAGCCGTCCTCGATGACTACCTGCACGACCTGCTGGGCGAACTGGGCACGGCAACCGTCGCTCCATCCCAGACCACGGTCATCGAGGAAACGGCGGTGACCGCCGGCACATCGCCCGACGCGGCCGACACGCCAGCGCCGCCCATCGCGAAGGTCGAAGCGCCTCCCACGCTGGCAATCGCGCCGGTGCGGGCGGGCAGCGACGCGGACATGATCGACGACGATGAGTTCGAAGCGCTGCTGGACCAGTTGCACGGCAGTGGTGCTCCCACCGCGGTGGCCGTCCCCGCCAGCGAGCCGATCATCGCGGCGCCGACGCCTCCCGCGCCTGCGCTTGCGGTCGCGCCTGCGCGCGCAGGCAGCGCCGGCGACATGATCAGCGACGACGAGTTCGAAGCCCTGCTTGACGACCTGCACGGAGGCGCTGCGCCCACCGCGCGGATTGCCGTACCCGCGCCTGTCGCCCCGCCGGCCGCACCCGCCATGCAGGCCCCGCGCGCCCTGGCGCCGCTGCCCAGCAAGCCCTACTTGCAGGAAGCCTTGCCCGACACCGGCGAGCGCCGCCGCGCGACCGAGCGCAAGACGCGCTGGCTGCGCCTGCGCTGCGACCAGCAGCACTACGCGCTGGAACTGCTGAAGGTGCAGGAGGTCGTGCGCCCCGCCACCCTGCTGCCTCTGCGCGGCGCCGCGCCGCACATGCTCGGCGTGATGAACCTGCGCGGCCAGGTGGTGCCGGTCATCGACATGGGCCTGTACCTGGGCCGCAGTGCGATCGACACCGATGCCGCCACGCGCATCGTGGTGCTCGAAGAGCACGGCGAGATCCTCGGCCTGCGCGTCAGCGCGGTGGAGGACGTGGCCAACCTGACCGACAACCAGATCGAATCCCCCGACAACGCGCGCGTCGGCCGCATCGCGAATCCCCTGTTCCGCGGCGTGGCCCGCCTCAACGAACGCGCGGTGATCCTGCTGGACGCCTCGCAAGTCCTGCAGTGATGCGGGGAAATCAAAACAGGACTCAAGGGATGGCGCATTCCGTCAGCACGTCCATGCCGGCGTTTCCGGGTGTTGCGGAAGCCGGGAACGCACGCGCCGATGTGGGCTTCCCGTCCTCGCCCCCTGCCCCCTGCAATTCACGAACCGCGTCACATATCCACACCGGATGCTCAAGAGTGGCCCGTGAGCGCCGATACCCCACTAGAGCCGCCCTTCCGGAGACACGATGAGCGCAGTGCCCCTGGGTGATGACCTCGGCATCGAGGCCGCCACCGACCTCAAGCAACACCTGGCCATGCATGTCGCACAGCCTGGCCCGCTGGTGCTGGATGCCGGCACGGTACAGCGCGTGCATACCGCCAGCCTGCAGGTGCTGTGCAGCTTCGTGCGCCAGCGCGAACAGGCCGGGCTGGCCACCGACTTCAGTGCGGTCAGCCAGAACTTCCGCGACGCGGCACGCCTGCTCGGCCTCGGGCCGCAGCTTGGCCTGGCGACCACCAACAACGAAAACAACATGCAACAAGTGGAGAACGCCGCATGAGCGCACGCATTCTGGTAGTGGACGATTCGGCCTCGATGCGACAGATGGTCGCTTTCGCCCTGACGTCGGCCGGCTTTTCGGTGGATGAAGCCGAAGATGGCCAGGTCGCACTGGGACGCGCGCAGGGACAGAAGTTCAATGCGGTGGTCACCGACGTCAACATGCCCAACATGGATGGCATCTCGCTGATCCGCGCCCTGCGCGGCATCCCCGACTACAAGTTCACGCCCATGCTGATGCTGACCACCGAATCGGCCGCCGACAAGAAGGCCGAAGGCAAGGCCGCAGGCGCGACCGGCTGGCTGGTCAAACCGTTCAACCCGGAACAACTGGTCGCCACCGTCCAGAAAGTCCTGGGCTGATCCTCCTTTCCTCCGCTTCCCCTCCGACCGCACCAGGGCACCGTCGCAATGAACATGGACATGCAGCGCTTCCACGCCACGTTCTTCGAGGAAAGCCGCGAAGGGCTGGAAGCGATGGAGGCCGGCCTGTTGTCGCTGGAACAGGGCAACCGCGACGGCGACCTGATCAATTCCATTTTCCGCGCCGCGCATTCCATCAAGGGCGGCTCGGCGACGTTCGGCTTCGATGCCATCGCTGGCATGACCCACGTGCTGGAAACCCTGCTGGACGAACTGCGCGCCGGCCAGCGTGCGGTCAGTCCGCCCGCGGTCGATGCGATGCTTGCTTCGGTCGACGTGCTGCGCGCCCTGCTGGCCGAAGCCGAACACGGCACGCCGGCCGATCCTGCCGCTGTGCAGGCCATGAAGGACCGCCTCAATGCCGTGCTGTCCGGCCAGGACGCACCTGCCGCCACGCCTGCTGCCGCAGCGAAGGCCGACGAAACACCGGAAGGCTGGAAGATCGGATTCACCCCCGCACCGTCGTTGTTCATGAGCGGCAACGATCCGCTGCGCATCCTGCGCGAACTGGAACACCTCGGTCCGCTGGAGATCGCGTGCCGCATGGAGCGCCTGCCGGGGTTCGAGCAGATCGATCCGCTGGAAGCCTATCTCGCGTGGGACCTGGGCCTGATCGGCAAGGTGCCGCGCAGCGCGGTGGACGATGTATTCGCGTGGGTCGTCGACGATTGCGAACTCGACATCCAGCCGATGCAGCGCAATGCGGCGCCTGTGGAAGCCGTCGCCATCGCCGCGCAGCCGGTCGCCACGGTGACCGCAAGCGGTGCGCAGGCACCGGCAGGCGCCGCGCCCGCCGCCAACGACACCGCAGAAACCTCCATTCGCGTCAGCGTCGACAAGATCGACGGACTGATCAACCTGGTCGGTGAACTCGTCATCACCCAGGCCATGCTGAAGCAGGTCTCCGGCCTGCTCGACCAGGCCCAGTGCGAGCGCCTGTTCGCCGGTCTGGACCTGCTGGAACGCAACACGCGCGACCTGCAGGAGGCCGTCATCGGCGTGCGCATGCTGCCGGTCGACGCCGTGTTCCGCCGCTTCCCGCGCCTGGTCCGCGACCTGTCCGCACGCCTCGGCAAGCAGGTGCGCCTGCGCACGATTGGCGAGGGCACCGAACTGGACAAGGGCCTGATCGAACGCATCGCCGATCCGCTCGTGCACTTGGTCCGCAACTCCATCGACCACGGCCTGGAACTGCCCGATGCACGCCGCGAGGCGGGCAAGGACGAAACCGGCACGATCACGCTGGCCGCTTCGCACCAGGGCGGCCACATCGTCATCGAAGTCAGCGACGACGGCCGTGGCCTGAATCGCGAACGCATCCTCGCCAAGGCCGCCGAGCGCGGCCTGGCCGTGCCCGAGAATCCCACCGACGGCCAGGTGTGGGACCTGATTTTCCAGCCCGGTTTTTCCACCGCTGAAGCGGTGACCGATCTTTCCGGCCGTGGCGTGGGCATGGACGTGGTCCGCCGCAACATCCAGGCCCTGGGCGGCGAAGTGCAGCTGGAAAGCGCGTCCGGCAGCGGCACGCGCGTGGTCATCCGGCTGCCGCTGACGCTGGCCATCCTGGACGGCATGGGCGTGTCGGTCGGCGAAGAAACACTGATCCTGCCGCTCGGCTACGTGCTCGAGGCTCTGCAGCCGCAGGCCGAGGACGTGCGCACGGTGGCCGGCGACGGCCGCGTACTGCGCGTGCGCGGCGAGTACCTGCCCATCGTGTCGTTGAACGACTACTACTGCTACGGCCAGAGCGACGCAGAAGATCCGCTGGTGGTCGTGGTGGAAGCCGACGGCCAGAAGCTGGCGCTGGAAGTGGACGAACTGATCGGCCAGCAGCAGGTCGTGGTCAAGAACATCGAAAACAACTACCGCCGCATCGACGGCATCTCCGGCGCCACCATCCTCGGTGACGGCCGCGTGGCCCTGATCGTCGATGTCGGCGGACTGGTACGCGCACGCAGGACGCTGCAGGCGGCCTGACGCAGCCGTTCCCTCCTTCCTCTTCGGCGTTCACTTGGGACGCGGCCTTAGACTGGCCGCGACAGGTGAGCGCACGCCCACAGCCAACAGGTAAATCCATGAAGTACATGTCCACCCTCGCCCTGGCCCTGATGGCCGCCCACGCCAGCGCGCATGCGGAAGATGCCGGCACCAGAGCGAGTGCATGGCCGCCGAAGATCAGCTTCGCCGACGGCACCGAACTCAGCCTGGGCGGCAACCTGCAATACGACCTCAACCGCTTCTCCGGCGAGGGCTACAACGGCGCCGCGCTGGAAGACGACGACGCCTGGCGCCGCCAGGAGATCGGCGTGACGCTCAAGCGCAAGGGGGTGTACGACTTCGGCGCGACCTTCGATTTCGAGGCCAAGACGTGGAGCGACGTCGCCCTGCGCCTCGAAACCAAGGCACTGTTCGGCCGCGACGCCGGCAAGCTGCGCATCGGCCAGATGAAGCTGCCGCTCGGCTTCGAGGGCAACACCGGCACCCGCCACGTCTCGATGATGGAGCCGTCGCTGCCCACGCAGGCGTTCTACCAGGGCCGCCGCAGCGGCATCGACTGGGCGTTCGAGCGCACGCACTACATCGCCAACGTCGGCTACTTCTTCGAGTCCGACCTGCAGGGCAACAACAAGGGCGACACGGCGGCGTTCCGACTGGCGTGGACGCCGCGCAAGGCGGCCGGCGACGTGCTGCACCTCGGAATCGCCGGTTCGCAGGAACGTCCCGACAGCGAGGTCAACGGCTTGGGCGCCACCGTGTATCCCAGCGTGCGCTGGCGCGCCAAGCCCGAAGCGTCACTCACCGGCGTGCGCCTGGTGGACTCGGGCACGCTCACGCGCGTGGACCGCATCGAGCGTACCGCCCTAGAAGCGTTGTGGATCCACGGCCCGTGGTCACTGCAGGGCGAGTACCTGCGGCAGGAGACCACGCGCGAGCTGGGACTGCCTTCGTACACGGCCGATGGCGGCTACGTGCTGGGCAGTTGGCTGGTGACCGGCGAATCGCGCAGCTACAGCAGCGGCAACGTCAGCAACCCCAAGCCCAAGGGCAAATACGGCGCATGGGAGCTGCTTGCCCGCTACAGCCGCATCGATCTGGACAGCGACGGTATTGCCGGCGGCCGCGAACACAACTGGACGCTGGGCGCCAACTGGTATCTGACGCCCTACTTCAAGTTCCAGGCCAACTACGTGAAGAGCGATGCGACGCGCGGCGCGTTCTCCGCCGACCCGTCCGTGTTCCAGCTGCGCGCACAGATGCACTTCTGAACCTGCTTTCCGCATCGCCTGCGCAGCCGGTCACGGTCTGCGCGGGCATGCCGTCGACATGCAGGTAAGCGCGCTTACCTTTCCGCCGAGCGGTCATCAAGAACGGTCATATTCCGCCGTTACTCGGGGAGAGACACCGCACCAAGGGCATGGACCGCCACGGCATCAGCCTGATGCACTGGCCCCACCTACTGAACTCTACCGAGACCGCCTTCATGTTCAAACACCTCAAGATCGGCAAGCGCCTGGCCATCGGCTTCGCCGTGCTCGTCCTGCTCATCGTCGCCACCGGGGCGTTCTCCGCGCAGCGGATGGGGGTGGCCCAGGACGTGGTGCTCGACATCACCAAGAAGGAAGTACCGGCCATCCGCGACCTGGGCCGCATGGCGACCATGCTGGCCGAATACCGCGTCAGCGAGCGCGGCCTGGTCGCCGGCTACGAGGATCCGGAAAAGGTCGCCGAATACACCGGCGAGCTGATCGCGGGTGGCAAGGCCTTCGACGAGCTTGCCAAGGCGTATGGGGCCGGCCTTTCCGACAAGCAGGAGCAGGCCCTGCACCAGGAGATGACGGCAAGGGCCGCGCTGTACTTCGAGAACAGCCGCCGGCTGATCGAGTCGGTCAAGGTCGGCGACCTGACGCCTGCCAGTGGTGCCGGCGACCTGCGCCAGGCCACCGCCGACGCCGTCGCGCGGATGCTGGAAGCGAAGATGAAGGAACTGGACCAGGCCGTGGCGGCCCAGGAAACGGGCTACAGCACCAACATCAAGGCCATCGGCCTGCTGGTGGCGGTGGCCTTGATGCTGGCCATCGCGGCTGCAGTGCTCATCACCCGCTCGATCGTGCGCCCGATGGCCGAGGTCATGAGCGTCGCCGACGCCGTGGCGCGCGGCCAGCTGGATCGCCAGATCATCATCGACGACCGCAGCGAGCTCGGCGACCTGCTCGGCTCCATGCAGCGCATGCAGACGCAGGTGAAGGCCGTCATCGCCGCCCAGAGCGAAATGGCGGTGCGCCATGACGAAGGCCGGATCAGCTACCGCATCGACGACAGCGCCTTCCCCGGCGAGTACGGCCGCATGGTGCGCGAGACCAACGCACTGGTCGCCCAGCACATCGGCGTGAAGATGCGCGCCGTGGAAGTGATGCGCCGCTACGCCGTGGGCGACCTGTCGGAGGACATGGATCGCCTGCCCGGCGAGAAGGTGGTCATCACCGAAGCGATGGACATGTGCAAGGCCAATCTGTCGGCGATCAATGGCGAGATCAAGCGTCTGGCTACCGCCGCCGCTTCCGGTGACTTCACCCATCGCGGCGATGTCGACAAGTACCAGTACGACTTCCGCGACATGGTGGAAGGTCTGAACCGCCTGATGGAAACCACCGACGGCAATCTGGCAGAAGTATCCGAACTGCTGCAGGCCATCGCCCGCGGCGACCTGACCGCGCGGATGGAAGGCGACTTCCATGGCGTGTTCGCCAGCATGCGTGACGATGCCAA
Source organism: uncultured Pseudoxanthomonas sp. (assembly GCA_966210745.1). Taxonomy (GTDB): domain Bacteria; phylum Pseudomonadota; class Gammaproteobacteria; order Xanthomonadales; family Xanthomonadaceae; genus Pseudoxanthomonas_A. The sequence goes on from CBIHLJ010000004.1 coordinate 24,271, forward strand.
TGCCACCGTCGCCCAGCTGACCGACATCGTCGGCGGCATCCAGATGGCGGCCATCAGCATCAACACCGCCGCCGGCGAGATCGCATCGGGCAACAACGACCTGTCGCGCCGTACCGAGCAGCAGGCCGCCAACCTGGAAGAAACCGCCGCCTCGATGGAGGAGCTGACCTCCACCGTGCGCCAGAACGCCGAGTCGGCCCGCCAGGCCAACCAATTGGCCATCGGTGCCGCAGGCGTGGCTTCGCTGGGCGGCGATGTGGTCGGCCAGGTGGTCACCACGATGCGCGACATCGAGCAGTCCTCCAAGAAGATCGCCGAGATCATCTCGGTCATCGATGGCATCGCCTTCCAGACCAACATCCTGGCCTTGAACGCGGCGGTGGAAGCCGCACGCGCGGGCGAACAGGGCCGCGGCTTCGCGGTGGTCGCTTCCGAAGTGCGCACCCTCGCCCAGCGTTCGGCCAATGCCGCCAAAGAGATCAAGGGTCTGATCGAGAACTCGGTGGATCGCGTGGCCGACGGCTCGGCGCTGGTGAACCAGGCTGGCACGACGATGGGCGAGATCGTCGCCAGCGTGCAGCGCGTGACGGACATCATGGCCGAGATCTCCGCGGCCTCTCAGGAACAGTCGGCCGGCATCGAGCAGGTCAACCAGACCATCACCCAGATGGACGAGACCACCCAGCAGAACGCTGCACTGGTCGAAGAAGCCACCGCCGCCGCGCGCTCCATGGAAGAGCAGGCCGGCGCGCTGACGCAGAGCGTGTCGGTGTTCAAGCTGCATGCCACCGTCAGTACCCCGGTCCGCCAGGCCATTGCGGCGGCCGCCGTTGCACCGCGGCCGGTGGCGACACCCAGGGCCGTGGCCCGCAAGCCGGTCGCACGCAAGCCCGAACCTGCCCTCGCCGACGGGGACTGGCAGGAGTTCTGATTGCGCATCGGAACGCGCGGCAGAAGCACCCTGCACGGCCCGGACTTTCCGGGCCGTGCCTGTCTGGAGCGCCACACTCGCGCAGGTATCTGTATTTACCGTTCGTCGGGGAAATCCCCACAAAGCCTCAATGGCCACGCCGTGACGCCGATATCGATCCAGCCTCCATCACGACACGCCCTGCCCCCATGAATCGACTGAAGCGCCTTTCTCTCGGCAGCATGCTCTCCCTCCAGGTCACCCTCGCCGTGGCCGTCGTCCTCACCCTCCTCGCGATCGTCGTGCAGCGGCAGTCCAGTCGCGCCATCGAGGCACGTGCCCTGGGCGATCTCGACGTCGCGGCGCAGGTGATGCTGGAATCCATCGCGCTCTACGACAACACACTGACCGACGCCACGCAGCGGATGGCCAGGAGCTTCCGCGCCGCACTGCCTTCCGGCGACGTGTCGATCGATGCCGGACGCACCACGCCGATCGGCGACTTCGAGGTTCCCGAACTGCGTTTCGGTGCGCAGGCTATCAACCTGGACTTCACCACCGTCGACCGCTTCACCGAAGCCACCGACGTGGTCGCCACCCTCTTCGTGCGCCAGGGCGACGATTTCATCCGTGCCACCACGTCGCTGCGCAACACCGAGGACGAACGCGTCATCGGCACCGCGCTGGACCACAAGCACCCGGCATACGCCCTGATCCTCAAGGACAAGCCCTACACCGGTCGCGCGCGCCTCTTCGGTCGCGATTACATGACCCATTACGAGCCGCTGCAGGATGCGGAAGGCAACACCATCGGCATCCTGTTCGTCGGCCAGAACTACGGCGACGGCCTCGCGGCGCTGAAGGACAAGCTGCGCAATACGGCACTCGGTGAAGCGGGCTATTTCTTCGTGGTGGATATCGCCGAAGGCGAGCACCACGGCAAGCTGGCCGCGCATCCCGCCAGCCAGGATGCGCTGTATTCCTCGGTGGTGGACGCCGATTCCGTGCCGGAGATGAAGGCCCTGCTGGCGCAGGACCATGGTCACACGGTGCTCGATATCGCACCCAAGGCCGGCGAAGACGCCGTGCCGGCGCTGGTCGCGGTGAAGCAGTTCGCCCCGTGGAAGTGGGCGCTGGTCGCCGTGGAGCCGCGTTCCACCGTAGTGGCCTCCAGCCACGCATTGACGGTCATCATCCTGCTGCTTTCGCTGCTGGCGCTGGCGGTCATCGCGACGCTGGCCTGGTTCGGCGTGCGTCGCGTGGTCTCGCACCCGCTGCGTGGTGCAGTCGCCATCGCCGAAGCGGTGGCCGCCGGCAAACTGGACAGCCGCATCGACACCTCGCGCCACGACGAGGTCGGCCAGTTGCTGTCGGCCATGCACCATGTGCAGACCCAGGTCGTGTCGGTGATCGAGGCACAGACCGAGATGACGCGACGACACGACGATGGCCAGATCAGCCACCGCATCGACGACAGCGCGTTCCCGGGCGAGTACGGCCGCATGGTGCGCGACACCAATACGCTGGTGGCCTCGCACATCGCGGTGAAGATGCGCCTTGTCGAGGTGATGCAGCGCTACGCCATCGGTGACCTGTCGCTGGACATGGACCGTCTGCCCGGCGAGAAGGCGGTGCTGACGCAGACGATGGACGCCACCAAGACCAGCCTGTCGGCCATCAACGGCGAGATCAAGCGCCTGGCGCTGGCCGCGTCCTCCGGCGATTTCAGCCAGCGGGGCGATGTGGACAAGTACCAGTACGACTTCCGCGAGATGATCGCGGGACTCAACCAGCTGATGGAAACCACCGACGGCAACCTGGCCGAGGTGTCCGAGCTGCTGCAGGCCATCGCGCGCGGCGACCTGACCGCGCGCATGGAAGGCGACTTCCATGGCGTCTTCGCCACCATGCGCGATGATGCCAACGCCACCGTCGCCCAGCTGACCGAGATCGTCGGCGGTATCCAGATGGCGGCCACCAGCATAAACACCGCTGCCGGCGAGATCGCCTCCGGCAACAACGACCTGTCGCGCCGTACCGAGCAGCAGGCCGCCAACCTGGAAGAAACCGCCGCTTCGATGGAGGAACTGACCTCCACCGTGCGCCAGAATGCCGAGTCCGCCCGTCAGGCCAACCAGTTGGCCATCGGTGCAGCATCGGTCGCCTCCCAGGGTGGCGAAGTGGTCGGTCGCGTGGTCACCACGATGACCGACATCGAACAGTCATCGAAGAAGATCGCGGAGATCATCTCGGTCATCGATGGCATCGCCTTCCAGACCAATATCCTGGCCTTGAACGCCGCGGTGGAAGCGGCACGGGCAGGCGAACAGGGCCGCGGTTTTGCCGTGGTGGCTTCCGAAGTCCGCACGCTCGCTCAGCGCAGCGCCAACGCGGCCAAGGAGATCAAGGGCCTGATCGAGACCTCGGTGGACAAGGTCGCCGAGGGTTCGGCGCTGGTGAACCAGGCCGGCACGACGATGGGTGAGATCGTGGCCTCGGTGCAGCGCGTGACCGACATCATGGCCGAGATCTCCGCGGCCTCGCAGGAACAGTCGGCCGGCATCGAGCAGGTCAACCAGACCATCACGCAGATGGACGAAACCACCCAGCAGAACGCTGCACTGGTGGAAGAAGCCACCGCCGCCGCACGCTCCATGGAAGAACAGGCCGGCGCACTGACCCAGAGCGTGTCGGTGTTCAAGCTGCAGGCCAGTGCAAGTGCTCCGATCCGCAAGGCCATCGTGGCCGCTGGCACGCCGCGGCCGGTGGCGACACCGAAGGCCGCAGTCCGCAAGCAGCCCGCACGCAAACCGGAACCCGTGCTTGTCGACGGAGATGGCGAGGGCTGGCAGGAGTTCTGAGCGGCTCGTATGAAGCGGCCCGCAACAAGCACACAGCCAAAAAATCCCGGGCCCTGCACTTGTACGCAGAGCAACGAAATCCATGAAGATTCACTCTGTAGGATGGGTTGAGCCGTAGGCGATACCCATCGAGCACGTGGCGCCTTCATCACGATGATGGGTATCGCTTCGCTCAACCCATCCTACGCGCTGATCCGCTCTGTGGGCGGCGAGGCTTTCGACGAGGTAGCCCAGACCACGTCGCTGTCCCCCAGCCTGCCGATCAATGATCCGGAGCCGGTACTCGTCTATCCCGGCTCCATCTTCGTCGTGGCTGGAACTTTCTCCTTTGGCGCGCGAAAGCTTGTGACCAAGGAGAAAAGTCGCGGTGGCGAACTGGGCGCCGCTCCCAGTCGCAAGACCAGGTTCGTAGTGGTTGGCGAGCTCCGCTCGCGCGACTGGCTCAATACCAATGCCGGCACGAAGATCCAGAAAGCAGTAGAACTACGTGGCGACGGTCATCCGCTCACGATCGTCTCAGAGGCGCATTGGGTTCGCAGCCTCGTCTAGCAGTTGGCGATGTCGCAAAGTTGTGCTGTCCGCCTCCTACTCTCCCGCTCCCTGCTACGAAACACCAAGTAGTCATTAAGTTCCTCGACCAGCGATAGGCGTTGCGAGCTCACGCGCCCTAAGCATATCGACTGTGTCTAGCGCCCTCGTTAGCTGGCTGTCAGTGAACCCAGCGTCCCCACTACTCGCCAGCCAGAGTAACCAATCAGATACTACAACCAACTCATCAACGCTAAATAGCGACCACCTGGCGACAAACCAATCATCCCATGTGCCCGCCTGATTCGACCTATCCAGCATCGCTACCACGCCATCAACTGCACGACTATCCGGCGCATTATCCCGCACAGCCGACGCCATAATTCCAGGAAGATAGTAGGCGAATGCTTCCGGTGAAAATCCATAAATTGCTGCCGGATGCTTGTTGAGCATCTTGTCACTGACATCTTTCCATTCGATGTCGTCGAAAGCTCCTGCGTCCTCGTACTCATCAGTTCTTGGCGCGTTGGAAACCACGCAGGACCCAGGCCTGACTCGCCACCCAAACGCAACTTCTATGCGACGCATGAGAGAACTATTCATGAATCAAATGTCCGCATTCCACCAAGCCAGCTTGAGTGCCTGACACTTGGAGACATTTATCCAGGCTTGGCTTTGAGCCTGTTGATGCACGCCGTCGCCACCAGCCCAGCAACGCACATCCCTTTTGGAACGAGCAACTGCTTCTGCCAACCAAGCCTTCGCCCTCATGCCCAACTCCCATCGCGTCATCCCTGCCTTGCATTTGCCAAGGGTACCTACAACCGCCTTCGCGCGTTGCACGTCCGCGTTCAGTCTGTCGCATTCATCATCTGGGCCGCGGCAGGCCTCCCGCGCCGCAAGCGAAGCGAGCGAAGCGAGCGTTTGTAACGCATTGACGTTCGTATCGTTCGCCACAGGACTCATCATTTGCATCGCTGTAAGCGTTGCAGATAAGACGTTAGATATATCTTTTCCATACACGTAAGGCCCTACAGAATGCGGCGAGTAACCTGAGTTGACTGGGTTTTCGGGATCATACGGAGCAGTCACATAGCCTGGGCCGCCGGGCATCTGCCAGATCCCTTGCACGCCTTTGCTTTGAAGTCCTTCGGGATCACTCTTTAGCAGGGGCTTGCCCTCAACGTATCCATACGTACTTACGCCCGCAGTTAGTCCTAGTGGATCTGACGACAAGTATCGTCCGGACGAAGGCTCGTAATCACGATGTAAGTTCTGATTCGTGAGTGTTGCCTCATCCACGATCTGACCTGGCAAACGCGTCGCGAGCGCCAAGCTCACCTGACCTTGGTCAGAATCTTGATCCGGCGGAGTATCCCCAAACACCTCTCCCGTCAGGCTCCACTTCCAAATGACCTTGTCCTGGGCTGCATCTACGGCAACTCTAGTTGTCCCTATGTGATCTGGCTGGAGATGCAAGGATTGATTTCCCAGCATCAACGAAATCGGCAGATCATCCATCCAAACAAATTGCTGTGATGGCATGTCAGGTGCCCCGTAGATGCCGAGTCTGTGACCAAGCTCGTCATAGAGCACGATGACAGTCTCTACCCCGTGGTACTTTCTGACTTGCTCTCCGCGCCCGTTGTAGCTGTACTCCATCGCAACGATACCGGCGTTTCGCACACTATTCATTCTTCCCGCATCGTTGTAAGTGAACTCACGTGCCCCCCCAATCGACACGGTGTTGCCGGTCGCATCGTATGACCTGCTTTCGCCTGCGATCGAACTGAGGCGATGGCTGTTGGCCGGATACGCATAGGCCTTCGTACCGAACGAGTCCGTGTAGCTCATCCGGTTACCCGTCTTGTCGTATTCGTACTTGTCCAGGACCGCCTGGGCCGGGCCATCGAGCGCCTCCGTCAGGCGACCCAACGCGTCGTAGCGGTACTCCATCGGTGGTGAGCTGCCGCTATCGATATCGACCAGGTTGCCGACCGCGTCATAGCCATAGGTCAGATCCAGACCGCCCGTTCCTCCCTGGATCGACGTTGGACGGTAGTCCAGGTCCACGTCGCGCTGCATGGTGCGGCCATTGCCATACACCCAGCCTGCGATGGGACCGAAGGGGTGGTACGTAGCCTGGTGCAGCAGGATTTCCCGCGCCAGTCCCGGCCGGGTGACGCCTACACTGGTGATCTGGCCTTGCGCGTTGCGGACATAGTCCGCCACCGTGCCGTCCGGATAGGTCATCGCCTGCAGTTGCCCACTCTTGGTGTAGGCGTACTGCAGCGTCAGCGCCACGCCATCCGTGGTCTGCACCTTGCGGACCAGTTGGCCGAAGCGGTCGTGGCAGTAATGGGTCGAGCCGCTGCCATCGACCATCAGCGTCAACCGCCCCACCGAGAACGTTTCGCCTGCCTGGCAAACCGGCTGGGTGACATCGTAGGTGTAGGAGACATTGAGGCTGGCGGTGGGGTAGCCGACCTGCGTCAGCCGGTTCAGCGCGTCGTACTGGTAGGTCGTCGCGATGCCGCGGGCATCGGTCTGGCTGGCGCGGTTGCCGGCACTGTCGTAGGTGTAGGTGGCGATACCCGTGTCCGGACTGCTCAACTGCACCAGGTCGCCAAAGCCGTTGTAGCTATACGTGGTGTCCAACCCCTTCGGGTCGGTGACCTTGGTCAGGTTGTCGTTGGCGTCGTACTCGAACTTCGTTTCCGCCTCGATCCCGCCCACATCCTGCAACGTGCGCTTGAGCCGGCTCAGGGGATCGTAGTCGTTGCTGGTGACATGTCCCAGCGCATCGGTCACGGTCTTGGCGTTTCCGCTTGCATCGTAGGTGAAGTCGGTCGGGCTCGATTGTGCGTCGGCCTGTGTGGCCAGCTGCCCCAGTGTGTTGTAGATCCGCGACAGTGTTCGCTTGAGCACACCGCCTGCGCCCTTGGTGCTCTCACCGATGCGATTGCCCGCGCCATCCAGCGTGTACTCGATGCGATTGCCGGCACTGTCGGCGACCGCGGTCAGGCGCTTGGCATCGTCGTACTCGTACGTGGTGTAGACACCGTCCGGATCAGTGATCTTCTTCACCAGCCCGGTGGGCCAGTACTCGTACGAGGTGATGCGATCATCTGCACTCGTCGCGCCCTTGACCGTCATCGTCGCCACCCAGCCGCGCGGGTAGTACAGCGTCTCGGTCACCACGCCGTTCGTGTCCTTGACCGCCAGCGGACGCCCAGCTGCGTCGTAGGCCAGCACTTCTGTAACCCGGCCCAGCGCATCGGTGACCTTCCAGAGATCCCCCGGGCGATAGCCGCAACCGGACAGCGTGCCGCCGCAGGCCCCGCCTACGGTGCCGTAGTACGCGTATGCGTTCGTGTCGGACACGTCCGTGCGTGGACCATCGATCGATTTCAGCAGGCCGACACGCGGACAGGTGCCGACGTCCACGTCGGCCTGCTCGCAGTAGGCACGCGTGGCAGTACGCGTAACCAGTATCGACGGGTCCAGGGATGTCGTCGTCAACAACTGTCCGGTGGCGCTGTAGTCCATATTGGTCTGAGACACGACCTGACCAGCAGCGTTCAGGGTTCGCAGTTGCGTGGGCGCGTTCAATGTAGCGTGCCAAACCGTTTCGCGGGTCTGCTTGTCGGGAGTCCCGAAAGCAGACGTCGCAGACGTCAGTTTCCCAAGGGTATACGTGTAACGATCCTGGGAGCCATTGACGTTGGTTCGCGTGAGCGTCCGCCCGTAGCTATCAAAGGTGGCGGACCGTGTGCCATTGGGGTCAATCACTGACAGGGGGCTACGGTTTCGATCCGCGCTATAGGTGAATGCGCGCGTAGCGCCGCTGCTTGTCTCCACCTCCGCCTGATTCGCTGACGTGTAACGCATCCTGGTGGTGTTCACTGGCTGCCCTGCCGAGTTGAACTGCGCACTCAGAACAACCCGGCCATGTACGTCGTAGCCGAAACTCGAATGACGGTTTCCGTCCTCGTAGGTGATGCCAGTCAGCAACCCAGGGTCACCATTGGTGGCCAGGCCGGCCTCGCCGTAGTGGTACTGCTTTGCACCACCGTGACTATCGGAAACCGATACAAGGTTGCCGTGCCCATCGTAGGCGTAGGTTTGCGATGTTCCATCCGGCAGAAGCAAGCCAGTTAGAGTTCCGAAATGGTCATGCGTGAACTGCAGGGCGCGACCGCTATGGTCAACCACCCTTTCCAGAAGTCTCTTGCTGTTGTACTCCAGCGTCACGTCCCGTTCCGGCGCACGCGCGTTGCGGATGCTGACCAACCCCAGCGTTGAAGAGAAAGTACTGACATCTCCGTTGGATTCGGTGATCTGCCAGTTTCCGTCCGCGGCCCGGACCATTGACGCATCACCGAGGCCCGCAATCACAAAACGACCGCCGCCAACCGACTGGTACTTCATCCTCTTTCCGCCAACGACGAGTTGGCTCGAATTGGTTCCCGGCGGGCTGAAAACGGGCCCATAGGTATGGGACCAGCCGCGACCCAGATTAAATCCGCCGGAGAGTTCCTCGCGCAGCGAGTTGTAGTGGCGGGCAAAGGGACGTCCGGCGAAGGTGAAGTCCGCTTCGACGCTCGACTTGTTGGTCGTGGAGGGCTCGCACGACTGGTTGTCCGCTGGACACTGGCCCGCGTTCTGCCGGGGCGCAGTTATCATGATGGTACCGCCGGCCGTCGATTGACACAGGTAGGGCGATATGTTCGCCAACACGCCTCTAGTAGGCCCCATTCCTGCCGGGCAAAGGTACCGTTGCCGACGGATAAGAGGGAACTCGCGCGTTCCTCGGTACCTATGGTCGTCGTAATACGTATCGAAGAGGATCTTGCGAGATCGGGACTTGGTCGAATCGTCGAGAACCCCGACTCCGGGGGTACTGGTACTATCGGTCCGATTCAGTGGAACGTATGATCCATCCACGCGGGGATTGAGGTTGTAGCACCTGTTCCAGCCACAGGAGTAAACCACCCCCGCGTTGATTCTTTGAGAAAAGAAGTTGGAAATAAGCTCTTCCTCGTTCCCGCATCCGCCAAAGCTATTAGCGGATCCTGGGCAGTATTGCGTTGCCTCGACGTCCTCAAGGAACATGTAGTAAGGCGCGTAGTACTCCAGTGGCGCTTGCGGTTTGACGGCATAGTAAGACCGGATTTCGCCGTTCGACAGTTTCTGCAGGCGACTGTTGTACAGATATTGGCCAACATCTGGCACTGCTGCACGCAGTGCAGCTTCTGCCTCGCCCAAGGATGTAAAGCATCCTCCAGTACTCGGACAATAGGTCGCACCCGGCGCGAATCCCCCCGTCGGATCGTCCACCGTGACCACCTGCGCGCGCATATCGCCCGCCCACACCAGCATCGCGATTGCCGCGATGATCGAAAACCCTCTGAACATCCCTATCCCCTCGTCAGCTGCCTTGCAGAACGTGTGGCAGATGGCCATCACATGATCAAGGAAGAACGCTACACGGTCACCGCGTAGCGGGGAAGACGACACGCCGGGTAAGTGCATTTACATTTTGCCCGCTCTCTCACCACCTGCATCTCGCTTGATCGACGGCCCCGCCCCCCCATCAGGATCCCGGCCCGTCGGCCTCCATGCCGCACGCATCCAGCACACCCCCTAAAGATGCTGCACCCCACGCCGATACAGCCTGTGACGCCTTCCCTGCCCAGATGCTTCACGCCCGCATGACCGAGCCCAGCGACGCCCCTCTGGCCGATCCCGTCAGGTACGACGAAGAAGAAAAGTACCTGGTGCATGGCGAATACGAGATCCGGCAGATCCTGCAATCGCTGATCGCCAGGCGCGCGCTCGTCAGTGGTTGCGCGATGCCGCGCAACCACACCTTCCCCACCTCCATCATCGAAGTACTGGAGGACGAAGACGGCGTGCTGATCGATGGCAGCGCCTCGGAGACCATCAACCGCAGCATCGAGGAAGCGAGCCACGTCACCTGCGTGTCGCGACTCGACCGCATCCACGTGCAGTTCAAGCTCTACGACCTGCAACGCGTGCAGAAGGACGGCCAGGTGGCATTCCGTGCCTCGTTGCCTGAAAGCATCCTGCGCCTGCAGCGTCGCGAGTTCTACCGCCTGCAGGTGCCGGTGACGCAGCCCATCGAGTGCGCCGTCGCCGAGCGGCACCCCGACGGCGAGACCACCTACCGCAACTACCGCGTGATGGACATCAGCGGCGGCGGCATCGCCCTGGCCGTGCAGGCCGAAGAACCCACGCTTCGGCCCTACAAGGAATTCCCCGGCAGCCTGCTCCACCTGCCCGACAGCGGCCCGCTGTGCTTACGCCTGATGGTCAAGAGCCTGCACCGCCAGCTCAACCAGAACGGCACCGAAAGCTGGCGCGCCGGCTGCCAGTTCACCGACCTGCCGCGTGGCGGCGATGCGCTGATCCAGCGCTACATCTTCCGGCTGGAACGCCAGCGCAGCGCCCGCGAACGCGGCGCGGCGTGACCTGCATCGAATTTCCGGCCGCCGCCCGTCGCCTGTGACCGGCATCCGCTCAACCTTGCGCCGTCGCCGCCGATACCTCGCGTAACACCCCTGCGGCGCGGGCGTGGCAACGCACCACCGCCACCGCAATCCCGCAGGCATCGCAAGCCGTACCATCCAGTCCGCACGAGGCCAGCATGTCATCCATTCCCTCCCGATCCACCTCCCGCAGCATCGCGACGCGCGTGATGTTCGGCACCGCCGTGGTGGCCCTGCTCGCCTTCGGCGTCGCCGCCGCGGCAAGCTACCTGCGCAGCAGCCAGGCGCTGCTGTCCGGGGCGCGGGCCACGATGGAAGGACTCGCGAACCAGGAGGCCCAGCGCATCTCGGGCGAACTCACCCGCGCCTTCGACGGCAACGATGCGCTCGCGCATGCACTGCTCGCCCAGCGCCAGGGCGACGGCATCAGCCGCACCGCCGCCAGCGCCATCTTCAAGCGCCAGTTGGAGGCGCACCCGGAATGGGTCGGCGTCGGCACGCTGTGGGAACCCGATGCCTTCGATGGCAAGGATGCGGACCATATCGGTGCCGAAGGCCACGATGACACCGGCCGCTTCATGAGCTACTGGGCATGGAGCAACGGCGTCCCGCTGCTGGAAGCCCTGCGTGATTACGAAGTCACCGGTGCCGGCGACTGGTACCGGCGGCCGCGCGAACTCAAGCGTCCGGTGGTCGCCGAGCCCTACGTCTACAAGATCGCCGGCAAGGACGTGCTGATGACCACGCTGTCCACGCCGATCCTGCAGGACGGCGACTACCTCGGTGTGATGACCGTGGACTTCGCCCTGCAATCGCTGCAGGAGCGTATCGCGAAGCTCACGCCGATGGATGCCGGCTTCGTCCGCCTGCTCACGCCGGCCGGCGTGGTCATCGCGGACAAGGATGCCGCCTCGGTCGGCAAGCCTTATGCGGGCGCCCACGCTGCCGACGTGATGAAGCAGGTGGCCTCCGGCAAGCCGGTGTTCCGCGAGGCCACCGACGCCGCGGGCGAAACCGTGATGGAAGCCTACGTACCGCTGCAGATCGGCGCCGCGCAGGAGCACTTCGCGCTGGGCGTGGTGGTGCCCCGTGCAGTGCTGATGCGGGAAGCGCGCGCCGTGCTCTGGACGGTGGTGGCGGTCGGCGCGCTGGGCGCTGCACTGCTGTGCGGCGCCGTGTTCTGGTTGCTGCGCCGCCAGGTCGGCATGCCACTGGCCGGCGCCGTGCGCGTGGCCGACGATATCGCCAGCGGCAAGCTGGACAGCCAGATCGATGTCGGGCGCGACGACGAGATCGGCACCCTGATGAAAGCCATGCGCAGCATGCAGGGCAACCTGCGCGAGCGCATCGAGCGCGACGCCGTGGTGGCGAAGGAAAGCCTGCGCATCCGTACCGCACTGGAGGATGTGACCACCAACGTCATGATCGCCGACGCCGACCGCACCATCGTCTATGCCAACCGGCCACTGATGAAGATGCTGACCGACGTCGAACAGGACCTTCGGCGCGACCTGCCTGCCTTCGATGTGCGTACCGTCATCGGCAGCAGCATCGACATCTTCCACAAGAAGCCCGAGCACCAGTCGCGCATGCTGGCCCAGTTGCAGGGCACCCATCGCGCGCAGATCAGCGTGGGCGGACGCATCATGCAGCTGATCATCAACCCCGTGACCGATGGCGAAGGCCAGCGGATCGGCTACGTGGTCGAATGGGCTGACCGCACCAACGAGGTGATGGTCGAACAGGAAGTGACCCGCATCGTGCAGGACGCGGCACGGGGCGACCTGAGCGGGCGCATCACCGAAACCGGCAAGCAGGGCTTCCTGCTGGCGCTGTCGCAGCAGGTGAATGGCCTGCTGGCGACGATAGCAGGCAGCGTGGACTCGGTTTCCGGGGTACTGCGTTCGCTGTCGAAGGGCGACCTGACCGCGCGCATGGAAGGCGATTTCCACGGTGTCTTCGCCACCATGCGCGATGACGCCAACGCCACCGTCGCCCAGCTGACCGACATCGTCGGCCGCATCCAGGACGCCTCGACCAGCATCAACACCGCCGCCGGTGAAATCGCCTCCGGCAACAGCGACCTGTCGCGCCGTACCGAGCAACAGGCGGCCAACCTGGAAGAAACCGCCGCCTCGATGGAGGAACTGACTTCCACCGTGCGCCAGAACGCCGAGTCCGCCCGCCAGGCCAACCAGTTGGCCATCGGTGCCGCAGGCGTCGCCTCACAGGGCGGCGAAGTGGTCAGCAAAGTCGTCAGCACCATGACCGACATCGAACAGTCGTCGAAGAAGATCGCCGAGATCATCTCGGTCATCGACGGCATCGCTTTCCAGACCAACATCCTGGCGCTCAATGCCGCGGTTGAAGCCGCACGGGCGGGCGAACAGGGCCGCGGCTTCGCGGTGGTCGCATCGGAAGTCCGCACGCTGGCCCAGCGCAGCGCCAATGCCGCCAAGGAGATCAAGGGCCTGATCGAGACCTCGGTGGACAAGGTCGCCGACGGCTCGGCGCTGGTGCACCAGGCCGGCACGACCATGAGCGAGATTGTCGCCTCGGTGCAGCGCGTGACCGACATCATGGCCGAGATCTCCGCGGCCTCGCAGGAACAGAGCGCCGGCATCGAGCAGGTCAACCAGACCATCACCCAGATGGACGAGACCACCCAGCAGAACGCCGCGCTGGTGGAAGAAGCCACCGCCGCCGCGCGCAGCATGGAAGAACAGGCGCAGGCACTGGCCGAGGCCGTCTCCACCTTCCGGCTGGACGGCCACGGCCGTGTCGCGCGGCTGGTGCACGAACGCGTCACCCGCATCGCCGCCGGCACCGCGCCGCGGGGCGTTACCGAACCGCACCCGTACTGACCCCCTAAAGAAACCCGTCCCGGGGCCGATCTAGGCCATGACAGGTTCCGTCCCGGGAACCCCGACACCTTCACCGGCTGCAACAGGAGCCCGACGAATGAGCGACAAGAAAACCCAGGCCGCGGCGAGCGCGGACGAGTTCCTCAGCTTCACCCTGGGGGACGAGCACTACGGCGTGGACATCCTGAAGGTCCAGGAAATCCGAGGCTACGACTCGGTGACCCGCCTGCCGGACGCACCGGACTACATCAAGGGCGTCATCAACCTGCGCGGCACCATCGTGCCGGTGATCGACCTGCGCCTGAAGCTGCGCCTGAAGGAAGCCCGCTACGACGCCTTCACCGTGATGATCGTGCTGAACGTGGAAGACCGCGTGGTCGGCATCGTGGTGGACAGCGTGTCGGACGTGATCGCGCTGAACGCCGAGCAGATCCGTCCCACGCCGGAATTCGGTGCCAGCGTCGATACCCGCTTCATTTCCGGCATCGGCACGGTGGACGAGCGCATGCTGATCCTGCTCGATATCGAGACCCTCATCGACAGCGCCGACCTGGGTCAGCCGTTGCCGGAGCAGGTCGCTGCCTGACGCGCCGCGTTCGCGGTACGCACTCTGCATTCCCCCGGGGACCGCAGGCCGCAAGGCCTCCGGTCCCTTTTTCTTGCGCGGCCCCGCCCCCGCTGCACCACGCCTTTCGTCGTAGGGGTAAGAAAACCACTGAAATTCGTCCATTCGCGGCCGCTAATACCTACGAAGGCAATCCGCCCCGCATTCCGTACGCACAGGCCCCACCTGTCGCCAGAGACCCCGCCATGACGTTCAACGCCAAGATCGCCGCCCTGCTCTCCAACCTGCCGCTGAAGCGCAAGTTCCTCATCCAGACCGCACTGGTTGCCATCGGCACCATCGGCCTGGCGGTGATCGCGGCGCGCATGCAGTACCTGGATCTCACCGGGACGCGGCAGGCGGGCCTGAAAGCGCAGACCGAGATGGCGCTGGGCGTCATCGAGGGATATGCGAAACAGGTGGAAGCCGGCACCCTGGATGAAGCACAGGCGAAGGAGAGCGCGCTGGCCACGCTCGCCTCGATGCAGGCGAACAAAGGCGTGGATTACTTCTTCGTCACCGACGAAGCACCGACCATGCTGATGCACCCTACCCGTCCCGACCTGATCGGCAAGCCGCTGGATGATGTGCTGAGCCCGGATGGCAAGCGCATCTTCCCCGAGTTCGTCCGCGTGGCGCGCGCGGGCGGTGGCCATGTCGACTACAGCTGGGCCAAGGCCGGCGAAGAAGACCCGGTGCCGAAGACCTCGTATGCGGCGTTGTACCAGCCGTGGGGCTGGGTGATCGGCACCGGCGTCTATATCGACGACACCCAGGCGCAGGCGCTGCAGTTCACCTTCATCATGACCATCGTCGGCGGCCTGCTGGTGCTGCTGAGCATGGCGATCGGCTGGGTGATCGGCCAGTCGGTGCTGGAACCGGTCTCGCGCGCACTGGCCGCCATCAAGGGCGTCTCGCGGGGCGACCTGAGCGTGCGCACCGGCCACCACGGCCGCGACGAAGTCGGCCAGATGCTCAAGGCCACCGACGAAATGGTGCACATGCTGGAGCGTTTCTCGCAGGAAACGCATGTGATGATCCGCCTGCACGAAGCCGAGGACATCAGCCACCGCATGCCGGAGGATTTCCCCGGCGTGTACGGCGAACTGGCAGGCGGCATCAACACGATGATGTTCGAGCACCTGGATGCTTTCCGCGATGCCATCGGCATCCTGGAACGCTACGCCAGCGGCGACCTCAGCCAGGATGCGCGTCGCCTGCCCGGTACGCGTGCGTTCCTGCATGAAGCGATGGACGCGGCCAAGCAGAGCCTGCTGGCCATCAACGCCGAGATCAAGCGCCTCGCACAGGCCGCCGGGGCCGGTGACTTCAGCGCCCGCGGCGACGAGGCGCGCTTCCAGCACGACTTCCGCCAGATGGTGCAGGGCCTGAACGCCATGATGGCGACCAGCGACCGCAACCTGGCCCAGCTGTCCGCCCTGCTGCGCGCGATCGCCGATGGCGACCTCACGGCCCGCATGGAAGGCGATTTCCACGGTGTCTTCGCCACCATGCGTGATGACGCCAACGCCACCGTCGCCCAGCTGACCGAGATCGTCGGCGGCATCCAGATGGCGGCCACCAGCATCAATACTGCGGCCGGCGAGATCGCATCGGGCAACAACGACCTGTCGCGCCGTACCGAGCAACAGGCGGCCAACCTGGAAGAAACCGCCGCCTCGATGGAGGAACTGACCTCCACCGTGCGCCAGAACGCCGAGTCCGCCCGCCAGGCCAACCAGTTGGCCATTGGTGCGGCGTCTGTCGCTTCGCAGGGTGGCGAGGTGGTCGGTCGCGTGGTCACCACGATGACCGACATCGAACAGTCCTCCAAGAAGATCGCCGAGATCATCTCGGTCATCGACGGCATCGCCTTCCAGACCAACATCCTGGCCTTGAACGCGGCCGTGGAAGCCGCCCGTGCCGGTGAACAGGGTCGCGGCTTCGCGGTGGTCGCTTCGGAAGTCCGGACGCTGGCGCAGCGCAGCGCCAATGCTGCCAAGGAGATCAAGGGCCTGATCGAAACGTCGGTGGACAAGGTCGCCGAGGGTTCGGCGCTGGTGAACCAGGCCGGCACGACGATGGGTGAGATCGTGGCCTCGGTGCAGCGCGTGACCGACATCATGGCCGAGATCTCCGCGGCCTCGCAGGAACAGTCGGCCGGCATCGAGCAGGTCAACCAGACCATCACGCAGATGGACGAAACCACCCAGCAGAACGCTGCACTGGTGGAAGAAGCCACCGCCGCCGCACGCTCCATGGAAGAACAGGCCGGCGCACTGACCCAGAGCGTGTCGGTGTTCAAGCTGCAGGCTGCCCCCAGTGCACCGGTGCGCCAAGCCCCTATGGCCGCCGCTGCACCGCGGCCGGTGGCGACACCCAGGGCCGTGGCCCGCAAGCCGGTTGCGCGCAAGCCCGAGCCTGCCCTCGCCGACGGTGACTGGCAGGAGTTCTGAGCCGACGGGCGCACCCGGCGTGCGCCCCTTTCCGTGACCGCCTTCAAGTAACCCGGACTCCGGCCGATATGTCACCAGAAGGCCCTCTTCCCTGGCACCCGATGACCGTCGCACCCCCCGCCACCGACGACGCCACCCGCTGCCCGAAAGTGCGCCGCGAGGGCAGTGCATGCTAGGCCGCACGCTGACCTCGCTGACATCGGTGCGCGACGCACAGGCGTCCACGGATCTCCCGCCGGAGAGCCTCTGGCACGTACTGGAGCAGTCCGTCGATGCTGCGTTCGTCGTCGATGGGCGCCACCGGGTGGTGCTGTTCAATCCGGCGGCGGAAGCGCTCTGGGGGTGCCCGCGCGAAGACGTGCATGGCATGCCGTTCACCCGCCTGCTGTCCAGTCCCCAGGCGGACAGCAGCCCCGACGCCACGCTGGCGCAACTGCTCGGCAGCCATCGCGATGCCGTGCTGCACCGGCCCGATGGCAGCGAGGTCGCTTGTTCGGTATCTCTATCCAAGGTGCGAGTGGGCGCGCAGGTCTTCCATACCGCCTTCGTGCGCGACACCAGCGACCAGAAGCGCCAGCTTGAGCGCCTGCGCCAACTGTCGATCGTGGTGGACAAGAGCGACAACGCGATCTTCGTGAGCGCGCCGGACCGCGAAGTGGTCTACGTCAACAGCGGCTTCACCCGCATGCTGGGTTACCGGCTCGAAGAGCTGCGCGGGATCAAACCCTCGCAGCTGCTGTCCGGCGCGCATACCGACGCCAGCCTGGACGATCGCATCAGCCAGGCGATGAAGGCCGGCGAAGGCCTGCAGACGGAAGTGCTGCTGTACACCAAGTCGGGCCGCCCGCTGTGGCTTTCGGCTGCGATCAACCCGGTGCACGACGAGGACGGGACACTGCTGGGGCTGGTCAGCGTGCTGAGCGACATCACCCAGACCAAGATGCACCAGGTACTGCACAACAAGGTGCTGGATGCACTGGTGCACGAATGGAGCGTCGCCGACGTGATGACGCTGATCTGCCGCGAGGTGGAGCACATCGCGCCGGAACTGACGGTCTCCATCATCACCGTGGACAACGAGGGGCTGATGCACGCCCTCGCCTCGCCCAGCCTGCCGGAAGCCTGGGCCCGCAAGATCGACGGCATGGCGATAGGTCCACGCGCCGGCGTGTGCGGTGCCGCCGCCTGGCGGGGCCGCGCGGTGCTGGTGAAGGACATCGCCAGCGATCCGCTGTGCGCCGGCACCCGCCACCTCACCACGCCACTCGGGTTGCGCGCCTGCTGGACGCACCCCATCAAGTCGAGCAGCGGCCGCGTGCTGGGCACGCTGTCGTTCTACTACCGCGAGAACCGCGGTCCCGACGAACTGCATGAACGCCTGGCCGATACGTGCCTGCACCTATGTTCGCTGACGCTGGAGCGCGAGCAGACCAACGAGCGCGTGCACCAGTTGGCGTTCTACGACACGCTGACCGGCCTGCCGAACCGCATCATGTTCAGCGCCAAAGCGGAACAGGCGCTGGCCAACGTCGCCCAGGTGAACGGCACCGCGGCCGTACTCTTCATCGACCTGGACCGCTTCAAGCGCGTGAACGACGCGCAGGGACACGCCGCCGGCGATGGCCTGCTGCGCGATGTTGCCGCACGCCTGAGCGAGGAACTCGGGGGCATCAACATCGTCGGCCGCCAGGCCGGCGACGAATTCGTCGCGGTGCTGCCGATGTGCAGCGCCGAACAGGCCGGCAGCGTGGCCGAGCGGATGCTCGGCGCCATCGCGGCGCCGACCACCGCCGGCCTGATGACGCTGCATCCCAGCGCCAGCATCGGCGTGGCGATGTTTCCGGACGACGGTCGTGACATCGACCTGCTCGTGCGCCATGCCGACATGGCGATGTACCGCGCGAAAACCGATGGCGGCGGCAGCTTCCGCTTCTTCAGCCTGGACATGAACCGGCTGGCGCAGGAGCGTGTTTCACTCGAAACCGCGCTGCGCGAGGCCCTCAGGCTCGACCAGCTGAAACTGCAGTACCAGCCCCAGGTCGGCGGCTGCGACGGCAGACAGTTGTATGGCGTGGAGGCACTGCTGCGCTGGCACCATGCGGAGCTCGGCATCATTCCCCCCGCGCGCTTCGTGCCGGTGGCCGAAGAGTGCGGGCTGATCGCCGAGCTCAGCCTGTGGGTGCTGCGCCAGGCGTGTGCGCAGATGGCCGACTGGCGCCAGCGTGGCATCGATATCCCGCGCGTGTCGGTGAACGTTTCCGCGATCAATTTCCGTGACCCGCAGCTGTCGCTGCAGATTTCCGACCTGCTGGACGAGCACGGCCTGGAACCGGGCGACCTGACGCTCGAGATTACCGAGAGCGTCATGCTGGACCCGGACCCGGACGTGCTCGAGAACATCGAGGCCATCTACGTGCTGGGCGTGCGGCTGTCGCTGGACGACTTCGGTACCGGCTATTCCAGCCTCAGCCATCTGCATCGCCTGCCCATCAGCGAGCTCAAGCTGGACCAGAGCTTCGTACGCGACATCGACACCAGCGCCATCGCACGCACGCTGACCTCCTCGGTACTGCGCATCGGTGAAAGCCTGGGCATGAAGGTGGTCGCCGAGGGCGTGGAAACCGAATCGCAGCACCGCTTCCTGACCGAACAGCGCTTTCCCGTGTTGCAGGGCTATCTGTTCTCGCCGCCGCTGCCGCCCGGGCCGCTGGAAGAGTGGTTGGACACGCACGGCTACGCGGCTGCCCGCGAAGTCGAGACCGGAGCTGGCGCTACGCCGTAGCCGCAACGCCGGGCGTGCGAGCGGCTGAGTGGGCAACCCGGAAAGTGTGATCCGTATCCCAGTCGCAGGAACGAACGATCCCGCGTTGCGCCATCGCCTCAAGTTTGGCGACGACGAGCCGATCTCTGGCAGTGAGCCGTTACCCCTCTTCTGTCCATCCGGAGTTACTGGAATGAAAATCGCATCCGTCCTGACCCTGTCCATCGCCATCGTCGGTGCCGCCCTGCTGATGCCCGCGACGCCGGCCAACAGCCAGTCGCAGGTCGACAACGCGATCCCCGCCGACATGGCCGCGCGCTTCGCCGGCAAGAACGGCACCGTCTGCGGCAAGGTGGGCAAGGCACGCTTCGCCGAGAACTCCGAAGGCACCCCGACCTTCCTGTACATGGGCGGCAACTTCCCGCGCCACACGTTCACGGCGCGCATCCCGGGCGACGCCCGTGCCAAGTTCAAGCCGGCCCCGGAAGAGCTGGAAGGCAAGGACGTGTGCGTGATCGGCGCCATCGAGCGCGACAACTCGCGCGCCGAGATCGTGGTCAGTTCGCCAGCGAACCTGAAGCTCGCAACGATCCGCTGATCCGTTCCAACGGCAGGGCGTCATGCCCTGCCCTGTCCTGGTCGCACCCGAGAGCGGCGCGGCACGCCACCGGTAAAGGAAAACGATTCCCATGCAGCGGATCAAGAACCTCAAACTGACGACGAAGATGATGCTTGCGTTCGGCGCCGTGCTGGCGCTGATGCTGGTACAGGGCATCGCTGCTTTCGTCGGCCTGAACTCGTTGAACGGCGCCACCACCGAGGTGACCGGCAACGTCCTGCCCAGCGTGAAGGCCGCTGGCGACCTGCAGAACCTGATCGGCGAGTACCGCACGACCTCCTACCGGCAGCACGTGCGGGCCAGCGACGCCGTCAAGGCGGAAGCCAAGACGCTGGCCACGCAGACGGACAAGAAGATCGAGCAGTCCATCAAGGACTACGCCACGCTGATCGCCAGCCCGGACGAAAAGAAGGCCTATGACACCTTCGTCAAGGAATGGAAGGCAGCCAAGCAGTCGTACGCCGAGGTGCAGGAGATGCTGGATCTCGGCCTGCCGGACGACGCCGTGGATACCTTCATCGGCACCACGCGCGACCAGCACCGGAAGACGGTCGCAGCACTGAACACGTTGGTCAACGTGGTCGACCAGCAAGCCAAGACGGCCAGCGCCAGCGCCGACAGCACCTTCGCTGCCTCCAGCACGCTGATGGTCATCATGCTGCTGGTGGGCATCGTGGGCGGCCTGGCCCTGGCCTGGTTCTTCGCCCGCGCCATCGCCGGTGCCGTCGGCGAAGCCGTGCGCGTGGCCAATGATGTATCCGCCGGCAAGCTGGATGGCAAGATCGACACCAGCCGCCAGGACGAAGTCGGCCAGCTGCTGTCCGCCATGCAGCGCATGCAGACGCAGGTGCAGTCGGTGATTTCCGCCCAGAGCGAAATGGCCGCGCGCCACGACGAGGGCCAGATCAGCTACCGCATGGACGACAGTGCGTTCCCGGGCGAATACGGCCGCATGGTGCGCGACACCAACGCCCTGGTCGCCTCGCACCTGCAGGCCATCGGCGATGCATTGAAGATCATGCAGCGCTACTCGGTGGGCGACCTGAGCCTGGACATGCCCAAGCTGCCGGGCGAGAAGGCCAACCTGACCGAAACGATGGATGCCACCAAGGCCAACCTGTCGGCGATCAACGGCGAGATCAAGCGCCTGGCGATGTCCGCTTCCTCCGGCGATTTCAGCCAGCGCGGCGACGTGGACAAGTACCAGTACGACTTCCGCGACATGATCGACGGCCTGAACCAGCTGATGGAAACCACCGACGGCAACCTCGCCGAGGTGTCCGAACTGCTGCAGGCCATCGCGCGTGGCGACCTGACGGCGCGCATGGAAGGCGACTTCCATGGCGTGTTCGCCAGCATGCGTGACGATGCGGATGCCACCGTGGCCCAGCTGACCGACATCGTCGGCCGCATCCAGGACGCCTCGACCAGCATCAACACCGCCGCCGGTGAAATCGCCTCCGGCAACAGCGACCTGTCGCGCCGTACCGAGCAACAGGCGGCCAACCTGGAAGAAACCGCCGCCTCGATGGAGGAACTGACTTCCACCGTGCGCCAGAACGCCGAGTCCGCCCGCCAGGCCAACCAGTTGGCCATCGGTGCCGCAGGCGTCGCCTCACAGGGCGGCGAAGTGGTCAGCAAAGTCGTCAGCACCATGACCGACATCGAACAGTCGTCGAAGAAGATCGCCGAGATCATCTCGGTCATCGACGGCATCGCTTTCCAGACCAACATCCTGGCGCTCAATGCCGCGGTTGAAGCCGCACGGGCGGGCGAACAGGGCCGCGGCTTCGCGGTGGTCGCATCGGAAGTCCGCACGCTGGCCCAGCGCTCGGCCAATGCCGCCAAGGAGATCAAGGGCCTGATCGAGACCTCGGTGGACAAGGTGGCCGATGGCTCCAAGCTGGTGAACCAGGCCGGCGCGACCATGGGCGAGATCGTCGCCAGCGTGCAGCGCGTGACCGACATCATGGCCGAGATCTCGGCGGCGTCGCAGGAACAGAGCGCCGGCATCGAACAGGTCAACCAGACCATCACCCAGATGGACGAGACCACCCAGCAGAACGCCGCACTGGTGGAAGAAGCCTCGGCCGCTGCCCGTTCGATGGAAGAGCAGGCACAGGCACTGAGCGAATCGGTGTCGGTATTCAAACTGCATGCCAACGCGGCACCGACCCCCGTGGTCGCCAAGCCGGCCAAGGCCGCATCCGCGGCCCCTGTGAAGCCCGCGCCGCGCGCCGCCGCCCCTTCGGTGCTGGAGCCCGCGCTGGCCGATGGTGACGACTGGCAGGAATTCTGAGGCACGCGGTTTGCATCGCTTCCCGGCAACACGCCCCTTTCCCTGTCCATGCGGCAGGGAAAGGGCACCGCCACACCCCTAGCCTCACCCGTCCCGTCGAGAATCCGATGTCCGTCAGTACCCGCTCCCCTGCCCCGGCTGCCACGACACGACGGACCCCCGCGCCGCTTCCCGCAGATGACGGTGCGGCAGGATCGGCAGGACGCGATTTCGAGTTCGACGACCGCGACTTCCGCCGTGTGGTCGACCTGATCCGCCAGCGTGCCGGCATCGCCCTGGCCGACGGCAAGCGCGACATGGTCTATGGCCGACTGTCACGCAGACTGCGCGCATTGGGCCTGCGCAGCTTCAAGGACTACCTCGACCAGTTGGAACGGGACGGTGGAGACGAGTGGCAGGCATTCACCAATGCGCTGACCACCAACCTGACCTCGTTCTTCCGCGAGCCGCACCACTTCGAGCGGCTGCAGGAAGAACTGGCGAAGCGCCGGAACGACGGCCCGCTGAAGATCTGGTCGTGCGCCGCGTCCACCGGCGAAGAGCCTTACTCCATCGCCATCACCGCCTGCGAGGCCTATGGCACGCTGACTCCGCCGGTAAGTATCCTGGCCACGGACGTGGACACGCAGGTGCTTGCCACCGGCGAACGCGGCGTCTATCCGGTCGAGCGCATCGCCGGCCTGGACGACACCCTGAAGCGGCGCTATTTCCAGCGCGGCAGCGGCCCCAACGAGGGCAAGTGCCGCGTGCATCCGGCATTGCGCCAGCTGATCGACTTCCGCCCGCTCAACCTGCTGACCGCACGCTACGACGTGGCCGGCCCGTTCACGGCGGTGTTCTGCCGCAACGTGATGATCTATTTCGACAAGCCCACGCAGCGCGGCATCCTGGCGCGCCTGGTGCCGCATCTGGCCGACGACGGCATGCTGTACACCGGGCACTCGGAAAACTACCTGCACGCCGCCGACATCATCCAGCCCTGCGGTCGCACGCTGTACCGTCGCGCCGGGACCGGCGCATGAGTTCAGCCGCCGCCTCGTTCGCCGATGGCAGCGTGATGCGCTACCACGACGCCCGCTTCAAGACCGAAGCAGCCAAGCTGCTGCCCACGCAGTACCTGGTGGTGGACAACGACACCGCGCTGGTCACCGTGCTGGGATCGTGCGTGGCCGCCTGCATCCGCGACCCGCTGCTGAAGCTCGGCGGCATGAACCACTTCCTGCTGCCGGACGGCAACGTGGGCGACGGCGCGCCCGCGCGCTACGGCAGCTTCGCGATGGAACTGCTGATCAACGACCTGCTCAAGCGGGGTGCCGCGCGCAACCGGCTGGAGGCCAAGGTCTTCGGCGGTGCCAACGTACTGAAAGGCTTCACCAGCAATCCGGTCGGCACGCGCAACGCCGAGTTCGTCCGCAAGTACCTGGATGCCGAACGCATTCCCGTGGTCGCCGAAGACCTGCGCGGCATCCATCCGCGCAAGGTCTGGTATTTCCCCAACACCGGCCGCGTGGTCGTGCAGCGTCTGCCGCATGCCCATGATGCCGAGGTCCTGGCCGCCGAATCCGCCGCCCGCGCCCGTCTGTCCAGGGCGCCGGTCACCGGAGGCGTGGAGCTGTTCTGATGAGTAGTCCTTCCCCCTGCAAGGTATTGATCGTCGATGACTCGGCGGTCGTGCGGCAGATGCTGACCGAGATCCTCTCGCGCGACCCGGGTATCGAGGTCGTCGGGTCCGCCGCCGATCCGCTGCTGGCGCGCGACAAGATCAAGCGCCTGAATCCCGACGTGATGACGCTGGACGTGGAAATGCCGCGCATGGACGGGCTGGCGTTCCTGGAGAACGTCATGCGCCTGCGGCCGATGCCGGTGGTGATGATCTCCTCGCTGACCGAGCGCGGCGCCGATACCACGCTGCAGGCGCTGGCGTTGGGCGCCGTGGATTTCGTGTCCAAGCCCAAGCTCGACGTCGCCAGCGGCCTGCAGGCGTATGCCGACGAGATCATCGCCAAGGTCAAGGCGGCGGCCAAGGCGCGCGTGCGCCCGATCGCCCGCAGCAACGGCCCACGCACCAGCCTGGACACGGTGTTGCCTTCGCCGCCCGCGTTGCGCTTCCGCACCACCGACCGCCTGATCGCCATCGGCGCCTCCGCCGGCGGTACCGAGGCGCTGCGCGTGGTGCTGGAACAGATGCCGGCCGACGCCCCCGCCATCGTGCTCACCCAGCACATCCCGGCCGGCTTCAGCCGCGCCTTCGCGGAACGGCTGGACCGTCATTCGGCCATGGCCGTGCGCGAAGCCAGCGATGGCGAAGCCATCCTGCCCGGCCATGCCTACCTGCCCCCCGGTGGCCAGCACATGCGGGTCATCCGCGACGGTGCGCGCTGGCGCTGCCGCATCGACGACGGTCCGGCCGTGAACCGGCACAAGCCGGCGGTCGACGTGTTGTTCCGCTCCGTCGCACAGAGCGCGGGCGGCAACGCGGTCGGCGCCATCCTCACCGGCATGGGTGACGACGGCGCGCGCGGCCTTCTGGAAATGGCCCAGGCCGGCGCGCCGACGCTGGTGCAGGACGAGGCCACCAGCGTGGTCTGGGGCATGCCCGGCGCGGCGGTGAAGCTGGGCGCGGCGAAGGATGTCGTACCGCTGGAACGCATCGCCCAGCGCCTGCTGGACCTGGCCGCGGCGATCGCCTGAGGCGCTGGCGCCCTTGTAGGAGCGACGTAAGTCGCGACCGCACGGCCCGACGCTGCCCTCACTCGCGACACAGGCAAGGTGATGTGGTGGGCAAGGATCCTATTCCGTCAATGCCAACCGCCTCTCCCTCGCGCGGTCGCGACTCACGTCGCTCCTACAGGGGCGCTACGACGGTCACAGATCATCCGCAATCCAGAAACCCGCGGACTTCCCGCCTAAAGAGCCGAACCCCACGGCCGATACTCAACAGTGAGCTTCATCAGAGAGCATCCATGTACTCGCGCATCCTGGTTCGTCTTGCGGCACCCCTCATCCTCACCCTGCTGTTCCCGCTGTCGGTCGCCTTCGACTGGCCGAACGCGCTGCAGTGGGCCCTGCTGACCTCGCTGACGCTGGCCTGGCTGATCTTCGCCTGGCTGACGGTCACCAACTCGCACCAGATTTCGCCCGAGCACGCCAGCGTCGTACGCGAGCAGGACGCCCTGCTGACCGAGCTGCGCCGTTTCGTCAACAACGAGATCGAAGGCTCGCGCAGCGAGATCGACCGCGCCCGCGAACTGATCCGCGAGGCGGTCAGCAACCTCGGTGGCAGTTTCGATGCGATGAACCGCAAGTCGCGCGAGCAGAGCGCGGCGATCTCCCGCATCATCGATCGCAACGGCGACGGCGACCGTGCCGGCGTGGACGTGGCGCGCTTCGCCCAGAATGCCAGCCAGCGCATGGAACAGCTGGTCGAGGCGCTGGAGCAGGTCGCGGGCCAGAGTGGCACCACCGTGCACCACATCGACGACATGGCGCAGCACCTGGACGGCATCTTCTCGCTGCTGGAAGACGTGAAGTCCATCGCCGACCAGACCAACCTGCTGGCACTGAACGCCGCCATCGAAGCCGCCCGTGCCGGTGAAGCCGGTCGCGGTTTCGCGGTGGTCGCCGACGAAGTGCGCAACCTGTCCGAGCGCTCCACGGCCTTCAACGAACAGATCCGCAAGCTGGCACACAGCTCGAAGGAATCCATCGCCAAGGTCCGCGATACCGTGTCGAACATGGCGTCCCGCGACCTGGACCGTTCACGGGAGGCCCGCAGCGAAGCCGCCGGCATGCTGAACCAGGTGGCCGCGATCAACGCCTCGCTCGGCGACGGTATGCGCGAGGTCTCGATGTGCGGCCATGCCATCGACGCCAGCGTGGCCGATGCCGTCCGTTCGCTGCAGTTCGAGGACATCGCCACCCAGTCGCTGGGCAGTGCCAACACCCACCTCGACCGCCTGACCGCGATCAACAAGGAAGCCCTCGCCCTGCAGGAACTCCTGCACCGCTCCGGCGGCGCAACCGACAACGAACTGCTCAGCGCGCTGCGCCTGATCGGCAACCGCCTGCGCGATCAGCGTACCGAGTGGGAGCGCCCGCCGCACAAGCCCGTCGCGCAGCAGAACATGGGTGCCGGCACGGTGGAACTGTTCTGACGGCGACAGCATCCACACGCAACTGAATCCCGACGGGGCGACCAGGATCTGGTCGCCCCGTCGCGTTTCTGCCGGCGGTACACCCGGCCGCGAATCGCCACTGGCATACTGCAGCCTGGTTGCCCCGCCGCAGACGATGTCGAACCCGCCCTCTTCCCCGCTGCTGTTGCAGTTGTTCCGGCTGCAGGAAGCCGAGCGCCTCCAGGTGGGACGCGCCCTGCACAATCAGGTCGGGCAGGCACTGTCGGCGATCAAGATGGGCGTGCACCTGGTGCAGTCCGAGGACGATCCGGCACAGCAGCAGGAAGACCTGCAGGACATCATCCGCACTTGCGACGAGACCGTCGCGATCCTGCGCGACCTGCATGCCACGCTGCACCCGCCCCAACTGGAAGCGATCGGGCTGGAGGCCGCGTTGCGCGCCGAGCATGAACGCGTGTTTCCCGGAGCCACGGTGGCGCTCGCCCCGTTGCCGTGCATGCCTGCGACCGACACAGCGCTAGTGGCGTTCCGGATCGCGCAGGTCGCCATGCGTGCGGTGGCGGGTGCGGGAGGCCGGCTGGCGCTGGAGCTGGCCGGCGACGCCGATGCCGAGGGCGGACTCGCCGTCACTCTGGATGCCGATGTCGACGCGGCATGCACCGAACTGCCGCTGCTGCAGGCCCTGGCCGCGACGCTTGGCGGCGGGCTGGAATCCAGCAGCGGCGGGCGCGGCAGCCGATGGCAACTTCGCCTACCCTATGCGCCTGCACCCGTGACGCCCACCGACACCGCTTGAACACCGAGCACGCCCACCTGCCCCGCCTGCCCCGCCTCGGCGCTGGCGAACCCGACCTGCAGCGGATGGTCGACACCGCGAATGCGGACGGTACGCCGTTGATGCTGCTGTACCTGGACATCGACCACTTCCGCTCGATCAACGAGAACATGGGCGTGGAAGTCGGCGATGAAGCGCTGGCGATCCTCAGCGACCGGCTGCAGCGGTCACTCGGCCCGGAAGCACGCGCCTGGCGCCATGGCAGCGACGAGTTCATCGTGGCGGTGCCGCGCCTGCCGGGCACCTTGCCGCCGGAGCGCTTCGGCGACGCCTTGCGCGAGCAGATCGAGCTGCCGATGACGGTGCTGCCGTACACGCTGTTCCTGACCGGCACGCTGGGCATCGCGCTGTGCCCGGAGCATGCGGACACTGCGTCCGGCCTGCTGCAGTGCGCCGAAAGCGCGATGGAACAGGCCAAGCACGAGGGCATGAACCTGGTGCGCCTGTATCGCCGCGGCGCCGCGATCACCGCGCGCAGCGACAGCATCATCGCCCGCCAGATCGTCAACGCCATCCAACACAACGAACTGCGCCTGTTCTACCAGCCGCAGATCAACGCCCACGACGGCCGCGTGGTGGGCATGGAAACGCTGCTGCGCTGGTACTCGCCCGCGCTCGGCCTGCTGGTGCCGGAACGCTTCATGCACGTGGCCGAGAAGCTGGGCGTCATCGTGCAGATCGGCGACTGGGTGCTGCGCAATGCCTTCAAGCAGGCACGCGTCTGGCGCGACTGGGGCTTCGACGATTTCGAGATCGCGGTGAACGTGTCGACGCTGCAGCTGCTGCGCCCCAGCTTCGTGTCGGAGGTGCTCGAGGCCATGCAGGAGGCCGGCATCCCGCCGCAGATGGTGGTGCTGGAAGTACGCCAGAACGCGCTGGCCAAGGACATGAACCTGGTCCACCGCACGCTGGCGCAACTGCACCACGAAGGCGTGCGGCTGACGCTGGACGATTTCGGCATGGGCGATTCCAACCTGGACTCGCTGGTCCGCTTCTCGGTGGACAAGATCAAGATCGACCGCAACTTCGTGAAGGGCGTGCCGTCCGGCAACCGCGAGGTGGCCATCACCTGCGCCATCATCGCCATGGGCCACCAGCTGGGCATGAAGGTGATCGCGCACGGCGTGGAGACCGACGTGCAGCTGGGGTTCCTGCGCAGGAACCAGTGCGACATGTTCCAGGGGCACCTGTTCGGCGAACCGATGTCGGCCGAAGATGCCGGCGCGGTATTGCGCCGCCGCTACCTGCGCGCAGATGCCTTCGCCGCCACCAAGCCCGATCGCACCCTGCTGCTGCTGGACGACGAAGAGAACATCCTGCGTTCGCTGGTGCGCCTGTTCCGCCGCGACGGTTACCGCATCCTGGCCGCCAGCAACGTCACCGATGCATTCGAACTGCTGGCGACCAACGATGTGCAGGTGATCCTGTCCGACCAGCGCATGTCGGACATGAGCGGCACCGAGTTCCTGGGCCGCGTGCGCATGCTGTATCCGGACACGATACGCCTGGTGCTGTCGGGGTACACCGACCTGGCCACGGTGACCGAGGCGATCAACCGCGGCGAAATCTACCGCTTCCTGACCAAACCGTGGAACGACGACGACCTGCGCGAACACATCCGCCAGGCATTCACCACCTACGAGCACCAGCCGCACCACCGCGCGCATGCCTGAGATCCGCAGCGGAACGCAGGACGGCTGGTGCGTGTACCTGCTGGAGTGCCGCAACGGCGCGTACTACGCCGGCATCACCAACCGGCTGGACGCGCGCTACGCCGCGCATGTCGCCGGGACCGGCGCCAAGTACACGCGGGCGAATCCGCCGGTAACCCTGCTCGCCAGCCGCAGCTATCCAGATCGCAGCGCGGCATCCCGCGCGGAAGCACAGCTCAAGCGGCTGCCACGGGCGAAGAAGCTGGCGTTCTTCGATTCGCCCTCTGTAAGAGCGACGTAAGTCGCGACCGCGGAAATCAAACAATCTACGAATGGTTCATCGCACGAACCCACGCTCGCGACCACCGCATTGTTCCGGTCGCGACTTACGTCGCTCCTACAGTGATACGCGTTAATCGCTCAAGCTGCGTCGACTGCCGGCTGCCGGATCGGCAGCATGATGCGGAAGCAGGCGCCGGAGCCGGGTTCGTTGCGTACTTCGATGCGGCCGTTGTGCTTCTTCACGATGCCGTAGGAGATCGACAGTCCCAGGCCCGTGCCGCTGCCCACCGGCTTGGTGGTGAAGAACGGGTCGAAGATGCGCTGCAGGATGTCGTCGGGAATCCCATGGCCGCTGTCCTGGATCTCGATCCAGACTTCATCGCCCTCCACCCCCGTACCCACGGTGATCGTCCCGCGCTCGTCGATGGCATGGCTGGCGTTGAGCAGGATGTTCATGAACACCTGGTTCAATTCCGACGGCCGGCACTGCACCAGGGGCAGCTTGCCGTAGTGCTTTTCCAGGGTGACCTTGTACTTCAGCTCGTTCCAGATGATGTTGATGGTGGAATCGAGGCCGGCATGCAGGTCGGCGGACTTCCAGCTGTCGTCGCGGCCCGAGTAGGAGAAATCCTTCAGGTTGCGCACGATCGCGGTAACTCGTTCGATGCCCTCGCGCGACTCGGACATCAGCTGCGGCAGGTCGCCGGTGATGAAGTCGATGTCGTAGCGGGCACGCATCTCCTCGATCTCGGGCAGCATCGTCTTCGGGTCCGGCAGGCGCAGCGCGCGCTCGTAGACTTCGATCAGCGAGAACAGACTGTGCAGGTATTCCTGCAGCGATCCGAGGTTGGAGTGCACGTAGCCGATCGGGTTGTTGATCTCGTGCGCTACACCGGCAGCGAGCTGGCCGATGGAGGCCATCTTCTCCGATTGCACCAGCTGCTCCTGCGTACCGGCCAGTCGCACCAGTGTCTGCCGCAGCTGTGCATGGCGACGCTGGAGTTCCTGCTGGCGCGCATGCGCTTCGCTGACGTCGTGGAAGACGATCAGACAGTGGCCACCGCCCGGGTTGTCATGGAAGTACGCGCGTACCTGCAGCACCAGGCCGTCGTCGAGCACCAGGTCGCCGTTCCAGCGGCCGGACTGGCGCGCGGTGGGAATGGCGTCGGGCGGCAGCAGCCGCGACAAGGCGCCGAGCACATCAGGGGAATCCTGCACCAGCGCGCGCGCCGCCGCGTTGGCGTGCAACGGACGGGCGTCGCCACGGCACAACAGGTAACCGTCGTCCATCAGTTCGGCCAACGCCTTCAGATCGGCGAAGGTCGGGACGTCATCCGCAGTGCAGGCTCTGGACGGCTGGTTCAAGGGAGGGGCGGTGGCCACGGACGCATCGGGCGGCGGCGATGGGGCGCCAGTATCCGGCGCGGCCACGGGAGCGGCAAGTTGCGGCGTCGCAGTTTGCGGATCCGGCACCGGGCTCAGGCAACCGCGAGCGGACGGGTGGCGGACAGGGTCGCGGTCTGGCCCTGCGCGTCGTAGGCGCCGCTGCTCTCGGTGCGGCCCAGGTGCCGGAGGGCCCAGTTCACTTCACGGCGGCGCCGGGCAAGCAGGATGCCGTTCGCGTGGTTCATCTCGGCAAGTTCGGCGAGCCGCCCCTGCAGTTCATCGGGAAAGCCGAAGCCGGCAGCGGCTGCTTCCAGCGCACGCAATGCCTCCAGCTTCTCCTGCGTGGCGCGCACCAGTGCCTCGACATCATGCTCGAGGATGGCGCGACGCTCCTCTCCCAGTGCCGCGGACAGTCGCTGGAGGGGGGCCGGTGTCATCGCGATCAACCGCCCAGCTGGTCGTCCAGTCGCAGCATTCCGTCGGCAATGGCCTCGGGATTGACCTTGTACGTGCCGGCCTGCAGCGCTTCGCGCACGGCCTGCACGCGGGCGTTGTCGATGGCGGGGGCCGTGGACAGCTCGCGCTGCATGGCCTGGAGGCTGGCGGCCTCGCCGGTCAGGCGCAGGCTGTCACCACCGGCGCTGGCTTCCACCGGCCTGGAACGGTCGGCACCCGCGTTGGCAACACGGCCGCTGACGGGACCGGTGGTGCGTACGGCGGCGGGGGGAGTGCCTTCGATTTTCTGGCTCATGTCGGTTCACCTGTAACAGGGTTCATGGGAGATATCGGCCGCGACTGATCCGACTTTAGTGACGGATGCCGCATTTCCGAGGAAGGACCCGTTGCTGCCCGGTTTGCTTCCACCCGCGTTCGGTATCGGCCGCCCCCGGAACAACTTGAGGGCGAGGTTGCACTTTTTTTCATCGGCTGACCCAGACGTCGCCGCCCGGGCCCACCACGCCCTGCACCACCCGGCGCGAGGACAGGTTCTCCACAGTGACCCGCTCATTCTCGCCGGCATCCGCCAGCGCCCTGCCGGCGACGCGCACTTCCACCCCGCCGCGACGGGACACCAGCGCCACGTTGTCGCCGCGGCGGACCACGCGCTGGGCGACCAGATCGGTTGCCGACAGTACCGTGCCTGCCGACAGCATGCGCCGTGCCACGCGGCCCAAGGCCTGGGATGGATCAGCGACCGCGGCGCCGACGATGCGCGAGGC
The DNA here is from genome assembly GCA_966210745.1 of uncultured Pseudoxanthomonas sp. GTDB lineage: Bacteria > Pseudomonadota > Gammaproteobacteria > Xanthomonadales > Xanthomonadaceae > Pseudoxanthomonas_A. Next base: position 56,196 of record CBIHLJ010000004.1, read on the forward strand.
ATCGCGGGTTTCGGGAATGAACGCCTCAGCGGTGATCGTTTCGCCCGGTGCGATGCCGCGGCTCAGCACCAGCACAGTCTGGCTGCGGCGTACCCGCACCGGCACGAACAGGCGCCAGCCATCCGGGCAGCTGACTTCCACACTGTGGCTACCCTGGACGCGTGCTACCAGCGATGCGCCGCAGCGTGGCAGGCGCAAGGCGGGATCGAGCGTGGCCTCGGCCTCGCTGCCGGTTGGCAACGCGCCCAGAGCGGCTGCCTTGATGCTGTTGACCGGTTGGAAGTCGGCTGCCAGCACGGCGCATGCGGTCAGTCCGCCGATCAGGGCGAGGGTCAGGCGCAGCATGGGCGGGATCCGGAGGTTCATCGCCAACAGGCCTGCAAGGCTTGTGCCAGCTCGCGCTCAAGACGGAGGCACTTCGGGTTCCATATTCAAGAAATGGAAAGCGCCTGCCGGCAGGCCATCAAAAGCAGAGCCCATCGCGGATGTGGCGGCTACAAACGCGGGTCGAAGACACGGACTCCGTTGGCCCTCACCCCAACCCCTCTCCCGCAGGGAGAGGGGCCTGGAGCGGCCACCCCACGGCTCAAGTGCCCTATCCCGCGGCCGATATGCTGTGCATGACCCAGGATCTGCTCAACCGCATCGACCAGCGCACCCGCCTGGCCGGCCACAACCGCCTCGCCCTGCTGCTGTTCCGCCTGGGCGGGCGTCAGCTTTTTGGCGTCAACGTATTCAAGGTGCAGGAAGTCCTGCGCCGGCCCGACCTGTTCCAGTTGCCCGGGCTGCCCACCGAATTCGTCGGCGTGGCCGACGTACGCGGCCGCTCGGTGCCGGTGCTGGACCTGGGCCTGAGCATCCGCCACCCCGAACGTGACCCGAATCCGGAGAACACCCCCAACTACCTGGTGGTCACCGAATTCAACCGCTCCGTGCAGGGCTTCCTGGTCAGCGGGGTTGAACGCATCGTCAACATCGCAGTGGAAGACATCCACCCGCCTCCGGAACTCGGCGCCGAAAACAGCTACCTGACCGCCGTGACGCGCTTCCAGGGCGAACTCATCCAGGTGATCGACGTGGAAAGCGTGCTGGCCGACATCTGCCAGTCGCGCATGGACGCCACGCTGGCGCCCGAGATGGCCCTGCCGGCGGACGCACCGCCGCTGCAGGTGCTGGTGGTGGACGACTCACGCGTGGCGCGCTCGCAGATCCGCAGCGTGCTGGAGCAATTGGGCGTCACCACCACGCTGCTGTCCGACGGCCGCCAGGCGCTGGACCACCTCTTGCAGGTGCACGCCGCCGGCGAGAATCCGGCCGAGCGTTACGCCATGGTCATCTCGGACATCGAGATGCCCGCCATGGACGGCTACACCCTGACGACGGAAATCCGGCGCCACCCCGGCTTGGCCGGCCTGTACGTGCTGCTGCACACCTCGCTGTCGGGCGTGTTCAACAACGCCATGGTGGAACGCGTGGGCGCGAATGCCTTCGTGGCCAAGTACAGCCCGCACGAACTGGCCGAGCACGTGCTGTTCCGCCTGAATCAGGTGGTTGCGGCGCAGATGGCGGCCTGATCGTCGTCCCAGCGAACGCTGGGACCCATTTGCTTTTCCCACGGAAAAGGTAAGAGGCAAAGGGCAGGATCAAGATGGATCCCAGCGTTCGCTGGGATGACGGCACAGGGAATCACTGCCTGCCCGGATGCCGACCTGCCCCGTTCTGGCACACGCCTTGCAGCATCCCCGGCAACGGTCTGCCGGAGCGGTGCCATGTCCAATCCCATCTCCAACTACCTGGGTGTCCACGGAGCGGCCCTGCCACTGCGCGAGCAGCGCATGCAGCTGATCGCCAGCAACCTGTCCAACGCGGACACGCCGAACTACAAGGCGAAGGACCTGAACTTCCAGGCCGCACTGGAGAGCGCGGCGGCCAAGGCCTCCCCATTGCTGACCAGCAGCGAGCAGCACCTGACCCTGCTGGATGCCACCCCGCGCATCTTCGAGCGCGCAGGCGTGCAGCCAAGCCTGGACGGCAACACCGTCGACGCCGATACCGAACGTGCCGCCTACGGCCGCGCGGCGCTGGAATACCGCGCCTCGCTCAGTTTCATCGAATCCAAGGTGCGCACCATGCTCACCGCGATCACCGGCCAGTAAGGGGACGCGTCATGAGCAACCTGCCCATCTTCGACGTCGCCGGTTCCGCGCTGCAGGCGCAGTCGGTGCGACTGAACACCATCGCCAGCAATCTGTCCAATGCGGATTCCATCGCGTCCTCGCCCGAGGCGGTCTACAAGCCCATCGAGCCGATCTTCCAGGCGCGCCCGCTGAATGCGGACGGCTCGCTGACATCGGTGCAGGTGAAGGAGATCACCCAGAGCGAAGCACCGCCGATCAAACGCTATGAGCCCGGCCACCCGATGGCCGATGGCGATGGTTATGTCTACGCGCCCGATGTCGATCCGGTCGCGCAGATGGTCAACCTGATCTCGGCATCACGCGGCTACCAGGCCGGCGTGGAAGTACTGAACACCGCCAAGGAACTCGCCCTGGCAACCCTGACCATGGGCCGCTGACGCCCCGCCACCGAGCGACCACGCACATGACCACCATCAATGGCGATCCGTTCGCCGCCATCAACAACGCCACGTCGGGCGCTGCCACGACGAAGAAGGCCGACACGCTGGGCCAGGCCGACTTCATGCGCCTGATGACCGAGCAGTTGAGCCATCAGGATCCGCTCAAGCCGCTGTCCAACAGCGAGTTCGTCGCCCAGCTGGCGCAGTTCTCCACCGTGCAGGGCATCAGCGAACTGAACACCACCGTCGGCGGCTTCACCTCGGCGCTGACCGGCGACCAGGTGCTGAAGGGCGCCGCGCTGGTGGGGCACTCCGTCGTGGTGCCCTCCGACTCGGTCGCGTTGCCGGCCACCGGCAATGCCAGCGGCCTGGTGATGTCGCCCGGTGCAGGCAAGGTGACGTTCGAAATCACCGACGCCAGTGGTGTCGTGGTCGACACCATTGAGGTGGAATCCACCGGCAAAGGCGAAACCGCGTTCGCCTGGGATGGCGTGAAGGCCAACGGCGAACGCGCTGCCGCCGGTGCGTATTCCATCAAGGCCACGCATACCGCCACCGACGGCACCGGCACCGCACTCAACACCTATGTCGATTCCACCGTAGAGAGCGTGACCATCGGCTCCGACGGCCTGTATCTCAACCTGCCCGGCTTGGGCACCGCCCCGCTCGACTACGTGCTGCGCATCGGCAAGTCGGCGTCCTGACCCCCTCACTCCCACCGCATCCAGCAAGGAGTCTCCCATGGCTTTCAACAGCTCGCTGTCCGGCATGAGGGCGGCCAACGCCGACCTCAACGTCACCTCGCACAACATCGCCAACGTCAACACCACCGGCTTCAAGGAGTCGCGCGCGGAGTTCGCCGAGGTGTTCTCCACCACTGGCTACGGCCTGCTGCAGAACGGCATCGGCGCCGGCGTGCGCGTCACCAACGTCGCCCAGCAGTTCTCGCAGGGCGACATCAACCAGACCGGGCGCTACCTGGACCTGGCGGTGGACCGCGAAGGCTTCTTCACCGTCAGCAACAACGGGACGAACGTGTATACCCGCGCCGGCAACTTCCAGCGCGACCCCGACGGCTACGTGACCACACCTGACGGGTACCGCCTGCAGGTGTTCCCGCCACGCGCCGACGGCATCGGCTTCGACACCGGCAATCTGGTCGACCTGCAGTTGCTGACCACCGACAGTGCGCCCGCACCGACCACCAACGTCGACCTCGGTGTCACCTTGCCCGGCAATGCCGCGCAGCCGACGATCACCCCCTTCTCGCCGACCGACAGCGCCAGCTACAACGAGACCACCTCGGTCACCGTGTACGACTCGTTGGGCGTAGCCCACCAGCAGGCCGTCTACTACGTGAAGACGGCGAATCCGAACGAGTGGCAGATGCATACGTACGTGGACGGTGCTTCGATGGGCGCACCGACCACGGTGCAGTTCGACAACAACGGCACGCTGACCGCACCGGCCAACGGTCTGGTGACGCTGGCGCCGTTCACGCCCAGCACCGGCGCCGGCGTGCTGAACATGACGATGAACATCAGCGGCACCACGCAGTACGGCGAGCAGTTCGCCAAGCGCATCCAGAACCAGGACGGCTATGCCACCGGCAAGCTCAACGAGTTCAGCGTGTCGCCCGAAGGCGTGGTCTTCGCGCGCTACTCCAATGGCGTGGACCGGGCCATCGGCCAGGTGGGCCTGGCCAACTTCACCAACCCACAGGGACTGGTGTCGCAGGGCAACAACACGTGGACGCACAGCTTCGCCTCCGGTGAGCCGCGCATCGGCGCGCCGGGCACGTCGGACTTCGGCCAGGTGGCCTCCGGCGCACTCGAAGCCTCGACCGTCGACCTGACCGAGCAGCTGGTCAACATGATCGTGGCGCAGCGCAACTTCCAGGCCAACTCGCAGATGCTGTCTACGCAGGACCAGATCACCCAGACCGTCATCAACATCCGCTGATGACGGCACGGCCGACGGAGGCTGACGCATGGACAAGGCACTCTATGTCGCGATGACCGGCGCCCGCGCCTCGCTGCAGGCGCAGGGCACGGTGTCGCACAACCTGGCCAACGTGGACACGAAGGGTTTCAAGGCGGCGCTGGCCGGCACCGAGGCGTTCAAGATCCAGGGCCAGGGCTTTCCTTCGCGCGTGGACGCGATGCTGATCGACCCCGGCTTCGATTCGCGGACCGGTTCGCAGATGGTCACCGGCCGCTCCCTCGATGTTTCGCTGCAGCCGAATCGCTGGCTCGCCGTGCAAGCGGCGGATGGCGGCACGGCCTATACGCGCAATGGCGAGCTCAGCGTCACGCCGAACGGCCAGTTGGTCACTGCTGGCGGTCGGGCGGTGCTGGACGACAACGGCAATCCGATTGCGGTACCGCCCGCGCAGTCCATCGACATCGGCGCCGACGGCACCGTATCGATCATTCCGCAGGGCGAAGGCCCGCAGACGATGGCCATTGTCGGCCGCATGCGCATGGTCGAGGCGACGCCGCAGCAGCTGGCGCGGGGTGGCGATGGCCTGATGCGGCCATCCGATCCGCAGGCACCGGCGTTGCCGGTCGCCAATGGCAACAGTCTCACCACGGGCGTGCTTGAAGGCAGCAACGTGGATGCAGCCGGTGCGCTGGTGCAGATGATCCAGTTGCAGCGGCAGTTCGAGATGCAGGTGAAGGTAATCCGCAGTGGTGACGAGATGGCGCAGTCGTCGAACCAGTTGCTGCGCTTGGGCGGTTGATGGTCTGAACCCCTCTCCCTGCGTTGAGAGCCCCTCTCCCACCGGGAGAGGGGTTGGGGTGAGGGGCAACGGAGTCAGCCCAGGCCGACAACCGGCGGCCTAACAACATCCGCGACTCACTGAAAACGCCCGCCCGCGATGAACCTGTTGCGTGCATCTTTCAGTGCGGGTCTGCTTGAGGCCACACATGGCGCCGCTCGCCGCGGGGGCCCTACTTTTCTTTGCACAAGCAAAGAAGTGCTCCTCAACAGCCGAATGGCTGGTCAAGAAGGCCTCTGCGGCGAGCAGCACCATGCCTGCACGCCAAAAGAACCATCCCGCCAGGCCCAGAAACCTGAAACAAAGGCGCGCCCTTTGGACACGCCCAAGGCCCACACAGGCGATGGACTTCGTTGGCCCTCTCCCCAACCCCTCTCCCGCAGGGAGAGGGGCTTGAACAGGCCCCACCGCCAGAAAAATGCCGGCGTCTGGTCCGAGGCCATGACCGAGGTCCCAGTTCGACCCGAATCCAAGCGCCAGAACCACGACACCCATTCCGGCACAGGACTTGCCTGAGAGGAGGCGAGGAACCGCATCACGCGGCGCCACCCCTTCCACCAGCGAGGAACCACGCCATGAACCAGGCCCTCTGGGTCGCCAAGACCGGACTGGACGCGCAACAGACGCGCATGTCCGTGGTCTCCAACAACCTGGCCAACACCAACACCACCGGCTTCAAGCGCGACCGCGCCAGCTTCGAAGACCTGCTGTACCAACAGGTCCGCCAGCCGGGTGGCTCCACGTCCTCGCAGACGCAGCTCCCCTCCGGCCTGCAACTCGGCACTGGCGTGCGCGTCGTGTCCACCTCCAAGGATTTCCAGCAGGGCAACCCGCAGCAGACCGGCCGCTCGCTGGACGTGATGGTCAACGGCCGCGGCTTCTTCGAAGTGCTGCTGCCCGATGGCTCGCCCGCCTACACCCGCGATGGCTCGTTCCAGATCAACGCACAGGGCGAGCTGGTCACCAACAGCGGTTATCCCGTGCAACCGGGTATCCAGGTGCCTGAGGGCGCGCAGTCGATGACCATCGGCAACGACGGCACCGTCAGCGTGACCATGGCCGGTCAGGCGCAGGCACTGGAGATCGGCTCGCTCACGCTCACCGACTTCGTCAATCCGTCCGGCCTGCAGGCCAAGGGCGAGAACCTCTACGTCGAGACCACCGCATCCGGTCCTGCGCAGAACGGCACCCCCGGCCTCAACGGCCTGGGCAGCCTCGTGCAGGGTTCGCTGGAAGGCTCCAACGTCAACGTGGTGGAAGAGCTGGTCAGCATGATCGAAACCCAGCGCGCCTACGAAATGAACGCCAAGGCCATCTCCACCACCGACTCGATGTTGGGCTACCTCAACAACAACGTCTGACCCACGCATACCGGGAATCGCCATGAAGCGCTCCACGTCCGCCACCACCCTCGCCTGCGCGCTGATGCTGCTGCCAGGCTGCGCACGCTACTACGGCGACGTGCGCCCGTACGCGCCGATGCAGCCCATCCAGCCTATCGTCGCCGCGCAGGCACCGGCCACGGCCGGTTCGATCTACCGCGCCGGTCCCGGCCTGAACCTCTACGCCGACCGCCGCGCGCGCGACGTGGGTGACCTGCTGACGATCAATCTGGTGGAGAACACTGCCGCGCAGACCTCGGCCACCACCTCGGTCGACAAGAGCAGCGAGATCAGCATGGCCGCACCCAACATCGCCGGTGCCCCGGTCACCTGGAACGGACGCGACATTCTCAGCGCATCCGTCAATGGCGAGCGCGGCTTCAGCGGCGCAGGCAACAGCGCCCAGAGCAACCGCCTGCAGGGCAGCGTGACCGTCACCGTGATCCAGCGCCTGCCCAACGGCAACCTGGTCGTGCAGGGCCAGAAGAACATGCGCCTGAACCAGGGCGACGAACTGGTGCAGATCCAGGGCATCGTGCGTCCGGCCGACATTGGCACCGACAACACCATCGCCTCCAGCAGGGTCGCCGACGCACGCATCGCCTTCGGCGGCCGCGGCGCCATCGCGCAGTCCAACTCGATGGGCTGGCTGGGCCGGTTCTTCAACTCCCCCGTCTTCCCGAACTGAGCATCGCGCCATGGATACGCCCAACGCCGACCGCTCGAACCCCACGCCCGCGAAGAAGCCGCGCCGCATCGATACCTATACGCTGCTGGGCCTGCTGGCGTGGATCGGGCTGGTGCTGTTGTGCCTGGCTCCCGCCGCGCGCGCCGAACGCATCAAGGATCTCGCCCAGGTCGGCGGCGTGCGCAGCAATCCGCTGGTCGGCTACGGCCTGGTCGTGGGCCTGGATGGCAGTGGCGACCGCACCAGCCAGGCGCCTTTCACCGTGCAGAGCCTGAAGAACATGCTGGGCGAACTGGGCGTCAACGTGCCGGCCAACGTCAATCCGCAGCTCAAGAACGTGGCTGCCGTGGCGATCCACGCAGACCTGCCCGCTTTCGCCAAGCCCGGCCAACCGATCGACATCACCGTGTCGTCGATCGGCAACGCCACCTCGCTGCGCGGCGGTAGCCTGTTGATGGCCCCGCTGCGCGGCGCCGACGGCGAGGTCTACGCGATCGCCCAGGGCAACCTGGTGGTCGGCGGCTTCGGCGCGCAAGGCAAGGACGGCTCGCGCGTATCGGTCAACGTGCCGAGCGTGGGCCGCATTCCGAACGGCGCCACCGTCGAACGCGCGATCCCCAATGCGCTGGACAGCGGTGACGGCACGATCACGCTCAACCTGCACCGCGCCGACTTCACCACCGTCTCGCGCATGGTCGCGGCACTGGAGCAGAATTTCGGCGCGGGCAATGCGTACGCACTGGATGCGGTCACCGTCGCCGTGCGCGCGCCTGCCGAGATGTCCCGGCGCATCAATTTCCTCGCGCAGATCGAGAACCTCGAACTGACCCCTGGCAGCGCACCGGCGAAGGTCATCGTCAACGCGCGCACCGGCACCGTGGTGATCGGCGCGCAGGTGCAGGTGATGCCGGCGGCGGTGACGCATGGCTCGCTGACGGTGACCATCACCGAATCGGCCAACGTCAGCCAGCCGAATGAATTCTCGCGCGGCGGCACCACGGTGGTGACGCCGCAGTCCAGCGTATCGGTCAGCCAGGAAGGCAACCGCATGTTCAAGTTCGAAGGCGGCACCTCGCTGGACGAAATCGTCCGCGCGGTGAACGAAGTCGGTGCCGCGCCCGGCGACCTCATCGCGATCCTGGAAGCCCTGAAGCAGGCCGGCGCCCTGCGTGCAGAGCTCGAGGTGATCTGATATGGCCAGCACGCCCATCGGCGCACTGAATTCTCCCTTGCCACTGGCCGACGCCAGTGGCAAGCCCGACAACGCGCGCATCCACGATGTCGCGCGGAAGCTGGAGGGCCAGTTCGCACAGATGATGATCAAGTGCATGCGCGAGGCCGGCTTTGGCGATTCGCTGTTCCCCGGCGAGAACCAGGTGTTCCGCGACATGTACGACCAGCAGATCGCCAAGGCGATGAGCGAAGGTCGCGGTCTTGGCCTGGCGCCGATGATTGCGCGCCAGTTGGGTGCAACCGACAGCAGCACGCCGGCCGTTCCCGCCTCCACGGCGTTGTCCGCATACAAGCGCCTGCTGCCGGGCAACGAAGCCGATTCCATGCTCGACGCCATCGCAGGCCGCGGCATCGGCATCGGTAGCAACGCCGCGCGCCACGATGCCGGCATGCCGGCCACGATCACGCTGGACGCCATCACCGTACGTCCGGACGCCGCCTGCGACGAGGTGGAACAGGTCGCGTCGGCGGATCCGTCGAAGTACGCGCGGAATACACCCGAGCGCTTCGTCGCCGAGATATGGGACCACGCCAGGCAGGCGGCGAAGGAGCTGGGTGTGGATCCACGCGCACTGGTCGCGCAGGCCGCGCTGGAGACCGGCTGGGGCAAGCGCCAGATCCGCACGGGCGACGGCGACAGCGCGCACAACCTGTTCGGCATCAAGGCCACCGGCTGGAAGGGCGAGCGCGCCCGCACCGCCACGCATGAATACAGCAACGGCGTGAAGCACAGCGAGACCGCCGACTTCCGCGCGTATGCCTCGCCCGCCGAAAGCTTCGCCGACTACGTCCGCCTGCTGAAGAACAATCCGCGCTACCAGCAGGCCCTCGCCGCCGGCAAGGACATCGCCGGTTTCGCCCGCGGCCTGCAGCGCGCCGGCTACGCCACCGACCCGACCTACGCCAACAAGATCGCCTCGATCGCCAACGGGCCCACCCTGGGCAAGGTGCTGTCGGCGATCGGCGACACCGTCGGCGGCAAGGTCGGCGGCCTCGTCGGCAACGCCATCGGCAACGCACTGCAGCGCTGATCCAGGGAGCACGCATGTCCAACCTTCTCGCCACCGGCAGCAGCGCCCTCCTCGCTTTCCAGCGCGCCCTGTCCACGGTCAGCCACAACGTCGCCAACATCAACACGCCGGGCTACTCGCGCCAGCGCGCTGAATTCGAAGCGCGCGACGGCACCTTCTTCGGCCAGGGCTACCAGGGCAACGGCGTGCAGATCGTCGACGTGCGCCGCATGGCCGACTCTCTGGCCACCTCGCGACTGCTCGACAGCGGCGGCGAACTCTCGCGCCTGCAGCAGTTGTCGGTCCTCTCCACCCGGCTCGACCAGCTGTTCTCCGAGAAGGCGACCGGCATCAGTGCACCATGGTCCAGCTTCTTCGATTCGGTCAGCGCGCTGTCCTCCAACGCCGCAGGCTCCGCCGACCGCGAAAGCGTGCTGGCGCAGGCGAATGCGCTGGTCACCCGCTTCCGCCAGATCGACCAGCACCTCGACGGGCTCGATACGGAAGTCAATGCGGGCCTGACCGCCGCCACCGGCGAAGTGAACCGCCTGGCAAAAGAGATCGCCCAGCTCAACGGCCAGATCGGCGGCAATACGAATCCCTCCGGCGACCTGCTCGACCGTCGCGACCAGCTGATCAGCGAACTGGTCGCCTTCACCGGCGGCAACGCGGTGACGCAGGATGGCGGACTGGTCAATGTATTCAGCGCCGGTGGGCAACCGCTGGTGGTCGGTGCGAGCGCGAGCACGCTGGTTACCGTGCCCGATGCGTATCGTCCCGAGCGCCTGCAGGTGGCGCTGGAAACCAACGGCCAGCGCATCACCCTGGACAAGCGCGCCCTCGGTGGCCAGATCGGTGGCCTGATCGAGTTCCGTACCACGGTGCTTGACCCGGCCGTGGCCGAACTGGGGCGCGTGGCCACCTCGCTGGCGCAAACCTTCAACGAAGGGCATCGCGCCGGCATGGACCAGTACGGCCAGCTCGGAAGCGATTTCTTCAGCCTGCCCGCACCGCGTATCTCGTCGAACGCCGGCAACACCGGCAATGCCGCCCTGCAGACGTCGGTCGGGAGCGTCTCCGCGCTCAATGCGCAGAATGTGCTGCTGCGCTTCGACGGCAGCGCATGGGTGGCGACACATCCGGACACCGGCGCTGCCATCGCCACCACCGGCACCGGCACCGCGGCCGATCCGCTGGTCGTGAATGGCATTGAGGTCGTGCTGGCTTCGGGTACGCCGGCCACCAATGACCGTTTCCTGCTGCAACCCACCGCGGGCGCGGCCGGCAACCTGGGCGTGGCGATCACCGATCCCGGCCGCATCGCCGCCGCCACGCCGGTCAAGGCCACGACCGACATGGCCAACACCGGCAGCGGCAAGCTGAGCGGATTGAAGGTGACCGACGCGGCCAACGCAGGCCTGCTGGCGCCGGTGGACATCGAGTTCATCGACGCCACGCAGTACACCATCAACGGCACCGGCCCATTCCCCTACACGCCCGGGCAGACCATCGCATCGAACGGTTGGAGCCTGGTGCTGGACGGTGCACCCGCCGCCGGCGATACCTTCAGCGTGGGTCCGACCGGCGCCAACTCCAGCGACAACGGCAACGCCAAGCTGCTGTCGAACCTGGACGATGCGCGCGCGCTTAACGGCGGCACGCTTACGCTCAACGGCGCCATTGGCGGACTGACCACGCAGGTCGGTTCGGCGGCGCGCCAGGCGGACTACTCCGCGCAGGCGCAGCAGGTCATCCATGACCAGGCACAGGCCGCGCGCGATGCGATTTCCGGCGTCAACCTGGACGAGGAAGCCGCCGATCTGATGCGCCTGCAGCAGGCCTACCAGGCCGCATCGCAGATCATCGCCACCGCCGACACGCTATTCCAATCCCTCCTGGCCGCGACCCGCCGATGAACAATCGCATCTCCACCGGCATGATGTACCAGCAGTCGATCACCACGATGCTGGCCAAGCAGGCGAAGCTTGCGCACACGCAGCAGCAGCTCGCCAGCGGACAGCGGCTGGTGACGGCCAAGGACGATCCGGTCGCCGCCGGCACCGCAGTCGGCCTGGACCGTGCCGTCGCCGAGCTGGAACGCTTCGGCATGAACGCCAACGCCGTGCAGAACCGGCTGGGCCTGCAGGAGAACGCGCTGACCCAGGTTGGCGATGCGATGGCGCGCGTCAACGAACTCGTCATCCAGGCCAACAACGCCGCGATGGGCGACGACAGCCGCCAGGCAATCAGCACCGAACTGAAGTCGATCTACGCCGGCCTGCTGGACCTGGCCAACAGCACCGACGGCGCCGGCCGTTACCTGTTCGGCGGCACCAGTGACGGCAGCGCACCGTTTGCGATCTCCGGCGGCAACGTGATCTACAGTGGCGACCAGACCCAGCGGCAGGTGGAAGTGGCGCCGGACATGTTCGTCACCGACACCCTGCCCGGCAGCGAGGTATTCCTGCGCCTGCGCACCGGCGATGGCCGCATCGACGGCCAGCCGGCCGGTGGCAACACCGGCACCGGCCTGCTGATGGGCTTCAGCGTCACCGATTCCACGGCCTGGGATGGCGGCACCTATACGCTCAGCTTCGGCGCGGGCGATACCTACCAGGTGACCGATGCCGGAGGCACCGTCGTCACCACCGGGACCTATGCAAAAGGCGAGAGCATCGCCTTTGCCGGCGTGCAGATGAAGATCGAAGGCCAGCCCGCCGATGGCGACAGTTTCACGCTGGGGCCGGCCGGCTCGCGCGACATCTTCGCCACCGTGCAGGGCCTGATCGACACGCTGGAGACCAGCCCCACCACCGACACCCAGCGTGCCGTCATGCAGAACAGCCTGCAGGCCGCCATGCGCGATATCGCCACCGCGCAGAGCAGGATGATCGACGCGCGCGCCAGCGGCGGTGCGCAGCTGTCGGCCATCGACGACGCCGCTGCGCTGCGCGAGGCGAACAACGTCACCTTGCAGGGCACGCTGTCCACCCTGCGCGACCTGGACTGGGCCGAAGCCATCGGCCGCTACCAGATGGAAAGCACCGCCCTGCAGGCCGCACAGACGGTCTTCATGCAGATGCAGTCGCTGTCGCTGTTCAAACTGATGGGATGACGACGGCATTCCACCTTTCAAGCAGTCCTTGCCCTTGCGCCGCGATTCCCTCGCGGCTTTTTTTCTGCTGTTTGTAGGAGCGACGTGAGTCGCGACCGTGCCTATTCGTGGCCAGGAACGCATCTGGAACATGCTCGAACGAAGCGTCATGATTCACCAAGCGTGCGGTCGCGACTCACGTCGCTCCTACAGGGCTTCCCTCAAGCCGGCCGCACCCGGAACACCACACTGATCCGCGGCCCCTGCGCTCGCCGCGTCTTCGGGATCCCATGTTCGTGCGTGCTCTGCGAGGCATGGCTCATCGACAGCACGCTGCCGGGCGCCAGATCCACCGCGACCGTCTCGCGACGTCCTCCGCGGGCGCGGATCAGCATGCGCCGTGGTGCGCCCAGCGAGACCAGCGTGATCGGATGGCCGGCCGCCACGGTGTGCAGCTTGTCTCCATGCATGGCGACACTGTCATGGCCGTCGCGGTAGAGGTTCATGCCGATGCGCGAATAAGGCGCCGGCGCCCTCGCCTGCACGCAGGCCAACAGCTGCGCCAGCGGCAGGTCGGCCGGTAGCGCGTCCACGGCGTAGTTGGCCAGCAGACGGGGCACGTCGACGATGCGGTCGTACATCGGGCGCTGCAGGTGCGTCCACGCCGCGCGCGCATGCAGCAGGTCGAACCAGTGTTGCGCCATCGCGGTGTCGATGGCGCCCGGCCAGTAGCGGATACCGCCTTCAGCATCGTCCACCAGGTGCACCATCGCCGGCGCGAACAGGTCATCGGTCAGGACAGACAAGGCGCGCATGAGGGCTCAGTGGAAATCGCGCGAGCTGGTCTGCAGTTCGCCCAGCAGGTGGCTGAAGTCGTGCAGGTCGTGGGCGATGAGGTGCTGCACGCCATCCACGTGCTCCCAGCGACCGCGCACGCCCAGCAGGCGCGCACCCAGCAGGGCCTTGCGTCGCCGTTCGGCGATGCGCGCCCAGACCACCACGTTGACCACACCGTGTTCGTCTTCCAGGGTGACGAAGATGACGCCGCTGGCCGTGCCTGGCCGCTGCCGCTGGGTGACGATGCCGGCCGCATGCACGCCGCGTCCGTGCGGCATCGCCTGCAGCTGGCGCGAATCGACCACGCGTTCACGACGCAGGCGATCGCGCAGCAGGGCCAGGGGATGCACGCCCAGCGTGAGTCCGGTGACGCGGTAATCCGACAGCACGTCCTCGACCGGATTCGGCGCGGGCAATGCGATGTCGTCTTCGTCTGGGCTACCCGGCAGCAGGGGGCGCTGGCGCTCGATCCCGGCGACCGCCCAGCGCGCGGCGTGGCGATGGCCGGCGAGCGACTGCAGCGCACCGGCTTCGGCCAGCGCGCTGCGGGCTTTCTCATCGAGATTCGCGCGCAGACACAAGTCGCGCACATCCGAAAAAGGTCGCTGCGCGCGCGCCACCATGATCGTCTGGCCTACCGCCTCCGACAGCCCGCCGATCTGGCGGAAGCCGAGACGCAGCGCCGCCTGCCCGTCATCGTCGACATGACGTCTGGCATGACCGCCTTCCAGCGTGTTGTCCCAGTCGCTACACGTCACGTCCACCGGGCGGATCTCGATGCCGACGCGCCCGCCCTGCCCGCGACGTGCGTCCTGCACGATCTGGCTGGGCGAGTAGAACCCCATCGGCTGCGCGTTGAGCAGTGCGCAGACGAAGGCCGCCGGCTCGTGCCGCTTCAACCAGCAGCTGATGTAGACCAGCTTGGCGAACGAGGCCGCATGGCTCTGCGGAAAACCGTAGGAACCGAAGCCCTTGATCTGCTCGAAGATCTGGTCGATGAATTCGGAGGAATAGTCCTTGTCCTCCATCAGCCGGCGGATCTTCTCGCGATGCGGCTGCATGTCACCGCCCCGACCCCACGCCGCCATCGAACGGCGCAGGCCGTCGGCTTCCGACGGCGTGTAGCCCGCATGGATCACCAGTTCCATCACCTGTTCCTGGAACAGCGGGATGCCCAGCGTGTTGCCGAGGATGGTCTCGATGCCCTCGGAAGGATACGTCACCGGTTCCTTGCCCTGCCGTCGCCGCAGGTACGGGTGCACCATGCCACCCTGGATGGGGCCGGGGCGGACGATGGCTACTTCGATCACCAGGTCGTAGAAGGTCTTCGGCTTCAATCGCGGCAGCATGCTCATCTGCGCACGCGATTCGATCTGGAACACACCGACGGTGTCGGCCGCCTGGATCATTGCGTAGGTGGGCGTGTCGCCGCCGGGGATCTTGGCCAGGTCGATCGTGTAGCCGCGGTGTTTCGCCACCAGGTCCACCGCCTTCTGGATGCAGGTCAGCATGCCCAGGGCCAGGCAGTCGACCTTCAGCAGCTTCATCGTCTCCAGGTCGTCCTTGTCCCACTGGATGATGGTGCGGTCGTCCATCGCGGCGTTCTCGACCGGCACGACTTCGGACAGCGGCCCGTCGTTGATGACGAAACCGCCGACATGCTGCGACAAATGGCGTGGATGTCCGCGCAGTTGGGTGGTCACCGCCAGCACGCGATGGATCAGCGGGTTCTCCGGATCGAAGCCGGCTTCGCGCAGGCGCTGTTCCATCGGCGTCTCGCCATTGCCCCAGCCATAACACTCGGCCAGCAGCGCGATCTGGTCGGGCGGCAGGCCGAACGCCTTGGCGACGTCGCGCACGGCGCTCTTGCCCCGGTAGCGGATGACCGTGGCCGCCAGCGCCGCGCGGCGGCGTCCGTACTTGCCGTAGACGTACTGCAGCACTTCCTCGCGGCGTGCGTGCTCGAAGTCCACGTCGATGTCCGGCGGCTCGCCCCGATCCCTGGACAGGAAGCGCGCCATCAGCAGCCTGCTCTCGGCGGGATTCACCACGGTGATGCCCAGCGCGAAGCAGACGGCCGAGTTGGCCGATGAGCCGCGTCCCTGGCAGAGGATGTCCCGCGACTTGGCAAAGCGGACGATGTCCTCGACCGTGAGGAAAAACGCCTCGTAGTTCAGTTCTTCGATCAGCGCCAGCTCGCCGTCGATCTGCTCGACCACGGAGGGCGGCGCACCCAAGGGCCAGCGTTCATGCATGCCCCGCTCGGTCAGCGCGTGCAGCCAACTGGTCGGCGTATGTCCATCCGGCACCAACTCGGCGGGATACTTGTACTTCACGTCCTCCATCGAAAACGTGCAGCGCCGGGCCAGCGCGACCGCGCTCTCCAAAAATGCCGCCGGATAGATATTTCCCAACGCTCGCCGCGTGCGCAGGTGGCGCTCGCCGTTGCGGAACAGATGTTTTCCGCACTCCGCCAGCGGCGAGGTGTGGCGGATCGCCGTCATCGTGTCCTGCAGCACCCGCTGCCGGCGCACGTCCATGTGCACGTCGCCGGCGGCCACCGCCGGCATCGACAGCCGCGCCGAGAGATCGAGCAACTGCTGCAGGCGCGCGGCATCGTCCTGCTCGCGGTGCAGTTCCACCGCCAGATGCGTGCGTTCCCCGAAGAGCTGCTTCAGCCAGCGCCCCTGCGCTTCGTCCGGCACGCGCGCCGGCATCCAGAGCGCGAACAGCCCACCGTCTTCAGGATCGTCCTCGCCCAGCACCTGCTCCATGTCCTGCCGTGTCAGCGCGTAAGTGCCCTTGGGGGCGGCGCGGCGTGCGGTGGTGATCAGCTCGCACAGCCGCGTGTAGCCCACAAGGTTTTCCACCAGCAGCACGCACTTCAACCCGCACTTCAGGGTGAACTCACTGCCGACGATCAGCTTCAGCCCGGTGGCGCGCGATGCTTCCAGCCCGCGCACGATGCCGGCCAGCGAGCACTCGTCGGTGATCGCCAGTGCTTCGTAGCCGCAATGCTTGGCGCGGACAAACAGGTCTTCCGCGCTGGATGCGCCACGCAGAAAGGAGAAGTCCGACAGGCAGTGAAGTTCGGCGTAAGCCGGCAGGCCGTCGTCGGCCAGCGCGTCGTCATTGGCGGCCGCATGCGCCCGCAGCCGATGCGCGGTCTCCCAGGCGCGCGGCACGTGCGCACCCGGATAGTCGCCGCGCTCATCGCGACTCACGCGAACCACCCGTGCAGCATCCAGCCGCCCTGCTCGCCCGGCGGCGCGAAGGCCCAGGCGCGCTGGCCCTGCGAGGTCTCCAGCACGTAATAGTCGCGGCGCGCGTCCTCGCCGTCCCACCAGCCGCTCTCCAGCCGCTCCGGGCCGGACACGATGCGCGGATGCGGGTCGCGCAGCGGCACCGGCTGCGGCAGCAGCCAGGTCGGCCGTGGCGGACGTGCCGGCGCCTGTTCGATGCGGCCGCCATCGCCCTGCATGCGTCGCCACGCGCGTTCCGGGCGCGGATCGCCCGCAGGCGCCACGCGATGCACCGCCTCGTCGCCCAGGCGCGCACGCAGGCGTTCACGCAACTGCGGCCACGGCAACTGCTGCTGCGGGCGCGTATCGAACAGATCGCGCGCGGCCGGCACGAACGGCGGCAACTCGCGCGCCAGCAGTCGCACGCCCACCACCGGCTGCGCGATCTGCACGCGCTCCAGCCGGTTGCGGGTCAGCTCGAACAGCATCGCCGGTTCGCGTTCGGCGGCCAGCAGGCCCACCTCGACATCGGTATGGCCTTCCTCATGCTCCAGCCGCAGCACGAAGCGCTGCACGCCGCCGTCGCGGATGGACAGGTAGGTGGACAGATCGCCGATCAACCGGCGCAGCGGGAACAGCAGCGCCATGTGGTTCTCGACTTCGTAGCCGAGTTCGATGCGCGCATCGAAGTGATCCGGCGGTGCGTAATACGCCAGCGGGTCGTCGGCCTGGCCGTACAGGCGGTCCAGGTGCTCCAGCACCGGCAGGCCGAAGCGGCGGCGCAGGCTGTCGCGCGGCAGGCCGCGCAGCGTGCGCAGGTCGCGGATGCCCATGCGGTGAAGGCGTTCGCCGGCGTCGTCCGGCAGGCGCGCGCGCCGCACCGGCACGCGGTCCAGCATGTCCGCCATCGCCGCGGGCTGCATCACCGCCAGGCCGTCGCGCAGGCCGGCGAACACATGCGCCGCGCGTGGCGTGGGCGCCAGTGCAAGGCGATGCTGGAAGCCCAGCAGACCGAGTTCCTCGCGCAACCGCGCTTCGATGCGCGGCCACGGTCCCAGCAGGCGGAAGCTGGCGCGCACTTCCAGCACCAGGCAACCCGGCCATTGCGCACTGACCAGCGAGCTGTGGCGGTAGGCCCATGCGGCGAGGAAGCGCTGCCAGCGCGCTTCGGCCGGCGGGTCGTGTTCGACCATCACGAAATCCGGCAGCAACGCATGTGCGGCGGTCAGGCGCATGCCGGCCCGCAGGCCCGCCTGCGCGGCCGACGCATTCACCGCATGCAGGGTGCGCAGTTGTGCGGCGCCGCCCACCAGCGCGAGCGGCGCATCGGGATCAGGCAAACGCCGGAGGACGGCGTCCAGCGCCAGCTGCGGCAGCAGTACACAGGCCCAGAGCATGCGCAGGCCTCAATGCGCAACCAGCGCGAACGACTGCGCAGGCGCCGGGCCACCGCGGCATTTGCGCACCTGCCAGTGCGTGCCGCCCTGCGCATCGCGGGTGGCCTCCACGCGCAACGCGGCCGCCGATGGATTGGCCGCATGGCGGCGGTCGCGCAGCGCGAAGCCCAGACACTCACCGCTGTCGGCGGCCACCTGCAGGCGGCGCAATGCGGGCCCGTCGGCCTGTACAGGCCAGCCCAGCACGGCGGCGCAGGCGCCGCTGCGCAGGCATTGCTCGAACGCCCACAAAGCATCGCGCGGCGCGGCTTCCACGATCTCCAGCAGCGCCAGGTCCACGCCCGCGTCCTGCCATGCGGGGGCATAGGGAATGTAGGGCGGCGCGATCACCGCCACCGCACTGCCGGCCTGCGTCATCCGCGCCAGCGTGGGCAGCAGCAACGCCAGTTCGCCCACGCCGTCGGCGGGCAACAGCAGTTCGGTCAGCGCGCGGCGTGGCCAGCCGCCCTGCGGCAGCAAGGCGTCGAGTGCGGCATGACCGGTGGGCTCGCCATCGGCGGCGATGGCCGCGCTGCGCCCGGCATGCCACAGCGTGCGTGCGGCCAACAGCGTGTCGAGGGCGACGACGGCGCCCATGTCAGCCGCGCCGGACCAAGCCGCAGTACACGCCTTCGATGGCGAAGTCCTGCCCGGGCTGCACGTCGATGGGCGCATGTGCGGGATTGCGCGGCAGCAGGCGGATGCGGCGGCGCTCGCGCTGCAGCCGTTTGATGGTCAGTTCGCCATCGATGCGCGCCACCACGGTCTGCCCGTCGCGCGCGTCAGGCGTGCGATGCACGCCGACCAGATCGCCGTCGACGATGCCGTCGTCGATCATCGAATCGCCCTGCACCTTCAGCAGGTAATCCGGTTGCGGCGAGAACAGCCGGCGGTCCAGCCACAGTTGCTCATCCAGACCGATGTCGGCCCCGATCGGCTGTCCGGCGGCCACCCGGCCCAGCACCGGCAGCGGCAGCAGATCGGCCGTTCCACCGGGCAGGCGCAGGCCACGCTTCTGGCCCGGGACCTGCTCCAGCAGGCCGTCGGCCACCAGTGCCTGCACATGCTTCTGCGCGGCATTGCGGGAGGCGAAGCCGAAGGCGGAGGCGATGTCCGCCAGGCTGGGCGCGCGCCCGGCCGCCAGCTCCCGGCGCAGGAAGGCCAGGACGGCGGCACGTTGGGGAGGAAGATCGACTGGGTTCATGGGTGTACATTTGTACACCCTAAGGTCTCACATGGCGAGAAAGACGTGCGGCTTGCCTCCAAGCCCCACACGCTTCAATATAACCACGGTTATAACGCCAAGGAGGCAGCCATGAAGCTCAAGATCACCACCGTCGGCAATTCCGCCGGTGTCATCCTGCCCAAGGAACTCATGGCGCGCCTTCGCCTGGAAAAAGGCGACGAGCTACACGCGCTGGAGACACCCGACGGCATCCGCCTGACGGTCTACGACCCCACCCTGGCAGAACAGATGGAAGTGGCCGAGCAGGTGATGCGCCAACGTCGCACCCTGCTCAACAAGCTGGCCCAATGACGCGGCGCCCATGATCGTCTGGATCAGCCGGGCCTTGGCCTTGGCCATCCATGACCGCCAGTTGGCCGAACATGGAGGCGCCAACGGCATACGCGACGAGGCGCTGCTGGAATCGGCGCTCGCGCGCCCCAGGCAGTTGCACGCCTACGGGCAGCCTGCGCCGGACTTGGCCGATCTGGCGGCCGCCACCGCCTTCGGCCTAGCGCGCAACCATCCTTTCGTGGACGGCAACAAGCGCATGGCGGCCGTGGCCTGCGAAGTCTTCATCGTGCTCAATGGTGGCGCGCTGTCGGCCGAGGACCACGAGCTCTATCCGCAGTACCTCGGCTTGTCCGAAGGCAGCCTCGGCGAAGCGGAATTCGCCGCGTGGCTACGCCCACGGATCATCGCAAAGGCTCCGGGCAAGGTGCAGGAGCCCTCTCCCGCGTACGGCCGCTGACGGCGACGCACTCACCGTCGTCCCAACGAAGGCTGGGACCCACTTTGCCGTTGCCTTCCCTGACATACGGAAGGACGGACATCACTGGGGGCAATGGATTCCAGCTTGCGCTGGAATGACGGCAGAACAATAACAGCACGAATTTCGGACACGTCTCGAGACCGTCGTCCCAGTGAAAGCTGGGACCCATCTGGCCGTTGCCTTCCCTGACGTGCGGGAAGGATGGACATCACTGACGGGCAATGGATTCCAGCCTTCGCTGGAATGACGGCAGTGACGCACCGATCTCGGACATGTCCCGATACCGTCGTCCCAGCGAAAGCTGGGACCCATCTGGCCGTTGCCTTCCCTGATGTGCGGGAAGAATGGACATCACTGGCGGGCAATGGATTCCAGCCTTCGCTGGAATGACGGCAGAGCAGTGATCTGCCTATCTCGGACACGTCTCGATACCGTCGTCCCAGCGAAGGCTGGGACCCATCTGGCCGTTGCCTTCCCTGATGTGCGGGGAGGACGGACATCACTGAGGGGTAATGGATTCCAGCTTGCGCTGGAATGACGGCCAAGACTTCCCAAGCGGCCGCGTTCCACGTGAAGGACGCGTGGAATCGCAGGCGGTCATGTCGTGCGCTTGCGCGCCTGTGGCATCGGATGAAGCGTCAGGCCGCCTGTTCTTCGGCTCGCTCGACCATGGTCTCGGCCATCTGCCGCCAGTTGGGCAACTGATCCAGTACACCCAGCGACTTCAGGTAGCCCTCGTCCACGGGTTCGTTGCTGGCCAGCGCGCCAGCCACGTGCACGGCGCCGGGTACCCAGAAGCTGCGCAGGCTGGAACGCTGCGGCTGGCGATGGAAGGCCACCGCCTCCACGATCGGCATCGGCAGGCCCCACAAGCCCAGCAGGTAGGCACCGGCTTCGGTGTGACCCGGACGGTCGTCGTCCTCGGCGGGTGGCGTGTCGCGCTCGTCGCGCACACCCGGCAGCAGCAGGCCGATGTCGGCCAGCAACGCCGCCGTCGCGCCCAGTTCGGAGCTGGTACGCGGCAGGATCTTCGCCGCCAGCCGCGAGGCCAGCAATGCGCGTTGCTGCAGGACGCTGCGGTCGACGTTGGAAGCGGTCTTCATCGAGAACACCTCGCTGGCCAGCACCAGGTCGCGCAGCGTGCCCAGGCCCAGTCGCGTGACGGCAGCGCGCAGATCGGTGATGGAACGGCCGTTGGAGAAATAGGCCGAGTTGCACAGCTGCAGCACCTTGGCGGCGATGGCGGGATCGCCGGCCACCAGCTTGGCGATGTCGTTGGCGGTGCCTTCGTCCTCTTCCAGCGCACGCGTCAATGCGAAGTACAGGTGCGGCGGCGACGGCAGGTGTTCGACCCGGCCAATGGCGCGGCGCAGGCGCGGACTGTCGAGCAGGTCGCGCAGTTCTTCCAGGCTGTGGATCGCCTCCAGCACCGTCTCCGACGACAACGGCAGCGGCAGGAACCGGTGCGCCACGCCGATCAGCTTGATCGGCGCAGCCAGGCTCTCCGCAGCGCCTTCCAGCAACGCGATGCGGATCGTCTCCGGGCGCAGCGTGCGGATCTGGCCGAGCAGCGTGGCAGGTGGCAGGTCGGCGAGCGCAGGGCCCACCATCACCACGTCCACCGGACCATTGGCGACGGTGTACATCGCCGACTTGCCGTCGGCGACGACCTCCACGGTCCATTCGTCCCCCATGTCGCCGATGTAGTCGGCCAGGTCGTCAGGCAGGCAGGCGGTGTCGCCAACATACAGAATGCGCAAAGCACTTCCCCTTGGATCGTTCTTGCAAGCTTCAAAGCGTGCCCCTGCTAGAGGAGGCGCGGCCCGGATGAAATCTAGCAAGGATGTCGGCCGCGGCTGGGAGTTCTTGAATCGCGATGCGGGGAATGCGCAGTCCTTCACATTCCACTGTCGGTGGATCCCCGACAGCGCCGCGACTCAGAAGCGGAACGTGCCCAGCAACTGCGGCCCGCGGTTGTCGAGGTTGAGGTTGCCATCGAAGCGCGTGCGCCCGAAATCGAGGCCCACGTCGTTGTAGTTGTAGCGCAGCGAGAAGCCGAAATGCTCCCAGGGGAAGTATTCCAGTTCCACTTGCGCATCCAGCGCGTCGCAGGTGACGTTGCCGCTGTCCTTCCTTGTGTACGCCTGCGCGGCGTCCATCGCCCGTGTCCCGACAGCGACGGCGCATACTCACCGCGCAGCATGGAGGGCCATTCGTCCCTGGAAAAGCGATCCCCCGCAGAAAGCCGATTCTGCGCAGACCAGCAAGCAGGGGACAAAGGGATGGCGCATGGGGCGGCTTCTGCGGCAAAGCGGACAGGCATGGCGTCATCGCCGGCATCCCGACCCTGCCAGCATCCGTCCGGCGAGGGGCGATCACGGACGATCTCAGGCGAACGGTGGCCCCACCGCCGGTGTCCCAGCATCCGGCTGCGCCAGATGCAGCAGCAGGTGTGCCAGCGTCGCCACGTCCTGGAAGTTGTGCAGCAGCACGCGCCTGAGCAAACCTGCGTCACCGCCACGCAGATACTGCAGCCATGCACCCGGCGCCTCCGATCCCGGCAGGTCGTCCTCGCGCACGATGCCCAGCGCGTTGCGCTCGATGGTGGCCAGCCGGCAGTTCTCCCAGACGCCGCGATAACGCCGGCGCGTGGGGAACAGCAGGTCGAGGTGCTCGATGCCGGCCAACGGCGTGCCCTGTCGCGCCAGGCGGTAGCGCGTGGCCAGCAAAGGGGCGTCGTAGCAGCGTCCGTTGTAGCTGACCAGCCGCGTGTCTTCCGACAGCCAGCCAGCGAATGCCCGCAGCATCGCCGGCTCCGCCGACAGATGGGTGATCAGCAGCTGGCGCACGCGCAGGCCGCCGGGCACGAAATCCGACGCACCCACCATGAAGGCGCGCGTGCCGGTGCCGCCGGACAGGCCAGTGGTCTCGGTGTCGAAGAACAGCATGCCCTGCGTGGGCAAGTCGCCGGTCCGCGCGAAGGTGCCGTCGACATGGGGCGGCACCTCGTCGAACGGCAGCACCCGCTCCAGTTGCAGCAATCCGGGCGCGATCTCGTCGCCCGGCAACGCACGATCGCAGCTACGCGCCGTCACGACGTGACGCGTGCGTTCACGGATCCCCAGCATGCGCCGCAGCGCCGGCAAGGGATCATGCACCGGCGGCAGCGGCGCGGATGGCGATATGGTGCTGCCGTGCCCTGCCTGGCGTCGCAGCCGCTGCAGTTTTTCGAGGCTGACGCTCATGCGGCGTCCAGCAGGTGCAACACGCGCACCGCCAGCGCGCGCGGCGTAGTTCCGGCATCTTCGTCGTTCGCCAGCACCGGACCGACACAGGCCGGGCACCCTGCCCGGCAGTCGCAGGCCGAAACCAGTTGCGCGGCGCGCTGCACCAGTTCGCGCTGCCGTCGCCACAACGGCTCGCTCAGGCCGATGCCGCCCGGGTAGTTGTCGTACAGGTACGCGGTAGGCACGAAACGGTCCCCCGATACCGGCGACAGCACCTGGCTGTCCGTCCCGCGCAGCTGTCCACGCCCCTGCGTATCCGGCAAGGCGAACCACGCACCGTCACCGTCGCCCACCGCCTTCTGCAGGTCACGGCCTTCGGCCATCACCGCGACGGTAGCGGCGATGTGCAGCGCATACGCGGCGCCAAGGAAACCGTCCAGCGCATCCTGTCGCGATTCGAACGATGTCTCCAGCAGTGCCGGCGGCAACTGCCACCACAGGCTGGTCGTGTGCATCTCCTGGTCGGGAAGGTTCACCGGGCCGTAGCCGATGTTCTCGTGGGTGTAGTAGCGGATCTTCTTGTAGCCGGCCACGCGCCGCACCACGTGCACTTCGCCATGGTGGCAGGTGCCCTGCCCCGCGATACAGCCGTCGAAGCGCTCAAGCACCTTCAATTTCGTGTAATCGATCGCATCGGTGTAGTAGTCCACGTGCGTACGGGTGACGTAGGCCTTGCGTCCTTCCCAGTCCAGTCGCTCCACCTGGTACGGCGTGGACTGGATCATGTGGATGGCGCCTTCGTACAGCGTCAGCGGCGCGGCGCTGAAATCGACCTCGGCGATGATCACCTGGCGCCCATCGGTGCGGTCGACGACGACGAAGTTGCCGTCGGCCACCGAGCGCAGGCTGACCGCGTTGGCCGGATAGCTGTCGGCGATCCACTCGTAGCGGTCGCCTTCGCGATGGACCACGCTGTCTTCGTCCAGCAGCTGCAGGAACGGCGTCGGATCGACCGGACCGAAGGGTTCCCCGGCCAGGAACGGCAGCTCGAACGCGGCGCAGCGCACGTGGTCCAGCAGGATCATCGGCTGGTCGGGTGCGATGCGCGCGTGTTCCGGCGGGCTGTCGGCGAAAAACTCCGGATGCCGCACCACGTACTGGTCCAGCGGCTGCGAACTGGCGACCAGGATGCCCAGTGATGCCTGTTGCCGCCGACCTGCCCGGCCAAACCGCTGCCAGGTCGCGGCGATGGAGCCCGGATAGCCGTTCAGTACCACCGCGTCCAGGCTGCCGATGTCCACGCCCAGCTCCAGTGCGGACGTGGAGACGATGCCGTCGACGCGGCCGTCGCGCATCGCGCGTTCGGCCTCGCGGCGCTCGGTGGGCAGGTAGCCACCGCGGTAGGCGCGGATGCGGGCCGGCAGCCGCGGATCGCTGTCGAACACGTCCTTCAGGTACTTGGTCAGTACCTCGACCATCGTGCGCGACTGGGCGAACACCAGCGTCTTCAGCCCCGCCTTGATCGCCAGCCGCGCGATGCGGTTGCTCTGCGAGCGCGCCGACGCGCGCAAGCCCAGGTCGGGATTGACCACCGGCGGATTCCACAACAGCACGTGCTTTTCGCCCGTCGGCGCACCGGACTCGGTGATCGCATGCACTGGCAACTCCAGCAGCGCTTCCGCATGCGCCTTTGGATTGCCGATGGTGGCCGAGCAGACGATGAACTGCGGCGTTGCACCGTAGAACGCGCATACGCGCTTCAGCCGGCGCAGCACGTTGGCCACGTGGCTGCCGAACACGCCGCGATACGTGTGCACCTCGTCGATCACCACGTAGCGCAGGTTCTCGAAGAACTGCGCCCACTTGGTGTGGTGCGGCAGGATGGCCTGGTGCAGCATGTCCGGATTGCTGACCACGATGTCGCCATGCAGGCGGATCGCCTGCCGCGCATCGCCGGGCGTGTCGCCATCGAAGGTGAAGGCTTTCAGGCCGAGGTCACCGGCCCTGCTCAGGTCCAGCAGTTCCGCGACCTGGTCCTGCGCCAGTGCCTTGGTGGGGAACAGGTACAGCGCCTTGCCCCGCTTCGCCAGCGCCGACGCCACCACCGGCAGCGTGTAGCACAGCGATTTTCCCGATGCCGTCGGCGTCACGACGGCCAGATGTCCACCCGCCTGCACATGCCGCCATGCCTCGGCCTGGTGCGAATACAGCTGGCCGATGCCGCGCGCGCGCAGCGCCTCGGCCAATTCCACGGGCAGATCCGCCGGCAGCGGCTCGTAACGCCCTTCACGCCCCGGAATGACGAACTGCCCGGTCACGCGATCGTGGTACTTGCCCGCGAGCCGCTCTGCCAGGGCACGGCCATCGGCTGCGTTCACGGGCAGCAGCGCTGCATCGGTGGCGTGACGGCGGATCAGGGATGTCTGGGCGGGCATGGCGGACTCTCGGCGGCGTGTGCGCCATCAGAACCGTGCCGCGTCTCAATCCCTGAGACTGACTGCCTGCTGACAGGCAGCCCCTGCCTCAGCTTTGTGATCGGACTTTGAAGGCATTTCTCACCCCTGGGTAACGTCTCCCGCGATACCACGTCATCGTGATCAGGAGTCCCGCATGAACCGCCATCTCTATCGCGAACAACTCGACACGCTTCGGCAGGCACCCCGCCATTCGAGCGTCATGACCGACGATGCCTTCACCGCATTCACGGCCTACGACTACGGCCGGCGCCGCCGCCTGCATCCGGATGTCGCCTGGGAAGACGCGTGCCGTGCATACGCATTCGCCGCCGCTTCCCATGCCGACCACGCCGGACATCTCGATCTCGATACCGAACTCGAACTGGAAGACCACTGGGAACGGCTGCGTGGCGATTCCGGCCCCGACTGGCCGGTGGCCCGCACGTTGCTGCGCGAGACGTGGCGCTGGCTCGACGAACACGGGGCCGGTGCGACCCGCATGCATTGAATCAGCCCCGCATTGCAGGTGACGACGAACGGTAGGCCGGCCATGGCACGACCCACCGTCTTCAACAACACAGGGGAACAATAACGACAAGATCCGGCAGGGGCGTGAGCCATGTATCTCCTTCGGGGGAGAAAGGGGTGACACGTTGCCACAGGGGGCCGCGCGCAGTCAGGGACTGTCGCGACGGGGGCACGCAAGCGGCTGTCATGTACAGGTAAGCCGCGTTTCATCCACAAGGTCCACGCTCGGCCATGGTCTTGCGCCATGGAGGGGACCTCATGTCTTGCCTGCCTGATCCATCCGCACCCGCGTGGATGGATGATGCGATGCCCTGTGCCGTCATCGACATCCACTCGGAACTGCGCTTCTGGGAAGAAACCTACGCGCGCCAGAGCTTCCACCGCCCGGGCACGCCGTTCCGCCATTACGTACCCACGCTCAAGTTCGCCTACGACATCTACCTGCTGTCGCACAGACGATCGCTTGAAGAACTGCTGCCCTCGCTGCCCTCCCGCTACGAGGCGGGCATCGTGCGTGGTATCCGACTGGACTGGCCGTTGGCGCACGCGGTCATCGCACGCGTATGGCAGCGGCTCAATGCGCCGCTGGAAGAGGATGCTCCGCTGTTCGCCCCGCCGCCTGCGACCGTCGTGGACGAACGCGCCCTGTTGGCAGAGGCGATGAATAAAGCGGGCACCCACACCATCACACAGCGGATGCAAAGGTGAACGCAAAAGACCTCGCACGGTTAAATACGGGTTAAAACGCCCTTTATTTCACTTAAGCATCACCGGGCCGAACAAAAAATCCACGTCGCCACCACCACGCCGACCGGGGATCACCAATGGCCAGCCTGCATCAGCGCAATGCCCATGCCACCGCCCAGATCGTCGACATCGACGCCGAACTTGCCTACTGGAAGACACGCCTCAACGAAGACACGTTCCAGGTGGTCGGAGCCACGGTAGGCGATCTGGAGCAATGCCTGAAGATCGGGTACGACGCCTATCTGCTGCACCATCGCCAGGACTTCGACGACATTGCGCCCTCGCTGCGCGACCGACTGCAGCGCTACTGCCCGGATACGCCGATCGGCTGGTACCGCGCGCAACCGATCATGCGCGCCGTGTGGCAGCGGCTGAAGCCGGCCGTCGCCACGGCCGCTGGCCACGCCTGACCACCCAGCGTCCCTGCACGAGGCAGGGATGCCTACACGCGCAGACCCAACGCGTGCTCGATCGCCTCGAACAGCGCTTGGACCTGCACTGGCTTGGTCAGTGTCGCGGCGCAATCGTGGCCGCCGTCCGGCGTGCCCGGCTCCCGCAGACGGATCACCGGACCATCGAAGCCGGCTTCCTGCAACACTGCAAGTACGTCGGCAGCGGACAGCAACAGGATGTCGTCGTCGATGATCGCCAGTTCCGGCAGGCCATTCCGCGCGATCTGCTGCAACGCATTCGCGCCGTCCGGCGCCATGATCGGATCGTACCCCTGGCTGGCCAGCGCGTTGCCGAGCAGTGAGAGGCGCGTGGCATCGCCATCGACCAACAGGACGCGGCGACCCTCGCCATCCCGGAACGCGGCGTCTTCGCCCGCCCAGTCGTCGACGGCAGGTGCCGGCAGGTGCAGTTCGAATGCGCTGCCCTGCCCGGGCGTGCTGTTCACTTCGATGCGCCCACGCACGGATTCGACGATGCGCTTGCACGACATCAGGCCCAGGCCCGTGCCGCTGGCCTTGGTGGTGAAGAACGGCGTGAACAGTTGCTTGCGCGTAGCCTCGTCCATGCCGCTGCCTTCATCGGAAACACGCAGCACCACGCAGTCCTGCCCGTCGGCGGCCACCGTCTGCGTCGCCGACAGGGTCAGCTGGCCGCCGCGTTCGGCCATGGCCTGGATGCCGTTCAGGCACAGGTTGATCAGGCACTGCTGGAACTCGGTGTAGTTGCCTTCGATCAGCAGGTCTTCCGGCGGTTGCTCCACCGTCAGCCGGACCTGCCGCGACAGGCTGCCTTGCAGTAGCAGTTGCACCGCGCTGAACAACGCGGCCACGCTGATGGTCTCGCTGGCCTTGCGCGAACCGCGCACGAACGACAGCATCGAATCGGCCATCTCGTGGCCGCGTTTGCCGCTCTCCGAGATCACCGAACCCAGCCGCAGGATCTTCGGATCGTCGCTGTAGGTCGACAGCAGGTCGGGCACGATCAACAACGGCTGCAGGATATTGCGCAGATCGTGGCTCAGGCCCGCCGCCAGCATCGCCAGGCAGTCCAGCCGCTGCGAGCGCATCAGCTCGCGCTCGGCATGCTCGCGTTCGCGCTCGCTGCGCGCCTCGCGGATGGCACGTGCCACCGCGGCCGGCAGGCGCACCGGGTTGTGCTTCAGCACATAGTCGCTTGCGCCCTCCTGCAACGCCTTGACTGCGGTTTCTTCACCGATGGTGCCCGAGAAGAACACGAACGGCAGCCGAGGATCATGCGCCCGCAGGATTTCCAGGGCCTCGTAGCCGGAGAAACCGGGTAGTTCCATGTCCGAGAGCACCAGGTCGAACGGCGCACCCGCCAGCGCCATGCGCAGGTCGTCGGCGGCGTCCACGCGCACGAAGGCGGCGTCCAGCCCAGCCTCGTGCAACTGCTCGATCAGCAGTTCGGCATCGAGTTCGGAATCCTCGACCAGCAGGATGCGGACAGGTCCCAGCGGTGTTCCCGATTTCGGCACGGATCAGTCTCGCGGCAGGGTTTCGTTGATGACCGCCCAGAACGTGCCCAGCGTCTTGACCGCCTGGAAGAACTGATCGATATCCACCGGCTTGACCACGTAAGCGTTCACTCCCAGGTCCCAGCTGCGTGCCAGGTCGCTTTCCTCGCGCGAGGACGACAGGATCACCACCGGCAGGTGTTTGAGCTTCTCATCGCCACGGATGGTCTTCAGCACCTCCAGCCCATCCATGCGCGGCATCTTGATGTCGAGCAACAGCACCGAAGGAAGTCCATCTTCGCGCTGGGCATGCGCACCACGGCGCAGCAGGTAATCCAGCGCTTCCACGCCGTCCTCGACGTGCACGATGGGATTGGCGAGGTTGGCCTCGCGCAGCGCGTCGACTGCCATTTCAGCGTCGGCGAGGCTGTCTTCGGCCAACAGGATGGTACGGATGGCGCTCATGCGTCTCTCTCTCTGGAAAGCGGAGCGTCGAGCGCCGCGGGAAGGGTGAAATAGAAGGTGGCGCCCTGGTCGGGTTCGGATTCGGCCCAGATGCGCCCACCGTGCCGGCCAAGAACGCGCCGCACGCTGGCCAGGCCGATGCCGGTGCCAGGGAAGTCGCTGGCCTTGTGCAGACGCTGGAACACGCCGAACAGCTTGCCGGCATACGCCATATCGAACCCCGCGCCGTTGTCACGTACGCTGAACAGATGGCTGCCGTCACCCTGCAGCTGGTGGCCCACCTCGACGATGGAACGATCGCGCTGGCTGCTGTACTTCAGCGCGTTGCCCAGCAGATTGCTCCATACCTGCCGCATCATGTTCTCGTCGGCCAGCACGATGGGCTGCGGCGCAATACGCCATTCAACGCGGTCGGCGCGGCCTTCGTTGGCCTCGTTGGCATCCAGCATGGCACGCGCCTCGGCGACCAGCGACTGCATGTCCACCGCCTGAAGCCGCAGCGCGCTCCGTCCCAGGCGCGAGTACACCAGCAGGTCATCGATCAGCTGCGACATGCGGCGCGCGGAATTGCCGATCACGTCCAGGTAATGACGGCTCTTGTCGTCGATGTCCTCACCCAGGTGGCGGCCCAGCTTGTCCGAGAAACCGGCCACATGCCGCAGCGGCGCACGCAGATCGTGCGATACCGAATAACTGAAGGCCTCCAGCTCGCGATTCACTTCCGACACCTGCTCGACCTTGCCTTCCAACTGGCGGTTCAGCGCAGCGATCTCCTGCTGCGCGGTCTTCTGCAGTGAGATGTCGCTGACCGTCATCAGCACGGCATGCTCGTCCTCGCCCGGCAGCGGCATACGGCGCGCATTGAGCAGCACGGTACGGCGCACGCCATCGACGGTGTCCTGCTGCAGTTCGTAATCCCACAGCTCGCGTCCTCGTGCAAGCACGTCATCCAGGCGCTGCCGCATCACCTTGTCCTGCCAGGCGGTGCCCAGCTCGTCCAGACTGCCCGCCTTTGCGCCCTTGCCCATGCCGTAGAGCTCGCCGAAGGCGATGTTGTGCATCTTGATGTGCTGGTCGCCGTCCAGCAGCACGATGGGTTCCCGCACCGTGTCCAGCATGACCAGCGCACGCTCGCTGGCCTGTGCGATCCGCTTCTCCGCATTCAGCCGGCGCGCGACCTGGCGACCCAGCGACAGCAACACCAGGCCAAGCAACAGCAACTGCGCGCCCATGGCCACGAGGGCCAACCATTCCGTGCGCTGGCGCTGGCGTTGCGCATCGTAGTTGCGCTGGGCCAGCAGCTGCCGTTCGTTGTCCAGGATCTGCGTCAACAGGCCACGGATGGGGAAGCGCGTCGCCAAAGGCGCCACCACGGAGCCCCGGTACGCTTCGGGGGCCTGCATGAGTTGATCGATGACCTCCATGCGCGCCTCGACCAGTTCGCGCAGGCGGCCGATGAGCACGAGCTGCACGGGATTGTCGGCCGTGAGTTCGGTCAGCATCGCGAACCGTTCGGGCAGCGTCTTCCTGCCGGAGGCCAGGCGATCGCGGGCAAGCGGATGGTCCGCGCCAAGCGCGATCATCATGCCGGAGGATTCGATCTCGCGAACCTCGACGACCATCGCCATCACGGCCGCTTCCACCTGGTGGGTGTGCGCCACGGCATCGGCGGCATCAAGATTCGCCCGTGACAGTCGCTGCAGCAGCAGCACGGGGCCAACCACGATCAGCAGGACGGCCAGCCCCAGCAGCGGCAGTCGCCATGTGCCCCAACTTCGCCGGGCGCTGTCGTCGTCGTTCATGATCCCCCGGCATCTGTGGACGGCAGCGGAGCCGCGCATGTCGCGCGGCCACGCGGTTATCCAAGGATGCTATCGCAGGGATGTCACATTTGGAATCACATCAAGACGTTCAGGAAACAGCCGCCACGCGCACGCGGTCACGCCCTTCGCGCTTGGCGTCATACAGTGCCTGGTCCGCGCGACGCATCTGGTCACGCAAGGATTCGCCCGACCGATGTTCAGCGATGCCGGCGGACAGCGTGGCGACGACACCGCCCTGCTCCTTGCCGAATTCGCTTCGCACCCGTTCGGCGAACGCCCGCGCCGCCCGCGCGTCTTCACCTTCCAGCAACACCGCGAACTCCTCGCCACCAATGCGTGCCGCACATCCGTTGGCACCGACGCGTGCACGCATGATGTCGCCCAGCCGCTGCAGCACCAGATCGCCACCGTCGTGGCCGTGGTGGTCGTTGATGCGCTTGAAATAATCGATATCCAGTACCGCGACCACCACCGGGACACCTGCCGCCACCGCACGCGCATGCGCCGACACGGCGTGCTCGTTCCAACCGTTGCGATTGAGCAGCCCGGTAAGTTCATCGGTATGCGCCTGCTGCACCAACCGGCGACGCATCTTCCAGGCCGATACCGCGAAGTCCGTCCGATAACCCGCCAGCACCATGCCGAAGCCGATCGTGGTCAGCGTATACAACCAGTACAGCGCGCTGCCCGTACCCGGCGCCCCGTACAGGGCGATGCGCAGCAGTGCCATCACCACGATCAGCAGGGCAAGCGCCAGCAACGATACCGGACGCACCATCAGCGCCATCAGCGCCAGCGGCAGCAGTTGGAACAGGCCCGTTCGCAGCGCCAGCTGGCCTGTCGCTCCGGGCAACGGCATGCTCATGAAGATGCCGGTCAGCAGCGTAGCCAGCAGCATCAGTACCAGGCGATGCTGCCAGTTCACCATCCGCGACACACCTGCCGCGCAACCCGCCACCAAGGCGGACGCCAGCAGCTGCGACCACACGGGGTACCCGATCGATGGCGTGACGCCCGCCATGTCGAACAGGGCGGTGATCGCCAGCAGCACGGCGCCGCACAACAGCACGCCGCTGACAATGGGCCGGGTGGCCCGCAGTTGCGCCAGCGCGAGATCTTCCCGCTCCTCGGCGCTCAGCGCGCGGGTGGAATTGCGCGACAGCAGTCCGCGCAGGCTATGCAGCAGACCCGGGGCGGCGATCGGAGCATGGAGGAGTCTGGCGCGCATGCGCGGTTCCTGGACGGGACTGCCTTCACGATGCAACTCCCGTGCCACTACCCGTTCAGAATGTGCCCTTCGCCAGCAACGTGTCACGTGGTACGCGTCCTGCTGCCGCCGGCATGCCCGCGGGACTGACGCACGCGGGCGCTTTCCGCCCGCAGGCGCAGGCGCCTGACCCGCTTCATCCGCCGAACGCATCCCGCATGCGTGTTTCATCCGGCCGCTCGATCACGCCCTTCTCGGTGACGATGGCATCGATCAGCGTTGCCGGGGTCACGTCGAAGACGGGATTCCACGCCGGCACCCCCTCGGCCACCGTGCGCGTGCCGCCAATGCCCAGCAGTTCGGCCGGATCGCGCTCCTCGATATGGATCGCGTCACCGCTCGGCGTGGCCATGTCTACGGTGGACGATGGCGCCACCACCATGAAGCCCACACCATGGTGGCGCGCCGCGATGGCCAGCTGGTAAGTGCCGATCTTGTTGGCCGTGTCGCCATTGGCGCAGATGCGGTCCGCCCCCACGACGACCCATTGCACCGCGCCGGTCTTCATCAGGTGGGCGGCGGCGGAGTCGGCGATCAGCGTTGCCTGGATGCCGTCCTGCAGCAGTTCCCATGCGGTCAGGCGCGCGCCCTGCTGCCAGGGCCGCGTCTCGCCCGCGTAGACCTTGCCGATGCGCCCCTGCGCCACGCCGGCGCGGATCACGCCCAGTGCCGTGCCGAAGCCAGCCGTGGCCAGCGAGCCGGTGTTGCAATGGGTCAACACGCCACTGCCTGCGGGAATCAGCGCGGCACCCAGCTCGCCCATGTGGCGGTTGGCAGCCAGGTCTTCCTCTGCGATGGCCAGCGCCTCCAGCTCCAGTACCCCGCGCCATTCGTTGCCCGCCGTCTTCAGCGCGGCGCGCATACGCGCCAGCGCCCATGCCAGGTTCACTGCCGTGGGGCGTGCGTCATTCAGCCGCTGCAGCGCGGGCTCCAGCTTCTCCAACGCTTCCGCAGGCGTGGTCGCCATCACCTCGCGCGATGCCAGTACCACGCCCCATGCCGCGGCAATGCCGATGGCGGGTGCACCGCGTACCGCCAGTGCATGGATGGCGGCGGCCACTTCGTCGCTGGTGGCGCAGCTCAGGTACTCCACCACGAAGGGCAACCTGCGCTGGTCCAGCAGCTCCAGGGCGCTGCCGGTCCAGCGGATCGGGCGGACGTGGTCGTAACGGGCGTAGTCGATGGCATTGGTCATGCCGCCATTGTAACGATCCGCCGTGAAAGCCCCTTCCTGCCGCGATATCAGCGGCTGCGGAACTCCGCCCGGCAGCCTGCCGTGACCCACACCCCGCGGCCATCACGGCCCCAGGTACGGCCTTCGATGCAGGGCGCGCTGGACAGCTGGCGTACCAGTTGCACACCGCCCCGGCCGTCCACGTCGCATACACGGGTGCGGTCGCGGTCGGACTCGCAACGGAATACCTGGCCGTAGCCCCCTCCGTTGTTCCAGCCGCCACCGCTCCAGCCGTTGCCGCGCCCCTGGACCTCGAACTCCGCACGGCACCCTTGCGACACCCATATCCCGTTACGGTCCTGGCCCCAGGTCCGCCCTTCGACGCAGCGCGCACTGGAGAGCTGGCGCACCAGACGCACATCGCCACGCGTGGAGATCGCGCAGGTGCGCGTGCGGCCATTGTCCGATTCACAGCGGATGCGCTGCCCATTGTTGCCGCCGTTCCATCCGCCACGACCGCTGGCGAACTCCGCACGGCAACCGCGATTCACCCATACGCCATCGCGGGTCTGGCCCCAGGTGCTGCCTTCCTCGCAGCGCGTCTTCGACAACTGCCTCACCACCTGCACGCGGCCGCGCGTGTCCATGCGGCATTCGCGATAACGGCCATCGTTGGATTCGCAACGGATCACCTGCCCGTTGCGGCCGTAGCCATCACTGCCGTACTGCGGCGCGGCGTGGGCAGCGGCGGTGCCGAGCAGCGCGGCCGCGCCCAGCGTCAGCGAAGCAAGAAGTCGACGGTCCATGGCATGCATCCTCGTGTGTGTTGTCCTGAAATCTACGCAGCCATCATGAACGTGAACCCACGAAACCGTTTGCAGGAATCGATCCGCTCATGACGTGTTTGGCTGGCTTTCAGGCGCGCGCGAAATCGAACGCCAGCACATCGGCGATGCGCGGGGTGTCCTGCATGGCCATCAACAAGCGGTCCACGCCCAGTGCCACGCCCGAGCAATCGGGAAAGCCATGGGACAACGCCGCCAACAGGTGCATGTCGATCGCCGGCGACGGCTCGCCGCGCGCCAAACGCGTGGCTACGTCACGCTGGAAGCGTTCGCCCTGTTCGGCACCATCGGCCAGCTCGTGGTAGCCGTTGGCCAGTTCCAGCGGCCCCAGGTAAAGCTCGAAACGCTCGGCCACCGGCACGGCGTCCTGGCGGATGCGCGCCAGCGCGCACTGCGAAGCCGGGTAGTCATACACCGCCAATATCTGGTCGCGGGGGAAGTCGGGTTGGATCCGGTGCGTCATCAGCAGGTCCAGCCAGTCGTCGTGCGTCAGGCCCTCGCCGTCGATGGCGATGCCGCTGGCTGCGTTGCGCACCGTGTCCAGGTCGGCGGTCATCGGGTCGAGACCCAACCGTTGCAGGTACAGATCGCGGAAGCTGATCCGAGACGCGGTGGCCGTGCGACCGACCAGCGCGAGCGCCGACTGCACCAGCGCCACGGTTTCATCCATCAGCGGCGCCAGCGTCCAGCCCACGCGATACCACTCCAGCATGGTGAATTCCGGGTTGTGCCGACCGCCCGCCTCGCCGTCGCGGAACACGCGGCCCAGCTCGTAGCAGTCGCCCACACCGGCCGCCAGCAACCGCTTCAGCGGGGATTCCGGCGAGGTGCGCAGCCAGCGCGTACGCGACGCGCCCTCGGTGCGGCCCGAGAATTCCAGCGCGAACGAGGCGATGTTCGGATCGGTGTTGCCGGCCCGCGACATCATCGGCGTCTCCACCTCCAGCACGTGCCTGTCGTGGAAGAACTCGCGGACCAGCCGGTTGAGCGAGGCGCGCAGGCTGAGCGCGTCCATCGACGCGGAAGGCTGCCAGTTCATCGCATGCACCTTGTAGGAGCGACGTGAGTCCCGACCGGAAGATCTCGCCTCCCGTGCAGCGTGTTCACCGCGCTTCTGTTGAAGGTCCATGGCGCTGTTGACGTGCGGTCGCGACTTACGTCGCTCCTACAGAAAAGCACGCTTCGCCTCATGCATGCTGCTCCAGGAACGCCAGCAACTGCGCTTCATCCCACACCTCGATGCCCAGCTCCTGCGCCTTGGCCAGCTTGGACCCAGCGGCTTCGCCAGCCACCACCAGGTGCGTCTTCTTCGACACGCTGCCGGCCACTTTGGCGCCCAGCGCTTCGAGCTTCTCGCCGGCTTCGTCGCGGCTCATCGCGGCCAGACCACCGGTGAGCACGACCGTCTTGCCGTCGAGCGGGCCAGCGACGGCGGCCACATCGTCGGGCGTGATCGACAGCAACGTCTCCAACGCTGCACCGCTCCGTGTCAGCAACTGCGCATTCGCGTCGTCCTCCAACCACGTGGCAAAGGCGTTGGCCGAATCGCTCGGCAGGCCGGCGGTGACGAAGTTGTGCACCGGCGCGTCCAGCAGCGCCTGCACCGACGGGAACGCCGAAGCCAGCTGTTCGGCACGCACGCGGGTGACCTTGGGGATCTCCAGGTCAACCAGCAGCGTGGCCAGGTCCAGGCCGGCGCGCAGCTTGCCCGAGGGCGCATGCGTGTCGCCGATCACCACGCCGCGCGCCAGCAGGTCGTCGATGGCCTGCTGGTTGCCCGGCTGGTCGAGGAAGTGGCCCAGCGAGCGCGCCACTTCGCCGCCGATGTCCGGCACCTGCTTGAACAGCGGCCATGGCAGGCGGCGGATCAGCTGCAGGTCGCCGAACCACTGCGCCAGCGCCTTGGCCGTGCTCTCGCCCACGTGCTGGATGCCCAGTCCGAACAGGAAGCGTTCCAGCGTGGTGTGCCGGCTGCGGTCGATGGCCTCGATCAGGTTTTCGGCCCACTTGGTCGCGACCTTGCCGGACTTCACCGTCTCGGGCGTGGTGCCATCGCGTGCATCCACGCGCCGCTTCATCTCCAGCAGATCGTCCACGGTCAGCTTGTAGAGGTCGGCGACGTTCTGCACGAAGTCCAGGTCGCTGAGGTCCTCGACAAAGCGCTCGCCCAGCCCCTCGATATCCATCGCGCGGCGCGAGGCGAAATGGATGATCGTCTCCTTGCGCTGCGCCGGGCAGGTCAGCTCGCCGCTGCAGCGCCACACCGCCGCGCCTTCCTCGCGCACGATCTCCGAGCCGCAGACCGGGCACGCCGTCGGCATCTGCCACGGTTGCGTGCTGGCGGGACGGCGTTCCAGCACCACGCCCACCACTTCGGGGATGACATCGCCGGCGCGGCGGATGATCACCGTGTCGCCATTGCGTACATCCAGGCGCGCCACCTGGTCGGCGTTGTGTAGCGTGGCGCGCGTCACCGTCACGCCGCCCACGTGCACCGGCTGCATCAGCGCCCACGGCGTCACCGCGCCCGTCCGGCCGACGTTGACCTCGATGGAATCGAGCACCGTCATCTGTTCCTGCGCCGGGAACTTGTGCGCGATGGCCCAGCGCGGCGCGCGCGAGACGAACCCCATCGCGCGCTGCCCTTCCCCGTCGTCCAGTTTGTAGACCACGCCGTCGATGTCGAACGGCAAGGCGTCGCGGCGTTCGCCGATGCGGCGGTAGTAGTCCAGCAGTCCGTCGGCGCCTTCCACGGTCTCGCTGAGGCTGCTGACCGGGAAGCCCCACGCGCGCAGCTGCTTCAGCGCGGCCGAATGCGAGTCCGGCAGTTCGCCGCCCTCCACCAGGCCGATGCCGTAGGCGAAGAACGCCAGCGGCCGCTGCGCGGTGATGCGCGGGTCCAGCTGGCGCAGCGAACCGGCGGCGCCGTTGCGCGGATTGGCCAGCACCTTGCCGCCATGCAGGCGGGCATGTTCGTTGTACTTTTCGAAATCCGCGCGCGGCATGTACACCTCGCCCCGCACTTCCAGCACGTCAGGCCAGCCTTTGCCGCGCAGCTTCAACGGAATGGCCTTGACCGTGCGCAGGTTGAGGGTGACGTCCTCGCCGGTGGCGCCGTCCCCGCGCGTGGCGCCCTGCACGAACGCACCGCCTTCGTAGCGCAGGCTGATGGCCAGCCCGTCCAGCTTGGGCTCGGCGGAGAACAGCAGCGTGGGCCGCTTCAGCTTGTCGGCGATGCGGCGGACGAAGTCCTGCACTTCCTCGTCGCTGAAGGCATTGCCCAGCGACAGCATGGGGATGGCGTGGCGCACCTCGGCGAACTTGCCGGCCGGCGCGTTGCCGACGCGCTGGGTGGGCGAATCGGCGGTGACCAGGTCCGGATGCGCCGCTTCCAGTTCATCCAGTTCGCGCAGCAGGCGGTCGTACTCGGCGTCCGGGATGCTGGGCTCGTCGAGCACGTGGTAGCGGTGGTTGGCGTCCTCCAACTGGCGGCGGAGGTCGGCGATACGGGCAGTAGGCGTCGGCGTCATGGGGGAATTCTAAGGCCGGTGAGCGTGAGAGGAGGTGCAGCGTCGCCCGCTTGAGGGCGGCGGTTGACCTCCGGCGTATGGCTTGCGTGCGGCCGTCGATGGCGTTCCGAGCCCGATGTGCAAGGCTCGCAGTGCCACAGGCGGAGCCGGGAATCCCGAGCGCAAGGCAATGCAGCCCCATCGATGGCTTTCGGCGTGCCATCGATGGGTGTCAGGAAGCGATCGATGGGATCCGGAAAGCCATCGATGGCTCCCGGAATGTGATCGCTGGGGCTCGGGAGCTCCGACGGTGGGTTTCAGAAAGCGATCGATGGGTCTTTGAGTGCGATCGATGGCTCTCCGAAAGCCATCCGATGGCCTTTCGTGCCCCACCGTTGGGAATCCGAGCCTTGCACGCAACGCTCGGAGGGCCATCGATGGGACTCCGAGCCCGATCTGGCGGCAGGAATGTGAGACTCGACGCCCACCGGATCCTGCTTCATGCGTGGAACAGGTACAGCACATCCTCGTCCAGGTTGCGGAGGATCTCAGGCAGCGCAGCGCCCACACTCACGGGACGGCGCTCGCGTATGCGGATGTCCTCATCCAGCGGACCGCTGTAATGGTGAAGCAGCAGGCCTAGCGCTCGCACCTGCCCGGAGCCCAGCATTGCGTCGATGAAGGCAACCCATTTCGTCATCTCGGCGTCGATGCGGCGCGCCTCGGCCCGCGCGTCAACGTCCGCCTGTTCGCGCTTCTGAGCCAGCGCCCGCGCCGCCTTGGCAGCGCTCCACCCCTTGCGCGTCAGCTTCCTCGCTTTTTCGTCCCAGTCGGTCGTGCGCGACCTGCGCGCCCATCCCAACGGCGCGTCGCAGTCGCAATGACCGGGCGTGGTCAGAAAGTACGCCTCGCTGGGCGCCAGTTGTCCCTGCACCGACGGGCTTGGGAGCGGGCGGAGCTGTCTGCCGTGCGCACGCGCAAGCGTATCTAGCGCCGCAAGCGGCGCGTTGGCAGGCAGCGTGGCGGTGACGAATCGGCACATGGGCGCAGTCTAGTGGAGCTGGTTCACGGCATGCCCGCCCCGACCGTCATCCGCACCGGGATGCCCGCCGGATCGAAGCCTTCCAAGCAGAACACGTTGACGCCGTAGTAATCCGGGGTGACGCGCTTGCGGTGGAACGGATAGATGCCGCACACCTTGCAGAAGTGGTGGCGCGCGGTGTGGGTGTGGAACCGGTATTCGGCCAGCGCCTCCGTCCCGGCCAGCAGGCGGAAGGCGCTCTCGTGCACCCTCACCATCAGCGCGTTCTTCTTGCGGCAGATCGAACAATCGCACTGCGTCAGCTCGGGGAAGTCAGTGTCGATCTCGAAGCGCACGGCACCGCAGTGGCAGCGGCCGGTGTGGGTCTGCAGGGGGCGGCTCATCGGGCATCCCATGGGGTTTGGAGGGGTCGGGGTGAGCAACGCGAACCCCTACACGCGCGGCCGGACCAGAGCATCAGAAAGCAACCGCAGGATGGGTTGAGCCATCGGCGGCTTTCAACGGCGAAGCCGGTCTACCCATCACGCTTTTTCAGAGGAGCGATGGGTATCGCTTCGCTCAACCCATCCTACGCGCTGCGCGCATGTCGGGCCGCGTGATCAGGTGTCGGCGTACTCGGCTTCATGCGCCCTGAGCTGCTCGGGCAACGCGATGCCGTCGCGTCGCGCAATGGCGAACATCGCACGCTGGGTGAACCCGCCATGGATCTTTCCAGCGCTGTCGCGCACCTGCCAGTCCTCGATGTCCTCGAAGGCGCAGCGATGCAGGCGGTCCAGCGTGCCGTTGTGGGTCACGGGCGGCGTGACCAGGCGCACGCCCAGTTCGCCTGGCCCGAGCACTTCGACGACCTCGGCCCACAGGTGTTCCACCTGCCCGGAACTGCTGACGAAGCGCAGCTTGACCAGTGCGCTCTCGCGCGGCCCTGCCAGGTGCGTGCGGAATGCATCCAGGGTAGCGGTGGCGCGCTCCATCGCCGCCAGCAGCAAAGGATCGTCCGGGTCCGTCTGCAACGGCGGGAACTCGGGACGCGGCGAACGCCATCGGATGAAAAGCCACAATGCGCCACACAAGGCGAGCAACAAGCCGATCTTGACGGGCAGTGGCATGGCAGATCCTGCAAGGGGCGACCAGCGCAAGGTACTGCACACGCGCAACACGGGGAAGCTCAACCCAGGTACGCCGCTCCGGTGGGTAGGAACCGCACCACCTTCTCCTTCAACCGTTGGATGAGTGCCGGATCCATGAAGGCGTAGTTGTCTGGAATGTCCAGGCAGACCACGCGCTTGCCGCCGAGGTGGCGGGCGAACTTCGCTGACAGGCGGGCCCGGTGGACCTTCTCCATCACGAAGACCAGGTCCGCCCACGCCAGCAGCTCGGGCGACACCGGCACCTCGGCTTCATGACCCAGTCCCGCGGAGGCCGTCTCGATTCCCGGCCAGTCGGCGAACACCTGCTCCGCCGTGGGGCTACGCAGGCGGTTCTGGGTGCAGATGAAGAGGACGTGGCGGGGCATGGTGGTCAGCGGTGATAGGACGCCTGCAGGAACCGGAGCGCGGCAATTACCTGGTCGACACGCGCGTCGCTCAGGCGACCGATGTGGTCCTGCAGGCGGTGCCTATAGAGGGAGGATATCTGCGACGCGATCACCACGCTCTGCTTGGCGAGCCCGCCTTCGCCGGCATCCAGCAGCACCACGCCGGGTTCCGAAACGCGATTGAGGTTGGAGCTGAGGGCGCAGACCACAACCGTACCGATCCGGGATTGGTTGAACACGTCGTCCTGCACGACGAGATGCGGGTGTGGCACGCCGGGGACCGAGCCACGGGATTCATCGGCAGTCACCCAGAAAATGTCGCCTCGGCGGATGATGCCTGCTGCAGCGGGCGTGTGGAGGTCTCTGTCCATGGGAGGAGATGGTAAGGCAACGATCATGGCTTGCCATCCGGATCATCGCCGTGTCCGGCGTGCAGGGAAGCCTACGCATGGACTCCGGATCCGCTCACCGCAGGATCTTCTCCATGGCTTTCTCTTTCGCCAGTTCGTCGACCAGCTTGTCGAGGTAGCGGATCTTCTGCATCAGCGGGTCTTCGACGTCTTCCACGCGCACGCCGCAGACCACGCCGGTGATCAACGAGGCGTTGGGATGGAGCGCCGGCGCCTGAGCGAAGAACGTGTCGAGATCGACCTTGTCGCTGATCTGCCGCTGCAGCCCGGCCGCGTCGTAGCCGGTCAGCCAGCGGATGACCTCGTCGACCTCGGTCTTCGTGCGCCCCTTGCGCTCGGCCTTCTGCACGTAGAGCGGATACACGCTGGCGAAGGACGTGGTGAAGATGCGGTGCGACATCGAAAAACCTCCACTGACCTGACCCAAATGGGGTCGCCATAGATTGGGGTGAGCGAAGCGGACCCCAACACGCGATCTTTATCCTATGCAGAAACGGAAGCGGCTCCGGCAATGTTGGGCTTCGCTTCGCTCACCCCAACCTGTGCGCTACTTCACTACCAAACTGACCCGTGCGCCGTCGGGTAGTTGATCGATCTGCTTGGCCATAGAACCGTATGTAGAAACGAGTTCTTCAAGCGACATGGTGGCGAGATTGTCTCCACCGTACTCGCCACCCAACGCACCGGGGATCTTCAGGCAGTACTTGAACCCTGGACGGAGCGGACCCAATCGTTCTTTTGCCTGCCGTGTCAGTTCGGTCATGTTCCAATCGTGCAGGAAGTCCTGATCGCTGGAGAGCGTATCGAGCTCAGCCCTGGAAGCAGCAATCACCTTGCAGTACAAGTCTTCGGGACAGAGTCGCCAGTAGCGTTCCTCAACGTCCTTGACGATCAGGTTTCCGAACGCGTTGTCCCCAACAACGAGCAGAGGCTTCAAACCTGCCCAACCCCAGGACGCCTCGATGATGGCGACCAGCTGCATGCGGCGTTAGTGAACACACCGCACGGTCTTCACACTCACCACCGCGGCGCCTTCGTCAGCGGCGGCGCCTCATGCTGGCGGTCATACGCGCGCAGTTCTTCACGGATGTGCTGGATGCGCTGGCGGCCGAGGGTGTTGCGGCTGTCGTCGAGGACCACGCCGCCGAGCAGTTCGGCCATGCGTTCGACGTTGGGGAGCAGCTTCTCCCAGGCTTCCAGCGCCGTCATCGGTGCGGGCAGCGTGAGGAAGAACGCGATGGCCGGGGTTTCCAGCGTGCGGATGTTGGCCATGTCGAAGCTGCCGGGCTGCATGATGTTGGCCATGCTGAAGACCGGGCCGCGTTCCGGATGCCCTTCCACCAACCGGTGGAAGACATTCATGTGGCCGAAGGTCAGGCCCGTCTTCTCGGCGGCGACCACGATGTCCTCGCCGCGCAGCACCTGCCCGGCCTTGGCCGCGACATACAGCGAGACGATCTTGTCGAAATCCTGGCTGGGCCGCTTGCCCAGGTCGCTTTCGACGCCTGCCACCGGCGTGCCGCCGGGCAGGCCCAGCTCGGGCTGGCTGACACGGTCGTCGCTGTAGTCCTGCAACTGCTCACTGGTGTCGTCGCCCGCAAGGCTGGGCTCGACGCGCGCCGTGTCGCGCTCGGCGGGTTCCAGCCGGCGGCCCTGGCTGGGTTTCTTGGGACGACCGAACAGGAAGATCGCGACCAGCAACAGGATGCCGGCGACGATGATTCCGATACGAAGCATGGCCATGTCGGACACAGGGGATTCTCCGGCAAGGTGGAATGGATGAAGGGTCAGGCGGCGCCGGCCAGGCGGGCGGCCTCTTCCAGGTCCACCGACACCAGCCGGCTGACACCGGGTTCCCGCATGGTAACGCCACTGAGCTGGTGTGCGGCTTCCATCGTGGCCTTGTTGTGCGACACGAACAGGAACTGCACCTTCTCGCTCATCTCCTTCACCATGTTGGTGAAGCGGCCCACGTTGGCCTCGTCGAGCGGCGCATCGACTTCGTCCAGCAGGCAGAACGGCGCGGGATTGAGCTGGAAGATGGCGAACACCAGCGCCACGGCGGTCATCGCCTTCTCTCCACCGGACAGCAGCGAGATATTGGACACGCGCTTGCCGGGCGGACGCGCCATGATGGCCACGCCGGTGTCGAGCAGGTCTTCGCCGGTCAGTTCCAGGTAGGCGTGGCCGCCGCCGAACAGGCGCGGATAGAGCTGCTGCACGCCGGCGTTGACGCGGTCGAAGGTGTCCTTGAAGCGGCCGCGGGTCTCGCGGTCGATCTTGCGGATGGCTTCTTCCAGCGTTTCCAGCGCAGTAGTCAGGTCGACGTTCTGCGCGTCCAGATACTCCGAACGCTGGCTGGCTTCGCCGTACTCGTGGATGGCGGCCAGGTTGACCGGCTCCAGCCGGCGCATGCGGCCATCGATCTGGGTGACGGCCTGCTCCCACTCGCGGATGTCGGCGACCTCGGGCAGCGTGTTGATGACGTCGTCCAGCACGAAGCCGCCGGCGACGACGGCCTCGGACAGCTGCTCGGCCTTCAGCGCGAGTGCCTGCTGGTCGAGCTTGCGCTGCGAGATGCGCTCGCGTTGGGCCAGCGCCTGTTCGTCGCGTTGCTGGCGGGTCTGCTCGTACTTGCGCAGCTCGTTGTCGATGCCTTCCAGCAGCGAGCGCGCTTCGGCCAGCTGGCGGTCGGCGGTGACGCGGTGTTCGAGGGCAGCCTGGCGCTGGGCATCCAGCTCCTGTACCGGTGAATCGCCTTCGCTCAGCTGCAGGGTGAGTTCTTCCAGGCGTGAGTCCAA
This sequence comes from uncultured Pseudoxanthomonas sp., assembly GCA_966210745.1. GTDB lineage: Bacteria > Pseudomonadota > Gammaproteobacteria > Xanthomonadales > Xanthomonadaceae > Pseudoxanthomonas_A. Next base: position 100,230 of record CBIHLJ010000004.1, read on the forward strand.
CTGCCCGCGCTGCCCGCCCATGCGGTCGAGCGCCTGGCTCAGCGAGACGATCTGGGCGCGCTGCGATTCCAGCGTCAGTGCCAGCGCGTGCACGGTGTCGCGTGAACTGCGGGCAGCTTCGCGGGCCTGGTCGCGGGCGTCGACCAGCTGGCGGCGTTCGCCTTCCAGTGCCTGCCGGGCCGACTCCAGGTCGCCCATGCGGGTAACCGCATCCTCGAGCTTGGCGCGGGCTTCGCGTGCCTGTTCGCGGCTGGTATCCAGTGTTTCTACCAGTTGCGCGATCTCACCATCGATGCGCTCAAGGCGCGTCCGCGTGGCGTCCACCTTGCCCTGCTGGCTCTGCAGCTGGCCGGCCAGTTCCGACACGCCGCGATGGGCCATGTAGAGCGTGCGCTGCGCATCTTCACGCTGTTGCTCGGCGGCCAGTAACTGGTCGCGCAGACTGGCCAGGCGTTCTTCCAGCTCGCCTTCGCGCGCCTGCAGCGTTTCGATTTCGCCGCGCAACGACTGGATCTCGCGCTCGCGCAGCAGCGCGCCTTGCTTGGCGGCGCCGGAACGCAGCACGCGCACCCAGCCTGCGCCCAGGCGCTCGCCGGAGCGGGTGATGACGGAATCGCCGTCGCCCAGCTGCGATTGCAGCCGGCGGGCTTCGGACAGGTCCTCGGCCACGTGCAGGCGGGCCAGCAGGCGACGGATCGCCGCCGGCCCCTGCACCTTCGCGGCCAGCGAGGTCGGTGCGAACGCGACATCGCTGCGGTCGTCCGACACCAGTGCGATGCGGCCGTCACCGAGTTCGCCCAGTGCATCGACCAAGGCTTCGGGCGCATCCACCAGCACACCTTCGATCAGCTGGCCGAGCGCGCCTTCGACGGCGTTCTCCCAGCCCGGCTCAACGGTCAGCTTCTCGCCGACGCGCGAAGCATTGTCCAGGCCGCGCGCCTTCAACCAGCTCATCGCGGCGCCCTGCTCCTGGCCCAACGCGGCGTGCTGCAGCGTCTCGAGCGAGGACAGGCGACCGCGCGCTTCCTGCGCGCGCTTGCGCACGTCGGACAGCTCGGTCTGCGTGCCACGCTGCTGCTCCTGCACGTCGGCGGCGCCCTGCTTGCGCGCCTCGACTTGCTCGGTCAGCGTGTCCAGTGATTCCTTCTGGGTATCGTGCTGCAGCTGCAGTTGTTCGAAGGCGGACGCCAGTGCGTCCAGGTCCAGCCCGAGGCGTTCGTTGGCCAACGCCTCACGACGGCGTTCGGCCTCCAGCGACTGGCGGTCGAGGTAGTCGACGCGGGTGCGTTCCACATCACCGGCACGCGAAGCTTCCGCCGATTCACGGCTGTGGGTTTCCCAGCGCTGCTGCCAGTCGGACAGCCGCGTCTCGGCTTCGCGCAGCGCGTCCTGGCGGAACACGTCCTCCTCGCGCAGTTGCTCCAGCTGCGGTTCGGCATCGGCGACCGATTCGCGCAACACGTTGAGTCGCGTCTCGTCGCCGCTGATGTGCTGGCCGAGTTCCTGCAGCGCGTTATGGGCTTCGTCGCGGGCCCTCTTCAGGCGGTCGCCGAGTTCGCGCTGGTGCTGGATCTGCTGCTCGATGCGGGCCAGCGTGCTGCCGACCTGGTAGACCTCGCCCTGCGCCTTGTTGAGCGCGTCGGCGGCTTCCTCGCGACGCACGCGGTCGGTTTCGAGCAGGCGCTCGGCTTCGCGCTGTTCGGCGATCAGCTGCTGCAGCCTGGTTTCTTCCTGCGACAGCGCCTCGCGCAGGCCCTGCAGCTTGCCGTCAAGGCCGCGGTACTCCAGCGCCTTCCACTCGGCGTCCTTCACCCGGCGCTCTTCCTGCAGCGCCTTGTACTGCTCGGCCTGCTTGGCCTGGCGCTTGAGGTGCTCGAGCTGCTTGCCGATTTCCTCACGCAGGTCGTTGAGGCGGTCGAGGTTTTCGCGGGTGTGGCGGATGCGGGTTTCGGTTTCCTTGCGGCGCTCCTTGTATTTGGAGATGCCGGCGGCCTCTTCCAGGTACACGCGCAGGTCTTCCGGGCGTGCCTCGATGATCTGGCTGATCATGCCCTGCTCGATGATCGAGTAGCTGCGCGGGCCCAGGCCTGTGCCGAGGAACAGGTCGGTGATGTCGCGGCGGCGGCACTTGGTGCCGTTGAGGTAGTAGTTGCTCTGGCCGTCGCGGCTGACCAGGCGCCGGACCGAGATTTCGTTGAAGGCGGCGAACTCGCCGCTGATGGTGTGGTCGCTGTTGTCGAAGATCAGTTCGACCGAGGCCTGCGAGACGGGCTTGCGCGCCGCCGAGCCGGAGAAGATCACGTCGGTCAGCGAGTCGCCGCGCAGGCGGCTGGCCGAACTTTCGCCCATCACCCAGCGCACCGCGTCGATGATGTTCGACTTGCCGCAGCCGTTCGGACCGACCACGCCGGTCATGTTGGTCGGCAGGTGCAGCACGGTGGGATCGACGAACGACTTGAAACCGGACAGCTTGATGGTGGAAAGGCGCATGCGGCGGTGTCTTCCGGGCACCGCGACCGGAGCTGGCCGGCGCGCTGCCGCAAGTGTGAAATGGGATCAGCTTCGACTGCCAAGTTATTGATTCCATGGCAATCCGGCCTGCCGTCTGGCACGCCAACGGATGAGTATAGCCGCCTGTGACACGGTATGCCCGGGCCCGTGGGGGCCGTACGCAGACGGGCTGCCGGCGTACGGATCAGGCGCGCGCCTGTTAGCATCGCGGGCGGCTTCACCCCCTCCCTCACACATCAACGGTCCCCACTCCGTGTCTCTTTTTGCATCCGTCGAACTGGTGCCCGGCGACCCCATCCTGGGGCTGACCGAGGCTTACAACGCCGATCCCCGCACCCAGAAGGTCAACCTGGGCGTCGGCATCTATTACGACGAACAGGGGCGCATCCCCCTGCTCGACTGCGTCCGCCAAGTGGAACAGGCGCTGGCCGACGCCGCCAAGCCGCGCGGCTACCTGCCGATCGATGGCCTGGCCGCCTACGACGCCGCCACCCGCGAGCTGGTGTTCGGCAAGGATTCGGCGCTGGTGGCCGCCGGCCGCGTCGCCACCACCCAGACCGTCGGCGGCAGCGGCGCGCTGCGCGTGGGCGCGGACCTGCTGAAGAAGCTGCTGCCGCACGCCACCATCGCGATCAGCAACCCGAGCTGGGAAAACCACCGCGCGGTGTTCGGCGCAGCCGGATTCGACATCGTCGACTACACCTACTTCGATGCCGCCACGCATGGCCTGGACTTCGCCGGCATGCTGGCCGACCTGGGCCAGCTGAAGCCGGGCACCGTCGTGCTGCTGCACGCGTGTTGCCATAACCCCACCGGCGCCGACCTGACGGTCGAGCAGTGGACGCAGGTTGCGGCGCTGATGAAGGACTGCGGACTGTTCCCTTTCATCGACATGGCCTACCAGGGCTTCGACAAGGGCATCACGGAAGATGGCGCCGCCGTGCGCATCGTCGCCGAGGCCGGCATCGACAGCTTCATCGTCGCCAACTCGTATTCCAAGTCGTTCTCGCTGTACGGCGAGCGCGTCGGCGCGCTGTCGGTGGTCGGGCCGGACGCCAACGCGACCAAGGCCGTGCAGTCGCAGGTCAAGCGCATCATCCGCACCATCTACTCCAGCCCGTCCACGCACGGCGCCGCGCTGGTGGCCGGGGTGCTGGCGAGCAGCGAACTGCGTGCGGTCTGGGAAAGCGAGCTGGGCGGCATGCGCGAGCGCATCCATGCCCTGCGCGCCGGACTGGTGGACAAGCTGGCTGCCCTCGGCGCGCCGGAGTTCGCCTTCATCCAGCAGCAGGCGGGCATGTTCTCCTACTCGGGGCTGGGCAAGGCGCAGGTGGATCGACTGCGCGACGAGTTCGGCATCTATGCCGTGGGCACCGGCCGCATCTGCGTGGCGGCGTTGAACCAGCAGAACCTCGGCTACGTGGCGGAAGCAGTGCGCACGGTCAGTCGCGGCTGACCTGCACCGTCTACGGGTACAAGAAAGGGAGGCCGTGGCCTCCCTTTTCTTTGCCGCCTCGGGCAGCCTCAGCCGATGCGCAGGCCGCTGTCCGGATCGAAGCAGTGCAGCGCCGCGTTCTCGACCGTGACGCGCAGGCCCTGCCCCGGCTCCGGCAACACCTGCGGCGGCACGCGCGCCACCAGCGGCTGACCGACGAAGCGCAGGTTGACGAAGACTTCGTTGCCGACCGGCTCGATCAGGTCGACATGCGCCTCGAACGCGAGCTTGCCGATGCCGGCGGGCTGCAGGTGCTCCGGACGGATGCCCAGGGCGATGCGCCGCCCGATCCACGCATCCGCGACCGCCGCATTGCCCAACGGGATCTGGCCGCCACCGTCCAGCGCCAGATGCAGGCCGTCGGCCTGGTGCAGCGTGCCGTACAGCACGTTCATCGCCGGACTGCCGAGGAAACCGGCGACGAACAGGTTGGCCGGCTTCTCGTACAGCGCCATCGGCGTGTCGATCTGCTGGATCTCGCCGTCCTTCAGCACCACGATGCGCTGGCCCAGCGTCATGGCTTCCACCTGGTCGTGGGTCACGTAGACCATGGTCGCGCCAAGCTGGCGGTGCAGGCGGCCGATCTCGGTACGCACGGAGTGGCGCAGCTTGGCGTCCAGATTCGACAGCGGTTCGTCCAGTAGGAACACCGACGGTTCACGCACCAGCGCACGTCCGAGCGCCACGCGCTGGCGCTGGCCGCCTGACATTTCGCGCGGCAGCTTGCCCAGCATGTGCGTCATGCCCAGGGTCTCGGCAGCGGCGTTGACGCGCCGATCGATCTCGGCACGCGGCGCCCCACGCAGCTTCAAGCCGAAGGCCAGGTTCTCGGCCACCGTCATGTGCGGGTACAGCGCGTAGCTCTGGAACACCATCGCGATATCGCGGTCTTTCGGCGCCACGTCGTTGACGCGCCGTTCGCCGATCAGCAGGTTGCCGTCGGAGATCTCCTCAAGGCCGGCGATCATCCGCAGCAGCGTGGACTTGCCGCAGCCGGACGGACCGACCAGCACCATGAGCTCGCCATCGGCGATCTCGAAACTGGCCCCGTGCACGGCCACCTGGCCGTTGTCGTACACCTTGCGCACGCGGTCGAGTTGGACACTGGCCATCACTGCTCCGGTCGGGCGACGCCCATGGGTTGTATTCGCTGCGACCGGGCCCTCCCGATGGCAGGCATGCCCTCGCGGGCGATGCGTTCGGCTTCCCGTTCCGCAGGCGGGGAAGTTCGGCTATTCTGCCATGTAACCGTTTTCACAACGCAAGCCGCCCGCATGCTGGTGCACATGGGCGGGTCGCACAGCCCACGCACGCCATGTCCGTCACGTCGCCCTGCGCATCCGACCGCACGTCCTCCTATTCCGGAATGGCGCATACGTATACGGATGCCGCATGGACGCGCACGCCGACATCCCGCCGGCGCAGGTGCGCGCTATCATGCGCCGCCCACGCGATGTGGCCCTTCTCCGGCAGCACAGGATCGACCAGGCGAATGCAGCGGACCCGTTTTGGAAGCCACCCCGCATCGAACAGGATGTTTGCCGCATGAGCAACGCCGAGCGCGTCCTTCTCGCCGATATCGGCGGTACCAATGCGCGGTTCGCGCTTGCCGATGCGGCCGCTGCCGTTCCGCTGCTGGACGACAGCGTGCGCGAGTTCGTGGTCGCCGACTTCCCGTCGCTCGCCGAGGCCGCGCAGCATTACCTCGATGAAACCGGCGCCACGGCTCAGAACGGCGTCTTCGCCGTTGCCGGGCGCGTCGATGGCGACGAAGCCCGCATCACCAACCATCCGTGGGTGATCTCGGTGAACCGCACGCGCCAGGCGCTGGGATTCCAGGGCCTGAAGCTGGTCAACGACTTCGCCGCGCAGGCGATGGCGGTATCGCTGCTGACGCCTCGCGACGTGGTCGCCATCGGCGGCGCGCAGTGGGCGCCGGCGCCGCTGTCGGTACCGCGCACGTATGCGGTGATCGGCCCCGGCACGGGCCTGGGCGTTGCGGCGCTGGTAATCCGCGACGGACGCGCGTATCCGCTGGAGACCGAAGGCGGCCACGTCAGTTTTCCGCCCGGTACGCCGGAAGAAATCCGCATCCTCGACATCCTGTCCGCGCAGTTCGGCCGCGTGTCGAACGAACGCCTGATCTGCGGCCCAGGCCTGGTGAACCTGTACCGCGCGCTCAGCGAGATCGCGGGTGAGGATCCCGGCGGCCCGCTGGAACCGAAGGACGTCACGGCGCGCGCCGCCGCTGGCGATCCGCGCTGCGTGCGCACATTGGATGTGTTCTGTGCGGTATTCGGCGCCATTGCCGGCGACCTGGTGCTGACCACGGGCGCATGGGACGGCGTGTTCCTCACCGGCGGGCTGGTGCCGAAGCTGCTGACCTCGCTGCAACATTCCGGCTTCCGCCAGCGCTTCGAACACAAGGGACGCTTCTCGCCCGCAATGGGACGCGTGCCTACGCTCGCGAACATGCATCCTCGACCGGGCCTGCTGGGTGCGGCGGCATACGCGGTCGAACTGTTCGGCCCCAGAACACCCGCGCGCACCTGAGGTTTTGCGCAGATGCGCGCTGCAACGCAACACGCGCAATGTTCCGATGCAGGGACTGGTCTGCCTTTGGTCGCTTTCGCGTCTGCGTCAAAGGCGGTAGAAAGCATCATGCCGTCGCCGTCGTTCCCCGCCCTTCCCCTCCACGCGCTGGAGATGCCGGAAGGCTGCGCCTCACGGCCTCATCTCGCCACGCCATGCAGAATGTCCGCGTCTGCAGCCTAGCCCTACGCCCATGAGCCTGCACCCCCGTATCCAGGAAGTCACCGAACGCATCCGCCAGCGCAGCGCACCCCTGCGCCGCGCCTACCTCGACGGCATCGATGCCGCCCACCGCGATGGCCCTCAGCGCGCCCGCCTGAGCTGCGGCAATCTTGCGCATGCCTTCGCCGCCTGCGGTCCCACCGACAAGGGCCGGCTGCGCGCCGACGTGACGCCGAACCTCGGCATCATCAACGCCTACAACGACATGCTGTCGGCGCACCAGCCGTTCGAGCACTACCCGGAGATCATCCGCAAGGTGGCGCGCGACCTCGGTGCCACCGCGCAGGTCGCCGGCGGCGTGCCCGCCATGTGCGATGGCGTGACACAGGGTCGCCCCGGCATGGAACTGTCGCTGTTCTCGCGCGATGTGATCGCGCAGGCCACGGCGATTTCGCTGAGCCACGACATGTTCGACGCCGCGCTCTACCTGGGCGTCTGCGACAAGATCGTGCCGGGCCTACTGATGGGCGCTCTGGCGTTCGGCCATCTGCCGGCGGTGTTCGTGCCGGCCGGCCCGATGTCGCCGGGCATCCCCAACAAGGAAAAAGCCGCCGTCCGCGAACGCTACGCCGCCGGCGAAGCCACGCGCGAAGAACTGCTGGAAGCCGAAGCCGCCAGCTACCACGCCGCCGGCACCTGCACGTTCTACGGCACGGCCAATTCCAACCAGGTACTGCTGGAGGCGATGGGCCTACAGTTGCCGGGCACCTCGTTCGTCAATCCCGACCAGCCGCTGCGCGACGTGCTGACGCGCGCGGCCGCCGAGCGCGCGCTGCGCATCACCGCGCTGGGCGACGACTACCGTCCGATCGGTCGCCTGATCGACGAGCGCGCCATCGTCAACGCGATGGCAGCCTTGATGGCGACCGGCGGCTCCACCAACCACACGATCCACTGGATCGCGGTGGCGCGCTCGGCCGGCATCGTGCTGACCTGGGACGACATGGACCTGATCGCGCAGACCGTGCCGCTGCTGGCCCGTGTCTATCCCAATGGCGAAGCCGATGTGAACCGCTTCGCGGCGGCCGGTGGCATGCAGTTCGTGTTCCGCGAACTGCTCGATGCCGGCCTGATGCACGACATCACCACCATCGTGCCCGGCGGCCTGCGCGCGTTCTGCGATGAGCCGCGCCTGCAGGACGGCAAGCTCGCCTACGCGCCGGGTGTCGCCCAGAGCGCGGACGAAGACGTCGTTCGTCCGGTCTCGCGCGCATTCGAGGAACAAGGTGGCTTGCGCCTGCTGCGCGGCAATTTAGGCCGTTCGCTGATCAAGACCTCGGCCGTGAAGCCGGAGTATCGCTTCATCGAGGCTCCGGCCGTCGTCGTCGACGATCCGCGCGCACTCAACAAACTGCATGCCGCCGGCGTGCTGCCGCAGGACTTCGTCGCCGTGGTCCGCTACCAGGGACCGCGCGCGAACGGTATGCCGGAACTGCATTCGCTGGCACCGCTGCTGGGCCTGCTGCAGAACCAGGGCCGGCGCGTGGCGCTGGTGACGGACGGCCGCCTGTCGGGTGCGTCGGGCAAGATCCCCGCGGCGATCCACCTGACCCCGGAAGCCGCGCGCGGTGGTCCGCTGGCCAAGCTGCGCGAAGGCGACATCGTGCGCCTGGATGCCGAAGCCGGCACGCTTGAAGCGTTGGTCGATGCAGCGGAATGGGCGGCGCGCGAGATCGCGCCGAACACCTCGCCCGCCGCGCTGGACATGGGCCGCAACCTGTTCGCGGTCAGTCGCGACGTGGTCACGCCCGCAGATCGCGGCGCCATGTCGATTTCCTGCGGTCTGCCCTACCACGACGGTACGTGGGAATACGATGCCGAGTACGAACTGGGCGATGCCGCGCATGCGGCAGAAGCCCCGCATGAAGCCAAGGATGCGTGAGCTTTTCCTTCTCCCGTCGGGAGAAGGTGCCCGAAGAGTGGATGAGGAGCGAGTGTCATGGTCATGGTGGACTACCCTGACCTTCGTCGCCCTCTCCCCAACCCCTCTCCCGACGGGAGAGGGGCTTAACCCAACAAGCCGACATACATGACCATCGAAGCCCGCCAGCAGAAAGCCGAATCCCTCCTCCGCGCCGCCGGCATCCTGCCGGTCGTCACCGTCCACACGCTGGATGAAGCGCGCAAGGTGTCCGAAGCGCTGCTGAAAGGCGGCCTGCCCGCGATCGAACTGACGCTGCGCACGCCGGTGGCGATGGAAGCGCTGGCGATGCTGAAGCAGGAGCTGCCGGACATCGTGATCGGCGCGGGCACGGTGCTGACCATCGAACAGATGGAGCAGTCCATCGCGGCGGGCGCGGATTTCCTGGTGACACCCGGCACGCCGCCGCACATGGCGGAAGCGCTTGCCGCCGCCGACATCCCGGTGGTGCCCGGTGCCGCCACGCCGACCGAACTGCTGTCTCTGATGGCGCGCGGCTTCCGTGTGTGCAAGCTGTTCCCCGCCACCGCCGTCGGCGGTCTGGCGATGCTGAAAGGCCTCGCCGGCCCGCTGTCGGAACTGAAGATCTGCCCCACCGGCGGCATCACCGAAGACACCGCGGCCGACTACCTGTCGCAGCCCAACGTGGTCTGCATCGGCGGCTCGTGGATGGTCCCGAAGGGTTGGTTGGACAACGGCGAGTGGGACAAGGTCACCGAGAGTTCGGCCAAGGCCGCCGGCATCGTGCAGCGCGTGCGCGGCTGACAGCTCCGCTGGCGGGGGTGTAGGAGCGACGTGAGTCGCGACCGCGGAAATGAGGCATCGTGAACTTGGCTGCAACCGGGGGGCTGCCGCCGGGAGCATCATGCTTGTGCTGACACCACCGGACTCGGCTGTCGTGCGGTCGCGACTCACGTCGCTCCTACAACGGCGCATGGGGCTTTAGGTCCGCTGACAGGCCCTGCCGCCTCCATCCCCAGGCCAGCACGGCGTACCAGCCCACCATCAGCAGTCCGAGCCACCACTCGAAGGCGTTCTCCCACCGGTCCTTCGCTGCCGGATCGGCGACGAACAAACCGGCCGCGACATTCGCCACGCCGAGCAACAGCATTGCCAGCGAGATCCACGACATCGCCGTGATCGTCCTTGACGAAAGTGCGCGCATCCGCGACGCGCGACGCATCAACGCCAGCTGCGCCAGATATCCGAATCCGAAGTAGACGACCACGCCATAGCGCCGCAGGAAACGGTAGGTCTCGCCTTCAGTCCCAAGGAACGTGGCGTAGACCGCCAGTGCGAACGCGGACAGGAGACCCAACAGCACCATCGCCCGTCCGCCGTGCAACCAGCGCATCGACAGCCACCACACCAGCGCATGCATTACCGCGCACGGAATCACCATCAAGCGGAACAGGTGATTGCCCAGTCCGTGCCGAGCCGCACGACTGATCGAGACGCAACCTTCCGTGTATGGCATGCAGGCAGGCACATGGCCGCCCTGGATCGACAGCAGGTAGGCAGCATGCGCGGCGACCAGGAACAGCAGCGTGATCAGCAGGGGCAGTGGCCAGAGCGGGATGCGCGTAGAGTCGGCGAGCATGGCGGCGACGCGGCAGGACGGACGATACATCGCAATGTACTCCGCCCTGCGAGAGACGTGGAGCCGGGCTTGCCCGGCTCAAGCATGCAGCAGGCGTCTCCACCACACCTTGAGCGCAGAGCGGAGCGGGCTCCGCTCTGCGCTCAAGGTGTCTTGACCACCACGCGTGCAGGCAGCGTGGTGATGCGCAGTTCGCCGTCCTTCCACTGCGCCGGCTTGCCGTTGATGCGCGTCTCGCCGGGTGCCTGCTTGTACGGCCACGGCAGCACCAGTCCACCGGTTGGCAGTTTCAATCCGGCCTTCGCGTCTAGCACGACCTCGCCGCCACCGCTGCGCAGCGAATAGCCGAGCACGCCGCTGGGCGTACGCAGGCCCTCGATGGCGATGCCCTCGCCGTCCAGCCATGCGGCCGGAACACCTGCGGCCAGCACGAGGCTGTCGTCCAGCTCTCGCGTGTAGGCAAACATGTCCAACGCAGAACGCACGAAATCCGAGGCCACCCAAGCATGCGGCAGGTCGCCGACGAAGAACGGCGTGCGCGGCGTGCGCGACACCACCTCCGCCCACTGGTTCCAGGGCTGCGGCGCACGGTCCTTGAAGAAGAAATCCAGCACCTCCCACGCCCGCTCCCGCCAACCCAGCCGGACGAAGGCCGCCACGTTGCGCCATTCGTACGGCGTGTAATCCTTCCATACACGCTTGCCGTCGCGACGCTGCACGAACTCGGTCCAGTAGCGTTCGAACGTGCCATGCAGCAGGTCGGCGGGCAGCTCGCCCTGCTCGCCGCCCGGCGCAAGCGCGATGGTGGTCGAGGTGGGGTCGAAATCGCCGATCTCGGCCGCACCCGGCAGGTAGTTGATGCGATGAAGCTGCGTAGCCGCGCGCAGCGACGCGTACAGATCATCGCGGAACTGGTCGCGCGACGCGGCCATGCGCTTCGACGCAGCGGCTTCACCCAGCGCGTCGGCCACCTCGACGGCGTCCTTGTAGCCGCGCAGTGCCCAGAAGTTGTCCCAGTACGAATGCATCGGCTTGGCCGAATAGCCTTCGTGGCTGATCGAGGCCGGCATCATGCCGTAGAACGCCGCATTGACGGCGCGATTGGCCTCGGTGCGCTCGCTCAGGCGCAGCTCTTCCATGTAGGCGAACGCGCCCTGCACGTGCGGCCACATCTTCTTCAGGAATGCCTTGTCGCCGGTGTAGCGGTAGTACTCGGCGATGTTGAAGATCAGCTCGCCGTGGCTGTCGTTCTCCGGCACGGGGTCACTGCCGCGGTCGTCGACACAGCACGGCACCTTGCCGTTCTCGAACTGGTAGGGCGCGTAGTACTCGACGTATTCCTTGACCACCTCCGGGCGACCGAGACGAAGCAGTCCCTCGGAAATCATCGCGCCATCGCGGATCCAGCTGCGCGAGTACGAGCGCGTGCCTGGCTGCAGGCGCGGGCCGATGCGCGAGATCAGCATGTGCGCCAGCGCGGTACGCAGCGTGTCGGCCACCGGCTGGCCTTCCGCCGGTACCTGCAGCTTCATTTCGCCGAGTTTTTCCCGCCACACGGCCGCGGTGGCCTGCTGGTCGCGTGCCGCGTCGATGCGCGCAGGCAGCGCACCTTCCAGCGGTGCGACCCAGTCGATGTCGCGGCTTTCGCCCGGCGCCAGGGTGAACCGGTACAGCACCGCGCCCGAGGCAAGACCGGTCGCATCGCCCGTCACCTGCGCGCTGCCCTGTTCGCTCTCGGCATCGACGACGTCAAGCCGTTCGCGGACCAGCCCTTCATCGAACCGGGATGCCAGCACCGCGTCCGGCTGCACGAACCGCACGCTGTCGCGCCCGTTGACGATGGCCACGCCATCACGCAACTCCAGCGCGTTGATCGGGCTGAAACCACCCGTCGTGTTGAGGAACTGGCTGGGAGGATTCACCTGCCAGGGCTGCACAGCCAGCGCCAGCACGTAATCGCGCGACGCAATGCCCGTGTTGGTCAGGCGATGGCGGGCGACGACGCGCGAGTCGCCGGGCCTGCCCGCGGCGAAAGCCGTGGTTGAAAGCGCGAAATCGGCATGCGTCCACGTGACCGTCGGGATCGGCAGATAGCCATCCTGCAGCGACTGCGTCGGCTGCACGTCCGCCCAGCCGATCCAGCGCCCATCGACCTGCACGAACGGCTCGACGCTGATACCGCCCTTGGCGATCTCGATGGCACCATCCTCGCCGATCAATCCCTGCTCGCGTCCACCATCGAGCCCCACGATTGTCCAGTACGGCTGTTCGCCGCTGAAGCCACGCGGGAACCAGCCCTTCGGCGATTCAGCCGCCATCGCCTTGATCAGATCGTTCGGATGCGCGGCGAATGCCAACGGCTTCACTTCCAGTGCCGACAGCGCGAACGAACGCCCGGGGCCATCACCGACGTTGACACGCACATAGCGCGCCTCCGATTCCGGCAGCGCCAGATAATCGTTGCCGCCGTTGCCACCCACCACGGTGCGCACGTCGCGCCAGCGAGCGCCATCGTCGGACAGCTGCACCAGGTAATCCGACGCGTGCTGACCGGCTGCCCAGCGCAGTACCAGTCCACCGAACTCGCGCACCCTGCCCAGGTCCAGCGTCAGCTGCGGATCCGTGTCTCCATGCAGGTCGGCCGACCAGGCCGTCTCCGGTTTGCCGTCGATGGCCATCATCGCCGGGCCTGCGGGAAACGCGACGGTAGCGCTTGCCTGGCCGGTCAACGGCGCGCCATCGTCCACCGGCAGCGGCTCGAACGTCAGCTGATCGAAGCAGACGGACCCTTTGCCGCCCGCGTTGTTGTAGACGGTGAACTCGAGTTTCTCGCTCCGGCGCAGTACGCGGTCCGGGTCCGGGCCCCACGCCTTGTCGATGTGGCGCTGCTTGTAGCGCACCGGCGTCCACACGGATGGATACTCGTACTTCGGCCGGTTGACCCACCAGACGTTGTCGCCGCTGGCGTCGACCACCTTGAACTGCAGATCGTTGCGCGGCGAATCACCGCGCAGCTGGAAACCGAACCTGTAATTGGCCGGATACGACAACGGCAGGTCGCGCTGGATGCCGGCATGGCCCGACACGCCGTTGAAGTCGTAGTCCAGGCACAGGGCCTTGCCCTCCACGCCATCGACCGCGCGCAGCGCGCCACTGACCTGGTTGGAGGTCACCACGCGCCATGCCGAGGGATCGCTGAAGTCGTCGAGGATGCGGACTCCGTCCTGCGCGGCGAACGCGGGCGCAGGCAACGCGAGAAGCAGGCAGCCCAACCGCACGCGGTTGCGACGGCACTCGATGCCTGGCGACAAAGCGAAGCCACTGTGTTCCCGCCTGCGCGGGAATGACGATTCAATGTTCATGGTGATTCAAGCTCCGCGACGATCCGGTTCCCGGGTCAGCCCTTCACGCTGCCCAGCAACAGGCCCTGGATGTAGTAGCGCTGCAGCGCAAGGAACAGCAACAGCACCGGCAGAATGGTGACGACCGAGCCGGCCATCATCAATTCGTAGTCCATCACGTGCTCGCGCGACAGGCCCGCCAGCGCGACCGGCAAGGTCTGCAGGGCGTCGTCGCTCAACACGATCAGCGGCCACATGAAATCGTTCCATGCGCCAAGAAAGCTGAAGATCGCCAGCGTCACCAGGATGGGCTTCAATCCCGGCAACACGATCTGGAAGAAGATGCGGGCTTCACTTGCACCGTCGATGCGCGCGGCTTCCAGCAGTTCGTCCGGGATCGAACGCGCATACTGGCGCACCAGGAAAATGCCGAAGATCGCCGCCATGCCGGGCACGATGGCACCGGCATAGGTGTTCACCAGCCCCATCTGCTTGAGCAGCAGGAACAGCGGCATCATCGCCACCTGGGCCGGGATCACCAGCGCCGCCAGCAATGCACGGAACGTCCTGTCGCGGCCCCTGAAGCGCAGCTTGGCGAAGGCGTAGCCGGCCATGGTGTTGAACAGCAGCGACAGCAGCATGACGCTCGTGGAAACGATGAAGCTGTTCAACAGGTAGCGGCCCATGCCGGCGCGCACGAACAGCTCGCGGTAGTTGTCCAGCGTTGGCGCGGACGGCAGCAGCGGTGGCGGGAAGTGGCCCGCCTCACCGGTCTGCATGAAGGATACCGACAGCATCCACAGCAGCGGTCCCAGGCTGATGACGGCCAGGGCGACGAGCAACCCGTTGACGACGATGGCGGCGATACGGGCGTTCATTGCACGCCCCGCTTGCGGGCGAACCACAGCAGCCCGCTGGTCACCACGGTCATCAGGATGAAGAGCAGGAACGCAACGGCCGAAGCATTGCCGAGGTTCCACCATTTGAAGCCTTCTTCGTACATCAGGTACAGCACGCTCTTGGTGCTCTCCAGCGGCCCGCCCTGCGTCATCACGTAGGGCTCGGCGAACAGCTGGAAGTAACCGGCCATGGTCAGGATGCCGACCAGCAGCAGCACCGGCCCGAGTTGCGGCAGGGTGACGTGGCGGAACTGCGCCCAGCGCGACGCGCCATCGATGCGGGCGGCTTCGTACAGGTCTTCCGGGATGCTCTGCAGGCCGGCGAGGAAGATGATCATGTTGTAGCCGAAGTTCTTCCAGACGGCGAACAGGATGATGGTCGGCATGGCCCACGCGGGGTCGCCCAGCCAGTCGATCGGATCGATGCCGATCCACGACAACCCCCAGTTCACCAGCCCGTACTTGGTGTGGAACAGGTAGCGCCAGATCACCGCGACTGCGACCACCGTGGTCACCACCGGCGCGAAGAACGCGGTGCGGAAGAAGCCCTTTAAGCGCCCCAGCTTCGAATGCAGCAGCAGGGCTGCGCCCAGCGACAGGGCCACCGATAGTGGGACGCCGACCACCACGAAGTAGACGGTGTTGCCCAGCGACTTCCAGAACATCGGGTTCTGCAGCAGGCCGACGTAGTTGTCCAGGCCGACGAAGCGCAGGTTGCCGATATCGGCCAGCGCGTAGATGTCGAAATCGGTCACGCTGAGCGCAAGCGCAGCCAGCACCGGCAGGCCGAAGAAGACCACGATGACCATCAATGCGGGCGCGGCGAACAGCCAGCCGGCAAGCGAGTGCGTCGATCTCATGGCGCAGCCCCCGGCTTCGCCGCCTGGTCCAGCATCCAGCGCCGCTTCTCCAGGATGCGGTCGGCACGGCGGTCCAGTTCTTCCGCCGCCTGGTCCACGGTCATGCGGCCGTTCGCGACCTGTTCGCCGACCAGCCGCATCTCGGTGGCGATGCGCTCCCACTCCGGCACCTTGGGCGTGGAGACCGCACGCTCCAGCTGCTCGCGGAATGCCCTGGCGTAGGGATCCTTCGCAAGCGCCGGTGTCTGCCATGGCGAACGACGCGGCGGAAGATCACCGGTCAGCGCATGGAATTCGGCCTGCACCGATGGCGACGACAACCACGCGATCAGCTCCCACGCCGCTGCCTTGTTCGGCGAATCCTTGAACACGACGAAGCTGGTGCCGTTGGCCAGCGATGCACCGGGGCCGTTCGGGCCGGGCAGCGGCATCGTCATCCAGTCGTCCTGCTGCGAGGCCGGCAGGCGCTCCTTGAACTTGGCGATGTTCCAGGGGCCCGAGATGTAGAACGAATAGAAGCCCTTGCCGAACTCGTCCCAGACATTGGAGATCTGGTTGTTGGTGACGATCGGCGCCCAGCCCTGTTCGAACATCTCCTTGTAGAAGCCCAGCGATTGCCGGAACCCCTCACTGCGGAAATTGCCGTAACGCCCACCGTCGCGCAGCAGCGGCTCGGGTTGCTGGATCGCCAGGCTGAGCAGCGGTTCGAATTCATTGAGGGGCAGCAGGATGGAATAGTTGCCCTGCCCCGCAACCTGCTTGACCTGCTGCATGGCGATGCGCCACTGGTCCCAGCTTGCGGGCAGGGTTTCCACACCGGCCTTGGCCAGCATGTCGCGGCGATAGAACGGCAGCCGCGTCTCAACATACCAGGGCACCGCATAGGCGCGACCGTCGATCACGCCCGTGTCCCAGACGCCGGGGAAGAAATCTTTCTGGTCGAAACCGGAGGTCGCGGCGATCTCGTCGTCGAGCGGCTCAAGCGCGCCCAGCGCGGCGAACTCCGGGATCCAGGTATTCCCGATCGGGCTGACGTCCGGAAGCGATTCGCCAGCGAACGCCGTCAGGAGTTTCTCGTGCGCCGACAGCCAGGGCACGATCTGCAGGTCGACATGGATGTCAGGGTGCTGGCGCTCGAATTCGGGCAGCAGTTTGGCGACGACCTCTCCTTCGTAGCCCATCACCCAGAACCGCACCGTGGTGCGGTCGTCCTGCGTGCGTGCGCACCCCGCGATGATCATCAGCGCAGACGCCAGGATCGCGAAAAAACAGCAGCGCACCAGGGCCCTCCTTCCACCGGAGAAGACCCTGATGCGTGCCGGAGAGACCCTTGCTGTCGCACGCCGATCCATGCGGTCAGCTTACTCTGGCTGCTGCGGACGCGCCGCCTCGGGCTGTGAGGCCTGGTTGGCGCGCGACTCCGCGGTACCCAGTGCACGCGCTGCCGCCGCATCCAGATCGGGTGGCGCCGTCGGTGCCGTTGGCGCATTCGCAGCCGCCTGTTCCGTCTTCGCGTCCAGCCAGCCACCTTCGAACCCCGCCTTCCGCAGACCGTCACGAATGTAAGGGTTCTTCTTCATCACGCTCCAGACGAAATCGTTGCGGTAGTTCGCGATCATCGCCAGGATCGGACCCTGGTCGATACCGATGTAGTCGCTGGCCACCCAGCCTTTGCCCGGGACGATGCGCCCCGTCTTCAGCGGGATGTCGTAGTCGAAGCTGGGATTGAACGAATCCAGGAAACCGTAACTGGAGTAGAGGTAGTCGCCGTAGCGGCGATGCATTTCCTCGGTCGCCGGAATGACGATCTCCGGTGCGAATGGCAGCGAGGCCACGGCAGCGGTCGGCGCGATGGTGCCGTCGTCGAAGTTCTCGCGGAAGCCGGCGCCGCGCGCGGAGTAGTGGCGGAATGGGCGCTGTTCGCCGCGATACTCCTGCGTGGTCTGCTGCGGACCGTCGGAGGCGGTCAGGCCCCACACGTTCTCGCCGTAGTCCTTCCACTTCATCGGGTTTTCGATGGCATACGCGCGCTGTGCGTAGGTGGCGCGCCGGCTGTTCTCGAAATAGTCCATGCCGCGCTCGCGCATGTAGGCGTCCTGGATGCCGCGGAAGTCGATCCAGACGTGGCTGTACTGGTGACCGAAGTGCGGTGCGAACGTCAGGTATTCCTGGCCTTGGAACACGCCCCACAACTCGCTGTAGCTGCGCGTCCACACTTCCCACGCCTCGGGGCCCACCGGATGCGTCGGCGAGGCCATCGCCAGCACATAGACCATCATGGCCTCGTTATAACCCTTCCAGTCGTGCGGGATGGTGCCGCTCTCGGGGAACCAGCCCATCGAGATCAGCGGCTTGTTGTTCTGCAGGAAGGTCCAGTCCACGCGCTTGTAGATCGTGTCGGCAAGGGCGCGGATCTCCTTCTCGCGCGCATCGTCGCGATCGTAATACGACTGCGCGAACAGTACGCCCATCAGCAGCAGCGACGTATCGACGCTGGACAGTTCCACCCAGGTGTTGAAACGGTGACCCGTGTTCATGTCCAGGAAGTGGTAATAGAAACCCTTGTGGCCACCCTTGCCGTCCTTCTGGGGACCTTGCGGCACGTCACGCAGGAATTTCAGCGTGGTCAGCGTGCGGTCGACCGCCTGGGTGCGGCTGACCCACCCATTCTCGATGCCGATGGGGTACGCCGTCAGTGCGTAGCCGATCGATGCGATGCTGGCGAACGGGCGCGACGGGTAGCGGTCCGGCGTAAGTCCGTTCACCTCGTTGGTGGTGTCCCAGAAGAACTGGAACGTGCGGCGTTCGATGTCGCGGAACAGCGGGGGCAATTCCGGCTTCGCGGGTGGCTCGGGCTTGGCGGCGACCGCAGGCGCGGCAGGCTTGGCGACAGGCGCCGCGACCTGCTCGGGTGCCTTCTGGCAGCCCGCGATCAACAGAGTCAGCGCTACGCCGGTGAACCAGGACGAACGCGAGGCTTGGGTGATCTTCTTCAAAACGTCGTTCCGTTGTAATCGTTTACAGGACTGCATGAAACAAACCCGCCGATCAGACGGCGCACGAGGCGCCGCCTGAGGGCGGGTGAGTATTACCAGTCGAAGCCGAAAGACAGCTTGAACGTGCGCGTGGGCCACAGAATCTCGTTGCCGTTGCGGCGGCCGAAGCTGTCGGGCACTACTTCACCCGGACCACCGCGCCAATCGGCATACTGATTCCAGTTGCGCCAATTGAATGCATTGATCAGGTCCGCGCGCACTTTGAAACCGATGTCAGTGCCGGTGCTCCAGCGCTTTTCCAAGGCCAGGTCGAATTGCTTGTAACCCAGCGTGCCTTCCGGCTCGAATGGATCGAAGAAGCAATTGTCGAAGCTCGTCGTGTCATTGCAGTTGATGGCATAACGAGGACGCTGGCTGGCGAGAGTCAGCTTGCTACTCAGCGTTACGTCCCAACCAAGGTCGAAGATGCCCGACATCACCAACCTATGCTTCGGCACGCCGGTCGATGTGATCAATGTGTCGGGAATGACCGGATAGTCACCCACGAAATTGCCATTATTCTGCGCAGAATCGATCAAGTTCTCTTCGGCATCGCTATAAGTGTATGCCAAGGTGACGCCCCAGCCCGAGGCTTCGGTGAAGGGCTTGTCGATGGACAACAGCAGTGAATTCAGCCGCGTCTCAATACCGTTGTCACCGAGGATGAGCGAGCCGTACCCGGGAATGGTCTGTCCCCAAGGCTGTCCGCCCCACGTCGCACCGGGAACGTTGTAGTAACGCCCGTCTGCATAGCGGTTGCCAAGGCGGAAGTAGATACCGTCATGCCCACGGATATGCGCAATGGTGGCCGACGTGTTCCACTCCTGCCCCCACAATGTCACCGCGTTGCGCATTCCGAGACTGAACTGGTCGGAATACGGCGTCTCCAGGTCATTGCTCATCAATCGAACTTCGCCACCGGCCCGCGGATTCGCAGCAGCGTAAGCCGCCAAGCCCTCAGGCGTCAGCAAGGCAGGATCGAAGGGTATGCAACTGGTCCCACTACAGGTGTGGATCGGCGTGGCGAAGTTCAGTTCGTAGGTAGTGAACGCACCGGAGTAATACTCGCTTGCCATGTAGTCGAATAGATTACGATCGTATGCGCGACCTGCGCCGCCGAATATCACGTGGCGCTGGTCGCCATTGAGATCGTAGGAGAAGCCGAAACGCGGCGCAAAATTATTCTTGTCGTCGTCGCGATTGGAGCCATTGCTGATGTAGTCCTCGACATCGAAATCGGTGTTCTGGATGTTGGTCCATCCACGCAGTGCCGCGGCAATGCCCGGGTCCACGACGTAATCGGTGTAGCTCGGGGTTTGCTCATAATCCCAGCGGATACCGAGGTTCAGGGTCAACTTGTCGGTGACTTCCCAGTCATCCTGCACGTAGATGCCGAATTGACGGTTGTTGGATTCAACGAACGGCGTACGGCCCGTGAAGGGCGTCGTGTACTGGACCCGGTATGGCTGGGTCAGGCTCTCGTTGACGTCGTACCAGTAGCGCGGATACGGAGGAAACTGCTGGAACGCCTTCAATTCAACGTCCTTGTACTTCACACCTGCCTTGATCGTATGGCGGTCCCAGCCATAGAACGTGAAGTCATTCTGGATGCCCCAGCCTTTCTGACCCTTGTCCTGGAAGTTGCCACCGCCCCCTGTATTTAGCACGATCAGAGAGAGATTCCCGGGATCGCTTGGATTAACGACCGTGTAAGCGTTGCTTGGAGCCTTGGTCAGCGGCTGCGGGTTGTACGCCGACTCCTCAAACGTAATATGAGCGTCATTCATCCAGTTCTCGGCCGAATATACCGAGCGCAGGTCATAGCGCGTTTCGTCGTTGACCAACTGTGTGGCACGACTGACGGAATTCTGATCACCGACATCCAGCGTGCCAATCTCATCGCGCTGACGGAGGGTCAACTCGATCAAATGAGCATCGGATGCCTGCCAACTCAACTTGCCGAAGTACAAATCCTGATTGAACGGTCGGGTCGCACTGACGTACTGTGACGTAATAGCTGCGGGAAGCGTCGCGGGATTCACCTGATTTGGCGGAATGATGTCCGCCGGAATCACGAAGTCCTTCGCCTCGTAAGAAACGAAGAAGTGCAGTTTGTCCTTGATGATAGGGCCACCGAACGACACGCCGTACTGCTCCGTCGTTTCAGGCGTCTTGGCGCCTGCTGCATCTTCCCGCGGCGTCGACTTGCGCCAGTCGTCGGAGGTGCGGTCCCAGAAGAAGCTGCCCGTGAACTCGTTCGTGCCGGACTTTGTGACAGCAGTGACCGCCGCGCTGCTGATCTGGTCGTACTCAGCCTTGTAGTTCGACGTGATGACCTTGTACTCACCGATCGCCGACTGCGGGAACGGGTTGCCGCGGCTGTCGTCCTGGCCGGTAATTCCGCCGGGCGTCACATAGTTCTTCTGCCCAACGCCATCGATGAAGACGTTGATCTGGCTGGAACCTTGGGCACCACTTCGCAGCTGTGACTCGTCTCCGTTGACACTGGAGATGAACTGCATGCCCGGCACGGTATCAGCGAACGCCAGGAAGTTACGCGAATTCTGCGGCAGCGAATCTATCTGCTTCTGGCTGACGTAGGTCGCCACTTCCGACGTCTTGGTTTCCACCAGTATGGGGGCGGTAACACGCACGGTCTCCAGGGTCGTCGCATCACCCGTGGGCGCCGACACTGGCGGCGCTTCCTGCAGGTTCAGCGTCGCCGTCTGGCCCACGGCCAGTGTCACTGCGCGGCTGCTGGTCTGGCCACCCGCGTTCACTTCAATGCGATAGGTGCCAGGCGGCAGGCCACCGATGTTGTAGCTGCCATTGGCAGCCTTCGATGTACGCGTCAGGCCCGTGTCCACGTTGGTGACCGTGACCGTTGCATCCTGTGCGACAACGCCACGCAGCGTGGCCGATGTGGACTGCGCCATCACGTGCGGCGCCGCCATGGCCAGGCAGCTGGCCAGGGCGCAGGACAACAACTTGCGATTGGGTTGGAACGTGGTGCGGTTGCGCTGTTTCATTGGCTCTCCCTCCAAAGATTGATGCATTGCATATCGGCATTGGTGCCGCTTGTAATCGATTACATCCCCGCTCAAAAAAAAGCGGTCGAACTTTGCCTATCTTTTTGCGTGGCGGCCCTCTCCCACACTCGAAGCCCTGACGATCAATTCGGGAGTCAACATCGCCGATGGCGCCACGCGCGCGCCATCCGAGTCGATGGCATCCAGCAGGCGGCTCATGGCCTGACCACCCAACTCGGCAATACTGACGCGCATCGTGGTCAAGGTCGGGTGAACGAAGCGCGCCAGTGGAATGTCGTCGAAACCCGCCAGCGCCACGTCCTGCGGCACGCGCACGCCGGCCTCGTTGAACGCATACAGGCAACCCAGCGCCATCATGTCGTTCGCCGCGAATACGGCCTGCGGCTTCTCGGCCATCTGCGCGATGCGCTTGCCGGCCTCGTAGCCCATGGACTCACTGAAATCACCCAGGAATTCCAACGGCGATGCATCCGGCACGAAACGCGCCAACGCATCGCGATATCCGCGCAGGCGTTCGCGCGCATCGAAGTTGCCATCCGGTCCGCCGATGAAAGCGATGCGGGCGTGGCCGGCCTGCGCCAGGTGTTCCACCATCGCCACGGCCGCGCCGTAGTTGTCGATGGTCAGCGTGGGATACGTCGCGTCCTGTACATCGCTGTTGATGAGAACGACCGGCAACGAGGACGGCAGGTTGTCCACCAGGAAACCCGGCTGGTCGGTATAGGGCGAAAGCACGAGCAGCCCGTCCACGCGGCCGCGCATCGCACGCAGGGCTTCGCCCTGCTCTTCCGGGTGGCCGTGATAGCTGGACACCAGCAGGTGCTGGCGGCGCGCGCGGGCGATCTGGTCGACGCCCCGGATCAGTTCGGAGAAGAACTCGCCATACAGGTCTGGCAGCACCACGCCGATGGTCTGGGTGCGGCGGCTGCTGAGGCTGCGCGCGGCGGCGTGCGGCTGGTAGCGCAGGCGGTCTGCCGTGGCCAGGACCTGCTGGCGCACGGATTCGGCCACGTTCTCGTGCCCGTTCAAGGCACGCGACACGGTGGCCACGGATACCCGAGCCTCACGTGCGACATCCTTGATGGTGACCGAGGTTCGCGCCATTCCCCGCCCCTCCGCGGTGATGACTGCTGTAAGTGGCGCGGACTGTAACCGTTTTCACGGAAACGTGTAAAGCGCGCGTTAGTTACCGGCAAAAGTATTTTTCTTTCAATGACTTGTACGCACTGCGCCGCCCACGAAACATATTGCGATGCAGCATCAAAGACGGCACATGTCAGCCTGCCTCAGGGCATCCCGACCGTGAACGTAGCTTGCTGCGTGTGGTCCGAACTGCCCCCCACGAAGACCGTGAACGTGCCCGGCTCCACCGCCTGCCGCATGTGCGCGTCGTACATGGCCAGGTCGTCGAAGCCGAGCGTGAACGTCACGGTCCTCGATTCACCCGGCTGCAGCGACACGCGCTGGAAGCCACGCAGCTGCTTCACGGGGCGGGTGATGCTGGCCACGTCGTCGCGCACGTAGAGCTGCACCACTTCGTCGCCTGCGCGCTTGCCGGTGTTGGTGACGCGCACGCTGACGCGCTGCTCCAGCGCGTCCGGCTTCAACGTCGCCGATGACACCACCGGCGCGTCGTACCGGAACGTGGTGTAGCTGAGGCCGTGGCCGAAGGCATAGAGCGGCGTCCACGGGACATCGAGGTACTTGCTGGTGTACTTCTCTTCCGTGCGCGGCGGACGGCCGGTGTTCTTGTGCGCGTAGTAGATCGGCACCTGGCCGACATTGTGCGGGAAGGTGATCGGCAGTTTCGCGGAGGGATTCACGTCGCCGAACAGCACGTCGGCGATCGCGTGCCCGCCCTCGATGCCCGGGAACCAGGCCTCCAGGATCGCCGGCACCTTGCCTTTCAGCCCGCCGATCGACAGCGGCCGGCCGTTCAACAGCACCACCACCACGGGTTTGCCGGTGGCCGCGACCGCAAGCGCGAGCTGCTCCTGCACGCCTGGCAGGTCCAGCGAGGTGCGGTTGTTCGCCTCCGCGCTCATGTCGGGGTGTTCACCGAGGAACATCACCACCGCGTCCGCCTGCTTCGCGGCGGCGACCGCATCGGCGAAACCGCGGGTGTCCTGGCTGTCGATCTCGGCACCCTTCGCCACGACAAGGCGCGTCCTGTCGCCGAGCGCGGCCTTCAAGCCTTCAAGCGGCGTAACCGCATCTTCCTCGCGCCCGGCCACCGCCCAGTTGCCCAGCATGGCGCGGCGATGGTCGGCCAGCGGTCCGATCACTGCCAGCGTGCGCACCGACTTGGCGAGCGGGAGCACCTGGTTGTCGTTCTCCAGCAGCACCAGCGACTTCTGCGCCATCCGGCGCGCGTCGGCACGGTGCTCCGGCGTGAGCGTCAGCGCGCGCTCACGGGCGCCATCGTCGGTGCAGGAGCGGTAGGGATCATCGAACAGGCCCAGGCGGTACTTCGCGTTCAGCACGCGACGCACCGACGCATCCAGTTGCGCCATCGGAACACGCCCGGCCTTCACCGCCGCCGGCAGGTCCTTCAGGTAGATCTGGCTGACCATGTCGACATCCACGCCCGCGCGCAGGCCGAGGCTGCCGGCCTGTTCGCGGTCGGCGGCCACGCCGTGCGGCATCAGTTCCATCACGCCGGTGTAGTCGCTGACCAGCAGGCCGTCCCAGCCCCACTGTTTGCGCAAGAGATCCTCGATCAGCGGCTGGTGTGCATGCATGGGCACGCCGGCGATCTCGTTGAAGGCGGCCATGATCGATTGCGCGCCTGCATCGACGGCGGCCTTGAAGGGCGGCAGGTAGAGTTCGTGCAGCGTGCGCTCGGAGATGTCGGCGACGTTGTAGTCGCGCCCCGCCTCGGCCGCGCCATAGGCGACGAAATGCTTGGCGGTGGCGAGCACCGCATCCGGCGCCCGCAGGTCATCGCCCTGGAAGCCCCGCACCCGCGCTGCGGCCAGCACCGAGCCGAGGTACGGATCTTCGCCTGCGCCTTCCACGACGCGCCCCCAGCGCGGATCACGCGAAATGTCGACCATCGGCGCGTACGTCCAGTGGATGCCGTGCGCCGAGGCCTCGATCGCCGCAACCCGGGCGGCGTGCTGCACTTCGACCGGATCGAAGCTGGCCGACTCGCCCAGCGGCACCGGGAACACCGTGCGGTGTCCATGGATGACGTCGTACCCGAACAACAGGGGAATCCCGAGCCGGGACTGTTCGACCGCGATGCGCTGCAGGCGGCAGGTCAGCACCGCACCCTGCGTGCCGAGGTAGGAGCCGATCTCGCCACGACGGATCTGGTCCTCGCTGCCCGCCATCGCGGCCGGCCCGGTGTTGTTGCCCACGCCGGGCGGCTGGTTCAGCTGGCCGAGCTTCTCTTCGACCGTCATCTTCGCCAGCAGGGCGTCAACGAACGCCTTTTCGGCCGGCGTCGCGTAGACCGGTGGCCTGGCAGCGGCGGTCGCGGCCAGCACGGTGGCCACCAGTCCGGCCAGCAGTGCGTGGGGGATTCGGGGATTGTGATGCTTCATGGCGCCCTCCCGGCATAGCGAAGGGCGCGAATGTAAACGTTTTCAGCGACGACTGCATGCGGCAGCGCCGGAAAGGCCGGCGGTGCTCAGCGGGCTTCGTCGGGTGTGCGGGCCTCGATGGCCAAGGCATGGATATCGGTCTGCATCATCTCGCCCAGGGCGGCGTAGACGGCGCGGTGGCGGGCCAGCGGGGGCTTGCCGGCGAAGGCGGCGCTGGTGATGCGGACCGTGAAGTGTCCGCGGCCATCGCGGGCGCCTTCGTGGCCCGCGTGCTTGTGGCTGTCGTCCAGAACATCCAGCGAGACCGGTTGCAGGGCGGACTCGAGGGCTGCCCGGATGCGCTCGATCCGGCTCAAGGCAGGACCTTGCGGAAGGGCCGCACGTCCGTGCGCGCGTAGACGCCGGCGGTTGCGTAGGGATCGGCATCGGCCCAGGCGCGGGCGTCTTCCAGCGAGTCGAACTCGGCGATCACGATGCTGCCGCTGAAGCCCGCCGGACCCGGATCCTCGGCATCGATGGCCGGACACGGGCCGGCCAGCAGCAGGCGACCCTCGTCGCGCAGCGCGGTCAGGCGGGCCAGGTGCGCAGGCCGCGAAGCCAGGCGCTTGGGAAGGGCGTCGGGGGCGTCATGCCCTTCAATGGCATACCACATGCTGTTCACTCTTGGGGCTGAGCCTGAATTGTACGTGCCCTCCCCTGGGCAGGTGCTGGACACGCTCCCGGCCAAGGCTTACCCTGTCATTCATTGCACGGCCGGAAGCAGCGGCCCGTCCAGGGGAAGACCCGGCCACGCCGCCCTCCCCGATCCCCGGCACGGGGACCACCGGGACGTTCGATTCGCTGCCCATACCCGCCCGCGCCCGACGACCTCTCGCTGTCCACCGCCGCATCCTGCGGTGTGCTTTGCTGGTTGCTTCAAGGGAAGCGTTCGCCCTGCGACGCATGATGTTGGTTTGCGGAATGACGGCACCAAGCCGGCCCTGCCGCGTGCAGGATGGATCGGTGGTTAGCACGATGACTGTTTCTTGATGAGCCCAGAACTCGCGTCCGACGCGAACCCACAATCCCCGCCCACGCATCCGCAGCAGCAGGAAATGCCGCTGGCGATGGTGCATGGCCAGCCGGTGCTGCAGATCCCGCAGGACCTGTACATCCCGCCGGATGCGCTGGAAGTCATCCTGGACGCGTTCGAAGGCCCCCTGGACCTGCTGCTGTACCTGATCCGCCGGCAGAACCTGGACATCCTGGACATCCCCGTCGCCGAAATCACCCGGCAGTACGTGGACTACATCAATGTGATGCAGGAACTGCGGTTCGAACTGGCCGCCGAATACCTGCTGATGGCGGCCATCCTGGCCGAGATCAAGTCACGCATGCTGCTGCCCCGGCCGGTGAGCGAGGATGGCGAGGAAGGCGATCCGCGCGCCGAACTGGTGCGTCGCCTGCAGGAGTACGAACGCTTCAAACAGGCGGCCGAGGACCTGGACGCCCTGCCCCGCCAGGACCGCGACACCACCCCGGTCAGCGCGGAGGTTCCCGACCGGGCAGCGGTCAGGTTGCCGCCCCCGGTGGAACTGAAGGAAATGCTGCTGGCGCTGCACGACGTGCTGAAGCGCGCCGAGCTGTTCACCGGCCACGCGATCAAGCGCGAGGCGCTCAGCGTGCGCCAGCGCATGGGCGATGTGCTGACGCGGCTGGAGGACGGCAAGTTCCACCGCTTCGAAAGCATGTTCACCCCGGAGGAAGGCAAGCTGGGCGTGCTGGTGACCTTCCTGGCCATGCTGGAACTGGCCAAGGAACAGCTGCTCGACATCGTGCAGGAAGCCCCGCTTGCCGCGATCTACATCAAGTCGCTGGCGCTGAACAACACCAACGAACCGCTGCAGTTCTCCAGCGAATTCGACGACACCGACGCCGCCAACGACAGCCCGTGAAGCGGCTGGGCCCTGCGCCCGCCGCAACTCCGAACGACAGGACCGCATGGATCAATCGCTCATCAACCGCATCGTGGAAGCCGCCCTGCTGGCGGCGACCCAGCCGCTGACACTCGCGCAGCTGCACGGCCTGTTCCCCGAGGACGAGCCGGCGCCGGAAGGCAGTGTCGAGCAGGCACTGCAGCAGCTGGCCGACGCCTGCGCCGACCGCGGCGTGGAACTGGTCGAAGTCGCCTCCGGCTACCGCTACCAGGTCAAGGCCGACGTGCATGCCTGGGTCGCCCGGCTGTGGACGGAACGCAAGACCAAGTACACCCGCGCCACGCTGGAAACCCTGGCGCTGATCGCCTACCGGCAGCCGATCACGCGTGGCGAGATCGAGCAGGTCCGCGGCGTCGCGGTGAGCAGCAACATCATCCAGGCCCTGGAAGAGCGCGAATGGATCCGCGTCGTGGGCCACCGCGATGTCCCGGGCAAGCCGGCGCTGTTCGGCACCACCAAGGGCTTCCTCGACTACTTCGGCCTGAAGCGCCTGGACGAATTGCCGCCGCTGTCCGAACTCAAGGACATCGGCGAACTGGAACCGCAGTTGCCGCTGGACGGCGCTCCGTTGCCGGTCAGCATCGCCAGTGGCGATGCGGTGGATGGCGAAGAACAGGCCATGCCGTCGGACGGCGATGCCGGCGATGCCGGCGACAGGGACGACGGAACGGATTCCGATACGCAGGACCACGCGGACGCGTCGCAGGACGATGCCGCCAATGACGACACCCCGACGGAAGCCGGCGACGACGCCGCACACGCTTCCCACGATGAACATCAACCCCAAGATGACGACGCCGCAGTTTCCGACGAGGAACACCAGGCACCGTCGGAGCAGAAACAATGAGCAACACCCCGAAAAAACCCTCCCTCGGCAAGCTGTCGCTGAAGCGCGGAGAAGGCGCAGACGCGCCTGAAACGAACCGACTGGAAGAGCGCCTGCACAAGGTGCTGGCGCAGGCCGGCCTGGGCTCGCGCCGTGCGCTGGAACAGCGCATCGCCGACGGCCTGGTCAAGGTCAACGGCGAAGTCGCGCAGACCGGCATGTCGGTCAAGGGCGGCGACCGCATCGAGCTGGACGGCAAGACCTTCGTCGCCAGCGCACTGACCGAACCCTCCCGCGTGCTGATCTACAACAAGCCGGAAGGCGAAGTGACCACGCGCGAAGACCCCGAAGGCCGCCCGACGATCTTCGAAGCGCTGCCGGCCCTGAAGGGCGCGCGCTGGATCGCCATCGGCCGCCTGGACATCAACACCACCGGCCTGCTGCTGCTGACCACCGATGGCGAACTCGCCAACGCGATGATGCACCCGTCCTACGAAGTCGAACGCGAGTACGTGGTGCGCGTCCGCGCTCCAGAAGGCCAGGACAGCGTGCCGGACAACGTCGTCGACCGCCTGCGCCGCGGCGTGGCGCTGGAAGACGGCCCGGCCAAGTTCGACAGCATCGAGCGCATCGGCGGCACCGACTCGCACGACTGGTTCAGCGTGGTGGTCAAGGAAGGCCGCAATCGCGAAGTGCGCCGCCTGTGGGAGTCGCAGGGCTGCCAGGTGAGCCGCCTGAAGCGCGTGCGCTACGGCAAGGTCAGCCTGCCGCAGCCGCTGCTGCGCGGCCAGTCGCAGGAACTGGCCGACGCGCAGGTGCTGGCGTTGCGCAAGGAACTGGGGCTTGAAGACGGCACGCCCGCCGCGCTGACGCTGCAGCCCGTGATCGGCCAGCGCAAGGCATCCAAGTCCACCGTGCATGTGGGCGGGGGCCGCAGCGGCAGCGCGTACGTCAACGGCCACAACAGCGCCGACGAAGGCCGCGAACTGCGCCGCTTCGACCACGTGCGCGAAGACCGTGGCCGCGGTGGTCGCGGCAAGAAGCCGCATGGTGGCCTGACCGTCAGTGGCGAGCAGGCGGCCAAGCAGTCGCAGCGTCCGTTCAAGCAGCGCACACCCAAGGGACCCAAGCCGTTGCCGGACGGCAATCCGGCGGCGTTCCGCAGCTGGTACGTGCCGGACGGCGTGGATACCGGCCCGGCCGGACACCGCAACGCCGGCCCCGGTGGCCCGAAGAAACCCTACGGCGGCAAGCCGGGCGGGCGTCCCGGTGCCGGTGCCGGTGGCAAGCCAGGCGGCGGCGCGGGCAGGCGCGGTCCGGGCGGTGGGCCGGGTGGCTTCGGTGGCGACCGCTTCGGCAGTGACCGTGCGGGTCCGGCGGGCGAACGTGGTCCGCGTGGCGCGCAAGGTGCGGGCAAACCGCAGCGCGCGGCGCGTCCCTACGGCCATCCCGCCAGCGCACCCAGCTTCCCGTCCGACCACGCCAACCCCGGCTTCAGTCCCTACGGCCAGCAGCCGCGCAGCCCGCGTCCGCAAGGTCGTCCTGGCGGCGGCGGCAATCGCCCGCAACACGCCAGTCCGCGACCGGGCGGGCGTCCGGCGGGGGGACGTGGTCCGGGTGGTCGCCCCGGCGGCGGTGGACAGCGCGGCCCCCGCGGCGGCGGCCACGGTTGAAGCAACAAGGAGAAGGCGCCCATCGGCGCCTTCTCCGTTTCCGCGGATCGATCGCGGTGACTTCATGGCGACTTCATCGCGACTCCCCGCAACGTCTGCACGCTGCACCCCATCCCGTGATGGAGCGCATGCCCGACGATGCAGGACAACCGATATGACGCGATCGTGGTGGGTGCAGGATTCGCCGGCCTCGCCTGTGCGGGCGAACTTGCTTCCCATGGCCTGCGCGCTTGCGTGATCGATCGCAAGCAGGACCTCGGCGAGCGCATCCACACCACCGGCATCCTGGTGCAGGAGGCGTGCGATGCACCACTGCTGACCGGCCTGCCGCAGGCGCTGGTGCGGGCTGTTCCGCATGTCCGCCTGTACGCGCCCAACCTGCGCAGTGTGCGGCTCGGTACGACCGGGTACCGCTTCTACACCACGGACACACCGGCGCTGATGCGATGGCTGGGCGAACGCGCCGAGGCTTGCGGTGTCGAACTGAAGCGCGGCCACGCGTTCCGCGATGCCGTGCGCACCTCCGCTGGATGGCGGGTGGAAGGCGTCGGGCAAGCCCGCTTCCTCGTCGGCGCCGATGGCGCACGCTCGCGTGTCGCCGAGCGGCTCGGACTCGGCCGCGTGGGCGAGTTCCTCCACGGCGTGGAATACGAGTTCGATGGCATCGCCCTGCGCGAACCCGATGCCCTGCACTGCTTCATCAGCAAGCGCTTCGCCCCCGGCTACCTGGGCTGGGTGGCACAGACACCGACCGGCGTGCAGGCCGGCCTGGCGCGGCGGTATCGACCGGGGAATACGCAGGCACCGGACATGGTCGGCTTCCTGCACCATGTCGCGCCGATGACAGGAATGCCTGCGACGCGGCGACCGGACAGCATCCGCGCCGGCCTGATTCCCTGCGGTGGTGCGGTCCGGCCGATGTCGGGGGATGACGTGGTGCTTGTCGGCGACGCGGCCGGCATGGTGTCGCCACTGACGGCCGGCGGCATCCATTCCGGTCTTCGCCATGGCGCCGCCATCGGACGCATGCTGGCCAGCCGCGTGTCCGGCGAAGCGGCACCGGGCACTTCAATGACGCCGCCTGTTCCGGGTTTCGCTTTCAAGCGTCTGTTGCGATGGGCGTTCGACCAGGGACAGTTCGACGCCCCGATGGACCTGCTGCTGACAACGCGCCCCGTGCGTCGTGCCGTCGAGCACCTCTGCTTCCATCGACGCGGTGGCCTGGTGCCCGATCCGGGCGGCGCGGATTGAGTACGATCAAGGCCGCGCTGTGGCGGTCGGCTACAATGGCGCGTTGATTCAATAGCCCAGACTCCCCCATGTCCTCTGCGTTCGGCACCGAGACGGTGCTCGACGTCCGTCACTGGACGGACGCCTACTTCAGCTTCACCACCACCCGCGACGACGGTTTCCGCTTCGAGAACGGCCAGTTCGTCATGATCGGGCTGGAAGTCGACGGAAAGCCGCTGTTGCGCGCCTACTCGATCGCCAGCGCGAACTGGGAAGAACAGCTCGAGTTCTTCAGCATCAAGGTGCAGAACGGTCCGCTGACCTCGCGACTGCAGCACATCAAGCCGGGCGACAGCGTGCTGATCGGGCGCAAGCCCACCGGCACCCTGCTGATCAGCGATCTGCACCCCGGCCGCAACCTCTATCTGCTGGGCACGGGGACCGGCCTGGCACCGTGGCTGTCGATCATCAAGGACCCGGCGACCTACGAGCGCTTCGACAAGGTCATCCTGACCCACGGCGTGCGCCATGCGGAAGACCTGGCCTACCGCGACTACTTTGAGAAGGAACTGCCGCAGCACGAGTTCCTCGGCGAAATCATCCGCGAGAAGCTGCTGTACTACCCCGCCGTCACCCGCGAGGACTTCCGCCACCAGGGTCGTCTGACCGACCTGATGGCCAGCGGCAGGATGATGGAGAGCCTCGGCATCGACGCGCTGGATGCGGAGCACGACCGCGCCATGATCTGCGGCAGCCCGCAGATGCTGGCCGACTTCCGTGCCCTGTTGGACAGTCGCGGCTTCACCGCCGCACCCCGCATCGGCACCGCAGGGCAGTACGTGTTCGAGCGCGCCTTCGTCGAGAAATAGGCGCGAAGCACGCGCCGGGTCCACGCCCGGCGCGCATGGGAAACAGGCGCCACGGGACGACCACGCCGCCGCCTGCTACTCTTCCGACACGAGGTCCTGGGGAGGACGAGCCGTGATCCGGAATCTGCTGCTGGCCATGCTGTTGGCCGCTGTCCCGCATGTGCATGCCGCCGATGCCGTCAGGCAACCTGGCGTGGGCGAAGTGCCGCCCCCCATCACGCTGAAGGATCGCGAGGGCAATCCCGTCGATCTCGATGCGCTCAAGGGCAAGGTGGTCGTGGTGACGTTCTGGGCATCATGGTGTGGCCCCTGCCGACGCGAGCTGCCGATGCTCGGCCACATGCAGAAGATCGTCGGCCGGGAACACCTGGAAGTCATCGCCATCAACATGAAGGAACCGCGCAGCGACTACCTCGGCGTCCTTCGCGCCAACAAGGATCTCGACCTGACCTTCGTCCACGACGTCCGCGGCGTGGTGACGGACCTTTACGGCGTGACTGCGCTGCCGAACATGTTCGTCATCGGCCAGGACGGCCTCATCGTGCGCACCCATCGTGGCTACTCGGAGGCCGTGCTGGAATCCTTCTCCCGGGAGTTGCTCGCGCTGCTGCCCGAGGAGGCGCTGCAGCGGCGCGTCCCCGCTCAACCCCCGCCGTAGCGCAGCCAGATCACGGCCGCCGCTTCATCCGCGAACACCTGCGCGTTGAACCCGTGTTCGTTGGCCAGCAGGCCCGCGAACTCCACCTGCGGCAGCTGGTCCGCATGCCGTTCAACGTAGGCGATGCGCACGGCTTCCATGCCCTGCCCCTGCATCGTCTGCACGAACTCCAGCAATTGTCCCGGCGGCGGTGGCTCGCCTTCCATGTCATCCACCACCAGCAGCGCACGTGGCGCCAGCCGGCGGATCTCTCCCGCGATGACCTGCCAGTAGGCCACCGTGGTCTCCAGCGTGCCATTGACGCCGGTCACCCACGCGCGCAATCCGTAGTCGGTGGTGGCGAACTCGATATGGAACAGCCGGTTGTCCACGCCCTCGCCCACTGTTTCAGGCCAATGCAGCGCGGACGTCGCCCGCCAAGGACGCCGGTGCATCGGTCGGCGCATAACGCTTGATCACCTTGCCATCCCGGCCCACGAGGAACTTGCTGAAGTTCCACTTGATCGCGCTGATGCCGAGCAGCCCGCTCTTCTCCTGCTTCAGCCACTTCCACAGCGGATGCGAGCCGTCGCCGTTGACGTCGATCTTGGCGAACATCGGGAACGTCACGTCGTAGTTCAGCGAGCAGAAGTTGCGGATCTCGGCTTCATCGCCCGGCTCCTGGTGGCCGAACTGGTCGCACGGGAATCCCAGCACCACCAGCCCCTGCGGTCCGAACTCGCGCCACAGCGCTTCCAGGCCGGTGTATTGCGGCGTGAAGCCGCACTTGGAGGCCACGTTGACGATCAGCAGGGCCTTGCCCTGGTACTCGGACAGGGAACGCTCCTGGCCATCGAGATCGTGGGCGGAAAAGTCGTAGGCGGTGGTCATGCGCGCGCTCCGGGAAAGACGCTATCAGACACCTCCCGCGCGAACAGGGCAAGGCTCCCCTTCGCCGGATGGGCAGCGTGGCGACGATCCGCTAACGTAGCCACCTGCACCGGACCGTGGACGCCCATGCAAGCCGCCGATCCCGCCAGCCACGCCAACCTGTACATCCATGTCCGCATCCTGCTCGGGATGATCGTGGGCCTGGGCCTGACCCACCTGCTGCGCCACGTGGCGCGCATCGTCGAACGTCCCCGCGCGCACCGGATCTACAGCGTGCACTTGGTCTGGGCAGGTTTCATGTTCGTCTACATGCTGCACTTCTGGTGGTGGGAATTCAGCCTCTCCCACCAGGCGCACTGGAACTTCATGCTCTACCTGTACGTCACCCTGTACGCCCTGCTGCTCTACCTGCTGTGCGCGCTGGTGTTCCCCGAATCATTGGCCGAAGGAAGCGGCTACCGCGACTACTACTATGACCGGCGGACCTGGTTCTTCGGTCTGCTGGCATTGATGTTCGTCGTCGATATCGGCGACACCCTGATCAAGGGCGCGGCCTATGCCCAGCAGCTGGGACCGGAGTACTGGGTGCGCAACGCGGTGTATGTCGCCGGCAGCCTGGTGGCCATCGCCACGCGCAACCCGCGCTTCCACGGCACGTTCGCGGTGATGGCACTGCTGTACGAGTTGTCGTGGATCTGGCGGCGTTACGAGATCCTGACGTAGCCCTGTCCTCCTGCAGGAGCGACGTCAGTCGCGACCGCAGACTGGGAATTCTCAAGGTATACGGTCGCGACTGACGTCGCTCCTGCAACAGCTGGGTCAGCGAACAGATTGCACTTTCAGTGCAGGCGCAAACGGCCTAATGCCCAGCGCTTCGTGGATCTCGGCCGGGTAGTACGCGCGTCCATCCTTGATCACCAGCGCGAGCTTGCGGATGTCGCTGATGTCCTCCGTCGGGTCGCCATCCACCAGCACCAGGTCGGCGCGCTTGCCGGGCGCGATGGACCCGGCGTCGTCCAACGTGCGGCTGTACTTCGCGCCGTTCCAGGTCGCCACCTGCAGCACCTGCGAGGGCGTCAGCCCCGCCTGCACATACAGTTCCAGCTCGCGCTGCAGGGTGAAGCCGGGCAGTTCGTCCGTGCCCGCGACCAGCGGGACACCTGCGCGATACATGCGCCCGGTGAAGTCGACCAGCTTGTCGAAGCTGCGCTTGTAGCGGGCACCGGTGTCGTCGTCGGGGATGTTCAGTTCCGCGGCGCGGCGACCGCGCTGCACGTCCGGCGGGAGATGATCGGCCACGTCGGCGACGATGGGCGACAGCTGGCCCTCGCGCTGGTGCAGGAACTCGAACGTCGCCAGCGTCGGATCGACGACGACCTGCTTCTCCGCCAGTTCGGCGATGAAGTCCTGCACCGGCTTGCTGTCGAAATCCAGCCCGTCCGTCTTGTCCGCCACCAGGTAGAAGCGCGCCAGCGTGCGCGTGTCGGTCTCGGGGGTGACGAAGAAGTTCAGCATCACCTGGTTGATGTGTTGGATCTCGTCATAGCCCTGCTCCACCACGTCCTGCGCCCGCATGAAGGCGGGCACGTGGCCGCTGACGCGGATGCCGCGCTGGTGCGCATAGGCGGTGGTGTCGCGCAGGATCTCCTTGGGGAAGGAGTTGTAGATCTTGATCTGCGGATAGCCGTGGTCGACGTACCAGTCGATCGCCTGCTTCGCGCCGGCCAGGTCCTTCACCACGAAACCGCCCTGCGAGGAGTGCGGGCTCTGGCCTTCGATATAGCCTGCGGGAATCACGCGCGGATGCATCAGCGTGCCAGCCTTCTCCTCGGCCATCAGCTGTTGCAGCGTCGCGTTGTCGTTGCCCATGTCGCGTGCGCTGGTGACGCCCGCGGCCAGGTGCAGGCCGCCTTCCCAGCTGCCGGCGTGAACATGCATGTCGTAGAGCCCCGGCAGCAGCACGCGGTTGCCGGCGTCGACAACCTGTTGTGCCTCCACCGTCGCCTCCCCGGCTGGCGATACCGACACGATCCTGCCATCGCGCACGACCACGTCGGAGGAAGCGCCGAGCACGGCCTTTTCGCTGTCGAAGACGCGCGCATTCCGGATCAGCGTGGTGCCCGGCAACGGATGCGCCAGGCGTTGCTGCAGTGCCACCAGTGCCTCGCGCTCTGCGATCTTCTGGCGAGCTTCCAGCGTGTCGGCCGTGCCCTGCCAGCCGTCTTCGATGAGCTGCAGGAAGCCCGGGTAGATATAGGCGAACAAGCGCGGCTCGGCATCACGCGTCACCCATACGAAGCTCGGCGTGAAGCCGATGCCGGTCAGCGCCAGCAGGTCGACCGTGCGCGACTGCGCGCCAGTGCGGATGTCCATCGATACGAGCTTGCGTTGTGTCAGCGTGCCGCTGGGAACCAGCGGCAACTTGCCATCCGCCTGCCGGGACAGCGCCGCCAGCGCCACCGACGTCGTGGCCGGCGTGCCGCCGAGCGGCGTGTACAGCGCCGTGCCGGTGAAGGTATGCGTGCCTGCGTCGGAGGTACTCTTCCATTGGCCACGATCGCCGTCACGGGTGAAGGTTTCGTCCACCGGTGCGCCGAAGGTCGAGACGCCCTTCACCCGATAGCGCTGGAAGGTGCCGTCGGCCCCGAGCTGGTATTCCTCCTTCAGCTCCGGCCCGCGCCCGTTGTCCTTGAAGACGAAGTCCACCCGGGTGACACCATCATCCCCCACGGTGACCGTCTGCTCACCGGCCTTCTTGCCGCCATCCACCAGCGCGACGTACTTCAGGGTCTCGGCGGCCAGCGCCGACGGGGCCAGCAACAGCGCACAGCAGAATGCAAGGACAGGCTTCACGGGACTCTCCGGCAAGGGGCGCACGATGCGATGCCCCGCAGATTGAGGCCCCGCCGGGTCCGTCGCCCATGCCTTTCGTCATGGGTCCGGTCTGCCCCCCTGGGTTACCCTTGGGAATCCACTCTGTCAGGACGTTGCGCTACATGACCACCCGCCTCGCCATCGCGCTTGCCGCGACCCTCGGACTCGCCATGCCCGCCTACAGCCAGGCCGCCACCCCGGCCACCCAGACCGCCCAGGTCGCCAATCCCTTCTTCGCCGAAAGCCCGCTGCCGCTGCATTACCCGCAGTTCGACAAGATCAAGGACAGCGACTTCGCCCCCGCCTTCGACGCCGGCATGGCCGAGCAACTGAAGGAAATGGACGCCATCGCCAACAACCCGGCCGCGCCGACCTTCGAGAACACCATCATCGCGATGGAGAAATCGGGCCAGGTGCTGGACCGCGCCACCACCGTGTTCTTCAACCTGGTGGGCACCGACACCAACGATGCGCGCAACAAGCTGCGTGCGGATTACTCCGCGAAGTTCGCCGCGCATGGCGACGCCATCAGCCTGAATCCGAAGCTGTTCGCCCGCATCAAGGCGCTGTTCGACAAGCGCAACGACCTGGGCCTGGACGCGCAGGGCGTGCGCCTGATCGAGCGCTACCACACCAGCTTCGTGCGCTCCGGCGCCAACCTCAACGAAGCCGACAAGGCGACGCTGAAGAAAATGAACGGTGAGCTGGCGTCGCTGGGCACCACCTTCAGCGACAACGTGCTGAAGGAAGTCAACGCCTCGGCCGTCGTCGTTGACGACGTGAAGCAACTCGACGGCCTGACCGATGGCCAGATCGCCACCGCGGCCGAAGTCGCCAAGAAGCGTGGCCTCGAGGGCAAGTACGTCCTGACCCTGCTCAACACCACCGGCCAGCCGCCGGAGTCGCAGCTGACCAACCGCGCCCTGCGCCAGCGCCTGCACGAAGCCTCCGTCGTGCGCGGCAGCCGCGGCGGCGAGTTCGACACCACCGCGCTGGTCTCGCGCATCATGAAACTGCGCGCCGACCGCGCGAAGCTGCTGGGCTACCCGAACCACGCGGCCTACGGCCTGGAAGACCAGACCGCGCGCACGCCGGAAGCCGTCAATGCGATGCTGGGCAAGCTGGCCCCGGCCGCCGTGGCCAACGCCAAGCGCGAGGCCGCCGACCTGCAGGCGATGATCGACCAGGAGCAGAAGGCCAAGGGCGAGCCGACCTTCGCGCTTGAGCCGTGGGACTGGGCGTTCTACACCGAGAAGGTGCGCGCGGCGAAGTACAACTTCGACGAGTCGCAGTTGAAGCCGTACTTCGAGATGAAGAACGTGCTGGAAAATGGCGTGTTCTACGCCGCCACCCAGCTGTACGGCCTGACGTTCAAGGAACGCACCGACCTGCCGAAGTACCACGCAGACACCTGGACCTACGACGTGTTCAACGCGGACGGTTCGCAGCTGGCCATCTTCATCTTCGACCCGTACGCGCGCGACTCCAAGCGCGGCGGCGCGTGGATGAACTCGTACGTGTCGCAGTCCGGCCTGACCGGCGACAAGCCGGTGGTCGCCAACCACCTGAACGTACCGAAGCCGCCGGCCGGCGAGCCCACGCTGATGACGTGGGATGAAGTGACCACCACGTTCCACGAGTTCGGCCATGCGCTGCACGGCATGTTCTCCGATGTGAAGTATCCGTACTTCAGCGGCACCAGCGTGCCGCGCGACTTCGTGGAATACCCGTCGCAGGTCAACGAGATGTGGGCGGACTGGCCGTCGATCCTGGCCAATTACGCCAAGCACCACAAGACCGGCGAAGCGATGCCGCAGGCGCTGCTGGACAAGGTGATCGCCGCGTCCAAGTTCAACCAGGGCTTCGCCACCACCGAGTACCTGGGCGCCGCGATGCTGGACCAGCGCTGGCACCAGATCACCGCCGACCAGGTGCCCGACGCCGCCGGCGTGATGAAGTTCGAGGCCGCCGCGCTGACCGCCGACGGCATCAACTACACGCCGGTGCCGCCGCGCTACAAGACGCCCTACTTCAGCCACATCATGGGCGGCTACTCGGCCGGCTACTACGCGTACATCTGGTCGGAAGTGCTGGACGCCAACAGCGTGGAATGGTTCAAGAACAATGGTGGCCTGAAGCGCGAGAACGGCGACCACTTCCGCAAGACGCTGCTGTCGCAGGGCGGCAGCCAGGATGCGATGAAGCTGTTCCGCGACTTCGCAGGCCACGATCCCAAGATCGAGCCCCTGCTGGAGAAGCGCGGCCTGACGGCACCCGCCAGCGCTGCGCCGGCGGCCACGCAGGTCAAGTAAGCCGACAGGCCAGGTTGCATGATGTTTCCCACGCCACCTTCGGGTGGCGTGGTGCTTTCAGGACACTGGAATCGCCGGGTGGCGTGCAGGGTTTTCCACAATGCATGTGGATGGAACCTGCACGAAACTGTGGATAACCCTCTGCCCGCCTTGTGCGGCGGACGTGTCAAGACGGGTGGCGAAAGTTTCACCACCTCTTGCCGTCAAACGTCGTGTGCACCCTGGCGCACCTTCACGGCGCCATCGATGTCCTGAGGGTCGATCGAGAACGTGGCACGCCACGGCCCTCCCGAAGTCTCCGCGAGTGGGATCAGGCGTCGAAGGCCTTGCCCAGTGCCGCGTAGGCCTGGCGCTGCTCATCGGTCTCCGCACGCGGCGCCGTGATCTCCAGTTCCACGATCTGGTCACCCGGTGGCGTGCCGGGCAGGCCGCGCCCACGCAGGCGCAGCTTGCGGCCGGAATCCGAGTCCGCCGGGATCTTCAGGTCCACTGCACCACCCAGCGTGGGGACACTGACGGTTGCGCCCAGGGCCGCCTGCCACGGCGTCAACGACAGCACGTGGATGATGTTGCGGCCGTCCACCTCGAACTGCGGGTGCGGCGCGTACTCCACTTCCAGCAGCAGGTTGCCGCCCTGCACGCCCTGCCCGGCCAGGCGGATCACCTGCCCCGGCTTCACGCCCGTCGGTACGCGGACATCGAGCTGCCGCCCGTTGACGTTCACCCGCACGCTGCCGCCGTCATGCACCGCCTGCAACGGCACCGACAGCTTCGCGCGCGAATCCCGCATCGGCTGCGGTCCGCGCGCCTGCGCCTGCTCCGCGCGGGCGCGCCTGCCGAACAGTCCTTCGAAGAAATCACTGAATCCGCCGCTGCCGCCGCCTGCGCCGCCGAAGATCTCCTCGTAATCGAAGTCCTGCGATCCCGGTCCGCCGCGCCCGAAATCCGGCGGTGGACGGAATTCTTCGCCGGGCCTGTAGCCGCGCGCGCGCAGCTGGTCGTAGGCTGCCCGCTTCTGCGGATCACGCAAGGCTTCGTACGCCTCGTTGACGGCCTTGAACTGATCCTCGGCGCCGGGCTCCTTGCTGACGTCGGGGTGGTACTTGCGGGCCAAGCGACGGTACGCCGTCTTGATCTCGGCGTCGCCGGCCGTGGGCTCGACGCCCAGTACCGCGTAATAGTCCTTGAACTGCATGGAATCTCCGCACGATCACGCGGGATGCCGTCCACCATGGCGGGGAGGCATCCGGAAAAAAGAAAAGGCCCGCGACGCGGGCGCCACGGGCCGATTCTATCGCTCCGCCCGCTGCCCCGCCGTGTACACCGGCGGGGCCCCGGCACGGCTTACTGCACCTGGATGCGGCGCGGCGTGGTTTCAGGCTTCTTGGGGATGTCGATCTGCAGGACGCCATGCCGGCCGGTGGCCGTGATGCCGTCAGCGTTGGCGCTGTCCGGCAGCGAGAAGCGGCGGTAGAAGGTGCCGTGGACGCGTTCCATGCGGGAATAACGTGCGCCCTCTTCCTTCTCGGACACCCGTTCGCCCCGCAGGGTCAGGATGCCCTTGTCCATGTGGATCTCGATGTCCTTCGGGTCCACGCCCGGAATGTCGGCCAGGATCACGAAACGGTCATTGTCCTCGCGGATGTCCACGCGCGGCGCCCACTGGCTGGTCACCACATTGGACTGGTCGGCGTCGGCCTCGCCCAGGAAGCGGTCGAAGACCTGCTTGATCTCGTCCCGCAGGCCGCGGGCATTGCCCCAAGGGTTGTACTGCACGATGCTCATGTCGGTATCTCCTCTGGAAGTGGCGCCGGCCCGGCCAGGCGCCGATGCCGGGAAAATAGGCGCTTGCCCAGGCATTTCAAGCCCGTCACGGCCGCACCACACCGACACGCTAAACTGCATTCAGTTTCCCTCCACACAAGGCATCCCCATGAGCATCCAGGTTGGCGAGCGCATTCCCGAA
Organism: uncultured Pseudoxanthomonas sp.; assembly: GCA_966210745.1. Lineage (GTDB taxonomy): Bacteria > Pseudomonadota > Gammaproteobacteria > Xanthomonadales > Xanthomonadaceae > Pseudoxanthomonas_A. The sequence goes on from CBIHLJ010000004.1 coordinate 140,558, forward strand.
GTGACCCTCAAGCGCATCCGTGAAGGCGTGGAAACGGTGGATACCACCACCCTGTTCGACGGCCGCAAGGCGGTACTGTTCGCCGTGCCGGGCGCATTCACCCCGACCTGCTCGGAGAAGCACCTGCCCAGCTACGTGCAACACTTCAACGACTTCCGCAGCCGCGGCATCGAAGTCTTCTGCGTGTCCGTCAACGACCCCTTCGTCATGCAGGCCTGGGGCAAGACCCAGCACGTGCCGGATGGCCTGCAGATGCTGGCCGATGGCAATGCCGACCTGGCCAAAGCGCTCGGCCTGGAGATGGACGCCAGCGCTTATGGCATGGGCATCCGCGCCAAGCGCTTCGCCCTGTATGTGGAAGACGGCGTGGTCAAGAACGTTTTCGTCGAGGCACCGGGCGAGTACAAGGTTTCCGGCGCGGAGCATGTGCTGGAGCAGATCGGCTGACGCATGCCGTAACGCACCTGTAGGAGGGGCTTAAGCTCCGACCCAACCGCAAGACAGCATGATGGCGATTGCGCTACTGCGCACGCAGGAGGCTCGCGGTCGGGGCTGAAGCCCCTCCTACAGGGATCGCGGTCAACGCAACACGTTGAATCGCACCCTCGCCCACGCGCCGCTGTCGGCCAGTGCTGTGAGCTGGTGTTCGCCCGCCTCGGTGAAGTCCTGCTGGAATGCCTGCGCCCCCCGGGTCTCCGCGATCCAGCGCCCGTCCAGTAGCCACTGCACGCGCGTGTCGGTGCCCAGCGCGCGCAACTGCAGGCGCACGCCATGTTCGCTGCCCGGCGCGCGAGCCAGCATGGCCCGATCGTTCAGTCCGTCGATGCGCAATTCCTCAGCCGCATCGCGGCCGTCGGGCTGGCAATCCGGCGACAACGGCGGCAGCCGCGACGCCGTCCGCTCGCGCGCAGGCAGCCACGGCGACGCCAATGCAGGCCAGCGCGCGATTTCCGTGCCGCGCGCGTCGTGCGTGCGTGCGCACTCGCCTGAGAGACGCAGCCCGGTCCGCGCATCCACCTCGAAGCGCTCTCGGCCGGTGCTCCACAGGCGAGCGTCACGCTCTGCGAACGTCGGCGGTACGTTGCCACCCAACGTCCACGCATCGCGCCTGCGCTGGCAGAGCTGCGGCGCCTCAGCTTCTGCCTGTGTGCCCAGCGGCCAGCAGATGGCGTGCTCCGCCACGCCGGCGGGCGGCGGGGTCGGACCCGCATCGCCTTGACCTCGCGGCAGGCTGTCGATCACCTCGAACATCAACGGGAGCGCGGTGACCGCGCCGTACTGGCCAGGCAGCGGCGTGCCATCGGGCCTGCCCACCCACACGCCGACGGTATGGCGGCGCGTGCTGCCGAGCGCCCACGCATCGCGGAAGCCATAGCTGGTGCCGGTTTTCCACGCCACGCGCGGCCGACTGCCGGTATCGAGTACGCCGCTTCCATAGCCGGGACGTGGATGCGCCTCCAGTACTTCGCGAATGATCCATGCCGCGCCGGGCGACAGCAGGCGTCGATCGGAGGCTGGATCCTCTGCTGTGTAACGCACGCGGCCTGACAGTCCGCCACGATTCAATCCTGCGTATGCGCCCACCAGATCCTCCAGGCGCGCACCTGTACCGCCGAGGATCAGCGACAGGTTGGGCTGCGCGCCGCGTGGATAGCGCAGGACCAGGCCGTTGTTCGCCAATCGCGCGGAGAACCGCGCCGGACCCACGCGATCCAGCAGGTCCACCGCCGGCACGTTGAGCGAGAGGCGCAAGGCGTCCGCTGCGCTGACGGGCCCGTTGAATGCAGCGTCGAAGTTGCCGGGCCGGTAACCGCCGAACGACTGCGGCGCATCGATCAACAGGCTTTCGGAATGGATCAGGCCATCATCGAGCGCCAGCCCATACAGGAACGGCTTCAGCGTCGAACCGGGCGAGCGCCACGCCTGCACCATGTCCACATGCCCCAGGCGCTCGCGATCGCCGAATGCCACCGAGCCGACGTACGCACGCGCTTCCATCGTGGCGTTGTCGATCACCAGCAGCGCCGCGGATGTCCGTGCAGGCAGCGTGGAGAAGTAGCTCTGCACACGCTCTTCCAGCGTGCGCTGCAGGCCAGCGTCGATGGTGGAAGTGATGCGCGATGCTCGTGGTTGCTGGCGGCGCAGGCGTTCGGCCAGCAGGGCGGCGTTCAACGGCGCCTGCAGGCTACGGGCGACGACGGGCTCGATGCGTGCATCGTCCACCTCGGCCTTCGACCAGACGCCGAGATCGGCCATGCGCTGCAGCACCTTGTCGCGTGCCACCCGTGCCGCCTCAGGATGGCGATCCGGGCGCAGCCGGCTGGGCGACTGCGGCAGCACCGCGAGCAGTGCCGCCTCGGCATGCGAAAGCCGTGCTGCAGGCTTGCCGAGGTAGGCCCAGCTCGCCGCATCCACGCCTTCGATGGTGCCGCCGAACGGCGCGCGCTCCAGGTAGAGCGTCAGGATCTCGCGCTTGGACAGGTGCGCTTCCAGTTGTAGCGCGCGCAGCATCTGCTTGGCCTTGCCCCATGGCGTGCGCGAATGCCGGTCCAGCATGCGCGCGACCTGCATGGTCAGCGTGGAGCCCCCCGACACCACCCGTCCGTGACGGACGAACTGCCCGGCCGCGCGCATGAGCGCCCACGGATTGATGCCGGGATGCTTCCAGAACCAGCGGTCTTCGTAGTTCAGCAGCGCCTGCAGGTAGAGCGGCGATACCGTGTCGGGAGATGCGGGATAGCGCCAGACACCATCGCGGTCGGCGAAGGCGCGCAGCGGCGTGCCGTCGCGTGCGACGACCAGGGTGCTGGTGTCGCGCCTCTTCGGCAGCGGCGGCGGGAACACAAGGTCCGCTACCAGCAATGCGACAAGCACCACCACCGTCGACCATCGCAGGCGGGCCAGCCAGCGACGTCTCCAATCTTCGTCATTCCAGCGCATGCTGGAGTCCATTTTGCGTTTGATCCCCTGTGTCATGGGCCGTAGATGGCTGAAGATCAAGATGGATCCCGGCATTCGCCGGGATGACGTCCGGGAAACCTTTCGCCCCTTCGATCCCGTCATTCCAGCGCGCGCTGGAATCCATTTTGCTTTTGACCCCCTGTGTCATGGGCCGTAGATGGCTCAAGATCAAGATGGATCCCGGCGTTCGCCGGGATGACGCCAGGGAAGCCTATCGCCTCCTCCAACCTCGTCATTCCAGCGCATGCTGGAATCCATTTCGTGTTTGATCCGCTGTGTCATGGGCAGTAGATGGCTCAAGATCAAGATGGATCCCGGCATTCGCCGGGATGATGTCTGGGAAGCCTCTCGCCTCCTCCAACCTCGCCATTCCAGCGCATGCTGGAATCCATTTCGCGTTTGATCCGCTGTGTCATGGGCCGTAGATGGCTGAAGATCAAGATGGATCCCGGCGTTCGCCGGGATGACGGCTGGAGGCACTCCCGCTCCACCCACGCCGTCATTCCAGCGCACGCTGGAATCCATTTCCGCCCCTGCTCCAAACCTTCATGCTCGCCGATTCGGAAGATCAAGAGGTATTCCGACTTTCGCCTGGACGACGGAAAAAGCGTGCGCTACGGCTGCACCACCGTGATCGTCGCTGGCGACGCCTTGCCGACACCGCGGATGTCGGGACGGTACATGTCCTCCACCAGCGAGGGCGGCACGGTGTACGTGCCCGGCGTTACCGCGCGCACCAGGTAGAACACCTTGGCGGTGTCGCCGCGATCCAGTTTCAGTGCGGCCACGTAGCGGTCGTCGCGGAACTCCTCGTGCTTCACGTCAGCCGCGCCACCACGGTCGCTGATCGAGATGCCATCCACCACCACTTCGGCCCATTGCTTGGCATCGCCGAGGTTGAAGTTCTCGATCTCCAGCCCCGCCGGCAACAGGTCGGTGAACAATGCATCCGGCATGGCGACATTGGCGGTGATGCCGACGCGCACGATCAAAGCTTCGCCCTCCTTCAGCGTGCCGCCTTTCCATTCCTTTCCATCGGTCGTGTAGTAGCGGCGCTCGATGCCGATCTGGCGGTTGTCCGGCGCTGGCGCACTGCGCGGGATGCCGGCGACATCGAGCGATGCGTACAGCGGCGGCGAACCCTCGGGTACGAAACGCACGCCATGCGCCAGCGCGGCATGGTCCACGCTGCGCCCGAACAGGCGCACGGGCGCCACCGCCTGCGCGTCGCCGCCGATGCTCCATTGGCCCGAGACCAGTTTCTTCTGGTCGACCATCAACGCCTTGCCCAGCCTTGCCAGCGCCACCTGCTCCTGGGTGCTCAACCAAAGCCAGCCACTGTTGCGGCGCGCATCCAGCTCGCGTCCCAGCGAGATGGCGCGACGGTCGAACTCCGGCTTGGCCAGCTTGCGTTCGTGCACCAGCGCGATCATCAAGGCGTCGTCGCGCAGTTTCGTCCCGTAGTCGCCCAGGTATTCCGGGCGGTCGCCCGTCTTGGCGAACCCTTCGGTGATCGCCTTGGCGCCACGGTTCTTGTCGCCCTGCAGCGACAACGCGATACCCAGGTGCACCAGCGGCAAGCCGGTCAGGCTCTTGCCGCGCTCGTTGTCGTACAACGCACGCAGCGTACCCAACGGCGCCCGGTTCACGCGTGCCAGCACGTAGCCTGCATAGGCCTGGTTGGCGAACTTCAGGTGGTCGCGCCGGTCGTACCCGTAGAACTGCGCGCCACCGGCCAGCAGGTCCTCGTTGAGGCGGGTCAGCGCCTTCTGCAGCACGGCGTCCGGCACGGCGAAGCCGCCCTCGCGCGCATCCAGCAGGAACTCGGCGATGTAGGGCGTCAGGCCCGGGTTGACGTAGTCGTCGTCACCCCACATCGAGAAGTGGCCGTTCGCGACCTGCATCGATGCCAGCCGACCGAATGCGCCCTCCATGCGCTCGCGACGCTTCTTCGCCTCCAGCCCATCGATGCCCAACAGCTTGGCCGTCGCATCATCCAGTTCCAGCGCGGCGTATCCCTTGCTGGTGGTCTGCTCGGCGCAGCCGTAGGGATACTCCAGCGCGCCCTTCAACGCGCTGGCGAACGGGATCGGTGGCAACGCACTGACCGTCATGCGCGCCGTCACCGAGCCGGGCATCAGTCCATCCGCGAAGCCCGCACCCATCTCCACCGGCACCAGGCTGTCCAGCACCTGCGTGCGCGAGCGCAGTACCGCGGGCCAGCCTGCGCGCACCGGCACGTCGTAACGGCGGTCAACCTTGAAGCCATTGCCCTCCACACGTACACGCACCTTCGCCGTGGTGTAGCCCTCTTGCGCCGTGATCGGGAACGTCAGCGTGCGCTTGGCGTCCACCGGCAGATCAGCATTCCTGCTGCCGTCGCCGATGTCGAGCGGACCCTCGCCGTTCACCAGCACCTTGAACGCGCCGGCCTTGCCGGTGAAGTTCTGCACGTCCAGCGTCACCGTGCTCCTGTCGCCGGGTGCGAGCACGCGCGGCAGGCTGGCCTCGGCCACGATCGGCGCGCGCACCACAGTCTCGCGGTCGCGGTTGCCGTAGCGTGTGTCCGAGTAGACCAGCGCCGACACGCGCAGCGTGCCGTTGAAGTCCGGCACCTTCAGCGCGATGCGTGCATTGCCCTTGCCGTCCAGCTTCACCGGACCGGAGAACAGGTCCACGGTCTGCACGCGCGAGGTCGGCCGCTTGGCCTGCGGCAAGGCCGCCAGCGCCATGTCGCCACCGAAGCGCACCTTCGCACTGCCGCCCTCGAAGCTCTCGATCACGCGGCCGTAGATGTCGTAGGCATCAACACCAAACCGGCGTTGCGCGAAGAACTGCGCGTTCGCATCAGGCACGGGGAAACGGGTGATGTTGAGGATGCCGACATCCACCGCCGACACGGTAACGTGCGCGGCCTGTCCCGCGAGCTCGGGCACGCTGACCGTCACCGGCAGGTTCTGCTCGGGACGCATCTGCTTCGGTACCGATAACCCGACAGCGACGCGGCGGTCGCGGCGGTCCATCGGTACATGCGCCACACCGACAGCGCGCGCGGGCGTGATCTTGCTGGGCGCCGACCCTCCGCGGAAGACGAGCGCGGTGATGTAGACGTCATGCCGCTCCCAGTCCTTGGTCACCGGGATGGAGAATGTGCTGCCCGGCTTGGCGTCGATCGCCTGCACGTACAGCATGCGGTCACTCTCCACCATCAGCAGGCCCTTGCCCGCATGCGGCGGCGTAACGGTGACTTTCAGCGTGTCGCCCGCTTTGTAGCCGGTCTTGTCCAGCGCCAGCTTGACCTTGTCGGGGCGCGCATCCATGCCGCGGTTCTGGTCATCCCAGCTCCAGCCGGCACGGAACGGGTAACGCGTAGTCAGCCCGGTGGCCGGATCGAACACATCCAGCCGGTACTCGCCCCACTCCACCGGGAAATCGATCTTCGACGCGCCCGTGCCGACATCCAGCGTGCGGGTGTCCTTGTTCTCGAAGCGTCGGGTGAAGTCGTAGTCCCAACCACCGTCCTCGTCGTAGTTCCAGTGGTAGTCGCGCAACTCGCGCACCAGGGTGGCCTTCAGCCCCTTGCCCGGCTGCGGCTTGCCGGCAGCATCCACGCGTACCACCTCGAAGCCGGCGTTCGCATTCGCGTCGGCGCCGTCCTTGTCGTCGAACAGCGGGCGGATGCCCACCAGCGCATCCGCCGGCCACAGCACGCGCTTGAGCGTGCGGTTCACTGTGCGGCCGCCGGTCTCATAGATGCTGCCGGACACGATGGCGGCGATGGTACTGCGCGGCTTCGCTTCGGTGGGCAGCGCGATGTCTTGCTGCAGCACACCGTTCTCGGGCAGCGTGGTGTCGATGACGTCCTTGGCTTCCTTCGGCAGTTCCATCGTCGGGTCGCCGAAGAAATAGCCTGGCAGTTGTTCCAGCGGGTGCTGCTCCACTGCCACCGCCAGCTTGGCGGTGAACCGATTGCCGCTGGCCGGCGCGCCATACAGGTAGGCCGCCGTCGCCTTGAGCTTCAACGGCTGGCCCGGTTTCAGCACAGGCTGTGCCGCGTCCAGGTCCAGCTTCATGCGCTCGGGCAGGAACTCCTCGATGCGCAGCGTCATGCCCTGCACGGCTTCCTTGCTGGCCGGATCGGTGCGGAACTCCACCTGCCACCGCCCCGTCGGCGCCTCCACCGGGATCGCCTGCTCGAAGCTGAAATACCCTTGCGCGCCCGGCTGCAGGCGCGTCTCGCGGAAGACTTTTCCGTCAGGCTGCTTCAGGCGCAGGAACACCGGCTGGCCGCCGCCCTGCTTCGGCGCCGGTACCGGCTTGCCGTCGTTGTCGCGCAGCAGCGCGGAGATGCGCACGGTCTCGCCCGGACGGTACAGGTCGCGACCGGACCATGCGAACACGTCGAACCAGGCCTGTTCGCGACCGGCGACGGCGAACTCCGACAGGTCGAGCGCCGGCTGGTTGAACGGCAGCATCGACACGTCCTTGCCGCGCGTGGCGACCAGCACATGGCCGGCGTCCAGCGTGTAGTTCAGCAGCGCGTTGCCGTTGCCGTCGGTCTGGCCGGCCAGGACGTTCTCACCGCGGGCATCCAGCACTTTCAGTTCGACGCTGCCCGTGGCGCTGCCATCCTGCAGCGACGCGGTGTGGACGAACAGCTTGTCCTTGTAGGCGCGCGTGTGCAGGCCGATGTCGCTGACGGTGAAGAACGCGGTCTCGAATTCGCCGGCGAACTTGCCGGTGCGCTTCATCACCGCGAAATAGAGGCCAGGATCCTGCAACTCGCGGATGTCCTGGATCGGCAGGTAGGTCAGCACGCGCTCGTTGGGTTTGCCACCCAGCACGAAGCGGTTGAGATAGACCGGCTCAGCCAATTTACCCAGCGGCGTGTTGTCGCCGTAGTCACTGTCAAGGTCCCAGCTGCCGCGACGACCGCCGCGCTGGTACTCGGCGAAGAACTTGGGCAGCTGCTTCTCGCTGACGCGGAGGAACTCCACGTCCACTTCCGGCACGTTGATCGACACCACCGGCAAGCCGCGACTCTCGCGCGCCGGCAGCACGCTGCCCTGAGAGGCGAAGCCCACTGCCGGGTCGAGTTCGCCGGTATGCACCTTGCGCGTGTCGTCCTTGCCGAGTCGTGTGCCATCCGCGGCCGAAAGGCCGGCCTTCAGCGTGACTTCGTAGTCCTTGGCCGCCTCCACCGAGGGGAAACGCAGGATCAGGCCCTTGTCGTCCAGCACCCAGCTGCCTTTCACCGCGGCGCCATTGGCGTCCTTCACCACCAGCAACGCATCAAAGTCCTGCGAGCTGACCAACGGCCGACTGAACTCCAGCGCGATGGCGAGGTCACCGTCATGCTGGTCGGGATAGGCTCCGACCAGAGCGAAGCCTTCCACCTTCGCGGCCTGTGCCTTGATCGGCTCGCCACTGGCTTCGGGCAACTGCCCGGACTCGTTGCGCTTGCAGCCGGCGAGTGACGCCGCCGCGAGCAATCCAATAAAAAACGCGCGCATCCAGCGGTTGCGCGCGTTCTTCGTGTTCCGACGTACCGATCCCATATGCCGTTCCCTGCCTTGGTCGTATCGGCAGTATAGAACGCAGGGATGAAAGTGGCGGGGTCATCCCCGCACACTTTCGTGTGAATCGATGATCAGGCTTCCGGTGGCATGTCGGTGGCCTCGGGTGTCGCGGCCACGACGCCGGCAACGCCCTCGATGCCGTCCTCTTCGTCCAGCGAGGCATCCAGGCGTTCCACCGCCTGCAGCGTCTCGCCATCGGACAGGCGGATCAGGGTAACGCCCTGGGTATTGCGTCCGACCTGCGAGATTTCCGCCGCGCGGGTACGCACCAGCGTGCCGCCATCGGAGATCAGCAGGACCTCATGGTGATCGGACAACTGGATGGCACCGACCAGGCGGCCGTTGCGCTCGGTCGTCTTCAGCGCGATCACGCCACGCGTGCCACGGCCCTTGCGCGGATAGTCGCCCACGGGGGTGCGCTTGCCATAGCCACGCTCGCTGGCGGTCAGGATGTCGCCATCGCCATCCACCACGACCAGGCTGACGACCTCGGAGCCCGCTTCGGGCAACGACGGCACGCCATCGGCATCGGCGGCCTCGCCTTCGTCGTGGTCGCCCTCGACTTCCGCTTCCGCGCCCGCAACCAGGCGCATGCCGCGCACGCCGGTGGCGGTGCGGCCCATCGCGCGGACCAGCGACTCGGAGAAGCGCACGGCTCGGCCATTGGACGCGAACAGCATCACGTCGCGCTCGCCATCGGTCAGGGCCACGCCGACCAGTGCGTCACCTTCGTCGAGATTGATCGCGATCTTGCCGCGCGCCAGCTTGAAGGCGAATTCCGTCAACGGGGTCTTCTTGACCGTGCCGTTCCTGGTGGCGAAGAAGACGTAGCGGCCTTCTTCATAGGCGCGCACCGGCACCACCGCCTGCACCTTCTCGCCTGCTTCCAGCGGGATCCAGTTGATGATCGGACGGCCACGCGCGTTGGAGCCTGCTTCCGGCAACTGGTACACCGGCAGCCAGAACACCTTGCCGCTGCTGGTGAAGGTGAGCAGCGTGTCGTGGGTGTTGACCAGCCACAACTGGTCGATGAAATCCTCTTCCTTCGTCGCCGCCGCGCTGCGACCACGGCCACCGCGCTTCTGCGCGCGATAGGCGCTGGCGGGCTGACGCTTGGCGTAACCGGCGTGCGACAGCGTCACCACCATGTCTTCCGGCGCGATCAGGTCGAGGATGTCGAGATCCTCTTCGCTGTGGCGGATCTCGCTGCGGCGCTCGTCGCCGAACTCGGCCTTGACGTTCAGCAGTTCGTCGCGGATCACCTGCAGCAGCACGTCCGGGTTTTCCAGGATGCGGATCAGGCCGGCGATGACCTCCAGCAACTGGCGGTACTCTTCGGTGAGCTTTTCCTGTTCCAGGCCGGTCAGGCGGTGCAGGCGCATTTCCAGGATCTGGGTGGCCTGCGCCTCGCTGAGCTGGTAGCGGCCGTCGACGAAACCGATGGCGGCCGGCAGGTCCTCCGGACGCGAGGCTTCGGCGCCGGTGGCCGCCAGCAGCGCGCCGACCAGGCCCGGCTCCCAGGTCTTGGCCAGCATGCGCTCGCGCGCTTCCTGCGGATTGGCCGACGTCTTGATCAGCTCGATCATCTCGTCGATGTTGGCGAGCGCGACCGTCAGGCCTTCCAGGATGTGCGCGCGATTGCGCGCCTTGCGCAGTTCGAAGATGGTCCGCCGGGTCACCACTTCGCGACGGTGGCGCACGAAGGCTTCCAGCATCTGCTTCAGGTTGAGCAGCTGCGGGCGGCCATCGACCAGCGCGACCATGTTGATGCCGAACACCGATTCCATCGGCGTCTGCAGGTACAGGTTGTTGAGGACGACCTCGGCGGATTCGCCGCGCTTGACCTCGATGTAGATGCGCATGCCGTCCTTGTCGGACTCGTCGCGCAGCTCGCTGATGCCTTCGAGCTTCTTTTCCTTCACCAGCTCGGCGATCTTCTCGATCAACCGGGCCTTGTTCACCTGGTACGGGATCTCGGTGACGATGATCGACTCGCGGCCGTTGTCGTCGTTGATCTCGATGTCGGCCTTGGCACGCATGCGCACGCGGCCGCGGCCGGTGCGGTAACCGGCGATGATGCCGGCGGTGCCGTTGATGATGCCGCCGGTGGGGAAATCCGGGCCCGGGATGTACTGCATCAGGCCGTCGACATCCAGTTCCGGATTGTCGATCAGGGCGATCAGGCCGTTGACCACTTCCGACAGGTTGTGCGGCGGGATGTTGGTGGCCATGCCCACCGCGATACCGGCCGAACCATTGACCAGCAGGTTCGGGAAGCGGGTCGGCAGGACCGTCGGCTCCTGCTCCTTCTCGTCGTAATTGGGCTGGAAATCGACGGTTTCCTTGTCGATGTCCGCCAGCAGCTCATGGGTGAGCTTGGCCATGCGGGCTTCGGTGTAACGCATGGCGGCCGCGGAGTCGCCGTCGACCGAACCGAAGTTGCCCTGGCCATCGACCAGCATGTAGCGCAACGAAAACGGCTGCGCCATGCGCACCAGCGTGTCGTAGACCGACTGGTCGCCGTGCGGGTGGTACTTACCGATCACATCACCGACGATGCGGGCGGACTTCACGTGCGGCTTGTTGGCGTGGTTGCCCAGTTCGTTCATCGCGAACAGGACGCGCCGGTGGACAGGCTTCAGGCCATCGCGGACATCCGGAAGCGCGCGCCCCACGATCACGCTCATCGCGTAATCCAGATAGCTGCGTCGCATCTCGTCTTCGAGGTTGACGGGGATGATTTCCTTGGCGGTATCGGCCATTCGGGTTCCGTGTTTCTTTGGTTGTCTCGGGCCCGAATCCGGGCCAACACCTTCCCGGCCGGGACAAGTCCGGTGGGGCAGGATCGGGCGGGGATTCCGGCAGGTTCTGCAGCCTGCGGAGTGTATCACAGACACCCCATCCAGCGGGCCGTTTCACTCAGAGAAACAAGCACTTATGACTGCGCCGGGCAGCGTGCGGGAACATCGGTGCGACGACTGTGCGGACCGCGGCGGACCGGAAACGAAAAAGCCCGGCCAAGGCCGGGCTTTTTCGTTGGTACTGGTGGGCGGTACAAGTTTCGAACTTGTGACCCCTGCCGTGTGAAAGCAGTGCTCTACCGCTGAGCTAACCGCCCGAAATCATCGGGGCGCGAATGATAAGCGCGGACCGGGGGGGCGGTCAACGCGCCCGCCTTCAGCGATCCTTGGTATCACAGAGCGCACTGACCCGCCTGGGCGGCGCGAAGGCGTCGCTGCGCGCCTCCGGCCAGAAGTCGCGGAACACCGCATGCGTCGGCACGCGATCCAGCAGTTCGCCCGGTTCAAGGAAGCGGTACAGCGCCGCCAGCGACCGCACTTCGATCGGCGACACCCGCCGCAGGATGTGCTCCGGCCCCAATTGCTGGGGATGCTCCAGCCCCGCCGCGCACAGCATGTCGCGCAGCGCCTTGAGGGTGTTGTCGTGGAACTGCTGCACGCGCACCGACTTGTCGGGCACGTCCAGGTGCTTCCAGCGCTTCGGATCCTGGGTGGCCACACCGGTCGGGCATCGGTCGTTGTGGCAGCTCTGCGACTGGATGCAGCCCAGCGCGAACATGAAGCCGCGCGCGGCGTTGCACCAGTCGGCGCCCATCGCCATGGTACGGGCGATGTCGAAGCCGCTGATGATCCGGCCGGCCGCGCCGACCCGGATGCGGTCGCGCAGGTTCAAGCCGACCAGCGTGTTGTGGACCAGCAGCAACGCCTCGTGCATCGGAACGCCCACGTGGTCGATGAATTCCGCGGGCGCCGCGCCGGTGCCGCCTTCCGCGCCGTCCACCACGATGAAGTCCGGCAGCAGGCCGGTTTCGTGCATCGCCTTGGCAATGCCGAACCATTCCCACGGATGCCCGATCGCCAGCTTGAAGCCCGTCGGCTTGCCGCCCGACAGCTCCCGCAACCGGGCGACGAACTGCAGCAGTTCGACCGGCGTGGAGAACGCCGAGTGCTTCGCCGGCGAGACGCAGTCGTGCCCCATCGGCACGCCACGCGTGGCCGAGATTTCCGCGCTGACCTTGGCCGCCGGCAGCACGCCGCCGTGACCCGGCTTGGCGCCCTGGGACAGCTTCAGTTCGATCATCTTCACCTGCGGCGAACATGCGTTCTCGATGAAGCGCTCCTCGCTGAAACGGCCCTGCTCGTCGCGGCAGCCGAAATAGCCCGAACCGATTTCCCACACCAGGTCCCCACCCTTCTCGCGGTGGTAGGGCGAGATCGAGCCTTCGCCGGTGTCGTGGTAGAAATTGCCACGCCGCGCGCCCTCGTTCAGCGCGCGCACCGCGTTGGCCGACAACGAACCGAAGCTCATCGCTGAAATGTTGAACACGCTGGCCGAATACGGCTGCGCGGTACCGGCGCCGATCACCACGCGGAAGTCGTGGGAATCCACGTGCGCTGGCGCCATCGAATGGTTGATCCATTCATAGTCCACGCCGTAGACGTCCTGCTGGCTGCCGAACGGCACCACGTCGCTGACGCCTTTCGCGCGCTGGTAGACCAGCGCGCGCTGCTGGCGCGAGAACGGCACTTCCGCCGTGTCGCCCTCGATGAAGTACTGGCGGATCTCGGGACCGACGGATTCCAGTCCATAGCGGAAGTGCGCCAGCACCGGATAGTTGCGCCGCAGGGTACTGCGGGTCTGCAGCACGTCCCATGTGCCCAGCAGTGCCAGCGCACCGAACACCGCAACGCCCCACCAAGCTCCCGGCCACATCCACGCGAACGCCAGTGAAGCGGCAGCCAGCAACACGCAGACAGTAAAGGCGAGGTAACGCTGCATCCGGCAGTCTCCCGTGGGTCAGCCACGATTCTATGCCATGCCCTGCGACCGCATGCCGCAGCGATCCCGCGGAGTTGATCCGGATCAATGCCGGGCGAAGCGCACAGTGCGACGTTGGCGCCACCACAACCGGGGAGAACACGACATGCATCCGATCCTGCGCGAGATCCTGATGGAGCCCGTGGGCTGGCTGGCCATCGGCGGCAGCATCGTCATGGTGGGGATCGGTGCCTTCGTGGCGCTGTTCGTGCGTCGCAAGGTGCGCGAGGAAGAGAAGAAGCGGCAGCGCTGAGGCGACAACGCCGCGGTGGTGCCCGGAGCCGGAATCGAACCGGCATGGCCTCGCGGCCGGCGGATTTTAAGTCCGATGCGTCTACCAGTTTCGCCATCCGGGCATGCGGATAGCCTGCCTCAGTCGCGCCACATTGGAAAGCGCTGGCGTGCGCCGCTGGCTGCGCGGACGGAAAAGAAGAAGCCCCGCATGCGGGGCTTCTTCCGTGCTCACCAAGGAGCGCATATGGAGCGGGAAAAGGGACTCGAACCCTCGACCCCGACCTTGGCAAGGTCGTGCTCTACCAACTGAGCTATTCCCGCG
>CBIHLJ010000005.1:0-149560 GCA_966210745.1 uncultured Pseudoxanthomonas sp.
GCATGGGCGTGCTGGCGCTGGTGGCCGCGAACCTGTACGTGGTGTTCTTCAACCTCTCGTGGGGTCCGGTGATGTGGGTGATGCTGGGCGAAATGTTCCCCAACCAGATCCGCGGTTCGGGCTTGGCCGTGGCCGGACTGGCCCAGTGGGGTTCCAACTTCCTGATCACCTGGACCTTCCCGATGCTGCTCACCGGCATCGGACTGGCGGGGGCCTACGGCCTGTATACGATTGCCGCTGCCATCTCGGTGGTCTTCGTGCTGAAGTACGTGCACGAGACCAAGGGGCGCGAACTGGAGCAGATGGAAGGATGAACACGATGACGAACCGCAACTTCATGCGCGCCCGCAGCGGTGTGCTGCTGGCCGCGCTGGCATTGGCGCTGGCCGCCTGCAAGGGCGACGGCAAGGTCGAGGCGCCCGCACCGCAGGCACAGGCGAATCCGTGGCCGCAGGTCGCTTGGCCGCTGGCCGAGGACGCCGCAATGGAAAAGCGCATCACCGACCTGATGGCCACGATGACCGTGGAAGAGAAGGTTGGCCAGCTGGTGCAGGGCGACATCGCCAGCATCACGCCGGACGACGTACGCAAATACCGGCTCGGTTCAATCCTTGCCGGTGGCAACTCCGATCCCGGTGGTCGCTACGACGCGGCACCTGCCGAATGGCTGGCGCTGGCCGATGCGTTCTACGAGGCGTCGATGGACACCTCGCAGGGCGGCAAGGCGATCCCCATCATCTTCGGCATCGATGCCGTGCACGGACAGAGCAACATCGTCGGCGCCACGCTGTTCCCGCACAACATCGGCCTGGGCGCGGCGCGCAATCCGGAACTGCTGCGCCGGATCGGCGAGATCACCGCGCTGGAAACGCGCGCCACCGGCATGGAGTGGACGTTCGCGCCGACCGTGGCGGTGCCGCAGGACGACCGCTGGGGCCGCACGTACGAAGGCTATTCGGAATCACCCGACGTGGTGGCCAGCTATGCCGGCGCGATGGTGGAAGGCCTGCAAGGCAAGGTCGGCACGCCCGGCTTCCTCGACGGCCGCCACGTGATCGCCTCGGTGAAGCATTTCCTCGGCGATGGCGGCACCACCAACGGCAAGGACCAGGGCGACACGAAGATCAGCGAAGCCGAGCTGGTACGCATCCACGCCGCCGGTTATCCGCCGGCGATCGCGGCCGGCGCACAGACGGCGATGGCCTCGTTCAACAGTGTCAACGGCGAGAAGATGCACGGCCACAAGCCGTACCTGACCGATGCGCTGAAGGGCCGCATGCAGTTCGGCGGCTTCGTGGTCGGCGACTGGAACGGCCATGGCCAGGTGAAGGGCTGCACCAACACCGATTGTCCGGCGACGATCAACGCCGGCCTCGACATGGCGATGGCCTCCGACAGCTGGAAGGGGTTCTACGAGACCACGCTGGCAGCGGTGAAAGCGGGCACGATCAGCCAGGAACGGCTGGACGACGCCGTGCGGCGGATCCTGCGGGTGAAGATCCGCCTGGGCCTGTTCGAAGCGGGCAAGCCGTCGGCGCGCACGGTGGGTGGACAGTTCGCGCTGCTGGGTTCGCCGGAACATCGTGCCGTCGCTCGCCAGGCCGTGCGCGAATCGCTGGTGCTGCTGAAAAATGCAGGTGGCGTGCTGCCGCTGCAGCCGAAGCAGCGCATCCTGGTGGCCGGCGACGGAGCCAACGATGTCGGCAAGCAGGCCGGTGGCTGGACGCTCAACTGGCAGGGCACCGGCACCACGCGCAAGGACTTCCCGAACGCCGATTCGATCTACGAAGGCATCGCGCAGCAGGCGAAGGCGGCGGGGGGCGAAGCGATCCTCGCCCTCGATGGCAAGTACACGCAGAAGCCCGACGTCGCGGTGGTGGTGTTCGGCGAGAACCCGTACGCGGAGTTCCAGGGCGACCTGCAGACGCTGCTCTACAAGCCGGGTGACGACGCCGACCTCGAATTGATCAAGCGCCTGAAGGCGGAAGGCATCCCGGTGGTGGCGGTGTTCCTGAGTGGACGCCCGCTGTGGATGAACCGCGAGATCAATGCCGCGGATGCGTTCGTCGCGGCATGGCTGCCAGGCTCGGAAGGCGCAGGCATCGCCGATGTGCTGCTGCGCAAGGCCGATGGCAACGTGCAGCACGACTTCAAGGGCAAGCTCAGCTTCAGCTGGCCGCGCACCGCGACGCAGTACGCCAACAACGTGGGTCAGGAAGGCTACGACCCGCTGTTCGCGTTCGGCTTCGGCCTGACATATGCGGACAAGGGCGACCTGGCCGCGTTGCCGGAAGAATCCGGTGTCAGTGGCGACGAAGGCGCGAGCGGCGTCTACTTCGCCCGCGGCGATGCCGGTTCCGGCATGGCGTTACGGCTGGAAGCCGGCGATGGCCAGGGCGTGACCGTCACCAAGGTGCCGGAGGCATTGAACGCTGACCTGTTGAAAGTTACCGGCGTGGATCACCTGGCGCAGGAAGACGGACGCCGCCTCGCGTGGTCGGGCAAGGGCGAAGCGACGGCCGCGTTGCAGTCGCACACTGCGTTGGACCTGCAGCGCGAAAGCAATGGCGACGTGATGCTGCTGACCACCTTGCGTGTCGACACCGCGCCGAGCGGCGACGCCTGGCTGTCGGTGGGCTGCGGTACCGGTTGCACGGCACGCGTGGCGCTGGCACCGACGCTGGCGAAACTGCCGGTGGGCCAGTGGACGCGGGTCGGCGTGCCGCTGAAGTGCCTCGCCAAGGCCGGCGCCGATGTCAGCAAGCTGGATCGGCCGTGGGCGATCGGCACTGCCGGCACGATGACGATCTCGGTCTCGCGCGTCGCACTCGGGTCGCTGGACCAGGCGGAGCAGGCGGTCGACTGCCCGCGCTGACGGTGAGCGCATTCCCGGGCGCGCTCGCGTCCGGGAATGCATCACGGCATCGCTTGTCGTTTGGGGAAGGGGAACGGGATGACACTGTCGGGACTGGATATCGCCATCGTGCTGGTCTACCTGGCCGGCATCTTCGTGCTGGCGCAATGGGTGTCGCGCGAGAAAGCGGGGCATACGAAGGATGCGAAGGATTACTTCCTCGCCAGCAAGTCGCTGCCGTGGTGGGCCATCGGTGCATCGCTGATCGCGGCCAACATCTCGGCCGAGCAGATCATCGGCATGTCCGGCTCCGGCTATGCCATCGGCCTGGCGATCGCCTCGTACGAGTGGATGGCCGCGGCCACGCTGCTGATCGTCGGTAAGTGGTTCCTGCCGGTGTTCCTGCGCAACGGCATCTACACCATGCCGCAGTTCCTGGAACAGCGTTACGGCGCGCGCATCCGCACTCTCATGGCCGTGTTCTGGCTGGGGCTGTACGTGTTCGTCAACGTCACCTCGATCCTGTGGCTGGGTGCCATCGCGGTGTCGCAGGTCACCGGCATGGACCAGATGCTGGCAGTGGTGCTGATCGGCGTGTTCGCGTTGCTGTACCAGCTTTACGGGGGTCTGAAGGCCGTCGCGCTGACCGACATCGTGCAGGTGTCGCTGCTGGTGCTGGGCGGCCTGCTGGTCGCGGGTCTGACACTCAACGAACTGGGCGACGGCGCGGGTGTGCTTGCAGGTTTCCACAAGCTGTGGGAAGCGCAGCCGGGCCATTTCGAGATGATCCTCGACAAGGACAACCCCTTCTACAAGGACCTGCCGGGCCTCAGCGTGCTGATCGGCGGCATGTGGATCATGAACATCAGCTACTGGGGCTTCAACCAGTACATCATCCAGCGCGCCCTCGCGGCGAAGGACATCGGCGAGGCGCAGAAGGGCGTGCTGTTCGCCGCATTCCTGAAGCTGCTGATGCCGGTGATCGTGGTGCTGCCGGGCATCGCGGCGGTGATGCTGGCGCCGGGCCTCGACAAACCCGACCAGGCCTATCCGACGATGATGCGCCTGCTGCCCACCGGCATCCTGGGCCTGGTGTTCGCCGCGCTGGTGGCGGCGATCGTGGCGTCGCTGGCCTCGAAGATCAATTCGGTGGCGACCATCTTCACGCTCGACTTCTACGCCAAGGGCAAGCGCCAGCACGATGAAACGAAGCTTGTGCGTGTCGGGCGCCTCGCGGCGGTGGTCACGGTGGTGCTCGGCATCCTGGCGGCCAAGCCGCTGCTGGGCAGCTTCGACCAGGCGTTCCAGTACATCCAGGAGTACACCGGCTTCTTCACCCCGGGCATCGTGGTGATCTTCGTGCTGGGCCTGTTCTGGAAACGCGCCAACGAGGCCGGCGCGCTGGCGGCGGCGATCGGTTCGTTCGTGTTGTCCATCGTGCTGAAGCTGGCGTGGCCGGCGCTGCCCTTCATCGATCGTGTCGGCCTGGTGTTCCTGCTGGCGCTGGCACTGGCGGTGGTCGTCTCGCTGGCCACGCCGCACGCGCCGGAGAAGGACATCATCCAGACCGGCGATGTGGACTACCGCACCAGCGGCGCATTCAACATCGGGGCGGTCGCCGTGCTCGCCATTCTCGCGGCGCTGTATACGCTGTTCTGGTGATGTCCGTTGCGCGACGTTCAGAGCGGGTTTAGCCCTGCGGTGAAGCGGTGCGGATTCTCACGAATTCGTGCCGGGAATCTAATGAGCGCTTAACTTCGAGCTAATCGACCCTTAATCGAGCGATTCCAGCATGCACGCCATGCACTGGATCCGCTCCCACATCGTACTTGCCCCGCTGCCGGGACGCTTCGCCAGCGTCCAGCTGATTGATCGCCACGATCCCGACCGGGACGAAGTCGAGTCGTTCATCAGCGACGTCTATCGCGAACGCTACGGCGCAGCGCTGCGCAGCTTCTTCCCCCATCTGCTCGCCTACCGCGACAGCGATGGCCGGCTTGCCGCTGCCGTCGGCGTGCGTGCCGGAGGGGAGGGGCCGCTGTTCGTCGAGCACTACCTGGATGCGCCGGTCGAACAGGTGATGGCACACCAGCAGATCGCGCAGATCGACCGCCGCCTGATCGTCGAAGCCGGCAACTTCGCCGCCACCACGCCCGGCATCGCGCGTGAACTCATCCTGCAGCTTGCGCTGACCCTGCAGTCGGCGGGCATGACATGGGTCCTGCTGGTCGCCACCCGACAGTTGCGCAATGCGTTCGAGCGCCTGCATCTGCCGATGATCGAACTGGCTGAAGCGCGTGCCGAACGGCTCGGCGATGCCGGTGGAGACTGGGGTTCCTACTACGCATCGCGACCACGCCTGATATGCGGCAACCTCGCAGAGGGCGTGGCCTACCTGCGGGGCAGGCACATGCCCCGGACATGCAGCGGCACCCCGGATCTTTGCCTGGCAGGGTCGCCATGAGGACGCCGATGGATGTCGTTCTGCGCGAGTCCGAAGGCAACGGACGTCCCCGCCTGATCACGGCGCAAGGCACCCTGGATGACCGGGCGCTTGCGGCACGGATCGGGCATCTCGTCGAGTGGATGACGAAGATGGACATCCGGCGCGTCGCCAGTCGCCTGGACAACGGGCCGAGCTGGTTCGTGCTGGACATGGCGATCCGCGAAACCGGTGGCGTGCATGTGCCGCTGCCGATGTTCTTCTCCGACGCGCAGGTGCTGCACGCGCTGGCCAACAGCGGTGCGCAATGCGTCGTCACTTCCCGCGATGACGCCATGCCGCCGGGCGTCGAGGCGCTGACCGGGTTCCTCGATGGCGAGCGCCTGGCATGCTGGCGCGCGCAGGTGGGCGAAGCGGCGGCGCCGGTGCTGCCGCTCCGCACCGGCTGCATCACCTATACGTCCGGCACGACGGGTCGCCCACGAGGCGTGTGCCTGGATGCGCACACGCTGTTCGGCGTGGCCGGATCGCTGGTGGATGCCGCCGCTGCCATTGCGCCTCGCCGGCATCTTTGCCTGATGCCGCTCGCAACGCTGCTGGAGAACGTGGCCGGACTGTATGCCGCTCTCCTGGCGGATGCGGAGATCGCGCTGCCGTCGCTGTCCGAGATCGGCTACACCGGCGCGACCGGCCTCGACGTGCCCACGCTGCTGCGTTGCCTGCACCGCTACCAGCCCGAAAGCGTGATCCTGGTGCCCCAGTTGCTGTTGGCACTGGTGATGGCGGCGGAGCAGGGTGCTCCCTTGCCCGCCTCGTTGCGCTACATCGCGGTGGGCGGTGGGCGCGTGGGGCCCGGCCTGCTCGCGCGTGCACGCGTGCTCGGCCTTCCCGTGTTCGAAGGTTATGGCCTGACAGAGTGCGGTTCCGTGGTATGCCTGAATCGCCCTGGCGCCACGCGCGATGGCAGCGTCGGCCAGGCCTTGCCGCATGCCGATGTCTCGATCGTGGATGGCGAGATCTGCGTCGAGGGTGCACGCGCACTGGGTTACCTCGGGGGCGACCCACTGGAAGAGGGGCCGTTGCGCACGGGCGACCTGGGCTATCGCGACGACGAAGGTTTCGTCCATATCACCGGGCGCCGCAAGAATGTCTTCATCACCGCCTTCGGGCGGAATGTGTCGCCGGAGTGGGTGGAGAGCGAACTGCTAGCGCATCCGGCCATCGCGCAGGTGGTGGTCTGGGGCGAGGGCCAGGCGGACAACGTCGCGGTGCTGGTGCCACGCCGTCCCGACGTGGACGACGTACAGATCATGCGTGCGCTGGGCGAGGTGAACGCCGGACTACCCGACTATGCGCGCGTCGCGCGCTTCGTGCGCGCCTCACCCTTCACCGCGGACGCGGGCCTGGTGACCGCGAACGGCCGTCCGCGCCGCGCGGCCATCCTCGACCGTTACCAGGCCGACGTCGACGCCTGCTATCGCCTCATCCCGAACGTTTCCCCCTCCGGAGTCACCGCATGAGTTTCCATGACGAGCTGGTCGCACAGACCATGCGCGAGCGCGACAGTCTGCTTTCCATTCCCCTCATCCAGTCCGCGCTGGCGGGCAGGATAGCGCGCGAGGATTACGTGGCCTTCCTCACCCAGGCCTATCACCATGTCCGCCACACGGTGCCCCTGCTGATGGCCTGCGGTGCGCGCCTGCCCGCGCGGCTGGAATGGTTGCGCACGGCGGTCGGGGAGTACATCGACGAAGAGATGGGGCACCACGAGTGGGTGCTGGACGATATCGCGGCATGCGGCGAGGACCGCGCCGCGGCCGCGATGTCGTCACCGTCGTTGGCGACGGAGCTGATGGTCAGTTACGCCTACGACACCATCCAGCGCGGCAACCCGGTCGGCTTCTTCGGCATGGTGCTGGTGCTGGAGGGCACCAGCGTCGCGCTCGCCACGCGCGCCGCCAACACGCTGCAGACCTCGCTCGACCTGCCGCCCAATGCATTCGGCTACCTGCTGTCCCATGGCGACCTGGACATCGAACATGTCGGCTTCTTCAAGCGCCTGATGGATCGCCTGGACGACCTCGGAGACCAGGCGGCGGTCATCCATGCCGCACGACGCTTCTACGTGCTCTACGGCGACATCTTCCGCACCCTGCGTGCCGATGGCATGCGCCTGGCCGAGGCGGCCTGATGGAACTCGCAGGGAGAACCGTGATCCTGACCGGCGCCAGCGGCGGCATCGGCCAGCCGTTGTGCGCGGCGCTGGTCGCCGCCGGTGCGCGCGTGCTTGCAGTGGGGCGAGACGAGGCCAAGCTGCGCCGGGTCGCGCAAGACATGCCTGCGGGCAGTACGTCGTGGGTCGTCGCCGATGTGGCGACGGAGGACGGGCGCGCCCATCTGCTGCGCGCGGCGCTGGCCGCGAGCCCGCTGCCTTCGGTGCTGGTGCTGGCTCACGCGCAGGCGGCATTCGGTCTGTTCGAAGAGCAGGATCCGGTCGACATGGGCCGGTTGGTGCAGACCAACCTGGTGGCGCCGATGCTGCTCGCGCATGCCTTGCTGCCACTCCTGAGGACGCACGCATCGGCCGCCGTGGTCGTTGTCGGCTCCACCTTCGGCAGCTTGGCGTTCCCCGGCTTCGCGGCCTACAGCGCCAGCAAGTTCGGCCTGCGCGGACTGACCGAAGCGCTGGCAAGGGAATACGCCGATACCGGCCTCCGCTTCCAGTACCTCTCGCCACGCGCCACCCGCACGCCGTTCAACACGCCTGCCGTCGATGCGCTGAATGCCGAACTCAAGGTCAGCAGCGACGTGCCCGCCGAAGTCGCACGCCAGCTGGTCGCGGCCATCGTGCAGGGCCGGTCGCGGATGCAGATCGGTTGGCCGGAAAAACTGTTCGCGCGCATCAATGGGCTGGTGCCCGGACTGGTCGATCGCAATCTGCGCAACAGCCTGCCCATCGTCCGCCGGCATGCGCGACGACCACGATCATCCACCGAGGAGAACATCCACCATGAACCACGCTTACGGTAAGTCCATGCTCTTCCTGATTCTCATGTCGACAACGCTGCTGGTCGGGATTGCGCTGGCAGGCGAACCCGGCGCCACCACGACCGGCCAGGTGCGCGACCGCTGGGCGCAGATCAACTACCAGGTGCCGAAGGCACAGCGCGAACCGGCTTTCGAAGAGCTTGCACGCCAGGCCGGAAAGATCCGCGAGGCGCACCCGCGTGATGCGTCCGCCCTGATCTGGGAAGGTATCGTGCTGTCGAGTCTGGCGGGCGAGAAGGGCGGGATGGGGGCGCTCGGGCTGGTCAAGCGTGCGCGTGCCGATTTCGAGGCGGCCATCAAGATCGCGCCTGACGCGCTCGACGGTGCGGCCTACACCAGCCTGGGCGCGCTGTACTACCAGGTGCCGGGCTGGCCGCTTGGCTTCGGCGACGACGACACGGCGCGCGCCATGCTCCGCAAGGGGCTGGCCATCGATCCGGATGGCATCGACGCCAACTATTTCTATGCGGATTTCCTGCTCGACCAGAAGGACTGGACAGGCGCGCGCGCGGCCTTCCAGAAAGCGCTGGCGGCACCGGCGCGGCCGGGCCGGGAAGTGGCTGACGCCGGTCGCCGCAGCGAGGCGGAGAGCAAGCTCAAGGACATCGCCGGGCACCTTGCCAACTGAGGGGGGGAGCACCAGACTGGCCGCATGCGCATCCTGCTGGTGGAAGACGATCCGTTGCTGGGCGAAGGCATCTGCATCGCCATGCGGCGCGGTGCCTTCGCGATCGATTGGGTGCAGGACGGTGCGAGCGGACTCACGGCGATGCGCGATGGCGAGTTCGACCTCGTGGTGCTGGACCTGGGCTTGCCGCGGATGGATGGCATCGAGGTGATCCGGCAGGTGCGCGCCGCCGGGAACCCGGTGCCCATTCTCGTGCTGAGCGCACGCGAACGGCCGTCCGATCGCACGCTGGGGCTGGATGTCGGCGCGGACGACTACCTGGGAAAGCCATTCGATACCGCCGAACTGCTCGCCAGGGTGCGTGCGCTGATCAGGCGCAGTTCCGGAAGGGCGACCCCTTCGCTGGAAGCGGGTCCTCTGCGCCTGGATCCGGCCACGCTCACCGCGACATGGAAAGGACGAAGCCTTGATCTCACCCGGCGTGAGTTCGCGTTGCTGCGTGTCCTGATGGAGCAGCGTGGCCGCCCGATGGCACGCGACACGATCCAGCGGCACCTCTATGGCTGGAACGAGGACGTCGCAAGCAATGCGGTGGACGTGCATGTCCACCAGCTCCGCCGCAAGCTGGAACCCAGCGCCATCCGCACGGTACGCGGCATCGGGTATGCCCTTGGCGACGTCGCCGGAGACACCGCATGAGATCGATGCGTGCGACGCTGCTGTTGCTGCTGCTCGGCACGCTTGGCGTCGTGATGTCCGCGGCCGGCTGGCTCAGCTACCGCGCGGGTCTGCAGGAAGCCGGCGAAATGTTCGACGCCAGGCTCGTGCAGTCCACCCGTGTGCTCGTGAGCCTGGTCGACGAGCCCTTGAGCGAGCTCAATGCCTACCCGGGTGAGCCGATCGTCCTGCGCGGCTGGCACGGCGATGCCCAGGGCGTCGGCGAAGCGCTCGCCTTCGATGACGGACATGCGTACGAGAACAAGCTCGCGTTCCAGGTGTGGGACACGAAGCAGCGTTTGCTGCTGCGCTCGGACAGCGCTCCGACGACACCGCTGGCGGTGACGGAGCCAGGGTTCTCCGATGTCGTGATTGAAGGTGCACGCTGGCGCACGTTCACGCTGCGCTCGTCGAATGGCCGTTGGTTCCAGTCTGCCGAGCTTTCCGATATCCGCCAGGAACTGGCTACCGATATCGCGGGAGGGACGTTGCTTCCCTTGCTGCTCGCGCTTCCGCTGATGGCGCTGGTGATCTGGTGGAGCGTTGCCTTGGCCACACGCTCGCTGCGTGGCCTGTCGATGGAGATCGGCCAACGCCATCCGGAGCGGCTGGTGCCGCTGGATCCTGCCGATGTGCCGCGCGAGGCGCAGGGCCTGGTGATCGCCATCAATGGATTGCTGCAGCGGCTGGACGTCGCGCTCGCACGCGAGCGGAACTTCGTTGCGGACGCCGCCCACGAACTGCGGACGCCGATCAGCGCATTGAAGGTGCATGCGGACAATGCGCGCCACGCCCCGGACGAACATGATCGGGCGCAGTCACAGGCGCTGCTCGGCATCAGTATCGAGCGCGTGGAACGGCTGGCATCCCAGCTTCTTTCGCTCAGCCGGGCCGAGAGCCTGGGAGGCGCGCGCGAGCATTCAAGGCTCGATCTCGACGCGCTGGTGAGGACGGAGATGGAGGAACTCCGGCCGTTGGCGGAGCGAAAGAGCCAGGAGATCGTGCTGACGCTGGAAGGCGCGCAGCTGTGGGGAGACGAGTTCGCGCTGGGCCTGTTGGTCCGCAATCTGATCGAGAATGCGCTGCGCTATGCACCGGCGGGGGGCGTGATCGAGGTGCGGACGTCCACCACGGGCATGCATGCGGTGCTGACCGTGGAAGACAGCGGCCCAGGCATCCCCGAGGATGAACGGGAACGGGTTTTCGACCGCTTCTACCGCCGCCTGGGTGGGGGGAGCGACGGCAGCGGGCTGGGGCTCGCCATCGCCGCAGAGGCTGTCACGGCCCACGGTGGGCGCATCCATCTGGGCGGTTCGGCGCGCCTGGGTGGCTTGGTCGCACGCGTGGAGCTGCCGGCCAGCAAGTGAGCAGACGGATCGGCGCGGGGGCTGGTCTTCGCGGTGAGGCTGACGGCAGGTAGATCCCGTCTCACCCGCTGCAGCCACCGCAGCACACCGACGGCAGGCGTTCGATGGTATCGGGCGTGACGCGATGGCCCGCCTGCGCGAGGGCCATCAGCAGTTCCATCGCGAGCGCGCTGGTGGAACAGCGCAGGCATCCTGATTGGGTATCCAGGTCCAGCACCGCTGCGGGATCCAGATCCTGCAGGTGGCGTTCGATGACGGCCAGGTCGATGGGGGCATCGCCCAGGCGGATGACATATTCCATGGCCTGCTCTACAAAAAGATGCGCCGCCCGCAGGCGGCACATCTTGGGACGGGGCGGATTACTTGGTGACGACCAGCTTGCCCTTCATCAGGGTGGAGTGGCCGGGGAAGCTGCAGAAGAAGCTGTAGTCGCCACCGGCGGTCAGCTTCTTGCCGGGGAAGGTGATCTTCGTCTTCTGCCCACCGCCGATCAGTGCGGTATGCGCGATCACGCGCGCATCGCCGGCGGGGACGTAGGCGCCAGCGGCACCGGCCTTCATGCCGTCGCGCGCCACGCCGGCCAGGTCGGCGGTCTTCGACACCACCACGTTGTGACCCATCGCCGCGGCCGGCAGCTTGCCGGTATGCGTCAACTCGAGGGTGATGGTGGCGCAGCTGGCGGAGACCGTGGCCTCCTTCAGGTCGAATTTCATGGCGTCGTCGCCCTTCAGGCTGACGGTGCAGTTGCCGGCGGCGTGGGCCATGCCGGCGGCGCCGAACAGGGCAAGGGCGAGCAGGGAGTGGGAGAGTTTCATCGTATGGCTCCGTCGTTCATCGGGTTTGGGTGGGTGTGGGGCCATGACATCACGGCCCGGCGAGCAGCGCCTTGACCTGGGTCAGGAACTGCGGATCCGCGGCGGCACCGGTCACCTCGCTGCGCGCACGCACGCGGCCGTCGGCATCCAGCAGCACCAGCACGCTGGTGTGGTTGATGCTGCCGTCGTCGCGGAACCGGTAGCGCACGTCCAGTACGCTGGCGATGGCGCGCACGTCGTCGGCCGCGGGCGTGAGGAACCGCCAGCCCTCCGGCACGCGGTGGCGCCGCGCGACGTCCTGCATCGCGGCCGGTGTGTCGCGTGCCGGGTCCAGGCTGACCATGACCACGCCCAGCCGCTTGCGTTCGGCGGGCGAAAGCTGCTTCTGCACGCTCTTGGCGTTCTCGATGATCAGCGGGCACATCAGGTGGCAGTTCGTATAGAACATCGACACCACCCGAGGCTGGCCGCGCAGCGAGGACCAAGCGACCGGCTGCCCATCGGCAGCCTGCGTACTCGCCTGCAGGTGGTAGACCGATTCGCCCGGCAGCGATTGCGCGTGCAGGGTGCCGGCGAGGGCCAGCGTGGCGGACAGGAAGAAGGACATGCGTTTCATGGAGTGCTCCTTGCGCAGCGGAAACCGAGGTTGCCCAGGGTGGCCCCGGGTTGCAGTGCCGACAGCAGGACGAAGCGCTTGACCACGCCGTAGTCGCCGGGATCGTTGAAGGCCAGCGCGGTGGCGCCGCAATAGCGCAGGCTGTCGCCATCCTGCTGGCCGCGGCGGTCGCCGTCGCCCAGCAGCGAGGCGTAGTCCTCGCTCCATTCCCAGTACGCACCGTGCAGGCCCTGGATGCCGTAGGCATTGGCTGGCGCATCGGCGGCAGCATCCATCGCATGCGGCGTACCGTCGTTGACCTGGCGCATCCGCCATCGCGGATCGCCGCGGGCGTCACGCCGCGTCGCATCGGCCGCCGCCGCGTATTCCCACTCCACGAAGCGGGGCAGGCGCGCCTGCTGCTCGCGGCAGTAGGCATCGGCGGCGTACCAGTTCACGTGCACGACCGGGCCATCGGCATCGACCGCCGCCCCGGGCGCATCGGCCGTGGCCCAGTGGCCCAGGTAACCGGGGCTGGCGAACACCGACGGTATCCGGTCGCGTCGCCACTGCGGCTGGCGCGCGACGAAACCGGCGAACTCGCCGTTGCTGACCGGCCGTGCCATCAACGAGAACGAAGCCACCCGCGTCTGGCGGGTGGCTTCCTCGTAACGCACCGAGGAACGGAAGTCGCCGCCCTCGACAGGCAGGAATCCGTTCGCCGCGTCCCCGGCGACGGCAAGCGCCGACGCCAGGGCCAGCACGAGGATCGAAGCCGTCTGTGGCAGCGTCCGTTTCATCCGGTCCTCACTTCTTGTCGGCCGGCTTGGCTTCCGGATACTCGATGTCGTGCTGCTGGCCGGTGTAGATGGAAGGGTTCTTCTCGCCCTCCACCTTCAGGATGCCGAGCGAGCCCTTGTGGAACGTGCGGAAGATGCTGTGGTCCACCAGCACGAAGTTGCCCGGCACGTCCGCCTTGAACTCGACCATGGCCGAACCGCCGGCGGGGATCAGCGTGGTCTGCACGTTCTCCTGGTACTTGCTGCCGCCTTCCGTGTAGACCTTGTCGAAGATCTCGCCGATCACGTGGAAGCTGGACACCAGGTTCGGGCCGCCGTTGCCGACGAACATGCGGATGGTTTCACCCGCCTTCGCCGTCAACGCGTTGTCGCCCTGCAGCGCGTCGACCGAGCCGTTGAACACCACGTAGGTCGGGTGCTCGTCGATCGCCTTCTCCAGGCTGAAGGGCTGCAGGCCGGGTTCGCCGTACGCGCCTTCGGTGTAGAAGTCGCCCTGCACCACGTAGAACTCCTTGTCCACCGGCGGCAGGCCTTCTTCCGGCTCGACCAGGATCAGGCCGTACATGCCGTTGGCGATGTGCATGCCGACCGGGGCCATCGCGCAGTGGTAGATGTACAGGCCGGGATTCAGCGCCTTGAAGGTGAACTGCGTTTCGTGGCCGGGGAGCGTGAACGTGGCTTCGGCGCCACCGCCCTGGCCGGTGACGGCGTGCAGGTCGATGTTGTGCGACATGTGCGAGTCGTGGCGGTTCTTCAGCTTGAACTCCACCGTATCGCCCTTGCGCACGCGGATGAAGCTGCCCGGCACGGTGCCGCCGAAGGTCCAGAAGTTGTAGGTGACGCCATCGGCCATGCGCATGTCCTTCTCGATCATCTCGAGGTCGACCACGACATGGGCCGGCGTCTTGCGCGTGAGCGGCGCGGGCACCATCGGGGGCGCCGTCAGCACGGCATGGATGGTTTCGCCAGCCGGGGCGATCCTGTCGCTGGCGAGCGCGGGAATGGCGAACATCGCAGCGAGCGCGCTGGCGAGGGCGCAGGGGAGTACATGGGGATGCAGGCGTTTCATGGCGTTTTCCTTCGATGGGTCGTGGTGGGTGTGCATCCATGGTGGAAACGCACTGCGACGCCGACGTTGATCTGGATCAATCGTCGACGGCCGGAAGCAGGAATTCGCGCATCGGCTTGACCAAGGTCAAGCGCGTCGGGGGCTGCGACAACGCGTCGCATCTGCACTCCAGGGTGCGTCGTGAGAATGGGCGCATCACACGAACGGAGATGCGCCATGCCCCGTAACCTGCTTGCCGTGGCCCTGTTGGGCGCGCTCGCCAACATGCCGTTGGCGCATGCGGGCGACTCGCATGCCGCGACGCACGCCGATGCGATGCCGACGACCACGCTGGACGGCATCGTCGTGGTGGGCGTCGCGCCTGCGATGGCGACCACCTTCATCACCGACCCCAAGCTGCCGCGCCAGCCGGTGCCCGCCAGCGACGGCGCCGATTACTTGAAGACGATCCCCGGCTTCTCCACGCTGCGCAGCGGCGGCACCAATGGCGATCCGGTGCTGCGTGGCATGTTCGGCTCGCGCATCAACCTGATGACCAACGATGGCGCGATGAGCGGCGCATGCCCGTCGCGCATGGACAACGCGCTGTCGTACATCGCGCCGGAAACCTACGACCGCCTGGTCGTCATCAAGGGGCCGCAGACGGTGCTGTGGGGCGGCGGCGCTTCCGCCGGCACGGTGCGCTTCGAGCGCGAGGTCCCGTACTTCGCCGAGCCCGGTGTGCAGGCTTCAGGCGGCGTGCTGGCGGGCAGCCACGGCCGCAACGACCAGGTGCTGGACATCAGCGCCGGCACGCCGCGCGGCTACGCGCGCGTCTCGGCCAACCGTTCCGAGGCAGACGATTACGAAGACGGCCATGGCGACCGCGTGCCTTCGTCCTGGAAGAAGTGGAATGCCGATGCCGCGCTCGGCTGGACGCCGGACCAGGACACCGTGCTGGAGCTGAGCGCAGGCATCGGCGATGCGGAGGCCCGTTATGCCGGGCGCGGGATGGACGGTGCGCAGTTCGAGCGCGACAGCCTCGGGCTGCGCTTCGAGAAGAAGCACATCGAGGGCGTGCTGGGCGCCGTGGTCGCCAACGTCTACCAGAACGACGTGGATCACGTGATGGACAACTACACGCTGCGCGATCCCGACCCCACCGGCAGCATGCCGATGCCGATGGCCAGCAACGTGGCGCACCGCACGCGCGGTGGCCGCGTGGCGATGACCTGGCAGAAGGATCGCTGGGAAGTGACCGCCGGCCTGGACCTGCGTGCCAGCCGCCACAGCAAGCGCAGCGCGATGGGGCGCGGCGCCTATCTCGCCATGCCGTGGTCGGTGGACGCCAAGTTCCAGAGCTTCGGCGCCTTCGCCGAATCGCACTGGCACATCACCGACAAGCACCACCTGATGAGCGGCCTGCGCATCGATCGCGCGGAGGCACAGGATCTGCGTGCCACCACCGCCGGCATGATGCCGGGGCCGAACCCCACCGCCGGGATGACACGCAGGGAATCGCTGCCCAGCGCGTTCGTCCGCTACGAGTACGACATGGGCGGCCGCTGGGGCGCATATGCCGGCCTCGGCCACACACAGCGCATGCCGGACTACTGGGAACTGTTCTCGCCCACGCGCGGCCCGGTGGGTTCCGCCAATGCCTTCGCCGGCGTGCAGCCGGAGCGCACCACGCAGCTCGACATCGGCGTGCAGTACAAGGGCGCGAAGGTGGATGCGTGGGCGTCGCTGTATGCCGGGCGCGTGCAGGACTTCATCCTGTTCGATTACGCCGCCGGGATGATGGGCAGCACCACCCGGGTCCACAACGTGGACGCGAACATCCGCGGCGGCGAAGCCGGCATCGACTGGCGCCCGGCACCGGGGTGGAAGCTTTCCGGTTCGGCGTCATATGCGTGGGGCGAGATAAGCGACACTGGCACGGCACTGCCGCAGATGCCGCCGCTGGAAGCACGCTTGGCCGCCAGCCGCGAACACGGGCCGTGGACATGGGGCGCACTGTGGCGCGTGGTGGCGGCACAGGACCGCGTCAGCACCACGCAGGGCAACGTGGTCGGACGCGACCTCGGGCCGAGCGCGGGCTTCGCGGTGTTCTCGCTCAATGGCGGCTACCGCTTCAGCGAATACGCGCAGCTCACCGCC
This sequence comes from uncultured Pseudoxanthomonas sp., assembly GCA_966210745.1. Taxonomy (GTDB): domain Bacteria; phylum Pseudomonadota; class Gammaproteobacteria; order Xanthomonadales; family Xanthomonadaceae; genus Pseudoxanthomonas_A. The sequence goes on from CBIHLJ010000005.1 coordinate 16,476, forward strand.
GGCATCGACAACCTGTTCGACCGCGCCTACAGCGAACACCTCAACCTCGGCGGGAACAGCGCCTTCGGCTATCCGGCCGATCCGGTACGCATCAACGAACCCGGCCGCACCGCCTGGGTGAAGCTCAACCTGCGCTACTGACGCGAGAGAATCCGCAAGCACCGTCGCAGGGCGGTCGCGTTCCCTCCGTTCCGTTCGTGGTTCAGAACTACCCGCGCGCGGGCGTTGCCAGAGAACTAGCCATCGTCGCGCCGCCACGTCGCCGCCTGGCGCCAGCAGTGCCATTGCCCGTGCAGGCTCACCGCATAGGCGATCGCGACCGCGAAGCCGGCGGTGTGGGCCATGACCGGTGCGAGCGCGGCCACCACCAGCAGCGAGTCCGCGATGACGTGCACGGCGAACGCGCGCCGCTTGTCCGCTTCCTCGAACAGGCTGCCCACGCCCGGTACGCGGATGCCCCGCGGGACACGCTGGCGCAGTGCGATCCAGGTCAGGAAGCCGGTGATCTCCAGTGCCATGCCCACGACCAGCAGGGGCAGGCCGACGCCGAGGACCAGCATGCCGACCAGCAACAACGGCGTGCCGGACCACAAGGCTGTGGCGCTCGCGGCAAGCAGGGCTGCGCAGCCCGCTTGCCAGAAGCGGCGCAACGTGGGATTGCGACGATGCGGTGCGCGTGCCTGCAATACGAACACGGCGATGCCGAAGACGGCGAAGGGCCATGCCGCCACGCGCCACGCAGCGTCGGGCAGCAGCTTCATCTGTGCGGCGGCCACGACGCCGAGCGTTGCCAGCAGACTGGCCTGCCACATGCGTGACCCTGCGGACGGCACCGCATGCGTACCCTGGAGCATCGGCAGCGTGATGCTGCCCACGGCGGCCAGCAGGCCCAGGACCCAGCCCAGCGTGCCGGACATCGCGTGCAGATCCACCAGACCAGGTGGCGCGGGCACGCGCCAGCCGGTGCGTGCAGCGAGCAGCAGCAATCCCAGCGCCGTCGTCATCGCCAGCGCGATCAGCGCCAGCCCGATGCCATGGCGGACGACGCGCTGCCCGTTGCCACGCAGGACGGCGACCAGCGCCAGCACCGTGAACACCGCAAGCGATCCCCCGAGCAGCACGCCGGCAAGCAAGGCGGACGCACGCGCCTGCGATGCCAGGGCGATCAGCAGCAGGACGATGCCGAGGTTGAACATCGCGTGCAGCAACGGCACGAGGCGAGGGCAGGGAAGCGGACTGCCCGCCGCCACCGGCAGGAACTGCACCAGGCTGCCCAGCATCGCGTTGCCGAGCAGGCCCAGCGCGAGCATGTGCACCAGCACGAGGGTGGCCGGCGTCCAGCGCGAGAGTAACGCCACCTCGCCCTGCCACGCCAGCCACAGGCCGACGACAAGGCCCCAGGCGAGCGCGACCTGAAGGAAGCGCATCGGCACCGGAGGCGGCGGCGCCTGCGCGAACGCCAGCCCGCTCATGCCGCGCGCGGCGGTTCCAGTGCGTGCCTGTCCTCTGCGTGGCAGATCGCGATGCAGGCGCTGCCCGTGGTGCCCGCGTAGACGTGGTAAGCGAAGCCTTCGTCATCGAGGATCGGCAGCAACGGCACGGGTGGATGCGGTGTCAGCGCGACCAGCCGTTCGCCGCGCCGCAGTGTGCGCAGGCAGTCGAGGATGCGCTGCATCGGTTCGGGTGCGGCCAGATCGCGCAGATCCAGTCGCAGCAGGGTCACGGCATGTGCCATGCGTCGTTCTCCGTCTCGTGCGGGATGGATGCGCAATCGAGCAGCACGCCCGCCGCATCCAGCGATTCGCGCACGCAGCACGCACAGGTGGCGAAGACGTCCGGCAGCAACGACGTGTCCAGTGAAGTGTCCATGACGTTCAATTCCCCAGCCAGAGCAGCCAGCCCCACGGGTCATGCGCGCGCGCGATGCCGTAGACCTGCAGGAAGCACAGCACGGCCGTGCCCACCAGCAGCGCACGCGCACCGGCCCCGCGTGCGGGACGGAAGGCCGCGATGCCCAGCCCGACATACGCGACAAGAAAGGCGATCTTCGCCACCAGCCAGCCATTGGCGAACAGGCCGGACGGGAGGATCGTCAGCAGCATCATCGCGCCGGTCAGCAGCACCGTGTCGATGCTGTAGCTCAGGTAGCGCACCGCTGCGGCGCGTGGCCAGTGCATGCCGGCCAGCAGGGCGAGCGCACGCAGCGCGAACAGCGTGCCGCTGGTCATCGCGGCGCCCATGTGGACCAGCTTGATGTCGGGATAGAACGTCATCATGGCGCTCATCCCGGCCGCCCGTCCGCACGCGGACGCAGGTAGATGCCGCCGATCCGCCCCACCCACGGCGCCAGCGCCAGCAGCCAGCCCACGGCGGCGGCGGCCTGCCACGCCATCGCATCCGGCGCGATATCCGCGACGATGCGCATCACCGCCACCCCCTGGATCGCGATGAAGGCGAACCACGCCACTTTCGGCATTACCAGCGGCCGTCCCGAATGGCCTTGCGTCACCCGTGTCACCATCGCCACCAGCAGGCTGCCGAAGAACCCGATGAACATCGCATGCATCGGTGCGCGCCCGAGCACGAACTCATCGGTGGCGAGGAAGGTCACGCTCTGCAGCACGTACAGCAGGAACGTCACTGGCAACCACGCGGTGCCGATGAACAGCACGGCCAACAGGCCCGGCATCCTGCCGCGCGGCCACCACCGATGCACCGCCCATGCGGTGAGCACGAGCAGCGGCACGTCCGCCAGCCACAGCCACGCATAGACATGCATCAGCTCCAGAGCGAGATGCAGCATCAGCAACGCCCACACTGCGCCCAGCCACGGCAGCGAACGCCACGGCACGTAACCCGGCACCACGTTGCCGGCAAAGAACGGGAACATGCGGTGCGCCACCGTCACGTACACCGGCAGCAGCAGGCCGAAACTGCCGAGCTTGATGCTGGCGAAGGCCCAGGTCGGCGATGCACCCAAGGCGAAGGCGATGAACATCACCAGTCCCAGCCAGCCCAGCAGCAACCCGGCGAAGCACGAGCGCGCATGCCAGGTCTTCGCGCTGTCGTCGGCGAGCAAGCGGCCGAGTGTCAGCAGCGCGGCGGTCCAGCCGGCCAGCGCCATCCACAGGCCCACGGTCAGCCCCGCCTGCCAGCCTGCGACGCCGAGCAGGATCGCCAACTGTCCGCCCATCAGGCCCAGCCCCACCGGCACGTAGTGCCAGCGCTTCAGGTCGGCCATGCCCATCCAGCGCGGGAACACGGTCAGCAGGAAACCGAAGATGAAACTGGGCAGCACCAGGTACTGCATCAGGAACGCATGCAGCCAGCCGGCGTAGATCGCCGTCTGGGGCATCGTCCACAGGCCCCAGCGTGTGGCCACCAGCCACAGCGCCCACCACAGCATCGCCAGCAGTACGTTGCCGGCGCCGATGAAGAACATCAGCCGGTGCGGCGCGTGCGCGAGCCACGCGGGCGACAGGCCGGGCATCGGTGGCGTGGCACGCGGGCGGGGTGGAGGCACGATGTCGATCTTCATGCGGGCAGCTTGCCCGCGCCCGCATGCGCTCGCCTTGACATGGGTCAGGCGGGCCGTGATTCGGTGGCTGCCGCTGTCTTGATTCGGGTCAAGGCCCGGCGAACGGCAAGCGCCTACAGTCCCGTCATCCGCGCAAGCGCGCACCAACGACGACAGGAAGCCCGATGTCCGACAACGCCCACGCATCCTCCGAGCAACGCCAGCAGGCCATGACCGAGGCGCTTCGCGCCTGGGACCCGGAAGCCGAAGTGACGATGGAATCCGGCACCGGTCGCCTGGTCGTGATGACCACGCTGCCCACCGAACGCGTGATCGCCATCCTCAAGGAGGCCGGCGAACATGCGGAAGTCGGCGAGAACGAATCGCGCGGGCATAAGGCGGGGCAGTGCTGTGGTGGGTGTTCGTAGTGAACTACGCGCGCTCGTGAAGCCGCCTTGCTTATCGGCGGCGTATGTGGCCGCTTGCACCCCTCGACGGACGATCAGTTTCCCGAGTTTCCTGCTGGGCAGTTCAGGTAGGACGTGAGGGTCTGCTCCCAAGCCGTCGCTCCGTCGAAGGCTTCATCGAGCCCGTTGCCATTGTCCGGCAAGAAGGCGCCCATGCCGTGCTGGATCATGTAACGGGGCACGTAGTCAGGCGGACCGATCCGGCGGATTTCGGCGCACGAGGCGGCAAGACGTGCCGGATCTTCCTTCATCTTCATCGTGGCTTGCTGGAATCCGTCCTTCTTCTCTTTGGGGAGAGGGCCAAGCGCCTGCATCTGCAGTACGGTGATCGCCTGGTGCGCGCTTCTGTCGGTCACGCGAAGCATGTCGAAGCGCCCGTAAGTGCCTGCAAGCGCGTACAGCAGGGTGGCGTTCTCCAGGTTGCCGGCAGCGACGCAGGCGGCAACCCCCTGGTAGAGATCTGCCGGCGTATCCGTGCTTCTGGCGGCGGCGGAGTCGATGCAACCGAGTGGATTTTTCGACTCAAGGTTGCCTTCGGTCTGGTGATCGACGACCACGGCAGTACCGTTCCGGGTGCAACCCGCTACCCAGCATATCGCTGAGATCGCGAGCAGAAAAAACGCCGTCCTTGCGACTGCCATGGGACCTCCGGAGATTTCGTGGATAACGGAACGTGGCTAGGTTGGAGCAAGTAGCCCGGGTAAGGCCAAAGGCCGCACCCGGGGAAACGTAACGCATCCGTGTGGAGCGCCTCGGGTGCGCTGGGCTTACCTGGGCTACGCTGGCTCTTACGCGAGCCCGCTCGATCAGGGCTCGCAGCCACGCAGCCAGAGGCCGAACAGCCCCGACTCGGGAAAAACAAACATGCTGAGAAACGCCACCAGGAAGGCGGCAAAAACGAGCGAAACAATCGCATAGGCAATCGCGTTCGTACGCGCCCACCAGCCCGTGTGCACGCGCGTGCGGAAGAATACCGATGTGCCGGGTGCGGGATACTGTCCGGACCTCCATATCCTGAAGGCACTCCAACCGGACAGACAGGCGAAGCTCGCCAGCACCGCCGTGGCTGTCATGACGACGACCCACATCCAGGGGAGCTGCTCGCAGAAAGGCAGTTCGGCCGCATGTCGATCATAAAGGTGCGCCGTCAGGAACAGTGCCCCCCCGCCGAGCGGCGGAAGAAGGACTTTGGCGAACGCGATCAGGCGTTCGCGTGGCGTCGGGATGATGTAGGCGGGCATGAAGAGATGGGTTCCCTATCCGCAGTCCCTAGGGAAGGCATTGGAGGAAAAGCCTGCGGATCCGCGGCGTGCCCTCCACGACCAGGGAGCAGGCGGACTCCGTATCGGCGCAATGCAACGAGTTGCCGTCTTCGCTGCGAACGAAGCCGTCGAACCTTTGCTTTGCGTCGTCCAGGGTGCCGGCGACGCAGATGCCACGGCCCGTGCACGAGCCCTTCCGTGAGGATGCGAGATGCTCTACACGGCCCGAGATCAGGTAGGCGTGAGCCTTGTCGAATACCCACTCCTCTTCGTAGTGCTCACCGTCCATGTCATTCCGGGCGATCGGCGTGCCGTAGGCCTGCACAAGACGATTGGCCGGTGCGGCGACGTCCACTCCATCGATCCGCATGAGGTCGGCGGGACAGACCTGCGCGACTGCCGGCGCCTGGGCGAGGATTATGACGACTGCGAAGGGAATCGTGAGCATGACGGTCGCTCGGGTTTGCGTCGCAGGAAGGGTCACGAGCGATGAACGATGGCAGACGCATGCGATTAGCTGCACCACTGATTCTCGCAAGGAATCCCATCCCGATCGCCATCCATTTTGGTATTCGGACAGTGCTGGATGAAATATGTCGCTTCTGCGCAGGACCGCATCTGCGAGCAATGCGTTCGTCCATCGCAGCTGTGTGAGGATGCGCGTGAGGGAGGTGGTCGAACGATCGATTGCTGCCCCCAAGGTCGGTCAAACTGCGATGGCGTGGCTGCGATCCGCACGGTGCTCGCCGCTTGTGTCTGGAGCGCACGCTTTGTCTTGTACAGATCGTGGGTATACAACCCGGCCACGCCGACGGCCATGATCACGAGCAGGCTGGTCAACTTCATGGCGACTCCTGAGCAAGTGGCTCGGGCAAGGTCTCATGGTCGGCAATCCTTGCGGTGATGGCGCAGGATGGCGGCGCGGCGGTATGGCCGTCAACAGACAAAAAGAGAGCCGCTTGTGCGGCTCTCTTGCTGCAACCTGCAGCAGGTGGCCCGGCCTCCCCACCCGGAGAGGCCGGTTCCAGGGTCAGGCTTCGCTCGGTTGCGCTACGGGCACGAGTTCGCGGCGGGGGGCCAGCCACAGGCTGGCGACGAACCACGCCAGCGCCAGCGCGCCCACGCTGAAGAGCGTGTCGGCCGGGACGCGCATCCACACCAGCATGTCGACGATCGGCTGCTGCATGAACTCCGCCGAGCGCGCGAACCAGTACCCGTGCTCCAGCGCCGCGTTGAGCTGCAGGATGCCCAGCGGCAGCAGGGTCAGCAGTGACATGCCGGCCAGGCCGATGTTGAGCGACCAGAACGCGGTCTTCAGCAGCTTCTCGTTCCACACCACGTCCGGCTTCAGGCCGCGCAGGCAGAACAGCATCAGCCCGATGCCGAGCATGCCGTACACGCCGAACAGCGCCGTGTGGCCATGGTTGGGCGTCAGGTTCAGGCCCTGCATGTAGTACAGCGGCAGCGGCGGATTGATGAGGAAGCCGAACAGGCCCGCGCCCACCAGGTTCCAGAACGACACCGCGATGAAGAACTGGATCGGCCAGCGGTAGCGCTGCATCCATGGCGTGGCCTTGCCCATCTTCCAGCTGTGGTACGCCTCGAAGCCCACGTAGGCCAGCGGCACCACTTCCAGTGCCGAGAAGCTCGCGCCCAGCGCGATCACCGCCGTCGGCGTGCCGGTGAAGTACAGGTGGTGCAGCGTGCCCAGCACGCCACCGGCCATGAACACGATGGTGGCGAACAGCACCGCCACCGTGGCGGTCTTCGTCTGCAGCAGGCCCAGGCGAGTGAACAGGAAGGCGATCACCGCCACCGCGAACACTTCGAAGAAGCCTTCCACCCACAGGTGCACCACCCACCAGCGCCAGTACTCGACCATCGACAGGTGCGTGTGCTCGCCCCACATCAGGCCGGCCGCGTAGAACAGGCCGATCGCCACGGTGGACAGGAACAGCAGGCTGACGATGCTGCGCGATTCGCCGCCGTTGCGGATGGCCGGCCACAGTGCGCGGCCCACCAGCACCAGCCACAGGGTCAGACCGATGAAGAGGAACCACTGCCAGAAGCGGCCGAGGTCGACGTATTCCCAGCCCTGGTGGCCGAACCAGAAGTTGTGTTCCAGCCCGAGCTTCTGCATCACCGCGAACCACTGGCCGGTGAAGGCGCCGACCACGATGATCAACAGGCACGCCCACAGGAAGTTGACACCCAGGCGCTGGAACTTCGGTTCATGCCCGGAGATCGCCGGGCCGATGTACAGGCCCATGCCCAGCCACGCGGTGGCGATCCACAGCACCGCGAGTTGCGTATGCCAGGTGCGCGTGAGCGAGTACGGCAGGATGTCGGCCAGCGCGAAGCCGTAGGCTTCCTGGCCTTCCACCTGGTAATGCGCGGTGATCGCACCCAGCAGGATCTGTACGATGAACAGCGCGATGACCACCCAGAAGTATTTCGCGGTCGCGCGCATCGAGGGCGTGATCCTGATCTTCGCGAGCGGATCGCTCTTGGGCAGTACCGGCGCCATTTCATCGCCGTGGTTGACCGCGTAGTGCCAACCCAGCAGGCCGATGCCGGCGATCAGGAACAGCACGCTGAAGACCGTCCACATGAAGGCGCTCGGCGGCGGCGTGTTGCCGACCAGCTCATCCGCCGGCCAGTTCGCCGTGTAGCTGATCTTCTCGCCGGGACGCTCGGTCACTGATGACCAGGCCGCCCACCAGTAGAACGCGGTCAGCTGGCGACGGTGTTCGGCATCGGGCACGGTGTCGTTGCGCATGGCATAGGCCTCGCGCAGGTCGCCGGTGGCCGGATCGGCGGAGAACAGGCTCTGGTAGTGCTGGCCGACCGTGGCGATGGCGTCGGCGCGGTCGTTCGACAGCGTGATCGTGCCCGTTGCGGCGTCATGGGTGTTCGGCCGCATCAGCGCCTGCACGCGCGCGGCATACGCCGCCTGCGTGGCGGCATCCAGTTGCTTGTAGCTGTCCGCGCCGGTGTCGCGCTTCACCCATCCATCCAGGATGGCCTCGGCCTCGCGGTGCAACCAGTCCGCGCCCCAGTCGGGCGCCACGTAACCGCCGTGACCCCAGATGGAACCGAGTTGCTGGCCACCGATCGACTGCCACACCTGGCGGCCGGTCTCGATGTCCTTGCGGGTGAAGATAACCCGGCCGTCCTCCGCCACGACCTGCTCGGGCAACGGGGGCGCCTGGCGATGCACTTCGCTGCCGACCCAGAGCAGGACGGCGAACGACGCAATGAGCAGGGCCGCCAACCCCACCCACAACTTGCGTGTCGAATTCATGATGCGGCTCTCCTGAAGGAACGGCCGCATCATCGGCGCGCCAGCCCGGGGGCTCCATGACGCAGGTCAAGCGGGGGTGGAATAGGGCGCTGGGTGCTTCTGTAGGAGCGACGTAAGTCGCGACCCGAGACTTTCCGGCCTTCGTAACGCGGAGCGGCCGTCGGGCCGTGCGGTCGCGACTTACGTCGCTCCTACAGGGGGCATCGCCTCAATCCCGCAGCACGCTCAGCGCGAGGGCTTCCAGGCGGGGCAGGTCGAGGATCTCGACATCGCGCTGCTTGATGTGCAGCAGGCCGTCCTTCTCGAAACGGCGCAGCACGCGGCTGACGGTTTCCGGGGCCTGGCGCAGGTAGTTGGCGATGTCGGTGCGCGCCATGGTCAGCTGGAAGCGGCGCGGCGAGAAGCCGCGTGCGGCCAGCCGGCGCGATAGGCCGATCAGGAACGCGGCCATGCGTTCGTCGGCCGTGTTGTCGCGCGCGAACAGCGAGGCTACGCCGATGTCGCGACTCATCAGCTTGAACAGGTGCGCCTGCAGGTTGGGCAGGCGTGCGGCCAGCAGCGCGATCTTGGGGAACGAGAACCGGCACAGCATCACCGTGTCCAGCGCGATGGCGTTGCACGGGTATCGGTCGCCGTGGATGGCGTTGAGGCCGATCACCTCGCCGGGCAGGTGGAAGCCGAGCACCTGTTCGTGCCCATTGCGGTCGATCTGGTAGGTCTTCACCGTGCCCGCGCGCACCGCGGCGATGGCACCGAACGGATCGCCTTCGCGGAACACGTGCTCGCCCGCGCGCAGCGGGCCGACGTGTTCGACCAGCACGTGCAGGTCCATGAGCGCGCGCTTGTCCATGCCCTCGGACAGGCAGGCCTGCGAGAACGCACACGTGGAGCAGAAGTGCAGGGCATCGCCATCGTCGGCAACCACGCTCGCGTCGGTGCGCGGGAAGACCAGCGGCGAGGTCATGCGGATACTCCCGTCGAGGTCACACCGTGCGCGAGAAGCGAGGCGTCGAGGCTGCGGCGGTGGGAAGGTAGCGGTCGAAGCACATCGCGATGATACGCAACAGCAACCGCCCGCGCGAGGTCGCGCGCAGTCCGTCGCTCGCCAGCTCCACCAGGCCGTCGTCTTCGAGCGGGCGCAGGCGCTCCAGGGCGTCGGCGAAATAGGTCGTGAAGTCGACCACGTGGCGCCGGCCAAGGTCGCGGTAGTCCAGTGCGCCGTCGCACATCAGCCGCTGGATCACGTCCGCGCGGATCACGTCGTCTTCTTCCAGTCGCATGCCGCGCCACACCGGCAGGTGGCCCTGGTCGATGGCCTGCTCCCAACTGCCCAGGTCGCGCGGGTTCTGGCTGAAGCTCGGGCCGATGTGGCTGATCGCGCTGACGCCAAGCCCCAGCAGGTCGCTCTCGGCGTGGGTGGTGTAGCCCATGAAGTTGCGGTGCAGATCGCCGCGTTGCTGCGCCAGCGCCAGGCTGTCGCCGGGCAGGGCAAAGTGATCCATGCCGATGTAGACGTAGCCGGCTTCGCCCAGCTTGTCGATCGCGCATTGCAGCAGGCCCAGTTTCACCCCGGGCGAGGGCAGGTCGTCGGCGTTGATGCGCTGCTGCGGGCGGAACATCGACGGCAGGTGCGCGTAGCTGTAGATCGCCAGGCGATCAGGGCGTGCCTCGAGGGTGATGTCGAGCGTGCGCGAGAAGCCCTCCAGGCTCTGCTTCGGCAGGCCGTAGATCAGGTCCACGTTCACGGACTGCAGGCCATGCGTGCGGCAGGCGTCGATGATCGCCAGCGTCTGTTCGACGCTCTGGATGCGGTTGACGGCGAGCTGCACGTCCGGATCGAAATCCTGCACGCCCAGGCTGGCGCGGTTGAAGCCTGCGGCGGCGAGTTCGCCCACCTCGTCCGGGGTGATGAAGCGCGGGTCGAGCTCGATCGAGCAGTCCAGCCTTGAGGTGGGCGCGAACGAGAACTGCCGGCGCAGCACGTCCATCACTTCGGCGATCTGCGCGGGCGACAGGAAGTTGGGGGTGCCGCCGCCGAAGTGCACCTGCTCCACGTCGCGGTCGCGGTCGAACAGCGCCGACGTCATCGCCACTTCGCGGTACAGCCGGGTGAGATAGGCGGCGCCGCGCGCGGTATCGCGGGTGATGATGCGGTTGCATCCGCAGTAGAAGCACGGACTGGTGCAGAACGGGATGTGCAGGTAGAGCGACAGCGGGCGCGGGATCGGATCGCCGTTGGTGATCGCCGCCATCTCGCGCAGGTCGGCTTCCTGGAAGCCCGGCGAGAACTGCGGCGCGGTGGGATACGAGGTGTAGCGCGGCCCCGGCGTGTCGTAACGCCGCAGCAGCTCGGGATCGAACAGGGAGGACAGGCTGGCCATGGGTGCAGCCTAGGCAAGCGCCACGGGGCTGTCCTTGATATGGGTCAATCGGTTGCGGCTTTCCGTCGCAGGCTTCAGGGTCGTGAGGGCGCGGGTTCGTGCGCTCGGGTTGGCAATACTCCAGGGCGGCACTAGGCTGGAGCCGGCCGTCAGGCCTTGGGCACAGGGAGGCGCAGTGATCGGATACCACGAGGCGTTGGCGCGGATGCTGGAGGGCGCGCGCCTGCTCGCCGTACAGCAGGTCGCGCTCGCCGCAGCGACAAGTCGCGTGCTGGGCCGTGACGTGGTGAGCGGCATCGCGTTGCCGCCGTTCGACAATGCGGCGATGGACGGCGTCGCGCTTGCATCGGGCGGACAGCCACAGGCCATCGGCAGCGAGTGGGAGATCGCGGCCCGCATCGGCGCGGGCGACATGCCGCGGGACGATGCGGCATCCGCTTGGGAGATCATGACCGGCGCGCCGCTTCCGGCGCGCGCGGACATCGTGGTGCCGGTGGAGCGCGTCGAGTCACTCGCCGTGCGGGACGCAGGGGCACCGCGCATCCGTCTGCTGGAGCAGGCCGAGCCGGGCGCGAACATCCGGCGCCGGGGCGAAGACGTGCCGGCGGGATGCGTGGTGCTGAAGCAGGGCACGTTCGTCGGCGACGCACAGATGTTGCTGCTCGCCGGGCTCGGTATCGATCGGGTCGACGTGGCGCGCCGTCCGCGCGTTGCGGTGCTGGCGACGGGCCGCGAACTGGTGGCGCCGGGCCAGCCGTTGCCGCCGGGCGGCATCCATGACGCGACCTCGCCGTATCTCGCCGCTGCCCTGGCGACTGCGGGCGCGGAAGCCGTCCGCGTCGTGCGCGTCGGCGATGAGGTGGCGGAGTTCCAGACTGCGCTCGATACGGCGCTGGCGGACGGTGTCGACCTGGTGCTGAGCACGGGCGCGGTGTCCAAGGGCCATTACGACTTCATTCCGTCCGCGCTGGGTGCACGCAATGCGGCACGGCGTTTCCACGGCGTGGCGTTGCGCCCCGGCAAGCCCGTGTTCTGTGCGCGGTTGCGCGAGGGGCCCTTGTTCGTCGGCCTGCCGGGCAATCCGCTGTCGACGGCGGTGGGCTTCCGCCTCCTGGTCGAGCCGCTGCTGCGCGCATGGCTGGGCATGTCCGTGGAACAGGAATGCCGGTTGCCGCTCGCCGCCGCATGCAGCAAGCGAGCCGGGCTGCATGCCGCTTTCCATGCCACGCTGCGCTGCGATGGGGAAGGGCGCATGCGCGTGCATGCCGGCGCGGAGCAGGCCTCGTTCCGTCTGCTGCCCTTCTCGCGATCTTCCGCATGGATCACGCTGCCTGCCGAAACGGAGCACGTCGACGCTGGCACGCTCGTGCAGGTGCATGGCTACAGCCATCTGCGGCCCCCGCCGTGGACCACGACTTGAATCGGCCATTGCCCACGTGGCGCGCCGTCCTGCTTGCAGGTGGGCGATCGTCGCGGATGGGCACGGACAAGGCGCTGCTGCCATGGGGCGACGGCACGTTGCTGACGCACATGCATGCGTTGCTGCGGGCGGCGGGCGCGTGCGAGGTCATCGTCAGCGGCGATCGTCCCGGCTTCGACAGCGTGCCGGACACGCAGCCCGATACCGGTCCGATGGGTGCGCTGGCACAACTCGCCCCCCGCCTGCGGGATGGTGCCTGGATCGTGGTGCCGGTGGACATGCCGCTGCTGTCGTCTGGATTGCTGCAGGCGCTGATGCGAACGGACGCCGACTGCGCCTGCGTGGAAGCGCATGCCCTGCCGATGGCATTGCGCCTGGATGCCGGCGTGCGCGCCACGCTGGAGGAGATCGGCGGCCTCACGGGACGTGCGTGCTCGCTGCGCGCGCTGCAGCAGCGATTGCACACCGTCCATCTGCCGTCATCGTCATGGAAGCAGGTGCTGCGCAACTGCAATACGCCGGAAGACTGGGTTGCGCTGCAGCATCCGATGTCCTGAGTATCGCCTTCCGATGACCGGGACAGGGCCACTACGCGAATGTGATAGCCTGCGGCCGCAGCATCGTCGCACCAGTACCCACCCGCAAGGTAGGCAACATGGAGCAGAGCGAAGGATCAGCCGTTGCGAGCAAACAGCAGGAGCGCACCGCGTTCCTGTTGCTCACGGTGGTCATCTTCCCGTTGATGGCCGTGCTGATCGTGGCGGGATACGGCTTCCTCGTGTGGATGTGGCAGCTGCTGTTCGCCGGTCCGCCGACGGGGCCCTGAGCGATGGACGATGTCCGCTCGATGTCGCGTCGTGCCCTGCTGTTCGGCCGCGCGGCGCCCGTACCGGCCTCCGTCGTCTTCCGTCCGCCCTGGGCCAGGCCCGAGGCTGAATTCACGCGTGCCTGCACGCGCTGCGATGCCTGCGCGCGGCAGTGCCCGCAGCAGGTGCTGGTGCGTGGCGCGGACGGCCTGCCGCGTTTCGACGCGACGGCGGGCGAATGCACGTTCTGCGGCGAATGCGTGGCCGCCTGCGACAGCGACGCGTTCGCTCCTTCCCTCGATCCCCCGTGGACCCTCCTGGCCCAGGTGGCGGATCGCTGTCTGTCCGCGCACGGCGTGGTCTGTGCCAGTTGCCACGACGTATGTCCCGCGTCCGCCATCCACGTGCCGCCCGCAGCGCGGGGCGCGGCCACCGTCGACGCGGAACGATGCACGGGTTGCGGCGCCTGCGTCGGCACGTGTCCCGTCGATGCCATCACCCTGCAGCACGCACCGGCCACGGAGGCCATCGCATGAGCCCGCCAGGCACTGAACCCGAAGTCCACATCGCCAGCTTCGTGGTCCAGCACCGCGAAAGCGCATCCAAGGCGCTCGCCGCCATGATCGACACGCACGACGATCTCGAACTCGCACTGGCCGGCGATACGCGCAGCGTGGTGATCTGCGAATCCGCCGACCGCCATGCGGTGATGGAGCGCGTGGACCAGCTGCAGTCGGTGCCGGGGGTGTTGAACGTGCTCCTGGTCTACCACCATGCCGAGCCCGCGCATGCGCTCGACGAGCCCCTTCCCAGCCTCTCCATCCTGTCCGCGACCGGAGCCACGCCATGAGCACACGCCGCGAGTTCATCCGCCACAGCGCGCTGGCGACGGCCGCCGCAGCTGCCGGGCTGCCCCTTGCCGGGAGCGGCAGCAACGTGGTCACCGAAGGCGACCGGACGACGCTGAAGTGGGACAAGGCGCCGTGCCGCTACTGCGGCACGGGCTGTGGGGTGAATGTCGCCGTGAAGGAAGGGCGCGTGGTGGCCACCCACGGCGACGTGCATGCGGAAGTCAATCGCGGCATCAACTGCGTGAAGGGCTACTTCCTGTCCAAGATCCTGTACGGCGCCGACCGCCTGACCCAGCCGCTGCTGCGCAAGAAGAACGGCGTGTACGCCAAGGATGGCGACTTCACCGCCGTGAGCTGGGACGAGGCCTTCGACGTGATGGCCGCGCAATTCAAGCGCGTGCTCAAGGAGAAAGGCAGCGACGCTATCGGCATGTTCGGCTCGGGCCAGTGGACGATCTTCGAGGGTTATGCCGCCAACAAGCTGATGAAGGCCGGGTTCCGCAGCAACCACATCGATCCGAACGCGCGCCACTGCATGGCGTCGGCCGTAGCGGGGTTCATGCGCACCTTCGGCATGGACGAGCCGATGGGCTGCTACGACGACATCGAGGCCGCCGATGCATTCGTGCTGTGGGGCTCCAACATGGCCGAAATGCATCCGATCCTGTGGACCCGGGTGACGGACCGGCGGCTTTCGCACCCGCACGTGAAGGTGGTGGTGATGTCCACCTTCGAGCACCGCAGCTTCGAGCTGGCCGACATCCCGATCATCTTCAAGCCGCAGACCGACCTGGTCATCCTCAACTACATCGCCAACCACATCATCCGCACCGGCAAGGTCAACCAGGCGTTCGTCGACAGGCACGCCACGTTCAAGCGCGGCAACGACGACATCGGCTACGGCCTGCGCCCGGAACACCCGCTGGAGGTGAAGGCGAAGAACGCCAAGGACCCGAACGGCGGGCAGCCGATCAGCTTCGATGAGTTCGCCGCCTTCGTCGCGCCGTACACGCTGGAGAAGGCCGTCGAGATGACCGGCGCGGAGCGTGGCTGGCTGGAGCAGCTGGCCGAACTGTACGCGGACCCGAAGACCAAGGTGATGTCGTTCTGGACCATGGGCTTCAACCAGCACACGCGCGGTGTGTGGGCCAACAACATGGTCTACAACATCCACCTGCTGACCGGGAAGATCGCCACCCCGGGCAACAGCCCGTTCTCGCTGACCGGCCAGCCGTCCGCCTGCGGCACGGCGCGTGAAGTGGGCACCTTCAGCCATCGCCTGCCGGCTGACATGGTGGTGACGAACCCTGAGCACCGGAAGCACGCCGAGGAAATCTGGAAGCTCCCGCACGGCACCATCAATCCGAAGGTGGGCTACCACGCGGTGGAGCAGAACCGCGCGCTGAAGGACGGCAAGCTCAACGCGTACTGGGTGATGGTGAACAACAACATGCAGGCCGCCGCGAACCTGCGCGAGGAGACCTGGCCGGGCTACCGCAACCCGGACAACTTCATCGTCGTGTCGGACGCATACCCCACCGTCACCGCACAGGCGGCGGACCTGATCCTGCCGGCGGCGATGTGGGTGGAGAAGGAGGGTGCCTACGGCAACGCCGAGCGACGCACCCAGTTCTGGCATCAACTGGTGAAAGCGCCCGGCGAGGCACGCTCGGACCTGTGGCAGCTGATGGAGTTCTCCAGACGCTTCACCACCGACGAGTGCTGGCCAGCCGACCTGCTGGCCGCGAACCCGCAATACAAGGGCAAGACGCTGTTCGACGTGCTGTACCGCAACGGCAACGTGGACAGGTTCCCGACATCCGACATCGAAGCCGGCTACGCCAACGACGAATCCGCGCTATTCGGGTTCTACGTGCACAAGGGGCTGTTCGAGGAATATGCCACGTTCGGTCGCGGCCACGGCCACGACCTGGCGCCGTTCGACGACTACCACAAGGCGCGCGGCCTGCGCTGGCCAGTGGTCAAGGGCAAGGAAACGCGTTGGCGCTATCGCGAGGGCGCCGATCCGTACGTCAAGCCGGGCAAGGGCTTCGAGTTCTATGGCAACAAGGACGGCAGGGCGGTGATCTGGGCGCTGCCGTACGAGCCGGCTGCCGAGTCGCCGGATGAGGAGTTCGACCTGTGGCTGGTCACTGGCCGCGTGCTGGAGCACTGGCATTCGGGTTCGATGACGATGCGCGTGCCCGAGCTGTACAAGGCGTTTCCGGCGGCGGTGGTGTTCATGAATCCGGACGATGCGAAGGCGCGCGGGCTCAAGCGTGGCGACGAGATCATCGTCGCGTCGCGGCGGGGCGAGATGCGTTCGCGCGTGGAGACGCGCGGCCGCAACCGGATGCCGCGCGGGCTGGTGTTCGTGCCTTGGTTCGATGCCGGGCAGCTGATCAACAAGGTCACGCTGGACGCGACCGATCCGATTTCCAAGCAGACCGACTACAAGAAGTGCGCCGTCAGAGTCGTGGCCGCCTAGGAGTACGCCCGTGCAGAACAAGCATCTCTGGATCGCGGTTGGGCTGACCGTCGCCCTGATGGCGCTGGTCTTCGTGGCGGGATGGATGACAGGTCGCCCGGACCGGCACGAAGCGCCGGTGGCGGCGGTATCCACGCCGGTGGACGCGCGCGCGGTCTTCGTGCCCGGTGCGGGCCAGATAGATGCCCTCCGGCGTGGCGTGCCGGTGGACAAGGAGGGCCATCCCCCGCCGATGGCGCACGTGGAGAATGCCGACCTGAGACGCGCACGCGCCTACCCGATGCAGCCGCCGACCATTCCGCATGCGATCGACGGCTACCAGGTCGACAGGAACAGCAACCGCTGCATGCTGTGCCACGCCCGCGCGAATGCGGCCACCTTCCAGGCGCCGCCAGTCAGCGTGACGCACTACATGGACCGCGACGACCAGTTCCTGGCCACCATCTCGCCGCGACGCTACTTCTGCAACCAGTGCCATGTCGTGCAGACCGATGCGCCGGTGCTGGTGGCGAACCAGTTCCGCGACATCGACAGCGTGCTGTCGTCGCCGCCGGCCGCGAAGGAGTAGCCCATGTGGTCACGGACCAAGCAGCGGGTGTCGGGCCTGTGGCGCACGTTGCGCCTGCCCAGCCGCCATTACAGCCTGGGTTTCCTGACGGTGGCCGGGTTCCTGGCGGGCATCATGTTCTGGGGTGGGTTCAACACCGCGCTGGAGGCGACCAACACCGAGGCGTTCTGCACCAGCTGCCACGAGATGCAGGACAACGTCTTCGAGGAACTGAAGACCACCATCCACTACACCAACCGCTCGGGCGTTCGCGCCACCTGCCCCGATTGCCACGTGCCGCACAACTGGACCGACAAGATCGCGCGCAAGATGCAGGCATCGAAAGAGGTCTGGGGCAAGCTCTTCGGCACCATCAACACGCGCGAGAAATTCCTGGACGAGCGCCTGATCCTGGCCACGCACGAGTGGAACAGGCTGAAGGCGAACGATTCGCTGGAGTGCCGCAACTGCCACGACTACGATTCGATGGACCTCACCCGCCAGGGCTCGCGCGCGGCGCAGGTGCACAAGCTGTGGCTCGGCACCGGCAAGAAAACCTGCATCGACTGCCACAAGGGCGTCGCGCACCACCTGCCCGACATGACGGGCGTGCCGCAGGGGTGAGGGCCTAGAGCCGCGCGGCGTCGGCGCGGGTGCGGATCTCGGCGAAGGTCCAGTCGCGCAGCAGGCGGCCGTCTTCCCACACGGTGACCATGGCGTCTTCGTAACCGGCGGGTTTTTCCACGTCGTCGAGCGATGCGGCGGCCGGTGGCACGGGCACGGTACGGAAGCCGCCGTACTCGCGGTGCTGCAGCAGCGTCATCCGGCCACGCTTGCTCTGCTTGCCCTTGTCGGTGACGGGGTCCTTGTAGACGTCGATCCATGCGCCGTCGACGCGCGCGGCGGAGCACTTCAGCGCGAACTTCTGCGTGTCGCGGTCGAGACGCTGCAGCAATGCGCCCCCCATGCCGAAGGCGAGGTTGTCGGTGGCGTAGCCGGCACTGGTGATGCGTTCCAGGATCGCGCGCAGGCTGGGGGGGTTGATGCCGTCGCCCTGGATCACGCGCACGTGGTTGAGCACCCGGTAGCCCTTGTCATTGACCGTGTGGCCGAAGGCGTCGTCCAGCAGTTCCAGGCACTGGTGCACCACGGCCACCGGATCGCCCGAGTCGGGACGGATGACGACGGTTGCGCCGGAATCGATGACGTCCTGCTTCAACGTCGTGCCCCAGTGCTGGCGGATGGCATGGAAGATGTCGTAGCTGTCAGACACCACCGCCACGATCGCGCCGGGCTTCGCGAACTGGCGCAGCATGTTGCGGTAGGCATCCACCTCGTGCTCGCGGCCCCAGCTGGTGATCGTGCTGTGTTCGGCCGCCGGGATCGAAAAACCGGCCATCGGTTCGTGGTAGTGCGCTTTCGCCAGCAGCAGGCCCGAGACGGTGTCGGTACCGAGGAAGTTGACCAGGTGCGCCGCGCCACCGAGGGCGGCGGACTCGACGCTCGAGACGCCGCGGCTGCCGAAGTCGTGCAGCTTGAAAGGCAGCTGGCCGGCCGGATCGTCGCTGGTGCGTTCGAGGAACTGCCGGATCGTCTGCTTGGCGTGCCAGCTGATGGTGGCCACGGTGATCGGGTACCAGATCCGCAGCAGCATCGTCTCGACGTACGACGGAACCCAGAATGCCTGCGGATCCGTGGATTCGATCGTCATCAGCGCCTGGTGCGTGGGCACCACCGTGCCTTCGGGCACCGCGCGGATGCGGAGTGGCAGGTGGCCGCCATGGCGGTCCACGATGTCGCGCCAGCCGGCCTCGTTGAACGGCTCGCCGTGCGCGGCGAAGACATCGCGCGCCTGGTCCACGTCAGCGTGGCTGACGGGCGTGGCGAGGTATTCCTTCAGGATGGCCTGCAGGCCGAAGAATACGGTGCGGTCGTGGATGCCGCCGCGCGATTCCACGTAGAAGAACGTGGCGTCGGTGCCTGGCGGGTACTGCAGCCAGTGGCTGGCCTTGTAGCTGTCGGTGTTGAGCAGGAGGTTGCTCAGGCATCGCATGGCAGGGGTTCCGCGACCGTGGGGTGCACAGTGTCGCAGCCGCTGCCGCGCGATGCCACGCGTTGGTGGCATTCGCGCCGTGGCGCCTACTGCTTCCCTTCCCGCGTCGATGTTCCGCGTGCGTCCCGGCCGGGCGCCGCTTTGCCGTGGGCGGCAAGCATCGCATCCAGCCGCTGCTGCACATGGTCGCGGTCGTGGTGGGCGGCGTCGCGCAGGATGTCCTGCGCCAGCGCTTCGAACTGCGGCCAGAACTGCGCCTCGTGGCGGAGGTGCTGCAGCCAGGGCGGCAGCATGTCCGCCAGGCGAGCCAGGTCCGCGTCGAGTTGCGCGCGCGATTTCATGCCGGTGCGCGCGGCCAGCGCGCCTCCACGCGATGCACGCTGCCGTCGTCCACCAGCGCGAACCGGACACCGGACTGCTCCGCACCGTCCACCCGCAACGTCGCCGTACCGGTATCGACCTGCTGCACGGAGATGATGTACAGGCTGGTCCCGAAGCGGTAGCGAAGTTCGTACGCCGGCCAGTCGCGCGGCAGGCAGGGCGCGAGTGCAAGCTCACCGCCGATGCGCTGCAGCCCCAGCAGCGATTCGGTCAGCAGGCGGTACATCCAGCCGGCCGAACCGGTGTACCAGGTCCAGCCGCCGCGGCCCACATGGGGCGCCACGCCGTATACATCCGCCGCCAGCACGTACGGCTCCACCTTGTAGACGGCGGTCGAGGCGGGATCCTGCGCGTGGTTGACGGGATTGATCATGCGCGCCAGTTCCCATGCGCGCTCCGTGTCGCCCTGGCGCGCGAACGCC
The DNA here is from genome assembly GCA_966210745.1 of uncultured Pseudoxanthomonas sp. Taxonomy (GTDB): domain Bacteria; phylum Pseudomonadota; class Gammaproteobacteria; order Xanthomonadales; family Xanthomonadaceae; genus Pseudoxanthomonas_A. Next base: position 36,375 of record CBIHLJ010000005.1, read on the forward strand.
ATGGCGGCCCACACCGCGGCGTGGGTGTACTGGCCGCCGTTCTCGCGCACGCCCGGCACGTAGCCGCGGATGTAGCCGGGATCCTTCGGCGTCTTGTCGAAGGGAGGATCGAGCAGCTGGATCAGGCCCGCCTCGCGCTTCACGAGGTAGCGGTCCAGCGACGCCATGGCCTGCGTGGCGCGGGCCGCATCCGCCGCGCCCGACAGCACCGACCAGCTCTGCGAGATCGAATCGATCCTGCATTCATCGCTCTGGCGCGAGCCCAGCGGCGTGCCGTCGTCGAACCAGGCCCGCCGGTACCACTCGCCGTCCCAGGCATGCGCTTCCAGGTTCCCGCGCAGGCGCTCGGCGTGTTCCGCGCATTCGTCGGCGAATGCCTCATCGCCGCGCAGGCGCGCAACGGCGATGAAACGCTGCAGCGTGTCGTACAGGAAGAAGCCCAGCCATACGCTTTCGCCACGTCCTGCTTCGCCGACGCGGTTCATGCCATCGTTCCAGTCGCCGGTCGCGATCAGGGGCAGGCCGCGCTCGCCGAGCAGGCTGCAGCCACGCCGGAGCGCCAGCACGCAATGCCGGTAGAAGGACTGCCGCAGGTACGACGTCGCCGGCATGTCGTAATAGGACTCCTCGTCGGGATTGACCGGGCGTCCGTCGACGAAGCCCACGTCCTCGTCCAGCACGCTGGCATCGCCCGTCACTTCCAGGTAGCGGCAGGTCGCGAACGGCAGCCACAGGTAGTCGTCCGAACAGCGCGTTCGCACGCCGCGTCCTTGCGGGGGATGCCACCAGTGCAGCACGTCGCCCTGCGGGAACTGGTGGGCGGCGCACAGCAGCAGGTGCGCGCGGGTCAACGCGGGCCTGGCATGCAGCGTCGCCATGGTGTCCTGCAACTGGTCGCGGAAGCCGAACGCGCCACCGGACTGGTAATAGCCGCTGCGTGCCACGTAGCGGCATGCGAGGGTCTGGTACATCAGCCAGCCATTCACCAGCGCATCCACGCTGGGATCGGGCGTCCTGACCTGCACCGAGGTGAGCAGCCCGCGCCAGTGGATACGCACGGCATCCAGGGCATCGTGCGCACGCTGCACGCCCTGCACGCGCCGCGCGAGCTGCAGGGTTTCTTCGTGGTCCTTGCCCATGCCCAGCCGGAACACTGTCTCCGAGGCTTCGCCATCGAGCAGGGAGAACGGCACCTGGATGGCGGCGCAAGGATCGAGCCCCACGCCCAGGCGGCCCGACAGGCGTTCGCGTTGCATCGCCGCCGGAGCGACCATGCCGCCGTTGCGTCCGAGGAACTCCGTGCGGTCGCCGGTGAAGCTGCAGCCACTGGCATCGGTGTCGAAGAAGGCGACCCGGCCACCGAACTCCGTGTTGTACGGGTTGCGCGCCGTCAGTACGCCGCTGCCGGCATCCTGCTCGGTGATGACGTGCATCTGCGACTTCACGCGCAGGTCGCCCAGCACCCATTCCACGTAACCGGTCGCGGAAAGCCGGCGTGCGCGGCCCGACAGGTTGCGCACCTTCAGCACCGAGTATTTGACCGCATCCTCGACCGCCACGTACACCCACAATTCGCTGGCGATGCCGTCTTCGACATGCTCGTACACGCTGTAGCCGAATCCATGGCGCGTGCGGTATGCGCCGCGTCCCCGGCATGGCAGCGGCAGCGGCGACCACACATGCCCGGTGTCCTCGTCGCGCAGGTAGAACGCTTCGCCACCGCTGTCGGCGACCGGGTCGTTGTGCCACGGCGTAAGGCGGAATTCGTGGGCATTCTCGAACCACGTGTAGCCGGCCATGCTTTCGCTGACGACCGTGCCCAACCGGTCGTTGGCGAGTACGTTGGACCACGGTGCCGGTGTCGGACTGCCTTCGCGCGAGACGATCACGTACTCGCGTCCATCGGCAGCGAACGCGCCGGTGCCGTTGTCGTGGAGGAATGCGGTGGCCACCGCTTCGAATGGCCACGCATCGTCGCCTTCGTCGACATCGGCGGTCGGGGGAAGTCCGGTCGAGGCTTCCGGTTCCGGGAGCGCCGCGCGCTCTTCCCGCGGACCCTCGGCCAACAGTGTCGGCATCAGGCGTTCGGTCGGTTCGCGACGGCCGAGCTGGGATGCCAACGAGCCCGACTGGTCGCTGACGATCACCCGCGCCACCGATTGCAGCAGGATGCGGTCCTCCTGCGACATCTGGTGGCCGGGGCGCACGAAGATGCCGCCCGGCCGATCCAGTACGTTCGCCTCCGGATCGGCCGAGATCATGCCCAGGATCTGGTCCTGCAACTGCTGGCGATAGCCGGCCTGGCTCTCGTTCCAGATCACCAGGTCCGCGCGCAGGCCCTTCAGGCGCCAATACGCATGCGCCTGCACCATCTGGCGGACCAGGCCGATGTTGTCGGCATCGGAAATCTGCAGCAGCACGATGGGCAGGTCGCCGGAGATCGCGTGGCCCCACAGCCCGGACTGGCCGCGCTGGTTCTGCAGCAGCACGTCGGGATCGGCGCGCAACAGCGGATGCGCGTACACGATGAGGCCGGCCAGTCGCTCGTAGAGCTGCGCGTCGGCCTGGGAGGCGTTGATCTGACGCCTGACCACCTGGCTGTGGGTCCAGGCCAGGTCGAAGACGCGGTCGGCCAGGCGGCGGTCCCGGTACTTGTCGATCAGGTCGGTGCATGCATCGCGGTCCAGGCCCACGCCCTGGACCATGTCGATCAACGCGGTCTGCCCCGGCAGGAGTTCGATCCGGCAGCGGATCGCCACGATGGGATCCAGCACCGAGCCTTCGCTGTCCGAGAGCGCCTCCTGGTCGGTGAGCGCATGCGGCGAGCGGGGCGTGTTGCCACGGCCCAGGAAGCGTGCGCGGTCGGTCTCGTACGAGATCGTACTGATGTCGGCATCGTGCACAGCCACCAGGTGGAACATCCACGGCGGCACTTCATCGTGCGCGCGCGGCCGGCGCGTGCACAGCAACGCCTGCTTCTCGCGCACGATCTCCGACTGCACGAACAGGTTGCTGAAGGCCGGGTGCAGTTCGTCGGCAATGGCCGGCGCCAGCACCACTTCGGCATACGTGGTGATCTCGATGGTGCGCGTGCGCCGGCTCCGGTTGCTCAGGCGCAACCGGCGCAGTTCGATGTCGTCCTCGGCGGAGATGGCGATCTCCAGATGGCTTTCGTAGCCGCGCTTGCGTCCGCGGAACTCGGCCTTTGCATCGGAGAAGATCGCTTCGTACTGGTCGACCGGCACGCAGGTGGGTTGCAGCGAGGTGGACCAGTACTCGCTGCTCTCCACGTCGCGCAGGTAGCAGAAGCTGCCCCAGTTGTCGCGCGTGCCGTCCTCGCGCCAGCGCGTGACCGCCATGTCGCGATGGCGGCTGTACCCGCCGCCGGCGCTGGTCAGCAGGCCGTGGTAGCGCCCGTTGGAGAGCAACTGCACGGCGGGGCGCGAGGCGCCCGGGTCGCGGAAGATGCGCAACTGGGTTTCCGACTCGGTCGGCGCGGCGCGCGTGCCGAGCGTTTCAGCCTCGTGCGGATGGAACACGCCCGTATGCGGGATGCGTTCCTGCAGCAACAGCAGGGTGGCCTGGAACTCGGCATCGGCGACGAAGCGCCGCTGCATCGGCTGCTGGCGCAGCAGGTGGACGAGCGAAAGGAAGCCCATGCCCTGGTGATGGGCCATGAACGAACGCACCACCACGCATTCCTGTCCGGGCGGAACGCGGGCCGGCGTGTAGTCGATGGCTTCGTACAGGCCGAAGTGTCCACCGAACCCCAGCGCATCGAGCCGCTGCAGGTTCTGGCACGCGGCTTCCGGCGCCACCATCAACGCCATCATGCTGGCGTACGGCGCGATGACCAGGTCCTGGCCCAGCCCCCGCTTCAGGCCCAGCCCCGGCACGCCGAACGCGCGGTACTGGTAGTTCATGCGTGCGTCGACGGTGTTGTAGCCCGACTCGGAGATGCCCCACGGCACGTCATGCCGTGCACCGTGCGCGATCTGCGCGTCCACGGCATGTCGCGACGTCTGGTCCAGCAGCGTGTCCGGGTAGCTGGGCATGACCAGCTGCGGCATCAGGTACTCGAACATCGAGCCGCTCCACGACAGCAGCGTGGCGTCGCCGTTGACCTCGGTCAGCAGGCGGCCCAGTGCGAACCAGCTTTCCTGCGGCAACTGGCCCTGCGCGATCGCGACGAAACTGCACAGGCGCGCCTCCGAGGCGAGCAGGTCGTAGAAGCCGCTGTCGAGGCGGTGCTCGTCCAGGTTGTAGCCGATCACGAGCAGGTGGCGCGCGCGGTCGTAGAGGAAGTCGTATTCCATCAGCGAGAACTGCCCGGCGATATGCGCCAGGCGTTCCAGCTGGTGGATCCGTTCGCGCGCGCGCCGGCCTGCCAGCGGGCTGGCCGATCCGTCCTGCAGTTCGCGCAAGGTCGGAATGCGCTGGCCATCGCCGGTACCGGCGTCGGGGAGCAGGAACTGCAGTTCCGCATGCGCGGACCGGCAGCCTTCGACCAGTGCCGTCGGCCAATGATGGGGATGCCCACCGTCGGTGTCGGGCGTCGGCCACGCCAGCGCGATGTCATCGGCATGCGTCGCCAGCCGGGCCAGCACGCGTTCGGCTTCCTCGACGGTCGCGGGCGGTTCCTGTTGCGCCTGCGCCAGTGACGCACGGAATGCCTCCAGCGCACCATGCAGCGTGTCGCCTTCCACACGCACGCCCTGGCGTGCGTCTTTCAGCACGGCCAGGGTATCGGCGAGCCCGGTGAACGTGCCGGGCGCCAGCACGGGCGCGTCGACCAGGGCCAGCAGGCCCTGGCGCAGCGTCAGCAGGTGGCCTGCCAGGTTGCCACTGTCGACGGTGGAGATGTACGCCGGCGGCAGGGGCTGCAGCGTTGCGGTGTCGTACCAGTTGTAGAAGTGCCCGCGATGGCGTGGCAGCGCATCAAGCGTGTCGAACACCAGGCGCGTGCGCGCCATCACGCCGCCGGTCTGCAGGTAGCCGAAATCGTGGGCAGCCAGGTTGGCTAGCAGCGACAGCCCGATGTTGGTGGGTGACGTGCGCCGCGCCACCACCAGCGTGGGATGTTCCTGCACGTTGTCGGGCGGGAGCCAGTGATCCTCCTCGCGCACATAGGTTTCGAAGAACGCCCAGGTGCGGCGCGACAGTTTCCCGAGGAACGCCAGCTGCATCGCAGACAGCTTTCCGTCGCGCTGGCCGGGCGGGCGACCCAGCCACGCCATGATGGCCGGCGACACCAGCCAGAGCGCCAGCAGCGGGGTTGCGACCCACAGTGCCGCCGGCTGCTTCATCGCCAGCAACGCGGCGATGGCGGCGGCGATCAGGGGGGCTGGTGCCATGCTCAGCAGTTCGGCCTTGATGCCGCTGCCCAGGCTGCGCTCCACCTCGCTGGATGGATTCCATTGCAGCAGATGCCTGCGCGTGACCAGCAGGCGCCACAGCGTGCGTACGATGGCGCCCAGGCTGAAGAAGGCTTCGTAAGGCAGGCAGGCCACGTTCACCGCGGCGCGCAGCAATTGCCGCAGGCTCGATCGGCCCACCTGCAGCAGATGCGCTTCCAGCGGCATGTCCACCGGGATGGCGAAGACATCGCGGAGGGCGGGAACCAGCACGGGCAGCGCCCAGAGGCTCAGCAGCCATGCCGTCCACACGAGGGGATCGGGCGAGAACAGCCAGCCCAGCACCAGCAGAGCCGTGGTCGCCGCCGGCACCAGGCTCCGGCGCAGGTTGTCGAGCAGTTTGCCGCGCGACAGCCACGACAGTGGGTTGCGCTCGCGCCCGCCCCCGTGGCGCGGCACCCAGGGCAGCAACCATGGCAACAACTGCCAGTCGCCACGGATCCAGCGATAGCGCCGTTTCACGTCGGCCGCGTAGCGCGACGGATAGTCCTCGAACAGGCGCACGTCGCTGACCAGGCCGGCACGCGCATAGCAGCCTTCGAGCAGGTCATGGCTGAGGATGCGGTTATCGGGGAAGCGGTCGGCGAGCGCGTGCTCGAACGCATCCACGTCGTAGATGCCCTTGCCGACGAAGGAGCCTTCGCCGAACAGATCCTGGTACACATCCGAGACCGTGCGCGTGTACGGATCGATGCCGGGCTCGCTGCCGAACATGCGCGCATAGCGCGAGTTGGGCCGGCCGCTGAGGCTGGTGCCGACGCTGGGCTGGAGGATGCCGTATCCGCGCACGACGCGGCGAGAATGCTGATCGAATGCCGCCTGGTTGAGCGGGTGCGACAACGTGCCGGCGAACTCGCGCGCCGCATCGCGCGGCAAACGCGTATCCGTGTCCAGGGTGATCACGTAGCGCACCTGCGACAGAATGCCGGTGTTGCCTGTCACCTGCAGGAACTCGTCCGTGTTTCCACCGCGCAGGAGCCGGTTCAGGGCCGCCAGCTTGCCGCGCTTGCGTTCGTAGCCCATCCAGCGCCGCTCGCGCGCATTCCACTGGCGTGGCCGGTGGAACAGGAAGAACAGGTCGCCGCCGCCATCCTCCGCCCGCTCAGGTGCATAGCGCCGGTTGAGTTGTTCGATCCGTTCCGCCGCACGCGCGACCAGGGCGGCATCGCCCGGCAGCGAGGCATCGTCCGCGTCCAGGAAATCGGTGAGCAGCGCGAAATGCAGGTTGCGGTCGCGATTGGCCAGGAAGCGCACTTCCAGCGCCTCGACCAGGCTGTCCACGCCTTCGGCGCTGCCCAGCATGCTGGGCACCACCACCAGCGTGCGCGATGTCGCCGGGATGCCTTTGGAGAAATCCATCCTGGGCAACGGCCTTGGCGGTACGAGCAGGGTCGCCGCCCAGTTCACCAGCACGATGCCCAGTTCGCTGAAAGCGAGCAGGGCGAGTGCGGTCAACAGCCAGACCGGTATGCCCTGGATGGGGGATCCGGCCGTCAGCAGGCCATAGGTGAACAGTCCGATGATCGCGGCGATGGGCGCCAGGTAGGCCAGCAGGGGAATGCGGCGCGGACGCAGGCGTGCGCGCCGCCCATCGGCGAGGAACTCCGCCACCGCGGCCTGTGTACGGGCAACGCCGTCGTCGACGAGATAGAAGCCGACATGGGCCTGGTAGCCCGTCGGATCGGACGCGGCGGCGGACTGTGCCAGTTGCAGGGCGATGTCCGCCACGTCCTTCTCGCCGACGTCGGCCAGGCGGGCGATCTTCTCGACCACATGCCGATAGCTGTCGCGCGTGCTGAAGTCCATCAGCGCATAGGTGCGGGCCGGGTCTTCGCGCAGGGCGCGCTCGACCACGCTCATGTCCTCCACGAACTCCCGCCAGTCCATGTTCGCCAGGAAGCGCAGGCTGCCGATGCTGTTGCTGATGGACACCTGGTCCGCGGCCTGCTGCTGGCTTTCCAGGTGGACAAGCTCTTCGATGCGATGGCCACCGTCGGCGACCCATTGTTCCAGCCAGGTGATCGGCATGGACGAAACACCGCCACGCCCCTGCAGGCCGCGCATCAGTTCGGACACGAACGCGCCGGTCAGCGGTGGATCCGAGCGCGCCATGTCGGCGATCACCAGCACCACATCCTTGGGGCTCTCCGCCGCGGTGCGGTTGAGTTGTGCAGCCCACTCGCTGGCCAGCCTGTGATCGGCGCCATCGCGCATCACGCGCACCGCCATGCGGCGCAGATTGTCGATCAGTGCCAGCCGCAGCATGATCGGGATGGCCCACAGCTCGCCGAGCTTCAGCGGGGTGATGGACTGGTAGGCGGCGAAGAAGCGGCTGAGGGTGTCCGCATCGATGCGGCCATCGCCATGCGCGATCGCTTCCTGCGAGAGGTCGTAGACGCGTGGCAGGCCGGATGAGGCACCCTGGCTCAGCGAGGGGAGCTGGCGGCTGTAGCCTTTGGGCAGGTGCCGCCGCGCGGTGAGTACCTGTTCTTCCACCAGGTAATAGTTGTCCAGCAACCACTCGCCGGCCGGCGTGATGCGCATGTCGTCCTGGACCATTCGCGTGAGCAGCGCGCAGACGTCGTCCAGCAGGCCTTCGTTCTCGGTCAGGCGGTCCAGCAGCCGTTCCGGCCCGGGACGCGCGTGAATCCGGTGCGCGCGCGCAAGTGCGCGGCCATGCACTTCCATCTGCTCGACATTGAACAGCTGTGAGCGCAAGGGTGCTTCCGCACCCAGGGGCTTCTTGGTGGCCGCGCGACGCCAGCGCCACAAGCGTCGACGCAGGCGCAACCAGTGGCTGAAGACCCTCCAGACCTGGGGCATCGGAAATCCTGTGGGGCGGGCGACCGACGTGGAACCCATCCTTGCACGCGCATCGGGATGCCGACGTGAAGGGGGGAGATCAATGTGCGGGGCGGAAGCCGCGGCGCGGAGCCCTTGGCGTCTTGATCCGGCCGTTCGCGCTGTTCGGAACCGGGGACATCGGAGCCTGCGTATGCCCCACTGGAGAACGACTTCATCGCCAGGTGCAGAACCTCAGTCGATGCCCTGCGAGCTGATATCCAACAATCCAGCGATGCCGACGCCGCTTCACGGCGCGCTCGATCCGCGTGTACGTGGTTTACAGCATCGGTTGTGCCTGGAGCAATCGCCGCTTCGACGAAGCGCGCGTTGGTGAGCAACGTGCAGTTGTGCTGGATCCTCGTGGCAGGCGATGGCAGGCGCCACGGATGATGCAGGTGCGCGAGTTTTCCGATGGGGGAGCGCCCGTGCCGGAAATGCCGAAACCGGGCGAACGCTATCGCCGGACCGGTGTGGCGGAGCGTGGCGGCGAAGCCCGGGAGCAGCTCGTGCTCCATGCAGATGGCATGCACGGATATCCTCGGCGCTGACTGACTGTCCCGGCCTCTACAGATGAGCATGTTTCCGACTGGGTCGGTTGGATCCCGGCGCAACCCTCCAATCTTTTGAAACGATCCAAATCGAACGTATAGTGCTGCGTCTCCGAACGTGACCCCGGCATCGGCCGGGTTTTCCCATGGATTCTGCGCAGCACCGGAACGCTTGCCTCGTGGCCGACGTTGGGGGCACCCACGCCCGGTTGGGCTGGTGTGCCTCGGGCGATCCGATCGACGTGCGGGACATGGCGATGTACCGCTGTGCTGAGCACGCGTCGCTTGCCGCCATTCTGGAAAACTATCTGCTGCGCCTCTGCTCGACCCAGCCGGGTGTCCGGGTGACGTCCGGTGTGGTCGCCATCGCCGGTTTTCTCGATGGCGACCGCCTGGTCAACGCCAACCTGCCGTGGAAGGTGTCCGTGCGTGGCACGGCGCAGGACGCCGGGCTGGTGTCGCTGCAGGTGATCAACGATTTCGAAGCCGTCGCACGTGCCATCCCCGGCGTGCAGCGCAGCGCGCTGGTGGCGCTGGTGGCGCAGGACGACCCCGGCATGCAGTCTCCGGCCCTTGTGCTGGGGCCGGGTACCGGGCTGGGTGCAGCGCTGTGCCTGGATGCGCAGGGCAGCCAGGTGTTGCTGAGCGAAGCCGGCCACGCGGCGCTGGCCGCCAACACCGCCGTCGAACTGGACGTGTTGCAGTGTCTGTCACGGCGTTGGTCGCATGTGGACAACGAGCGCGTGTTGTCTGGCAACGGATTGATGCACCTGTACGACGCGCTGGCCGATGTGCGCGGCGCCATGCCGCACTGGAAGCAGGTCGCACCACTGGTGGAAGCCGCCCATGGCGACGATCCGCTGGCGTGGGAAACGCTGGCGGTGTTCTGCGGCTGGCTCGGCAGCCTGGTCGGCGATCTGGTGCTGACCGTCGGCGCGCGCCAAGCCTATCTGGCCGGCGGCGTGACCCGCCACATCGCGCCCTTCCTGCACCAGGGCGATTTTGCACGGCGCTATGCCGGGAAGTTCACCGGCACGCGCGCACCGCCGCCGGTGTGGCGCATCGACCATGGGCAACTGGGCCTGGTGGGCGCCGCGATGCATGCGCGCACGCATCGGCCCGCGCGCGTCTCAAAAGTTGAACCATCCTCCGAGGAGCAGGCATGAACGGCAGAAGAAAATTCCTGGGCCAGGCGGCGTTATCGGCCGGTGCATTGGCCTTGTCCGGCCGGTCGGCGGGCCAGCCATCGGGCAGCTTACCTGCGGGCGCGCGCGTGGTGTCCACATGGGATTTCGGTGTACAGGCCAATCAGCCGGCGTGGAAGGTCCTTGCGGCCGGCGGCGGCGCGCTGGACGCGGTGGAACAGGGCGCGCGCTGGGCCGAGACGGATCTGTGCAATCCCACCGTCGGGCGCTGCGGCAATCCTGATCGCGACGGCATTCTCACCCTCGACGCCAGCATCATGGATGGCGATGGTCGCTGTGGCGCGGTGGCGGCGCTGGAGGACATCGACCACCCGGTCAGCGTCGCACGGCAGGTGATGGAGAAGACGCCGCACGTGATGCTGGTCGGCGATGGCGCGCAGCAGTTCGCGGTGGAACAGGGTTTCACCAAGCAACGCCTGCTGACACCGCAGGCCGAACAGGCGTGGCGCGAATGGCGCGCGCGCGCCGAGTACAAACCCGAAATCAATGCCGAACGCCGGCAGCGGCCGGGCGACCACGACAACCACGACACGCTCGGCATGCTGGCGATCGACCGCCATGGACGGCTGGCGGGCGCCTGCACCACCAGCGGCATGGCGTGGAAGCTGCACGGTCGCGTGGGCGACAGCCCCATCATCGGCGCGGGTCTCTATGTGGACAATGAGGTCGGCGCCGCCACCGCCTCGGGCGTGGGCGAGGAGATGATCCGCAACGCGGCCAGCTTCCTGGTGGTGGAGCTGATGCGTCAGGGCCGTTCGCCCATGGAGGCGTGCCGCGAGGCCATCGCGCGGGTGGTGCGCAAGCGGCCGGAAGCCAGCAAGTCGTTGCAGGTCTGTTTCCTGGCGTTGAACAAGCACGGCGAAGCCGGCGCGTTCGCGCTGCACCCGGGCTTCGTCTACGCGGTCTGCGATACGCAACGGCAGGACGCATTGCTGGCCTCCGGCGCCGTGTACGGCGAAGGCGCATGAGCGCACGCACGCCACGGTTGCTCGAGATCGCGGCCGGCTCGCTGGGCTCTGCACTGGCGGCGCAGGCGGCCGGCGCCGACCGGGTGGAACTGTGCGAAGGCCTGGCTTCCGGAGGCACCACGCCGTCCTACGGCACGCTGGCGCTGGCACGCGAACGCTTGCGGATCCCGTTGTTCGTGCTGGTGCGGCCACGCGCGGGCGATTTTCTCTACGACGCGCGCGAAACCGAGGTGATGCTGCGCGACATCGAGATGTGCGTACGGCTGGGCTGCGATGGCGTGGTGATCGGCGCGCTGCAGACCGATGGTGGCATTGACCTGTCGTTGTGCGAACGACTCGTCGCGGCGGCGGGTCCGTTGCAGGTGACGTTCCACCGCGCCTTCGACGCGGCGCGTGACCAGGCGCAGGCGCTGGAACAGGTGATCGCATTGGGTTGCCAACGCGTGCTGACGTCAGGCGGTCAGGCCACGGCGGTGGAGGGCGCTGATCGCATCGCCGCGCTGGTAGCGCAGGCCGCGGGCCGCGTGACGGTGATGCCGGGCGCCGGCATCGACGCCGGCAATGTCGCCGCACTGGCGACGCTGACCGGCGCACGCGAGTGGCACGCGTCGGCCAAGGCACCGCGCCTTTCCTCGATGGGCTTCCGCCGTCCAGCGTTGCAGGGGCTCGCGCCGGACTGGTCCGAGACCGATCCGGCGCGTGTCCGCGCGCTTCGCACAGCGCTGGATGCGATGGGCTGACCCTAGCGGGACATCGAGTACGGCCGCTGGGCGGGATCGGTGGCCCAGGTGGTATCCGGTTGCGCCTGCATCACGAAGCGCAGTTCGCCGCCGGCGAGGATCTCGTCGTGGGTCAGGTACGCGCGCGTCAGCGGCTTGCCATTGAGGGTGGCGCCGCCCACGTAGGCGTGGGCAGCGTCCAGGCCGTCGGCGACGATGGTGAAGCGCTTGCCGTTGGGCAGGTGCAGCGTTGCGCGCGGAAGGAACGGGCGGCCGATGATGTACTGGTTGCTGCCCGGCGTGACCGGATAGAACCCCAGTGCCGTGAACACGTACCACGCCGACATCTGCCCCAGGTCGTCGTTGCCGGCCAGGCCGTCCGGGCGTGCCGCGTACTGGCTGGACATGATCTGCTGCAACCGCGCCTGCGTGCGCCATGGCTGGCCCGCGTAGGCATACAGGTAGGCCACGTGATGGCTGGGTTCGTTGCCGTGCGCGTACCAGCCGATCAGGCCGGTGATGTCTTCCATGTGCGCGAACACCGACGCATCCACCTTCGCATCGAACACCGCATCCAGGCGCGCCAGCAGGGCCTCATCGCCACCATGCGCCGCGGCCAGGCCGGCGACGTCCTGCGGCACGTACCACGAGTACTGCCATGCATTGCCTTCGGTGTAGTCGGTGCCATAGCCACTGGCGCTGGGATCGAAGGGCGTGCGGAAGCTGCCGTCGCGCTTGCGTGCACGCATGAAGCCGGTATCGGGGTCGAACGCATGCTTCCAGTTGGCCGCGCGCTTCTCGAAGGTCGCGGCGACATCGGCTTTGCCCATCGCACGCGCCATCTGCGCCACGGTCCAGTCGTCGAAGGCGTACTCAAGCGTCTTGCTGGCCGCTTCGCCTTCCTCGTCGATGGGCACATAGCCCAGCTCGCGGTACTGCGCGATGCCGTCGTACGGCCCGTAGCTGGCGCTGGCCACCATCGCCTGCAGCGCTTCCTCGATGTCGTAGCCGCGGATGCCCTTCATGTACGCATCGGCGATCACCGGCACCGCGTGGTAACCGATCATGCACCACGTTTCCTGCCCGTGGAACGACCACACCGGCAGCACGCCGTACGGGCTCTCACGGCGCGCGGCCAGCAGCGAATTGACGAAGTCGTTCGTGCGCTGCGGCGGTTGCAGCAGCGTGGCCAGCGGATGCAGGGCGCGATAGGTGTCCCACAGCGAGAAGGTCGAGTAGTTCGTCCAGCCTTCCGCCTGGTGCACGGCGTTGTCCGGGCCGCGGTAACGCCCATCGCTGTCCATGAACAGCGTGGGGCCGAGCAACGTGTGGTAGAGGGCGGTGTAGAAGCGGGTGCGCTGCGCCGGGTCGCCCTGGGCATCCACGGCACCCAGCGCTTCACTCCATTGCTGTCTGGCGGCCGCGCGCATGCCGTCGAAATCCCAGCCGGGCGCTTCTGCGTCGAGATTGGCGATGGCGTTGTCTTCACTGACCGGCGAGATGGCCACTTTCACCAGCACGGGTTTGCCGACGCCCGGGGCCAGGTCGAACGCCGCGACCAGTTGCCGGCCTTCGATCTGTGCGCGCTGGCGCGGATCCTTTTCGCCGGGCGGCGGGAACCCCTTGTAGGGGATGTCCTGCTCGGTGTTGTGCAGCGCGTGACCGGTCACCGGCTGCGAGAAGCGCAGCGCGAAATACAGCTGGCGGCCCGGCGCCCAGCCGCGCGTTTCGCGGAAGCCGGTGACCGTGCCGTCGGCGCGCACGCGCACGCGCGACCACGACACCTTGCCGGGGTAGTCGTACATGCTGGTGCGCAGGTCCAGCACCACATGCCCGGGCTTGCCGGCGGGGAAGTGGTAGCGGTGCATGCCCACGCGCGGGCTGGCGGTGAGTTCGGCGCGCACGTCGTGGTCGTCCAGGGTGACGGCGTAGTAGCCGGGCTGGGCGGTCTCGGTGGCGTGGCGGAAGCGCGAGGTATAGCCACTGCCGGGCTTGTCGGGGTCGCCGCGTTCCAGTTTCAGCTCGCCGGTGGTGGGCATCAGCAGCAGGTCGCCCAGATCGGAATGACCGGTGCCGGAAAAGTGCGTGTGCGAGAAGCCGACGATGGTGGTGTCGTCGTACCGGTAGCCGGCGGCCCAGCCGTAACCATCCTTGCGTGGCTGGATGCGGGTGTCGGGCGACAGCTGCACCATGCCGTAGGGGACGGTGGCGCCGGGGTAGGTATGGCCTTCGCCCCCCGTCCCGATGAAGGGATCCACCGCCTTGTACGCGGCCTCGCCGACGTCTGCCGATGCCGCCCATGCGCTGCCGGCCAACGTCATCGCACCCGCCGCCAGACCCGCCAGCATCATGACCTTCGTCGCGTAACGCGTGTTCATCCTGCACCTTTTGGATCGGTCGAATCCGGGGGACGCTAGCACACGCCCGCGAGACCGGTCATTCGAGTGTCCGGTCGGAGTGCGGCGTGTGCTGAGCCGGGGCGCCGATCGCTTCCTGTTGCGCAGCAGCATGCGTCGCCGCGCCCGGCATGCTACATCTTAGCCACGCAATTGGATCGATCCAAGTCCGGCATATTCGCAAGGGGTGCCATCGGGGCGGAAGGTGCGCCGTGCTCTACCGTCGGACTACCGGATCGCCGTTCAAGGGAAAGCACCCGCATGCGCGGGTGGCCGCGCAGGTGTCGAACCATGCACACATCGACCATCAACCGGGGAGTCCACATGCCGCGATTCATCAAGCACCAGGCGGGTCGCATCCGGTGTCGCGGATGGCAGGTACATGTCCTCTGCGCTCTTGCGCTGATCGTTGCGTCGGTCCCGGCGATGGCGCAGGCAGTGAGCGAACGCACGCTGGATGCCGGCTGGGAATTCCGGCAATTGCACGATGGTGCGGCCACGCCCGACGCCGGTCCCGCCGGGGCACGGCAATGGCATCGCGCCACGATGCCCGGCACCGTGCACACGGACCTGTTCGACAACGGCCTGATCGTGGATCCCTACAAGGGTGCGCCTGAGGCAGGCCTGCAATGGATCGGCCTTGCCGACTGGGAATACCGGACGAACTTCGACGTATCCCGCGACACGCGAGATGCCACGCGCAGCGACCTGGTGTTCGAAGGGCTGGATACCTTCGCCGAGGTCTTCCTCAACGGCGAGAAGGTGCTGGACGCCGACAACGCGTTCCGGACATGGCGGGTGCCCGTCCAGGAACGGCTGCGCGTGGGCAGGAACGAACTGCGCGTGATCCTGCGCTCGCCGATCGCGAAGCTGCTGCCCCAGGTGCAGGCGATGCCGCACCGGATCGCCGGCAACTATCCCTCGCCCTACGGCGACGAGCCAAAGGACGCGATGACCGCGAACTTCGTGCGCAAGCCGGGCTATCACTACGGCTGGGACTGGGGTCCGCGCTATGTCACCGCGGGCATCTCGAAGCCGGTGCGCCTGCAAAGCTGGGATCGCGCGCGGATCGACAACCTGCAGCTGCGCCAGGACCATGTGACGGAAGAACGCGCAGACGTGACCGCGGTGGCGACGGTCGACGCCGTGCGCGCCGGCCGCTATCTCGCGCGCCTGTGGCGGACCGCGCCGGATGGCGCGCGTGTGCTCGCGGCGACGCAGCGCGTGTCGCTGGCGGCCGGCGTCAATCGCATCTCGCAGGCGATCCGCATCGAAAAGCCGCAGCGCTGGTTTCCGGTCGGTTATGGATCGCAGCCGCTGTACCGCTTCGATCTGGAACTGCTCGACGGCACGCAGGTCATCGACGCGCGGGGCGAACGGACCGGCCTGCGCAGCGTGACGTTGCGCCGCGACCCGGATGCGCAGGGCAGGGGGTTCGCCTTCAACGTCAATGGCATCGCGATCTTCGCCAAGGGTGCCAACGCGATCCCGTTCGACATGTTCCAGCCCCGGGTCACCCCCGCGCAGCTGCGGCGCGTTCTGCAGTCGGCGGTCGATGCGAACATGAACATGATCCGCAACTGGGGCGGCGGCTACTACGAGAGCGATGCGTTCTTCGACATCGCGGACGAACTCGGCCTGCTGGTCTGGCAGGACTTCATGTTCGGCGGCGGCATGCAGCCCGCCTATGACCCCGCGTTCCGCGCCAACGTGGTGGCCGAGGCGCGCGACCAGGTGCGGCGGCTGCGCAATCATCCCAGCATCGTGTTGTGGTGCGGCAACAACGAGGAAGAGATCGCCTGGAAATACTGGGGCCACGGCAAGACGTTGAAGGAAGCCGATCCGGCGTTCGCGCAACGCGTCTGGGAAGGCTACGCGCAGCTGTTCGGCCATGACCTGCGCAGCGTGGTGGAGGAGGAGGCCGGTGGCATCGCCTACTGGCCGAGTTCGCCCAGCGACGACATGGCCGAGGCGGCGAACACGCCGGCCAGCGGCGACATGCACTACTGGGAAGTCTGGGGCAATCCGGCGCGTCCGCCCTCGGCCTACCTGGACGTGACGCCGCGCTTCATGTCCGAGTACGGCCTGCAGGCGTGGCCGGTGCAGCGCACGATCGATCACTTCGCGGCGCGCGACGAGCAGCGCGTCGATGCACCGGTGATCGAGGCCCACCAGAAGTTCATGGCCGGCAAGGGCAACGAGCGCCTGTTGCACTACGTGCGCATGGAGTTCGGCGAGCCGCGCGACTTCACCGATTTCGTCTACCTCAGCCAGGTGATGCAGGCCGAAGGCATCGGGTTGGCGGCGCGGCACCATCGCGCCAGCCGGCCATACACGATGGGTTCGCTGTACTGGCAGCTCAACGATGTGTGGCCGGGCGCGTCGTGGTCGGGCATCGACTGGTTCGGGCGCTGGAAGGCGCTGCAGTTCCATGCGCGCCGGTTCTTCGCGCCGGTGACCGTGGCCGCCCTGCGCAAGGAAGGACGAACCACCGTCAGCATCGTCTCCGACCGGACCACGTCGCGTGCCGGCACGCTCCGTCTGCGCGTCATGACGCTGCAGGGGCGTGTGTTGCGGGATGAGACGCGACGGGTCGAGATCGCGCCGCTGTCGGCGTCGCGCATCGCCATCTATGACGATGCCGAGTTGTTCGGAGGCGCGGCGCCATCGGCGACCGTCGCGGTGTTCGATCTGGCCGCCGACGGCGAACCCCCCGCGCGTGAGGTCGTCTATCCCGCAGCGGCCAAGGACATGCAGTGGCCCGATCCCCGCCTGCAAACCCACCTGCGCCAGGAAGGCGACCATCACGTGCTCGATATCACGGCCGAGGCGCTGGCACGCGCCGTATGGGTCGACTTCGGCCAGGTCGACGCCGACCTGTCCGACAACGCGCTGATCCTGCTTCCCGGCGAACGCATCTCGCTGCAAGTGGCCTCCGATGCGGATCCCGATACCCTGCGCAGCGCCCTGCGGATACGTTCGCTGGCCGACGCGCTTCCCTCCGACTCCCCCATTCCCCGGAGCCTTCCGACGCCATGACGCAGCCCGTTCCCATGCACGACGACTTCCGCAGCGAAGCCTTCCTGCGCGACCACATCCGCAGGACCATGGCGTTCTACCATCCGCGCTGCATCGACCCGGCGGGTGGCTTCTTCCATTATTTCAAGGACGACGGGCGCGTCTACGACGCCTCCCATCGCCATCTGGTCAGCAGCACCCGGTTCGTCTTCAACTACGCCACCGCGGCACGCGAGTTTGGCGAGGAAGATCCTGCGCTGCGCGATGTGTACATGGAGGCCGTGCATCACGGGCTTGCCTTCCTGCGCGAGCGGCATCTCGATCCGCAGAGCGGCGGCTACTTCTGGACACTGAGGGACGGCGTGCCGGAAGACACCACGCAGCATTGCTACGGTGCCGCCTTCGTCCTGCTGGCGTATTCCATCGCGCTGCGCGCAGGGGTGGAAGAGTGCCGGATGTGGATGGACGCCCACTGGGACCTGCTGGAAACACGCTACTGGGAACCGGAGCACGGCCTGTACCGTGACGAAGCCACGCGCGACTGGCAGTTCAGCCCCTACCGCGGACAGAACGCCAACATGCACATGTGCGAGGCCATGCTGGCCGCATACGAGGCCAGCCACGAGCGCCGCTACCTGGAGCGCGCACAGCAGCTGGCGGACCACATGACCCGGCGCCAGGCTGCGCAGAGCGAGGGCCTGGTCTGGGAGCACTATGGCGCGGACTGGCAGGTAGACACCGACTACCATCGCGACGATCCCCGGCATCTGTTCCGTCCGTGGGGTTTCCAGCCCGGGCACCAGACCGAATGGTCCAAGCTGCTGCTGATCCTCGATGATCATCTGCGCCGTGCAGGAACGCCGACCGACTGGTTGGTGCCGCGTGCCGCGGAGTTGTTCGACCGCTCGATGGAGGCGTCGTGGGATCAGGAGTCCGGCGGGCTGGTCTATGGCTTCGCCCCGGAGTCGCTGCGCAAGGACATCGCAGGTCCATCGCTGCCCGACGGACGCCATTTCATCTGCGACGACGACAAGTACTTCTGGGTACAGGCCGAGTCGCTGGCCTGTGCGGCGCGCTTGGCCAAGGCCACCGGCGAGGAACGCTACTGGCAGTGGTACGACCGCCTGTGGGACTACGCGTGGCGGCACATGATCGACCACGAACATGGCGCGTGGTTCCGCATCCTGGATCGCGAGAACCACAAGTACGACGACGACAAGAGTCCTGCCGGAAAAACGGACTACCACACCATGGGAGCCTGTCATGACGTCCTGTCAGTGCTGCGCAGCGATGTCTGACGCCGCCCGCCGCCGCGGCGCATCCGCAAGGGTCCTCGCCACCCTGCTGCTCCTGGCCTCCAGCGGCGCCGGCGCACGCGAGGCGCATTTCTCTACATCGTTCGAACCGGGCCAGCCTGTGCCCCTGACGACGGAAGCGGGCGGCCTGCGCCTGGCCGTGGGCAACGGCCCGGAACAGCCCTACGCGGCAAAACGCGGCATGGGCTACAGCGGCATGCATGCCTTGCAGTACCGCGGAAGTGCGGCGGCGCGCGCGCGTCTGTACGCGGTCGATGTCGAGATCGGCGAGGAAACCACGCTGTCATGGATGGTGCTGCCCGAGATCATCGACGGTGATGTCTCCACTTCCACGGGTGTATCGCTGGACCTGGTCCTCGACGACGGCACACGGTTGACGGACACCGGTGCACGTGACCAGCACGGAGCCACCATCGGTGCGGCCGGCCAGGCGGCGTCCATGACGCTGTACCCCCAGCAATGGGCTCGGAAACAGGTTCGCCTGGGCGACATGCCCGCGCTGCTCGGGCGACGCATCAAGGCCATCGAGCTGGAACTGGCCCCCGGCTCCCGTGCCGGTGCGAGTGGCTGGATCGACGATATCGCCCTCGATGAAACGCCGCGCACGCTGGCGCAGCGTCCCAGCGACCTGGTGCTGACCAACCGCGGCACGCAGTCCAACAGTACGTTCTCGCGCGGCAACAACATTCCCGCGACCGCGATGCCGCATGGCTTCAATTTCTGGGTGCCCGTCACCGATGCGGGCACGCTGGCATGGCTCTATCGCTGGAGCGAGCACAACGGTGCCGACAACCGGCCGCGTCTGCAGGCGCTGTCCATCAGCCACCAGCCCAGCCCGTGGATGGGCGACCGCCAGACCTTCCAGGTCATGCCATCGTCCACGCGCGGCGTGCCCGAAGCCGACCGGGAGCGCCGGGCGCTGTCGTTCTCGCACGAGAACGAGCTCGCCAGGCCGCATACCTATCGGGTCGCCTTCGACAACGGCATCCGGGCCGAGATCGCGCCGACCGAGCGCGCGGCGATCTTCCGGTTCCGGTTCCCGCAGGGCGGGGATGCGAATCTCCTGTTCGACAACGTGGATGCGCGCGCCGGGCTGACGCTGGATCCCGATACACAGACGCTGCATGGCTATACCGAGACCCGCAGCGGCCTGTCGAACGGCGCTACCCGGATGTTCGTCTACGCAACGTTCGACCGGCCGTGGATCGGCAGCGGTGCGATCGATACCGGACGCCCGACGCACTACGTCAAGTTCGCACGTGGCGACGGCGGCGAGGTGAACATGCGCATCGCCACGTCGCTGATCTCGGTGGAGCAGGCGCGGCGCAACCTTGACCAGGAGATCGGCGCCGAGGGTTTCGACATCGTGCGCGAGCGTGCGCAGACCGCATGGGATGCGCTGCTCGGGCGGGTGACGATCGACGGTGCGAGCGAGGACCAGCTGACGACGGTCTATTCCAATCTCTACCGCCTGTTCCTGTATCCGAACATCGCACACGAGAATGTCGGCAGCATCGAGCATCCCGACTGGCGGCACGCCGACCAGAACAGCTGGTCGAAGGACCATGCCGGTGGCGACGACCAGCGCACCTCCGCGCCGATCAAGGCCGGCAGGATCTACGTCAACAATGGCTTCTGGGACACGTTCCGCACCAGCTGGCCGGCCTACGCGCTGTTCGCGCCCGGGCGCGCCGGCGAGATGATCGACGGCTTCCTGCAGCAGTATCGCGACGGCGGCTGGATCGCCCGCTGGTCGTCGCCGGGTTATGCGGACCTGATGGTCGGCACCAGTTCCGATGTCGCGTTCACCGACGCCTGGCTCAAGGGTGTGCGGGGCTTCGATGCCGGGGAAGCCTACGAGGCCGCGCTACGCAACGCGACGGTGGTTGCGCCCGTGTCCAACGTGGGGCGCAAGGGCCTTGTGCACTCGATGTACCGCGGCTACGCGGACAATGCCGTGCACGAAGGCCTGTCGTGGACCCTCGAAGGTGCGATCAACGACTTCGGCCTGGCCCAGTTCGGTCGGGCGCTGGCCGCCGATGAAGGCGATCCTGCGCGCGCGCAGCGTTATCGCGAGGAGGCCGAGTACTTCCAGGCCCGCGCCAACGACTATGCACACCTGTTCGATCCTGAGACCCGGTTCTTCCGGGGGCGTGATGCGAAAGGAGCGTGGGGACAGTCGGTCGCGGACTTCGACCCGCGGATCTGGGGAGGCGACTACACCGAGGCCAATGCATGGACCTTCGCGTTCACCGTGCCGCACGACGCAAGCGGGCTGGCAACGCTGCTGGGCGGGGAAAAGGCGCTGGCGGATCGGCTTGACGAATTCTTCGCCACGCCGGAAACCGCAGGCCGCGAGTTCGCAGGCACCTACGGCAACGTCATCCACGAGATGACCGAAGCGCGTGACGTGCGGATGGGCATGTACGCGCACAGCAACCAGCCCTCGCACCACATTCCCTGGATGTACGCCGCCGCCGGCCAGCCCTGGAAGACGCAGCGCATCACCCGGGACGTGCTGCGCCGGCTTTACCTGGGCAGCGAGATCGGCCAGGGCTACCCCGGTGACGAAGACAACGGCGAGATGTCGGCGTGGTACTTGTTCGGCATGATGGGGCTGTACCCGCTGCGGATGGGGGCGCCGGAGTACGTGATCGGCTCGCCTGCATTCAAGCGTGTCGACGTGCGGCTGGAAAATGGGCGCACGCTTACCGTCATTGCCCACGGCAACGACGACCGCAACGTCTATGTGCAGTCGCTGAAGCTCAACGGTCGTCCGTGGGACCGCGCATGGCTCCGGCATGAGGATATCGCCGACGGCGGCGTGCTGGAATTCGTCATGGGCAGCGCGCCGTCCACGTGGGGAAGCGGGGCCGATGCGCTTCCTCCCTCGATGACCGCGCCGGGTACGGCGCCTGCGGGCCTGACGGATGCGTCGCGCAACGCGGAGGCCATCGCGCTGGCGGGGCAAACGCCGTCGGCCGTGTTCGATGATGATGCCGCCACCTCGCAGCCCTTGCCGGTACAGGCGGCGGTCGATGTCCGGTTCCGAGCGGCGACCCGTGTGAGCCACTACACCATCACCAGCGGTGGCGCGCCGTTGGCGGGGCTGGGCTGGAAGCTGCAAGGGCGCGACGGGACGGGTTCGTGGGCGACACTGGACGAACGGCGTGCCGAGGATTTCAGATGGGCGCAGCAGCTCAGGCCGTTCCGTATAGGCAAGCCCGGCGACTTCCGTGAATACCGGTTGCAGTTCACGAACGGAGCAGTGATCGACGTTGCGGAGTTGGAGCTGCTGAAGCCGACCACGGTCCTGAGCGTATCCGAGCGATAGGGTGGTCACCGTCCCTTGTCGTGCACCGATGAGGGACGAAAGGGCGCGGTGCCAGCGTTGTGCATTGGCGCCCTGCATGCGCCATCCACCAAGCGGAACGGGATGCTGCGCGGCAGCATGCATGCACTGAAACATTATGGTAATTATTCGCACGGCGGAATTAGACCGATCTAATTCCGGGATTACTGGCAAGTGGGAGGGGGAGGCGCAGCGGAAGGGTGCGCCTGCCGGTTTGTGTGGACGTACGGCCTTCCATTGAAAACAGATTCATCGCATCAGAACTTTGGATCGATCCAAACAATCTTGCGTCAGCAGCTAATCAATCTTGGGAGAGGGTGATTGAAATGAAAGGCACGCCACACGTACGCATCCGCAATTCTCTATCCACCGCCATCGCCGTCGCGCTGGCCACCGCCGTACTGCCGGGCATCGCGCTCGCGCAACAGGCGACGACGGAGCAGGGCGGTTCCGCCGCCACGGATCTGGACAAGGTCACCGTCACGGGCTACCGCTACTCGATCGAGCAGAGCCTGGACCAGAAGCGCAACGCAAACGCCATCGTCGAGGTGATCACTGCCGAGGATGTCGGCAAGTTCCCCGACAAGAACGTGGCCGACGCGCTGCAGCGCGTGCCCGGCGTCATCGTTACCCGCGACGGCGGCGAGGGAAAGAATGTCAGCGTCCGCGGCCTGTCCTCGGAACTGACCCTCACCCAGCTCAACGGCAACTACATCGCCACGGCCGAGTCCAACGGCGACCCGACCCGGTCGTTCAACTACATGCTGCTGCCGTCGAACATGCTGTCCAGCGCCGAGCTGTTCAAGACGCCGGAAGCGCGCATCGATGAAGGCGGCGTCGGCGGCACCGTGATCCTGCACACGCGCCGGCCGCTGGAACTGGAATCCAACACCGGCTTCGTCTCCGTTGACGGTACCTGGGCCGACACCACCAAGAAGACCGACGGCCAGTTCTCGGGCTCGTATTCCTGGCACGACAAGGACGACCGCTTCGGCGTCTTCGTCGGCTACACCCAGCAGAAACGGACCACGCGCACCCTGGGTGCCAGCACTGAGGGCTGGCAATGGTACGGCCGCGACGAAGGCGGCACCGCCGTCGACGTCAATGGACAGCCCTCCGACTTCAACTCGAACTGGTGGGGCGGCACGGGCTTCTGGGACCAGAACGGCAACTACTACACCGGCTTCATGATGCCGACCTCGGTCAACCTCAATGTCAAGGAAGAGGAGCGCGAGCGCAAGGGCGGCCAGCTGACCTTGCAGTTCAAGCCGACCGACAATCTGACCCTGACCGCGAATTACTTCCGCTTCGACCTGTCGCAGAACTCGCAGACCAATACGCTGAAGGTTCCGGAATGGAACATTGCGCGTTACTTCGGTGACGGCAACTGGCGGGGTGGCCGCCTGCTCGACGGGCTGAGCTTCGATCCGAGCGGCACCATCGTCACCGGTGCGGATTACAGCCTGCATCCGGGCAAGACGTATTACTGCAGTGAGGACGAGGCCGCCGCCGCCGGCATGGCGCCTGGCGGTTGGGGATCGGACGACTGCACCGTGCCGACGCCGCAGATCACCGGCAGCTACAACATCGAGGAGTCGTTGTCGCAGACTGCCGACTTCGCGGCCGAGTGGCGTGGCGAGTCGGTGGATGTCTCGTTCAAGGGCGGGCGCACCTGGGCCAAGGGCGGTCCGGAGCTGCAGTTCGCCGTGCCGCTCAAGCCGCGCCGCCAGAACGCGGACGGCAGCTGGACCAACGGCAACTTCGCCAGCGCGTGGGATCTGACCGGTACGCCGACGATGACGTTCTCGCCGGAACTGATGGAGAACCTCCGGAACGGCATCCTGCAGGTCGACCTGGGGTCGACCGGTTCGTCCTGGACCCGTAACAGCACCGAGCAGAAGTACGCCCAGATCGATACCACCTGGTACACCGACGGCAAGTTCCTGGAGTCGATCCAGTTCGGCGTAAAGGGTCGGGATGGTGGCATCCACCGCAGCACCGGCAACAGCTACTGGGTGTGTCCGGGCACCGATCCAAGCGACTATGAGAACCGCTACTGGAATGGCGGCTGCAACAGCATCGCCACCCAGTTCTCGCCGGATTTCCTGTACCAGATGGGCAACCTGGCGGGCGGCATCAATGCCAGCGCCTATCCGGCCATCAACTATCCGGCCTATATCGCCTACCTCAACGGTACGTACGGCCCGATGCAGACCCGGGAGGAGGACAACTTCGTCTACAACGTCGACGAAGAGATCTATTCCACCTACCTCCAGGCCAACTTCCGCACCGAACGGCTGCGCGGCAACATCGGCGTGCGCATCGTGGGCACCAGCCAGCATGCCGACTCGACGGACAAGGTCACGTCCTACAACGACTACTTCTTCGACGATGCCGCCGGCAACCCGCTCGCCTGCCTGCAGGGCGCCACCACACCTGCCGGGGCACCCACAGGTACCTACTGCGGCAGCGAAGGGTACTGGCGACTTACCGACAGGGTGGGGCGGCCCGAGACGTACGAAATCAACGCGCTCGACCGCAGCTACACCGACATACTGCCGAGCTTCAACCTGGCCTACGACCTGACCGAGAACCTGGTGTTGCGCGCAGCGGCGTCCAAGGTGATCTCGCGCCCGGGCTACGCCGACATCGCCGCGCCCGGCAGCCTGAACTACTTCAGTCAGGAGTATGTCGACGACCGCCGCCTGACCGGTGGTGCGGGTGAGTTGGGCTGGTACGGTTCCGGCAGCAACAAGCGACTGGAAGCGTACAAGGCCAACCAGTACGACGTCGGCCTGGAGTGGTACTTCCAACCGGGCTCGGTGGTGGGCGTTGGTCTGTTCCGCAAGGACGTCAGCAACTTTGCCGTACCGGTGATCGCCGACGTGGAGATGGTCATCAACGGCCAGACCGTGACCGTGCAGAACTACTCGACGGACGCCGGCGGTCGCGACGCGGTGTCGCAGGGTGTCGAACTGTATGCGCAGCACACCCTGGATTTCGGTCTGGGCTTCCAGTTCAACTACACCTACAACGACACCAACGAAGCGGCGATCACCCTGGGCGACGGTACCGAGCTCGGCGAGTCGCCGCTGGTCGGCAGCGCCAAGAACCAGACCAACTTCACCGTGTTCTACGAAGCGCAGAATCTGTTGCTGCGCGCCTCGTACAACCGGCGTGGCGAAGTGGTGCAAGGTCTGGTCAATGGCCTGAACGTCTACCAAGAGCCGTACTATCAGATCGACCTGAATGCGGCATACAACATCACCCCGGCACTCAGCATCAGCGCATCGGTGCTGAATCTGACCGAGGAAGAGACGCGCTCGCACCTGGGCAACGACACCAAGGACCGCTTCTACACCAATGGTTATGCAGGCCGCGTCGCTTACCTGGGCCTGACGTACAAGTTCTGAGGACGTCCTCCGCGTTTTCCCCCCATGCTTTCTCTCCCGCTTGGCGACAAGCGGCGTGGGGTGGACGGCCCGGCTACGGCCGGGCCACTTTCCATTCGTTGCGGTGGCAGGGATGCCGCCAACCCTATTCCGGCCTGCGCAGGGATTCCGCGCAAGCCTTCGGTGAACTGCGATGACCTGTGAGCGCATGAAACGAGAAAAGACCCTGACGATGCTGGGCTCCCTGTGCATGCTTCTGGCGCTGGTGGTGCCCGCGACCGAAGCCGCGCCGCCACGACTGGCCGCAGAGGTCAACACCTTCATCGGCAGCAAGGATGACGGCAACACCTTTCCGGGCGCGTCGGCGCCATTCGGGCAGATCCAGGTCAGCCCGATCGGCTCGCATTACTCGGGTTGGCGCTATGACGACCCGCAGATCCGCGGCTTCGGCCACTCCTTCATTTCCGGTGCGGGCTGCTGGGAACAAGGGGGCCAGGTATCGGTGCTCCCGGTCACCGGACGCATCGGCCCGGGCGGTGAATTCGACACGGCCGACGCCAAGACCTTCGATCACAAGCGCTACGGTTCGCGCTACCGCCATGACGGCGAGAACGGCCAGGCTGGCTATTACAAGGTCCGCCTGACCGACTACGGCGGCATCGATGCCGAAACGACGGCACTGACCCGCGCCGCCGCCGAACGCTATACCTTCTCAAGCCGCGGCGATGGCCACATGCTGGTCAACGTGGGGCAGGCGAACGAGCGCCATGCGGTGACCGGCAGTCTCATCAACGTGGTGGGCGATCGCGTGGTGGAAGGCAAGCTGGTCACCAAGAGTTTCTGCGGCGGCCACCAGTACACCACGTGGTTCCGCCTGGAGTTCGATCGCCCGTTCAAGGCCTTCGGCACCTGGGGCGAAGCGGGCGGCGTGGCGAATGCACGCCACAGCATGGAAGGCGAGGGCAAGCCGAACGGCGCATGGCTGACATTCGACCTGGACGGCAATCCTTCCGTCACGGCCATCTCGGCTATCTCGCACGTCGACGCCGAGGGCGCGCGGAACAACCTGCGCAGCGAAGGCATGCAGGGCGGCCGCCTGCTGGGCTTCGATGCGATGCGCGGGCGCGCGCAGTCGGCATGGGACAAGGAACTGGCCAGCGTGCGCGTGCAGGGCGGCAGCGCGGATGATCGCGCCGTGTTCTACACCGCGCTGTACCACGCGCTGCTGCAGCCGCTGACGGGCAGCGACGCCGACGGCCGCTACCGGGGTTACGACGACCGCATCCATCGCGCCGAGGGCTGGACCTACTACGAGTACTTCTCGCTGTGGGACACCTACCGCTCGCAGAACCAACTCGTGGCGCTGCTGCGACCGCAACGCGCCGTCGACATCGGTCGATCGCTGCTGGCCATCCGCGAACAGGGCGGCTGGCTGCCGCGCTGGGGTTACGCCAGCTTCGAGACCAACATCATGACCGGCGACCCGGTGACGCCGTTCCTTGTCGACCTGTGGCGTTTCGGTGCGATGAAGGGGCGCGAAGCGGATGCGTATGCCGCGCTGCGCGAGAACGCCTTCGGCGTACCCCCTTTGAACTCGCGGCATGCCGGGCGTTCCGGCAATCCCCACTATCTCCATCACGGCTTCGTGCAGTACGACCGCGCGTTCCCGTCCAAGGGAATGGATGTGGATCCGCACCACGGCGGCTCGGCGACGCTGGAATACGCGCTGGCCGACTGCTCGCTGTCGCTGATGGCCGACGCGCTGGGTCATGGCGATGACGCGGCCGTGCTCAAGCGGCGTGGCCGCAACTGGCGCACGCTCTGGGATGCGGACATCCGCGATGAAGAGGCCGGCTTCAGTGGCTTCCCGCGTCCGCGCACCGAGGACGGCCAGTGGTACACGCCGGCGGATGGCCGCTACGGCCCGCGTTCGCACCATGGCTTTCACGAGGGCACGGCCTGGCAGTATCAGTGGCTGGCGCAGCAGGATGTGACAGGGCTGGTCGAGGCCATGCACGGCCGCGAGCAGGCGGCACGCCGCCTGGACACCTTCTTCGCCTACGACGCGCTGCTGGCCGATCCTACTGGCGCCGCACGCAAGGAATGGGTGGTGGGGCCCTACAG
Source organism: uncultured Pseudoxanthomonas sp. (assembly GCA_966210745.1). Classification (GTDB taxonomy): domain Bacteria; phylum Pseudomonadota; class Gammaproteobacteria; order Xanthomonadales; family Xanthomonadaceae; genus Pseudoxanthomonas_A. The sequence continues at coordinate 63,671 of CBIHLJ010000005.1, forward strand.
CTACTACAACCAGTACCGCTACAACCCTAACAACGAGCCCGACCTGCACGCGCCGTGGATGTACACGCTGATCGGCCAGCCGTGGAAGACCGCCACGGTGCTGCATGCGGCGCAGCGGCTGTTCACCAATGCTCCCAACGGCGTCACCGGCAACGATGACCTGGGCACGATGTCGGCGTGGTATCTCTTCAGCGCCATGGGCCTGTATCCCGTGGTGCCGGGCACGGGCCAGTTCGTGCTGCATCCCCCGCGTTTCCCACGCGTCGACATCGACCTGGGTCAGGGCCGCACGCTGCGCATCGACGCGCCGCAGGCGGACGGCAACACGCTGCAGTACATCAGCAGCGTGTCATTGCGTGGCCGCGCGCATCCGTCTGTGTGGCTGGATTGGGAAAGCCTGCAACAGGGCGGCCGCCTGCAGGTGGCGCTGACCGGCACGCCGCCGCAGCAGGGATGGGGTACGCGGCCGGGTGACCTGCCCGCATCGCCGTGCGCCGCGGATGCGGCCACGTTGAACGGGGCGGGTCGATGAGTCTGCGTACCGCCCGGGCTTGCGTGCTGGCGCCATGGTTTACGCTGGGCGCCTCCACGGGAATGGATCGATCCAGATGAGCCAGAAGCGTCCCCCTCGCGCCGGTGCCACCGGCAAGGCCAAGTCCGCCTCGTCGCGCACCGCCAAGCCGGTCAGCAAAGTGGCAAAAAAGACCCGGGAAGCGAAGGCGACCACGCCCGAGCGCAAGCGCGACAGTCAACGCGTGGTCACGGTCACCGATATCGCCAATGCCATTGGTGTATCGCGCGCGACCGTGTCGCTGGTATTGCGCGGCAGTCCACTGGTGCATGCCGACACGCGCGCCCGGGTCGAGGCCGAACTGAAACGCCAGCGCTACGTCTACAACCGCAGCGCGGCCAACCTGCGCAGGCGCACGTCTTCCAGCGTCGCGCTGGTGATCAATGACCTGTCCAACCCGTTCTTCGCGGAATTCGCCGCGGGCGTGGATGAAGCGCTGGGCGCACAGGGCTACGTCACCCTGCTGGGCAGCACCGGTGAATCGCCGCAGCGCCAGCAGGCGGTGCTGGCGTCACTGATGGAGCACACGCCTGCGGGCGTGATCCTGTCGCCCGCCGAAGGCAGCGATGCCGCCGAACTGCGTACCGTGCTGGATGCACGCAGCCACGTGCTGCTGTTCAACCGTGAGCTGGCCGGCGCGGACGCATGGGATTTCCTGGCGCTGGACAACGAACGCGGCGCACGCATGGCGGCCGAGCATCTCATCGGCCTGGGCCATCGCCGCATCGCGTTCTTCGGCGGCCATGCCGATTCCAGTTCGTGCCGGCAGCGGCGCGCGGGTTTCGCGCAGGCGATGGCCGCGGCGGGCTTGCCGGTGGAGCCGCAATGGCTGATCGAGTCGGCGCCCAACCGGTTGGAAGCCGCCACGCGCACTGGCGCGCTGTTTGGTGAGCGCGCCAGTCCGACCGCCGCGGTCTGCTACAACGACACGGTGGCGCTGGGCCTGATGCTGGGCCTGGCTTCGCGCGGCATCCAGCCGGGCCGGGGCTTCGCGGTCACCGGCTTCGACGACATTCCCGAAGCGGCGATGACCACGCCGCCGCTGACCACGCTGTCGGTCGATCCGCGCGAGCGCGGCCGGCAGGCGGCGCGCATGCTGTTGCAGCGCGTGGCCGATCCCGACGCCGCGCCCACGCGCACGATCGCGCCGGTGCGTCTGTGCATCCGCGAAAGCAGCGGCGTACCGCGCCCATGACGCTTCCCCTTTCTTCTTTCCCATTCGCCCGTTGAGGTCTACGACCGCATGCCGATCGCATCATCCCCACCCTCAGTGACCTCCCGCGGGTCCGCCTCGGCCGTCACGCCGCGTGCGGCGCTGGCCGTGGTGACCACGATCTTCTTCATGTGGGGCTTCCTGACCTGCCTCAACGACATCCTGATCCCGCACCTGAAAGCGGTGTTCGAACTGAATTTCGCGCGCGCCATGCTGGTGCAGTTCACCTTTTTCGGCGCGTACTTCCTGATGTCGCTGCCGGCCGGCCGGCTGGTCGCGCACCTGGGCTACAAGAAGGGCATCGTGGCCGGCCTCGCCATCGCTGGCGTGGGTGCACTTGGCTTCTGGCCGGCAGCGGAACTGCGTGTGTACGAAGCCTTCCTGGGCGCGCTGTTCGTGTTGGCCACCGGCATCACCGTGTTGCAGGTGGCAGCCAATCCCTACGTGGCGCTGCTGGGGCCCGAACAGACCAGTTCCAGCCGCCTGACGCTCGCGCAGGCATTGAACTCGCTGGGCACCGCCATCGCACCACTGATCGGTGGCCTGCTGATCCTCGGCAACACGGTGAAGAGCGCCGATCAGATCGCCGCGCTGCCGGCAGTCGAGCAGGTCGCTTATCGCGCACAGGAAGCGCAGGCGGTGCAGGGCCCGTATGTGGGGCTGGCGGTGGTGCTGTTCCTGTTGGCGCTGTTCGTATTCCTGTTCCGCCTGCCCGCGCTGAGCGAGACCACCGAGTCCGCCGATCCGGTGCGGCACACGCTGGGCGACGCGCTGCGCCATCGCCACGTGCGCTTCGGTGTGCTGGCAATCTTCTTCTACGTCGGTGCGGAAGTGGCCATCGGCAGCTTCCTGGTCAACTACCTTTCGATGCCGGCCATCGGCGGTTTCAGCGAACAGGAAGCCTCGCGCTACGTGGCGGCGTACTGGACGCTGGCGATGATCGGGCGTTTTGCCGGTTCGGCGATCATGGTCCGCTTCTCGCCGCGCAAGCTGCTTGCGCTGTTCGCGGTGGCCAACGTGGTGCTGCTGGCGACAACGTTGCTGGGGAGCGGCAAGGTGTCGCTATACAGCGTAGTGGCCGTGGGCCTGTTCAATTCGATCATGTTCCCGACCATCTTCGCGCTCAGCATCGAGCGTCTTGGGCCGCTGACCAACAAGGCCTCCAGCCTGCTGATCATGGCCATCGTGGGCGGTGCCGTGGTGCCCTATCTGCAGGGTGTGCTTGCCGATGGCATCGGCGTACAGGCGTCCTTCCTGTTGCCGCTGGTCTGCTATGGCTACATCGTGTTCTACGGCCTGTCGGGTTCCTACCCGGCACGGGCCACACAGGCGCAGGGAGCGTAAGCCATGTCGAAGATCGTCTGTTTCGGCGAAGCCCTGATCGACCTGCTCGCGCAGCCGCCGGCTACGCCCGACACGCCGCGCGCGTTCCTCCAGTACGCCGGCGGTGCGCCCGCCAACGTGGCCGTGGCCGCCGCGCGGCTGGGCGCGGACACGCATTTCGCCGGCATGCTGGGTAGCGACATGTTCGGCGACTTCCTGCTGCAGAGTTTCGTCGCCGCTGGTGTGGCGACGGATTGCATCGTGCGCACCAGTGCGGCCAAGACAGCCCTCGCCTTCGTCGCGCTGGACGAACGGGGCGAGCGCAGCTTCAGTTTCTACCGCCCGCCCGCCGCCGACCTGCTGTTCCGCAGTGCGCATTTCGTGCCTGCCTGCTTCGGTGGCACCGGCAGTTTCCATGTCTGCTCCAACAGCCTGACCGAAGCCGCCATCGCCGATGCGACCCTGGATGGGATGGCGCGTGCGCGGGATGCCGGGGCGATGGTCAGCCTGGATCTCAACCTGCGTCCGGCGCTGTGGCCGCAGGACACGGATCCGAGCCCCCGCTTGTGGCAGGCATTGGCGACGGCCGACCTGGTCAAGCTCTCGCAGGAGGAACTGGATTACCTGGCGCAGCCGCTGGGTGGCGGCGCCGACGGCGAGGCGGCCGTGCGGGCGCGCATCTTCGAAGGCAAGGCGCAATGGCTGATCATCACGGATGGGGCGGCCCAAATCCGGTGGTACACACGGCAGACATCCGGACACGCGCCGAGCTTCCGCGTCGAGGCGCGCGATACCACGGCGGCCGGTGATGCCTTCGTTGGCGGATTGTTGTTCCGCCTCGGGGAGCTGGGTGGCGATGGCCGGGGCTTCCATGCCTTCTGCCAGAATCAGGAAGGCCTCGCAGACGCCATCCGCTTCGGCGCCGCAGTGGGCGCGCTGGCGGTGACACGCAAGGGCGCATTCGCCGCCATGCCGTCGTTGGCCGAAGTGAACCAACTCCTGCGGGAGCAGCACCAGGATCCCGCCGCGCTTGCGCTGAGAGAGGGGTGACGCTGCCTTGGAAGCGCAGCGTCGTGGAGCCGCGTGCCGGGACGTTGTGTCTCTGCCTGGGTCTGCAGTCGCGCCATCCGCCCACGTTTGATCCATGCCGGCGTCGGCTTCCCGCAGGAAGCCGATGTCTGTTCTTCTGGAAAACGCTTCTTCACGTCCAATCTCCTGGTCAGGTGGGATTGGACTCCACATCGCATCGCTACTCAAAACCGGGGGGCGTCGGTCTCGGTATGTGTCTCGCAATTCAACTCGGCTAGCAAGGCATTCTGTGGCTACAAGCGCAAGCCCATCTGGTCGGCCAGTTCCCTAAAAAGAAGGGTCTCGCCGCTTGTTCCGGGCTTATAACGATCAGTGGTGAAGTCGCCATCTTCCAGTTGGACACGCGAAAACATTGAAGCGAACTTGCCTGCGTCTACTACCGTGCCGGGGTCCGCAAGAAACAAGTAGACCGGCCTTAGGAGACGCATTAGTGCTTTGAAACCGTTTGTCTTGTTGAGCATCGCGCCATCGCCTCCCCCCTCCCAAGCGACAGGCCAGCGTGCACGAGCAGCCGAAAAGTAGTTAAACAAGATGTCGCCAATTTCTAAGTCGCGCTCTTCGATGAACATGTTCCGGAAGATCACCTTGCGTAGTTCATCGGCATTCGCCTTGATGGGCGTCTTTCCACGCAGGTAAGCGTCTCGGTCCAGCGTGGGGTTCGTGGTGATGTAAGGCAGTAGCGCTTCCACGAACGTCGCCTGTGTCAGTGTTTCAGTGAACCTTCCGGAAGTGGCGACACCCAGTCTTTTGATTCGCTTGTGGAACGGACTGGCGCTTGCCTGATCCAGCGCGACTGCGAGCGAGTGGGCGGTTTTCTGCGGGCTTCGCGCGCGCGAGTACTCGAACAGGTCGTAGACAAGACTCTTGCTCACCTTGGTCTGCGCGAGATTGACGACTGAGAAGATGTATGCCTGACTCTCAATGTCCATCTCAATGAAGATGGAAACGTTTATCTCGAAAGGGGGGTGGTTCTGGGCTAAATGGAACAGACCTTCAATACGATGCTGGCCGTCGAGGACGCGCGCTATCTGCGTTCGGTCGATAACTCTCTGTCCATCTTCGAGTACGTTTCGCAGCGTAAGAGTTCGAGTGGCTTCGTCGAATGTTGCGCATCGGCCATCGACGGCCAGAATAACTGCAGTTGGAAAGCAGGCGTCGACGGTGTTTACATACTGGCCAATCTCTCTCACCCTTTTGGGGTTCACCTGTCGCTGGATACCAAGGTACTCGTCAATCTCGCGGCCTTGCACCATGGTGCGAACATCGTAGTGCGTTATCTCGCGCAGTTGCGCAGAATCAATCGATGCGATGTAAAAGTCGCCGATTGGCTGGCTGACTCGAACACAGGGAAGGGCGAGCTCGTATGGCGCATCGAGGATGCTCTGATACTTATTCATGGCGTCGCTCCCCTTGCATTGAAGCGATCAACCAGGGCGCTGGCTAGGTCGTTGTCGGCCGAAGGGGTGAGGGGGTCCACCTCGTGTCGCGCTGCAAATGTCTCCGCGAACTCTTTCTCGGGAGCCTTAAGGCGCTCCTCAGTATCAAAGCTTTGGGTGTTCTTCCGATACACGGTGGTCAGATAGCGCATGACAACCACAAGCGCAGCGATGACGATGGATGATGTGTACACATAGTCACTGTCGATAAGCTTTGATACTTCGGGTTCACGACCAGCTAGAGCGACCGCATAAAGGCCAGAAGCCAAGGCGCCAAGCAGAATGAGAATTGCGAAATGCCCCAGGCGACCGGGGAACTGCCTAGTGTTTGGGGGTTCGACCGCTGATGCGATCAGGATCGGCCCAAGCATGCCGACCGCGAAGATGAAGAGTTGACCGGCGTAGGTAGTTTCGTAAACAAGGCCGAGGAAGTTTGCGCCTGCATAGGTCTTAAAGGCCTTAAGAATCACCGCTGTCAGCCAAAACGTCGCAGTGCCAAATACTATGGTTGGAACGAACTCCTTCAATGCGCTGACATGGTCTTTCGTGGTGCAGTTGGGGAGATGGCCGACTATCGGCATCATCCGGATGAACATCTGCGTTCCGCGCCAGAGCCGTCGCCAGCTAGACGGTCCGGATGTTGGTGCTCCATGTGCGCCTGCTTCCTCAGCCATACATCGATTCCTTGATCAAATAGCCACAATTTCTGCATATTTGCCGCGTGTCCCGCCGGCGCCTGCTATAGAGCTGTATCGCGAAAGTGATATGAGCTTGAAGTCCGACCCGTAAAGCTCGCGAATACTGTGATGATCGGCATTTGTGCAAATGACATAAGCGCCTCGTCTCTTGGCTCTGGCTAGTGCCTCACAAAGGCGAACCTGATCGTCCCAAGAAAATAGCTGTTCGTTGTACTTTACGAACCCGTTGTATTGGTGTCGGACCGTATACGGTGGGTCAGCGAACACTAAGTCGCCGGCGCCCGCGCGATCCACTTGGTCCTCAAAGTCCCCCGAAGTCAGCTCTGCGCCCTGCAAGAGTTCGGCCACCTTCTCGAAATCGTCTGTCTCCAGGACAGCGCGCTTCTTGGTGCCTATGGGTGTATTGAACACTCCGGCGCGGTTCACCCTATAGAGTCCGTTCCAGCATGTTCTGTTGAGATAGATGAAGCGCGCGGCTCTCGTAGATGGCGTCTTGCATTGCCGATCACGCACCTCATAGTAGTAATCAGAGGAATGAAGGCGGTCGTGCTTCACCAGGTGATGCCACACGGACTCCCAGTCATGCGCCAGCGCCTGATATGTGTCGATCAGCTCCACATTGCGGTCTGACAGGATCGCGGACATGGGGCGCAGTCCGAAGTACATGGCTCCGCTCCCCAAGAAGGGCTCAATGTAAGTTCCTTGGAGCTTGCCTTTAAGGCCGTCGGCAAGCGGCATGAGCCATCTTTTCCCCCCGGCCCATTTCAGGAAGGGGAGCGGTGACTGATTTGAGCAGTCGCGAGCGAATGGACCGATAGGAGGCCAAGACGGTGCAGCCAGCAGCTGACCGAGTTCTTGTGTCAAGTCCATGAGCTTCACCTCCAGTGCAAGGGATTATGCCGCACAGCGACGCCCTGGGCCGCCCCGTGTTGCTTCGAGAGATAGGACGCGCGGCCTCTAATCAGATGAGACTAGGCTCTGTTCCTGCAGGATTGGGAGACTCATGAGCCCTGTAGATCCTCCATGGGCCCAAATCCCGTCGGACCATGTGCGGACCTCAAAGGGAGATGTAACCGTCGGTATTGGCTCGCACGTTGCGTAGGCGATCCACTAAGCCACCCTGAAGCCGGCGCACACTCTTTCGCCAGTGGGCAATCACGGTCAACAAAAAACCCGCCGTCGGGCGGGTTTTTATAACGCGTTGAATTTCAAAGAAATTCTGGTGGCTATGGGTGGACTCGAACCACCGACCCCAGCATTATGAGTGCTGTGCTCTAACCGGCTGAGCTACATAGCCGCGTGAACCGCGTATTCTTCATTTCGACCCCCTGCCTGTCAAGCCGGGGTGCCGCGCTTGTCGCATGCGGCGGGGCGTGGCAGAGTCGGGGACAGTAGATTTATGGAGTCCGCATCGTGATCGATCCGGACGGCTACCGACCCAATGTCGGCATCGTGTTGATGCGGCCGGATGGCCGGGTGTTCTGGGCGCGACGCGTGCGCCGGGATGGCTGGCAGTTCCCGCAAGGCGGCATGAACACGGACGAGACGCCGGTCGAGGCCATGTACCGCGAGTTGCGCGAAGAAACAGGCCTGTTGCCCGAACATGTGGAAGTTCTGGGCGTCACGCCCGGGTGGCTTCGCTATCGCCTGCCCCCCCGTGCCATCCGGCGCAACGAACGCCAGGTCTGCATTGGCCAGAAGCAGGTCTGGTTCCTGCTGCGCCTGGTCGGCGACGAAGCCCACCTCCGCCTGGACCTCACCGAGAGCCCGGAATTCGATCACTGGCGCTGGGTGGATTTCTGGTATCCGCTCGAACACGTGGTCATGTTCAAGCGTCGCGTGTACGCCAGCGCACTGGGGCACCTGGCCTCGTTCGCCCGCGGGGTCGCGGGCCCGCAAGCGATCCCCCCGCAACTGCCCGACCCCCGGGCTTCGGTGGACGGGAACCGCTGGCGTGGCCGTGACCGGCCGGCACGTAAACGGGGCGGCACCGGCGAACCCGTCAAGAATTGACAATCATTCTCATCTTGGGTGAAATGGCGTCGGGCCATCCCGTGCCCGCCGCACTGCCACCGCCACCGTGTATGTCTGCATCTGCAACGGCGTGACCGACCGCCAGATCCGTGAAGCCGCCGCCGCGGGATGCGCCACCGTGGCCGAGCTGACCATGCGCACGGGCGCGGGCGCCAACTGCGGCAGCTGTCTGGACATGGCGATGGACGTGCTGCAGGCCGCGCAACCCGCATCGCGCGAGCCGCTGTTCCCCATCCTGACGCTCTCGCACGCAGCCTGACGTCCGCGCGACCGCCTGTCGGCGGCGCGGCATCCCTCCAGAATGATCACGATTCGCGTTCCGTCACGGCGCGCGTGCACGGGCTAACCTTTGCCGTTCTTCCGCCCACGGAGCATGGCCATGAAAGGCGACGCCAAGGTCATCGAGTACCTCAACAAGGCGCTCTACAACGAGCTGACCGCGATCAACCAGTACTTCCTGCACGCCAAGATGCTGAAGAACTGGGGCTTCAAGGAACTGGCCGAGCACGAGTACAAGGAATCCATCGACGAGATGAAGCATGCCGACAAGCTGTCGGAGCGCATCCTGTTCCTTGATGGACTGCCCAACTTCCAGGCGCTGGGCAAGCTGCGCATCGGCGAAACCCCGCGCGAGATCCTGGAGTGCGATCTGGCGCTGGAACAGGAAGCGCTGCCGCTGCTGCGCGAGGCGATCGCATACTGCGAATCGGTAGCCGATTACGTCAGCCGGCAGCTGTTCGCGAACATCCTCGACTCCGAAGAGGAGCACATCGACTGGCTGGAAACGCAGCTGTCGGTGATCGACCGCATCGGCGAGCCGAATTACCTGCTGACCAAACTCGAAGGCGACGACTGACCGGTCGCTGGCGTCGGCGGCAACAGCGGCCTGCCGAGCTGTTGCGCCGCGTAGCCCTGCAGCGCCATGCGCGCGCGCGCGTACTCGGCGATGACCAGTGCCACGGCGACGGCCGGGCGCTCCAGCTTGCGCGCCCGTGCGCCCAGTTCCACGCGCTTGGCGGCGGCCGACAAGGCCATCGCGCCCACGTTGGCGCTGGATGATTTGAGCGTATGCGCGGCGTCGCGCATGGCATCCAGGTCGGGCACTGCAGCCGCCTTCTCGAGCGTACCGATCAGGCGTGGCGCGTCTTCCAGGAAGATGGTGATGATGCGCGTGGTCTCGTCACCTGCGATCTCGCGCAGTTCCTCCAGCATGGTCTGGTCAAGCACCGGAAAGCTCGGCGCCGGCGCGCGCGCGGTGGCGACGGCCGGGACCGGCGGCGCCGGTTCTGCGGCGGGCACGAGCGCGGCATTGCGCAACACGAAATTCATGCGGTCCGGCAGCCAGCGGTGCAGGCAGCTTTCCAGTTGCTCGCGCGACACCGGCTTGGCGAGATAGTCGTCCATGCCGGCGTCCAGGCAGCGCTGGCGATCCCCGGCCATCGCATTGGCCGTCATCGCGACAATGGGCAGGCGGGGAACGCCATCGGCGCGCTGCGCCTCCAACTCGCGCCAGCGCCGCGTGGCGGCGTAGCCGTCCAGTACCGGCATCTGGCAGTCCATCAGGATCAGATCGAAGTGCTCCACCTGCATGCGCTTGATGGCGATGTCGCCATTGGCTGCGGTTTCGCAGTTGAAGCCCAGCGCGGACAGCAGCTTCTGCGCCACCAGCAGGTTGACCGGATTGTCTTCCACCAGCAGCAGGCGAGGCTCGGTGCGCATGGCACTGACGACGGCGGGTTCCGGACCCGGAACGGGCGCCTCCGCTTCATGCGTTGCGGGAGCGACCGCTGCTTGCATCTCACGGGCGTCGGTTGTGCGCGGCACCTCGGGGGCAGGCAGCGGGGCCGCGTTCCCGGTTTCAGGAAATATCTCTTCCATGGCAATGGCAACCACGTCCGGATCATGTTCCGGCGCGGCGCCGGTCAGCGCTGCGCGGAGGTCCGCATCCGGCGACTGCCGCGACAGCAGCGTGCTGCGCGGGTGCAGTTCGGTCGGGACGGTCTCGTCGCCGTACAGCCAGACCAGGCGCAGCGGATCGGGCGATGGGCGACGTGCGATGGCGCGGTGCAGCGCCAGTGCGGTACTGCGGATGCCACTGATGTCGGCGAGGACCGCCAGATAATCCTGCTGCGCTTGTTCGCTGGCCATGCGCAGCCGGTCCAGCGCTTCCTGTGTGGTTTCCACCGCCACTGGCTGCATGCCCCAGTTGGTGGCCAGCAGGGTGAGGCGCTGCCGCAGTCGGGCATCGGGCGAGACGATCAGCACGCGGCCGTGGTCCAGCGCGCCGTTGTCGCGCTGGCGCAGGTCGCCGATGACCTTCATCAGCGGCACTTCGAACCAGAACGTGGAGCCGCGCCCGATCTCGGAGACCACGTCGATGCGGCCGCCCATCAGGTCGACGATGCGCCGGCAGATCGCCAGGCCGAGCCCGGTGCCGCCGTACAGCCGGGTGGTCGACGCGTCGGCCTGGCTGAAGGAATGGAAGAGGCGGTGGCGCGCATCTTCTTCGATGCCGATGCCGGTGTCCCGCACTTCGAAGCGCAGCAGATGCTGCGCGGCGGTTTCGCCGAGCCGCCGCACCACCAGCGTGACCGAGCCGCGATCGGTGAACTTGATCGCGTTGCCGACCAGGTTGGTCAGCACCTGCCGCAACCGCACCGGGTCGCCACGGACCGGCAGGCGTACCGCGGGATCCAACTGGAGGCTCAACCGCAGCCCCTTGTTCTCGGCAGGGCGATACATGAGCTGCAGCACGCTGTCGAGCAGCTCGCGCAGGTTGAACCCGGTGATCTCCAACTCCAGCTTGTTCGCTTCGAGTTTGGAGTAGTCGAGGATATCGTCCACGATCCGCAGCAGCTGGTGCGAGGATGCGGTGGCCGTGCTCAGCATCTCGCGCTGGTCCGGTGCCAGCGGCGCACGCGACAGCATCTCGAGCATCGGCACGATGCCGTTGAGCGGTGTGCGGATCTCGTGGCTCATCGTGGCCAGGAATTCGCCCTTCGCCATCGCAGCCGATTCGGCGGCCTGCTTGGCGCGCATCAACTCCTGCTCCAGCCGATCATGGCGATGCAGGTCCCGTTGCAGGCTGTCGCGCTCGGATTCGGCGATCGCCGCGCGCGCCTGCACACCGGCGCGCTGGCGGGCTTCGCTGTGCGATTGCAGTCCGGTGGCGATGGCCGCTGCCAGCCCCACCGCGCCTGTCCCGAGCGCGACGGGCAGCCAAGGCCCCGTGATGCCTGCCCAGTGCAGGCCCATCGATGCGACCGACGACGCGGCAAGCGCCGCCGTCACCCACGGCATCACCGGCGTCCGTCCGGTGGTGGGCATCGTTACAGCACCGCGTTGTGGAAGTCGAAACCGAGTTCAGTGCCGACCGCCTGCACCAGATTGCCCTGGATGAAGTCGACACCGCCCATCCACATGGCCGCTGCGGCCTGGGGATCTTCGATCTGCTGCCCGATCACCTGCAGGCCCTGGCGGTGGGCGTTGTCGATGATCCCGCGCAACTGGTCGCGCAGGACCGGATCGGCGTGGGCGCTGGCGTACTTGCTGGAAACACGCACGAAACCCAGGGGCAGCTGCGTCAGCAGGGCGTCGGCTTCCACTCCGGGCTCGAACTGGCTGAGGCAGAACTGCACGCCTGCCGGCATCAACTGCTGGCAGAACTGCCGCAGCGTGACGGTATGGATCAGGGCGTCGGACAGGCGCAGGTCGATGACCAGCGACGTGCCCTCGATGCCGCGCGCGCGCAGCGCATCCAGCAGCCAGGGGGCATGCGACTCGCGCGCCAGCGAGCGCGGCGACTGCGAGACGAACAGGCGCAGCGACGGTCCCATGGCCTGTCGCTCGGCCAGCACGAACAGTGCGTGCTCCAGCACCCAGTGGTCGATCTGCGCGATGCCGCCGGCGAGTTCGGCCGCCGGGATCACCTGTGACGCGGGCAGCAGGGAACCGTCGGGCTGGCGCATGCGCAGCAGCACCTGGTATTGCGCCTGGTCGTTGCCGGCCACCGCCACGATGGGCTGGTAGGCCAGCTCGAACTGGCCATCCTCCAGCGAGATGCGCGGGGCGTCGTCATCGACCTGGGCCGGTATGTACTCGGCCAGGCTGTCGGATTTCAGGCGGGCCTGCAGCACGGCACGCTCGATCGCCTCCAGCGCGCTGCCGGCGTCGGCGAAGCCGAGGGACAGCGCGGTGTAGCCGATCGAGCCGCGAAGCTTGAGCACTTCGCTGGGGCGGGTTTCAAAGTCATGCCCGGCCAGTCCGTCGCGCAACTGCTGTGCCAGGGCGGCCAGGGTCGCCTCGTCGACGCTGTCGGCCAGCATCAGGAAGCTGTTGTCGTTCAATCGCGCCACCGGGTGCGGCGACGCAGCGGCAGCCAACTGGCGCCCGGCCTGGCTCATCAGGTGCTCGAACACCGCATAGCCGTAGCGTTCACGCAGGCTCAGCGCGCTGTTGACCTCGACGAAGAACAGCCCGCCGCGCCCCTGCCGCTGCAGCGACTCGCCGAGCTGCTGCAGCACGAAGGTACGGGTGGGCAGGCCGGTATCGGTGTTGAGCGAGGGTCGCGGCGCCTGCTGGGCCTGGCTGCGCTGGCGCGCGCGCTGGATGCGGTTGGACACCGCCGCGATCAGGTGGCGGGGCCGGATCGGCTTGTTGAGGAAATCGTCCGCGCCGCTTTCCAGGACCTCGAACTGGCGTTCCGGGTCCGGGTCGCCGGTCAGGAACACGATCGGCAGGTGCAGGTATTCCGGCTGCTGCCGTAGCAGCATGGTCAGCGACATGCCATCACGGCCGGGCATGTGCAGGTCCATCAGCACCAGATCGGGACGGAAGCGGCGCATGGCGTCGAGCAGGCCATCGGATTGCATCTGCACGTCGGCCTGCATGCCGGCGCCGTGCAGCACGCTCTGGGCGAACAGGGCCTGGCCGCGGTCGTCTTCGACGATCAGCACGCGGTAGGGCGATTCCGGATCGACGGGTTCAGAGGGTGGTTCAGCAGGCGTCGCGGCAACCGCGGCTCGTGGAGGTGCGGATGTTGCCGGCGGCTCGGTGGGTGTGGAGGACTGGCTGGTCATCTCGACGGGCTCTCCGGCTCCGGGTTCGGCCGCGTCTTCGGGGGCGGCATCGTCCACCCAACGGCGCCAATAATGTGCCGGCGGGGTTTCTGCGCGCAGGCGCGAGCGTGAAGGCTCATCCTGCGGGCGGGATGTGGAATCGATGGCGGACATCAGGCTTCCCCAAGCTGAGCCCCATTATGCGACGAAGTTCACGAGTGAGGCAGACCCATGATCCCCGATGCGCCGACGCCTGTCACGGGCCGGAGGTCGGGGGCGACACGGGAGCTGAAGGCGCTGTCTGCAGCAAGCGTTTCAGTCCGCGCGACACGCTGCGCCAGACCCACCAGACCGCCAGCGCGATGAGCAGCGACACTCCGATCACAAGGAACAACGCAATCCAGGGGTGCGCAAAGGCCATCGCGAGGCCGCCCACGACCACGGCGTCTTCCGCCACCGAGGCGGTCCAGTTGCTGACCGGCTCGGGCGAGGTGTTCATCAGGGCACGTGAGCCGCTCTTCAGCAAATGGCTGGTGAGCGCCACGCCGGCTCCCGCAGCCAGCGCCCCGCCACTGAGCTGGCCATCCGGGGACAGGGTGGCGGCGGCGAGGAACGCGCCTGCCGGCACGCGGGCCAGGGTCTGCAGCAGGTCCCAGCCGGAGTCCACGCCCGGGATCTTGTCGGCGAAGAATTCGGTCAGCGCCAGCGCCCCGGAAGTCCCCAGCACCCACCAGGATTCGGTCACCTGCAAGGCGGGCGGCAGATCCAGCCAGCCCAGCGCCCCGGCAAGGCCCAGCCCGAAAACGGTGAGATAGACGCGGATCCCGGCCATCCATGCCAACAGGATCCCAATTACGAAAAGATGCGCTTCGGACATGCCGGCTACTCCCGTTAGACTCATGGGCTCGCGCCACTGCGGCGAGTATAGGGGTCCCGTCTGGCTGCCGGCTGAGCGCCGCATGCCGCATGTCCGTCATGTCTGCACCTGCTCCATCTCGCTTCAGGGTTGTGCCGCGTGACGCGGCTGTGCGCCGTCGTGGAGCCTCCCTGCTGTTCGGCCTGGCGTGGGCGGGCAGTCTGGTAGCCATGTGGGTCGCCGCCAGCTACACCGCCGCGCCGCGATTGGCGAAGGCCGATGCCAATCGCATGCAGGCGGAGCGTGAGCTGGCCGTGGTGCGCGGCGAACTGCGCAACCTGCGCCAGCGCGAGTCCACGCTCACCCGCTCCGATCAGATCAGCCGCGCGGCCAACGCCGAAGTGCAGGATGCGCTGGCCGAACGTGATGAGGAGATCGCTGCGTTGCGTGCCGATGTGGCGTTCTATGAGCGGCTGGTCGGTTCTACCAGCCAGCGCAAGGGCCTGAGCGTGCATGTGGCCGAATTCGCACCTGAGGCGGGCGGAACCTGGCGCTACCAGATCATGCTGACGCAGACGCTGAACCGTGGCGCGATCAGCCAGGGCCAGATGCGCTTCGCCGTGGAAGGCGTTCGCGAAGGCAAGCTGGCCGCGGTGCAGTGGGACGAACTGCACCAGCAGCGCAGCGCGCCGGGACAGACCTACTCTTTCCGATATTTCCAGCAGTTGGATGGCAACGTGATGCTGCCGCCCGGGTTCACGCCACAGCGCGTCAAGGTGACGCTGAATGGCGGAGACGCGGCGGTGGAACAGGCCTTCGACTGGAAGACCGCCACAGCCGCAGGAGGCAAGTGAGATGTTCAAGACCAAGCCCATCCGCCCCGACGTGGGCGCCATCGATACGCTCATCGGGCCGCAGGTCACGATCCGTGGCGACGTGGTGTTCAGTGGCGGCCTGTACGTGGAAGGCCATATCCAGGGCAAGGTCATCGCCGAAGCCGGGGAGCGCGCCGTGTTGACGCTGGCCGAGCAGGGCAGCATCGAAGGCGAAGTGCAGGTGCCGGTGGTGGTCATCAACGGCCGCATGACCGGCGATGTGCACGCCTTCGACCGGATCGAGCTGGCCGCCAAGGCCCGCGTGCAGGGCAACGTGCATTACAAGGTCGTCGAGATGAGCGCGGGCGCGCAGTTGACTGGGCGCTTGGTGCATGCGGATGCCCTGCCTGCGGGATCGCCGTCGCATGACGGTGCCGCCTTGCCGGAAGCGTGGGCCACGGCCGACGCCTGACGGGGGCATTCAGAGCCCGCTGGGATCGGCCGCGCTATCCTGCGGCCATGAATCCCCAGCCCGTACCGCCAAGTGTCCCGCCGCCCAGGCTGGTGGGATGGCCGGTGTTGATCGCCGTGTTGGCGCTGGCGCTTTCGTTTGGCGGCTGGGGCCTCTGGGAAGTATTCGCGCGCCATGCGGGCGAAGCCCCCACGGCAGCGCAGTCGCGCGAGCAGCAGCGGCGCATCGAGATGCTGGAGCAGCGAAGCGCCACGCTGGCGCGCTCGGACCAGATCAGCCGCGACGCCAACCGCGACCTGCAGGCGACGCTGTCCGAACGCGACGAGGAAATCGCCGGCCTGCGCGCCGACGTGGCCTTCTACGAGCGTTTCGTCGGTGCCACCGCGCAGCGCCGTGGCCTGTCGGTGCACGAGCTCACGCTGCAGCCGCAGGACGAGCAGGCGTGGCACTTCACTGCCACGCTGACGCAGAACCTCAATCGCGGCGCCGTCAACGCCGGCCGCCTGCTGGTATCGGTGGAGGGCACCGAGGCGGGCAAGCTGCGCCGCCTGGGGTGGGCCGATCTGCGGCAGCAGCCCAATGCGCCCGGCGTGCCGTATTCGTTCAAGTACTTCCAGCAGGTCGAAGGCGATCTGCTGCTGCCGCCGGGTTTCAAGCCCGTCCGCGTGATCGCCCGCGTGGTGCCGCAGAGCGGCGCAGCCGTCGAGCAATCGTTCCCGTGGGCGCAGGCGGCGGCCAAGGAAGGCGCAGGCGAAGGCAGCACCGGCACACGTTGAGCTTGAACTGCCTCCCGCCAGCCCCCATCCTTCCGCCATGACCACTGTCGTTTCCCTGCCGACCGCAGCCGCCGCTCCGGACTACCAGTCCATCGATCGGCCGCTGAACTTCACGCCTGCCGCGGCGGCCAAGGTGCGCGAGCTGGTCCAGGAAGAAGGCAACGATGCCTTGGCCTTGCGCGTCTATATCCAGGGCGGCGGCTGTTCGGGCTTCCAGTACGGGTTCGAGTTCGACGAGAACCGTGCCGACGACGATGTTGCCGTGGCTACCGATGGCGTGTCGCTGCTGGTCGATCCCTTGAGCCTGCAGTACCTGATGGGCGCGGAAGTGGATTACAGCGAAAGCCTGCAGGGTGCGCAGTTCGTCATCCGCAACCCCAACGCCAAGACCACCTGCGGCTGCGGCAGCAGTTTCAGCATGTGAATGCCGGCCTGCCGCGTTCCGTGACAGGTCCTGTCTCCTCCTCTACCCCGCCGCTCACCGGCTTCGCCTTCGCAGGCGATACGCTGGATCGCGCCGACGCGCTGCGCGACGACACCGACGCGTTGACCGCATTGTGGCCGGCCGCCCGCGTGATGCTGCTGGACGATGACGGGCGCGCCATGGTCGACGTGGACGGCGCGCTGCTCGCACCTGAAGGCGCGTCGCTCGGCGGTGGGCCGGGCGCGAGCCTGTTCCTGGGGCTGAAGGACGGCGTGGCATGGTTCGCGGCGCATGCCCGGCACCAAGCAGTGCAGGCGCCGTCATGGCTGGATCTGCGGCGCGCGGCCGCGGTGTGGCCCTCCTTTGCGTCAGGCGTGTTCGCCATGGCGCGAGCCCTGTTGCACTGGCAGTCGTCGACACGATTCTGCAGCGCATGCGGCGGCGCCATCACGTTCCGCCGCGCGGGTTACATCGCCCATTGCACGCAGTGCGGGAAGGATCACTATCCGCGCGTGGATCCTGCCGTCATCGTGGCGGTCAGCGATGGCGAGCGCCTGCTGCTGGGCCGGCAGGCATCGTGGCCGCCGCGTCGCTACTCGGTCATCGCGGGCTTCGTGGAGCCCGGCGAGACGCTGGAGCAGACCGTTGCCCGCGAAGTGCTCGAAGAAACGCAGGTACGGGTACGCGATTGCCGCTACCTCGGCGCACAGCCGTGGCCGTTCCCGGGCGCGCTGATGCTGGGCTTCTGCGCCGATGCAGAACCGGATCCGCCCCAGGTGGACGGCGAACTCGAGGACGCGCGCTGGTTCACGTTCGACGAGGTCGATGCGGCACTTGCGCGCGGAGACGACAACACGGGCGATGGGCTGCTGCTGTCGCCGTCCATCTCCATCGCGCGCGCGCTGATAGAACACTGGCATGCCGGCATGCGCGCGACGCGTGACTCGAAGATCCCCGACAAGACCGGGCATTAACAGGCAGCCGCGCTAGAATCCCGGCTCGGAGGAATTGCATGTCGATCACGCTCGTCGCCGTCGTGCTTGCGCTGGTGCTGGGGCATGTCGCACCCGCGCTGGTCGCATCGTTCCGCCAGTACGCATGGTATGGCGCATGGCTGCGCTGGCTGGGTGAGCGTTCCGATGGTGCGGGCGTCTGGCAGGGGCGCTACGGCATTGTGCTGGCCATCGTGCCGGTATTGCTGGTGGTCACCTTGCTGCAATGGATGCTCGACAGCCCTCTGTACGGGTTGCCAGGCCTGCTGTTCGATATCGTGGTCCTGGTCTACGCCTGGGGCCCACGGGACCTGGATGTGGATGTCGAGGCCGTCATCGATGCGCACGATGCACCCACCCGTCGCGCCGCGATCGCCCGGCTCGGCCTGACCGGCGAAGCAGCGACGCTGGATGGGCCCGCGCTGGTGGAGGCGGTGTTCGTCAACGCGATGCAGCGCTGGTTCGGCGTGCTGTTCTGGTTCCTGCTGCTGGGCCCGGTCGGCGCGGTGCTCTATCGCCTGTCGGTGCTGGCGACGCAGAGCGAATGGGCCTCGACGTTGCCCGAAGAGAATCACCTCGGCGCGCGCGCGTTGAAGACCGTACTGGACTGGCCTGTCGCGCAGCTGATGACGCTGGCGATGGCGCTGGTCGGCAACTTCGATACGGTGTTCACCGCCTGGCGCGAAGCCGGCGGCGCGCGCTTCCGGCTGGACACCGGATTCCTGGGCTATGTCGCACGCGCCAGCGTGCGCTGCGAACTGGCCGAGGAGGCGGAGGAATACGCCGAGGAAGGCATGGTCCAGGCCATGCGCGAACTGCCCGAACTGCGCGACGCGATGAGCCTGGTCTGGCGCATCCTGCTGTTGTGGCTGGCACTGCTCGCGGTGTTCGTGATCGGTGGCTGGGTCAGCTGACGGCCGCGAATGAAAAAGCCCGCGGGAGCGGGCTTTTTCGCGCTTTGACGTGGTGTCCCTTACTGGGACATTGCTGCCATGCCGCCCATCGCGAAGATGAAGATGATGTAGAGCACCGCCAGCGACACGCCTGCGATCGCGGACCACATGGCCCACTTCTTCGCCTTGTCCGATGCCTCCTGCGCGCCCGCCATGTCGCCCACGGCCAATTTGCCGTTGACTTGGGCGGCGAACACGATCGAAACGATGCCAAGGGGCAGGCAGCAGAACAGGGTGGAGAGGATCGCCCACACCAGATGGTTGGGGACGTACTGCGAATTCGTGTTCATGTGCTTGGCTCCTTGAGGATGTTGAAGGTTTGGGGCGGTGGAAGCGTAAGTGGACGGTGAGCGCAAGGCCAGCGTGCAACAGGTGTCAGCCCGGCGCCAACCAGGTGAACGGTACCCAGGGCAGGTTGCGGAGAACCCAGAATCCCGAGAGCAAAAGCAGCCACAGGACAGGGGAAGAGACGCGCTGCACGAACGGATGCAGCCACGCGGGACGCCAGCCCAGCGACCAGGCCGCCAGCACCGGAAGGAGCGGCAGCACGGACACCAGCAGGGGGTTCATGGAGAACGCCTTGCCTACGTCGCCGTGCACCAGGGCGTGGAGCGCGCGCGTGGCGCCGCAGCCTGCGCAGTAGAAGCCGGTGAGGGTTCTGAACAGGCAGGCAGGAAAAGGATTGCCGACCGCGTTGGGGTCGAATGTACGCAGCAGCCAGACGCCAGCCACCAATGCCGCCACGCCTGCCAGACTGGCAATGGCGATGCCGGCACGCTGTAAGGACGCACTCGTCATGGCGTCAACGCTGCCGCTGTGCCTGCTCAACAGCTTCCCGGAACATCACTTCGAACTGGTCGATGCCGCCGGCACTGTGGATGCTCCAGGCCAGATACACGACGCACAGCAGGGCAAACCCCACCGTCACCCAGCAAAGGATCTTTGCCACGGTGGCAGCGCTGCGCGCGCCGGCCAGGTCGCCCTGACGCAGCTTGCTGTTGACCTGCGTGGAAAAAAAGATGGCAATGACGCCCGGAATGGCGCCCAGACCGCAACACGTGCAGAACGTCGCGAAGGCGGCGATCACGGTGACGGCAATCGACCAGCCCAGATGGTTCGGGATGTTCTGGGGAGCGGCGTCTGGAAGAGGAGGCATCGCATTCATCTGGAGATTCCTGTGGGCTTCAGCCGCTCAGTCCGCCCAGCAGACTGACACCGCCAATGAAGAAAACGAACAACAGATACAGGACCAACGGCACCAGCGCGCAGGCCGCGGACACCAGTGCCCATAGCTTGGCTTTGCTCGACGCATCTAGCGCGCCTGCCAGATCGCCTGCGGCGCGCTTGCCGTCCACCTGCGCGGCGAACACGATGGAGACGATGCCCAGCGGCAGGCAGCAGAACAGCGTGCTCAAGATGGCCCACACCAGATGATTGGGCACATAGGGCGCGTGCTGCGACGGCAGCGGCGGCGTGGCACTCATGGTGGTCTTCCGAAGGCAGGTGAAACGGCGTTGATGTTCTCGGCAGGCGGCAACGTCATGCCCCTGCACTCCCCCCGATAGACTAACCGAGCGGCAGGGCCGACGAAACCATCACGCCGCATCCCCGCGCAGCGCGCGCACCCGCGCCTCCAGGACCTCGGCGGTCACGGCGGCGCCGTCCAGCGGTTCGCTGGCCACCACGTCAACGTGCGCGCGGAAACGACGGGGCACGCGCATGCGCCCCATCCGGGTGTCGCGATGGCTCCACATGCTGGTCCACATCCCCTTCAGCGCCATGGGTACGACGGGCACCGGGCGGCGCTCCAGGATCTTCTCCACGCCGGACTTGAACGCCGCGATCTCGCCATCCTTGGTCAACGCGCCTTCGGGGAAGATGCCGACGATCTCGCCCGCCGCCAGCGCCGCGTCGATCTCCTCGAATGCACGCCGCATCAGTTCCGGGTTCTCCCGTGCGCCGGCAATCGGGATGGCCTTGGCCGTGCGGAAGATCCAGCTCATCACCGGGATCTGGAAGATCCGGTAGTACATGACGAAGCGGACCGGCCGCGGGATCGTCGCCGACAGGATCAGCGCGTCCATGTAGCTGACGTGGTTGCAGACAATCAGCGCAGGGCCTTCATCGGGTACGTGCTTCTCGATGCCGTGCAGGCGCAGGCGATACAACGCGCGCACGAACAGCCAGCTGAGGAACCGCATCAGGAACTCGGGCACGATGGTGAAGATCCAGATCGCCACCAGCGCGTTCGCGATGGCCAGCGCCAGGAAGATCTGCGGACCGCTCCAGCCCAGCGCATGCAGGCCCAGGCCGACCAGCGCGGCCAGCACGATGAAGCCCGAGTTCTGGATGTTGAGCGCGGCGAACACGCGCGCCATCCGCGAATTGGCCGTGCGGCTCTGGATCAGTGCGAACAGCGGCACCACGAAGATGCCGGCGAACATGCCGATGCCGACCAGGTCGATCATGATCCGCACGCTGCCGGCCTGGCGCACGAACTCGGCCACGCCAAGGCCAGTGGCGGGTGCGGCGCCCGGCCGGGCGAAGTAGAGATCGAGCAGGAACGCCGTCATGCCGAACGCGCCCACCGGCACCAGGCCGATTTCGACGGTGCGCCCGGACAGCTTCTCGCACAGCAGCGAGCCCACGCCCGTGCCGACCGAGAACAACGCCAGCGCGAACACGTACAGCGTCGACGAGCCGTCGGCCGCGCCGAGGTGCAACTTCGCATAGGCCGGCAGCTGCGAGGTCAGCAGCGTGCCGAAGAACCAGAACCACGACACGCCGAGGATGGCGTTGCGCACGGCCAGTTGCTGCTTGGCCATGCGCAGCACGGCCAGCGATTCCGGGATCGGGTTCCAGCGGATGACCAGGTCGGGCGCGCCCGCGTCCATGCGCGGGATCAGTCGCGATACGATGTTGCCCAGCACGGCGAGCAGCACGATGGCGATCGCGGCCGCCTGCGGCCCGTATGCCCCGGCCACCTGGAAGATCATGCCGCCGGCGATCATGCCGCACAGGATCGAGATCGACGTGCCCATCTCGACCAGCCCGTTGCCGCCCGTCAGTTCCTCCGGCTTGAGGATCGAGGGCAGCACGGAGTACTTCACCGGCCCGAACAGTGTGGACTGCACGCCCGTGCAGAACAGCGCGACCAGCAGGACCGGCATGTTCTGCAACAGGAAACCCACCGCCGCCAACGACATGATGACGATTTCCATCGTCGTGGTGATCACGATCAGCCGGTGCTTCTCGAGCTTCTCGGCGAACTGGCCCGCGATGGCGGAGAACAGGAAGTAGGGCAGGATGAAGATCGCCGGCGCCAGCGTTGCGTACAGCGAGAGTTCGCCATCGCTGGCACCCAGGAAGAACAGCAGCGCGATGATCGCCTGTCGGTAGACATTGTCGTTGAAGGCGCCCAGCGCCTGGACGGTGAAGTAAGGCAGGAACCGTCGTTGTTTCAGCAGCGAGAACTGGCTGTGGCTGGACATGTGCCCTCCGTGGGTTGCCGCGCAGCCTAGCAAATCGCGATGGCGGTGCGTGCCGTCGCGCCCGACAGTGTTCCGTCGATGGCGTTGATGGGTGACGGGGGCAGGGGGATAGTGGCGGCCCCACGTCGTCCGGCCTTCTCCTCTCCATGAGTCGCCTGTTCTCGCCCCTCGATCTGGGGCCGCTGTCGCTTGCCAACCGCATCGTCATCGCGCCGATGTGCCAGTACTCCTCCGAAGATGGCCGTGCCACCGACTGGCATGCTTTCCATTGGCCGAATCTGGCCCAGTCCGGTGCGGGGCTGGCGATCATCGAAGCGACCGCTGTCGAACCGCGTGGGCGCATCAGCTGGGCCGACCTCGGTTTGTGGGATGACACGACCGAAGCCGCGTTCGCCAGGGCGCTGGCAGCGACGCGCCGCTACTCCTCCATGCCGATCGGCGTGCAGCTGGCGCATGCCGGGCGAAAGGCGTCCACGCATCGTCCCTGGGATGAGCATGGCGCGCAGATCGTGCCGGATGCACCGCATGGCTGGCAAACGGTGTCCGCATCGCCGCTCGCCTACAGCGAAGGCCAGCATCCGCCGCTGGCGTTGGACCAGGCGGGCATCGATGCCATCGTCGCCGCGTTCGCCGACAGTGCGCAGCGTGCGGTACGGCTGGGTCTGGACCTGATCGAGATCCATGCCGCGCATGGCTACCTGCTGCATCAGTTCCTGTCGCCGCTCAGCAACCACCGCGAGGATGCATATGGCGGCACGCTGGAAAACCGCATGCGGCTTGTGCTGCAGGTGTTCGATGCGATCAAGGCGGCGGTGCCCGGCAAGATGGCGGTCGGCATCCGCATTTCCGCCACCGACTGGGTGGAGGGCGGTTGGGACTTGGCGCAGAGCATCGCGCTGGCGAAGGCGCTCGACGCACGCGGTTGCCACTTCATCCATGTCTCCAGCGGCGGCCTGCATCCGGCGCAGAAGATCACCCTTGAGCCGGGTTACCAGGTGCCGTTCGCGGCGGCGATCAAGCAGCACGTCGCGATGCCAGTGATCGCGGTAGGCCTGATAACCGAGCCGCAACAGGCCGAAGACATCCTGCAGCAGGACCGGGCCGATGCCATCGGGCTGGCGCGCGGCATCCTGTACGACCCGCGCTGGCCGTGGCATGCGGCCGCGGCGCTGGGCGCAAAGATTGCGGTCGCGCCGCAGTACCTGCGCAGCGCGCCGCGCGATTACGCGGCGAGCTTTGTGCAGGCGCGTTAGCCGGTCAGGCGCCCGCGCGTTCGCGCGTGATCGCGCGCCAGCCGATGTCGGAGCGGTGGAACTCGTTCGTCCAGCGCACCTTGTCCACGCCGGCATAGGCGTTGCGCTGTGCGTCGGACACCGAGTCGCCGAGCGCCGCGACGCACAGCACGCGCCCCCCTGCACTGACGACGCGGCCTTCCGCATCCAGCGCCGTCCCGGCATGGAAGACCTTGGCCGTCGCGGGCACGTCGTCCAGCCCGGCGATCACGTCGCCGGTGACCGGTGTTTCGGGATAAGGCGCCGCGGCCATCACGACGCCCAGCGACGGGCGCGGATCCCAATGCGCCTCGGTGACATCGAGGCGTCCGTCGATGGCCGCTTCCACCAGGTCCACCAGATCGGATTGCAGGCGCAGCATCACCGGTTGCGTCTCGGGGTCGCCGAAGCGCACGTTGAATTCGATCACCTTCGGGGCGCCGCTGTCGTCGATCATCAGCCCGGCGTACAGGAAACCGGTGAACGGCACGCCGTCGGCGATCATGCCCTGCACGGTGGGATTCACCACCTCGCGCATCACGCGTGCATGCACCTCGGGCGTGACCACCGGCGCGGGCGAGTAGGCGCCCATGCCGCCCGTGTTGGGGCCGGTATCCCCATCGCCGACGCGCTTGTGATCCTGGCTGGTGGCCATCGGCAACGCGGTGGTGCCGTCGACCATCGAGATGAAGCTGGCTTCCTCGCCTTCCAGGAACTCCTCGATGACCACGCGCGCGCCGGCATCGCCGAACGCATTGCCCGACAACATGTCGCGTACCGCGGCTTCGGCTTCGTCCAGCGTCATCGCCACGATCACGCCCTTGCCGGCGGCCAGGCCATCGGCCTTCACGACGATGGGCGCGCCCTTCTCACGGACATACGCAAGCGCGGCCTCTACCTCCGTGTGCACCGCGTAGAACGCGGTCGGAATACCATGGCGCGCAAGGAAGTCCTTCGCGAATGCCTTGCTGCCTTCCAACTGCGCGGCGGCGGCGGTGGGGCCGAAGATGCGCAGGCCGGCCAGGCGAAACCGGTCCACCACGCCCGCCACCAGCGGCACCTCGGGGCCGACGACGGTCAGGCCGATGCCTTCGGCCTGCACCAGCGCCAGCAGGCCTTCGATGTCGCTGACCTTGACGGCCGCGTTGCGGCACTTGGTCTCGTTCGCGGTGCCCGCGTTGCCGGGTGCCACGATCACCTCGTCCACGCGCGGCGACTGCGCCAGCTTCCACGCCAGCGCGTGCTCGCGACCGCCGGAACCGATGACCAGGACTTTCAAGGGGTATTCCTCATGGTTGGGCCGGCGCATCCGTCGGCGGTGTCGCGCATGCGCGCGCGGGGAGTTCGACATCGAAGAAAACGGCGTCGTGACGGTCGACGAAACGACGCACCAGGACGGCATCGGTGTCGGTCAGCGGCATGATCGCCGGCTGCGTGCACAAGTCGCGCAGCGCGATCTGCTCGCTTTCCTTCAGCGTGTCGAAATCGGGGGCTTCGCGTGTCCTGGCGGCGCTCCCCTTCGGACTGCGGATCAGCAGCACCAGGCGGTCACCCTCGACGGCGACCGATTCGGTCACCAGGTCCTCGAAGTAGGGCGCGGGCAACGTGGCCGCGACCTTCGTGCGCGCCTCCTGCAGGCTCGCCTGCGTGTCTGCGCAGCCGGCAAGCGCGAGAACGACGAGCGCCGTGACGGGCATGGCGGAAAGCGCGCGAAGGATCTTCATGGCCGTGGTGATGCTCCGTACTGGTCAACAAGCGGAGAAGGCTGCCGGACCGATGACGACCGCCAGGGCGGCATCATCGTGCGCTGTCTTCAGTGGCGGAAGTGCCGCACGCCGGTGAACACCATCGCGATGCCGTGCTCGTCGGCGGCGGCAATGACTTCGCCGTCCCGCATGGAGCCGCCGGGCTGGATCACCGCCTTGATGCCGGCGGCCGCCGCGGCGTCGATGCCGTCGCGGAACGGGAAGAATGCATCGCTGGCCATCACCGAACCTTCGACCACGAGGTTCGCGTCCGCCGCCTTGATGCCGGCGATGCGCGCGGAGTACACGCGGCTCATCTGGCCGGCGCCGACGCCGATGGTGCGGTGGTCCTTCGCGTAGACGATGGCGTTGGATTTCACGAATTTCGCCACCTTCCACGCGAACAGCAGGTCGGAGAACTGTGCGTCGGTCGGCACGAGCTTCGTCACCACCTTGAGCTCGTCGCGCGTCACCACGCGGTCGTCGGCGGTCTGCAGCAGCAGGCCGGAGCCGACGCGCTTGGTATCGATGAAGCCGGTCGATGCCGGTGCCAGCGGAATGCGCAGCACGCGCACGTTGGCCTTCTTCGCCGCGTAGTCGAGCGCGGCAGGCTCGTAGTCCGGCGCGATCAGCACCTCGACGAACTGGCGGTCGAGGATCACTTTGGCCGTCGCGGCATCCAGTGTGCGGTTGAAGGCGATGATGCCGCCGAACGCGCTGGTCGGATCGGTGGCGTAGGCCAGCTCATAGGCATCGCCGCAGGCCACGCCGACCGCCACGCCGCAGGGATTGGCGTGCTTGACGATCACGCAGGCCGGCGCGTCGAACTGGCGCACGCATTCCCATGCCGCATCGCTGTCGGCGATGTTGTTGTAGCTCAGCTCCTTGCCCTGCAGCTGCGTGAACGTCGCCAGCGAACCGGGCGCCGGATACAGGTCGCGGTAGAACGCGGCCTGCTGGTGCGGATTCTCGCCGTAGCGCAGGTCCATGACCTTGACGAAGCTGCCGTTGGCCTGCGCCGAGAACGTGGCGCGCACGGGGACCTCGCCTGACGTGTCGGTGACGGCGGACAGGTAGTTGCTGATGGCGGCGTCGTACTGGGCCACGCGATTGAACGCGGCCACCGACAGCGCGAAGCGCGTCAGTGCGGAAAGGGCGCCGTCATTCGCGTCGAGTTCGCGCACGATGCCGTCGTACTGGGACGGATCGGTGGCCACCGCCACGCGCGCGAAGTTCTTCGCCGCCGAACGCAGCATGGCGGGGCCGCCGATGTCGATATTCTCCACGGCATCGGCCAGGGTGCAGTCCGCCTTCGCGGTGACCTGTTCGAACGGATAGAGATTGAGCACCAGCAGGTCGATGGCGCCGATGCCGTGCTCCGCCATCACGGCGTCGTCCGTACCCGTACGGCCCAGCAGGCCGCCGTGGACCATCGGGTGCAGCGTCTTGACGCGGCCGTCCATCATTTCCGGGAATCCGGTGACGTCGGCCACATCGCGCACGGACAGGCCGGCGTCACGCAATGTCCTGGCAGTGCCGCCGGTGGACAGCAGTTCGACATTGCGGGCGGCGAGGGCACGGGCCAGGTCGAGCAGGCCGGTCTTGTCGGATACGGACAGCAACGCCCGGCGCACGGGCTGGAAATCGAGGGTCATGGGGACGGCGGTACGGATCGGGGCGCGAATTATAACGCGCCGCACCATCACGCCCGGCCCTGGACCGGACTGCCTGTCAGGCCAGTCCGTAGTCCTTGAGCTTCTTGCGCAGCGTGGCGCGATGGATGCCCAGCATGGCGGCGGCGCGGCTCTGGTTGCCTTCGCAATGGTTGAGCACTTCCACGAACAGCGGGATCTCCATCTCGCGCAGCACGATCTCGTACACGTCGTCCGCCTCGCAGCCATCCAGGTCACGCAGGTAGCGGCGGACGGACACGGCGACATGCTCGCGCAGCGGCGGGCGCGACGTGGCGCGTGGCGTGTCCTGACGGGTGGAGGCAGCGTTCAATCGGATCCCCTGGTGCAACGGATGCGGATGCCCGCCATGTGCTTGTGGGTATTCGGCGGGGGGACGAGTCTAGCGCCTGATCGCGGCGCGCGCATCCGCTTTTTGATGAATCCGATGCGCTTAACGGAAGTCGAAGGAGAATGCGACGACGTTCGCGCTCGGCTCGCGTACAAGCACGGCCATCTGGGCGCTCTGCCCGGGGCCGATGGACGATGACGCCTCCTCCTGCGGCAGGTAGTCGCGCGGCTCCAGCGCACGCGCGCCCAGGGTGCGGCCATCGGCATCCTTCAGCGTCAGCAGGATCACCGGCCAGCCCTGTTCCCAGCGGGCCTCGTTGCGGAACGTGGCCTGCGCCTGCAGTGTTCCCGCCTGGCCGATGACCGGCCGCACATCACGACTCAGCATGGTGAAGGCGCTGGGTTCGTGCCACATCGGTACGTCGCAGCGGAACGCGCCGCACAGCACCATGACCAAGGGTCGCCATCCTGCCTGGGTCGCCAGACGGGCGCGATCAGCCAGTGCGACCTGCACACACAGCAGTGTTGCAAGTGCACCCACGGCAACCCATTGCCAGCGTGCGCGGGCTGCATGCACCGGCATGGTGCGCGTGCGTTGCAGGAACCGGGGACCCGTTGCCTTGCGCGTGGGCGTGGCGGTGATGACGGGTGCCGGCGCGATGGTGGAGGGCGCTGCATCCTCTGGCATTGCATCGACCGGGATGCCATCGATCGGCGTCGCGCCTTCCAGTGATGCCGCGTCTGCCGCGTGCGTGGTGATGTCGGGCATGTCATCGACGGGTATCGCCACGTCCGCCGCATCAGGCATGGTGTCTCGCGAAGCCGCCTCTTCCTCTGCCAGGAATGGTGCTGCGGGCGTGTCGTCCGGTCGCGCGCCTGGCGATGCTTCCGCGCCGCCTGCTGCAGGATTCAGGAAGGTCGCGAGACTGGGCGATGCAGGCACCGCCGCTTCGTCCGCCGTGGCCAATGATCTGCCGCAGCGTGGACAGTCTGCGGGCACGGCATCGGTATGCCGGTCGCGGGCGACAAGGAACTGGCAATGCGGACAGGCCGTGAACATGGCCTCTATTCAACCATGCACGCCCGCGTGCGTGTTGTGACCGTGGACGCGGCGGAGGATGGCGTCAGCGACGGATGCCGTCGATACGCATCCAGTCGCCGTCCTGCGTGGCCACCAGGGCATCGAACCACGGCGCGTAACGGGCCAGCAGTTCGTCTTCCTGTCCCTTGAGGATGCCCGACAGTGCGATGCGGCCACCGGGCGCGACGCGCGCGGCAAGGATGTCGGCCAGTGCGTCCAGCGCCGAGGCCAGGATGTTGGCCACCACCACCGGATACGTCATCACCGGTTCGTCCTCGGGCAGGTAGGCGTTGAATTTCGCATCCACCTGGTTGCGCTGCGCGTTGTCGGCGCTGGCCAGCAATGCCTGCGGATCGTTGTCCACGCCCACGGCCTGCGCGGCGCCGAGTTTCAATGCGGCGAGCGCGAGAATGCCGGAGCCGCAACCGAAGTCCAGCACGCGCTGGCCCTCCAGTGCACCGTCGTCGGCGAGCCCGTCGAGCCAACGCAGGCACAGTGCCGTGGTGGGGTGCGTGCCGGATCCGAACGCCAGCCCCGGATCGAGCCGCACGATAGCGGCGTCGTCGCCGGCTTCCGCGGGCACTTCATGGTTCCAGGGCACGATGAAGGTACGGGCGCCGAAGCGCATGGGCTTGAACTGGTCAAGCCACGCGCGTTCCCAGTCCTCGTCCTCGACCTTGCGGAACCCCACCTGTGTCCAGTCCAGCCCGGGATCGAATGATTCCAGGGCGGCGAGCAGCGTCAGCGCGTCGGCATCCGCATCGAACAATGCGGTCAGCACCAGCGATTTCCACAGGGGAGTCTCGCCGACGCCGGGCTCCAGGATGGCTCGTTCATGGCCGGTGTCGGCATCCGCGTCCAGCAGCGTCACCGAGAGTGCGCCAATGTCCTCGAGGGCGGTCTCATAGCGCGGCTGCTCGGTTTCGGTGCAGCGCAGGGAGAGCTCCAGATAAGGCATGGCATGGGGGGCGGGAAGCGGAGAAGGCGGGCATTGTCTCACGCGTTCAGGTGCAGACCCGGGGCAGGGAGGCGACGGAAGGCAGGGCAGGTACGCCGAACGTCGCGTTCCCGCGTTGAACCGCCTCGGATGCACCGGGATAATGCGGGGGTGCCCCGGAAGCTGCTACTGCCGATGATGCTGGTGGGCCTGCTGGGGGCGCTGGCGTGGATGCCGCTGCGCCAGGCGGGGCTGGCGCCGTTCGCGATCCCGATGGATGACGCGGCTATGGCCCCGGAGGGGACGACAGCGCTCCCGCCGTCCACCACGCCCGCTGTCCTGCGCCCTGTTGCTGCGCATTCGACGCCCATGCTGTCGCCGCTGCGGCGCGCGTTCGAGGACAGCACCGATCTGTTCGCCTACTCGCGCGAGTTGCTCGCGCTGTCGGCCGCCGGCGATGCCGATGCCATGTGGCTGCTGAGCCTGGTACAGGACTACTGCGCGGGATTTGCGGCCGATCCCCTCGGTTACGCACAGGATTCACGCGTCATCGCAACGTTGGGGTTGTCCAACGGCGACGCGATGCTCTCCGCACGCCAGCGCGTGCAGCAGCGATGCGCCAGGTTCGTGCCGCAGGACGGACTGTCGTTGCCGGCCATCCTCACCCAGCGCCAGCAGGCCGCGCGCGCGGGCAGCCTGGCGGCCGAGGCGGCACTGCTGGCGATGGAGCAGCCATTGCGCGACGACGACGACTATCGGCGCGAACTGGTGCAGCGCGTGCTCGATTCGGAGGACCCGTTCGCCTTCTTCGCCATCGCCCCGGTCATGGGGACGAGCGCGAGTGGTCGGCGCGACACGCTGGGCGAGATATCGGGCAGTGAACTCAGCGAGATCGCCTGGCGCATCGCCTCATGCGAACTGGGCATGGATTGCAGCCCGGATGGCTCGATGATGACGAACTACTGCGTGAACGGTGGCATCTGCTCGCAGGATGAATCACAGGATTTCACGTCCTTCGCGCGCGACGCAGGCGTGCCGCGGCAGGGTGCTGACAATGTTGACGAGATGGTGGGCACGTTGTTGTCCCACGCGGGAGCTGACGGATGAAATACAAACACACGCGGCCGGGAGCCAATCTCCTGGTCTGGGGCCTGGTGGTGGTGGCCTATGCCGCCGCTGCCGCCACGATCGTCATCGAGACGCGTGATCCGGAGTACCGGGATCTCACGCGCGTGGGCCACATGACGATCCACGCGCCGGACGATGCACGCCGGCTCGGCGCCAGCCAGGTCGCCGCGCTCTATCGCGCGCGCAGCGGCACACCGTTCTCCACGCTGGCGCCAGGCAGCACGATCCGGGTGGTATGGGCGGACGGCTCTTCGGAGCTGGTGCGGATCACCGATCCATCCTCGCCACTCGGCGTGCGGACGGTGCCTGGCACACAGCGGGCGCCTGCGGAGCGCTGAGCCTCAGGCCGCCGATGGCCACAGACAATGAAAGGCCGGGATGGTGACATCCCGGCCTTTCTTTTTTTGTGCGGACGCAAGGCGTCCGTCGCCGATGATGTCCTGCAGCCGCCTTCCGCCACATGCATCGCCCGTGCGGATGCGAGGGGCGATGCATCACCGCCTCAGACCAGCGAGATCGTCTTGCTCTTGCGCTCGGCCAGGCGCTTTTCCAGGTAGTGGATGTTCTGGCCGCCGGCCTGGAATCCCTGGTCGCGCATGATGCGCTGCTGCAGGGGGATGTTGGTCTTGATGCCGTCGATCACCATCTCGCTCAGCGCCACGCGCATGCGGGCGATGGCGGTTTCGCGGTCCGGGCCGTGCACGATGAGCTTGGCGATCATCGAATCGTAGTTCGGCGGCACGCGGTAGCCTTCGTAGATGTGCGTATCCACGCGCACACCCGGTCCGCCCGGCGGATGGAAGTGCTGGATCAGGCCCGGGTGCGGCATGAAGGTGTCCGGGTCTTCCGCATTGATGCGGCACTCGATCGCATGCCCGCGCAGCACGATGTCACTCTGCCTGATGGTCAGCTTCTGCCCGGCCGCGATGCGCAACTGTTCGCAGACCAGGTCGATGCCGGTGATGCGCTCGGTGACGGGATGCTCCACCTGGATGCGGGTGTTCATCTCGATGAAGTAGAAGCGGCCGTCCTCGTACAGGAACTCGAACGTACCCGCGCCGCGGTAGCCGATGCGCAGGCAGGCTTCCACGCAGACCTTGCCGATCTCCGCGCGCTGTTCGTCGGTGATGCCGGGGGCGGGTGCTTCCTCCACCACCTTCTGGTGGCGGCGCTGCATCGAGCAGTCTCGCTCGCCCAGGTGGATGGCGTTGCCCTGGCCATCGGCCAGTACCTGGATCTCCACGTGGCGCGGGTTCTCCAGGAATTTCTCCATGTAGACCTCGCCATTGCCGAACGCCGCCTTGGCTTCGGACTTGGTGGTCTCGATGGCGGCCTTCAGCGCGCCCTCGACATGCACCACGCGCATGCCGCGGCCACCACCGCCGCCCGCGGCCTTGATGATCACCGGATAACCGATCTCGCGCGCGATCTTGGTGTTGGCCACGATGTCCTCGCCCAGCGGCCCGCCGCTGCCGGGCACGCACGGCACGCCGGCGGCCTTCATCGCGCGGATCGCCTCCACCTTGTCGCCCATCATGCGGATGGTGTCGGCCTTGGGACCGATGAAGATGAAGCCGGACTGCTCCACGCGCTCGGCGAAGTCGGCGTTCTCCGACAGGAAGCCGTAGCCCGGATGGATGGCCTGCGCGTCGGTCACTTCGGCCGCGGCTATGATCGCCGGGATGTTGAGGTAGCTGTCCTTCGAGGCGGCCGGGCCGATGCAGACCGACTCGTCCGCCATGGCCACGTGCTTGAGGTTGCGGTCGACGGTGGAATGCACTGCGACCGTGCGGATGCCCAGGGTGTGGCAGGCGCGCAGGATGCGCAGCGCGATCTCTCCCCGGTTGGCGATGACGACTTTGTCCAGCATGGTGCGGGCCTCAGCCGATCACGAACAGCGGCTGATCGAACTCGATCGGCTGGCCGCTTTCGGCCAGGATCGACAGCACCGTGCCGGAGACGTCGGCTTCGATGGGGTTGAACATCTTCATGGCTTCGATGATCGCCAGCGTCTCGCCAGCCTTCACCGATTGGCCGATGGCGACGAACGCAGGCTTGTCCGGCGACGGCGACGCATAGAACGTGCCGACCATCGGTGCACGCACCACGTGGCCATCGGGCAGAGCGTTGCCGGCTTTGGCCGTGCCGCCTGTGGAGGCTTCGGTGGGCGAACTCATCGGCATGGGCGCGGCGGGGCGCGGTTCGGCATAGGCGGCGGGGGCCGGTGCCGGCACGGCGTAGCCGCCCTTGGGCGTGCGCGCCAGGCGCACGGACTCTTCGCCCTCCTTGATCTCGATTTCGGCCAGGTTCGACTCTTCCAGCAGGTCGATCAGTTTCTTGATTTTGCGGAGATCCATGGGAGCCTCGTGGTTGAACGTCGTTCCCCGCGGGGAACAGAGGAAAGTCAGGCGGGCAGCCGCAGCAGGGCGGCGTCCAGCGCGTAGCGGTAGCTGTCTGCCCCGAAGCCGCAGACCACGCCGACCGCCTTGTCGCTGACGTAGCTGGTGTGGCGGAACGGCTCGCGGGTATGTGGATTGGACAGGTGGATTTCGATGTAGGGCAGGGCCACGGCCGCCAGCGCGTCCCGGATAGCGACCGAGGTGTGGGTGAAGGCGGCGGGGTTGATCAGGATGAAGGCGGTGCCGTCGGTGCGGGCCGCCTGGATGCGGTCGACCAGCGCGTGCTCGGCATTGGACTGGAACGTCGCGAGCTGATGCCCGGCGGCCTGGGCCTGCGCCGTCAGCGCCAGATCGATGTCGGCCAGCGTCGCGTGGCCATAGACCTCCGGCTCGCGGGTGCCGAGCAGGTTGAGGTTGGGGCCATGCAGGACCAGCAGCTTCGCCATCGACGCCTCCAGCGGAAGGGCGGCAGTCTGCTTGAAGCCGGCGATGCTGTCCAGTTCGCCGAAGTTTGCTTTGTTTTAAGCGATTGTTTGATTCCGGGGCGACCCATCTGGGATCAAGGACTTGCAAGGGGGCAGCAATCCGCGACGGTGTGCTTGCCGAAGTGTGGTCACGCCACGATGGCAGCAGGTTCGATGAACTTCCCCCGCGAACCTAGTCCACCCACCCGCTGATCTCGCCATGCTGGAAGGGCCCGACTTTCTGCCGCTCGATCTTCCCGTCTGCCCTCACCAGCACGGTGTATGGCAGTACGCCCTTGGCGTTGCCCAGCCAGACGCTGGCGTCGGCCGGACCGGGCGTGTCCAGCACGATGGGATAGCCGACCGGCACGCGCGACAGGAAGTCCTGTACGCCCTCAGGTGTGTCCAGCGCCAGACCCACCACCTGGACGCCCTCGGTTCCCTGGGATGTGGCGAAGCGCTGCAATTCGGGCATCTCTTCGATGCAGGGCCCGCACCAGCTGGCCCAGACGTTGATCAGCAGGCGCTTGCCCCGGTAGGTGGCCGCGAGATCGACGATCTTTCCGTCCAGCCCCGGCAGCGCGATCGCCGGCATGGGATCGCCGATGCCGGCAGGCGTGACGCCTTCCGGAGGCTTGGGGGCCGTCGCATTCACCGCGGCGTGCAGGGCGCGCTCGCCGGGTCCGGTCCGCCACAGCGGGTTGCCGTTGAACCACAGGCTGGCCACCAGGCCAAGGCCGCCGGCCACGAGGGCGACGGCGAGGATGCGCGGCGTGGTGACCTTCATCGTGCCGCCCGTTCGAACGCCTGGCGCATCGTGTCGTGGGTCAGCACGGTGGGCAACACCTCGCCTTCGCCACCGTTGCGCGGATACATCACGTACAGCGGTACGCCGACGGCTTTGTGTTGTTCGAGGAACGCGGTGATCGCCGGGTCCACGTTCGTCCAGTCGCCCGTCATCATCACTGCATCGTGCTCTGCCAGCAGGTCGCGGAATGCGTCAGTGTTCAATACGGTCTTTTCGTTGGCCTTGCAGGTGACGCACCAGTCGGCGGTCATGTCGACGAACACGATGCGATCCTCCGCACGCAACGCCGCCAGACGTTCCGCCGAATAGGCCACATGGCCTTCGGCCGTCGGGGCCGTCGCTATCTCCGTCGGCAGCCGGTGCACCATCGCCAGCGGCACCAGTGCGGAGGCAGTGAGTGCCAGCGCCAGCGCGCGCTGCAACGGCGCAGCAGCAAAGCGCACACGCTGGAACCACCACAGCCCCAGTGCCAGCAGCACCAGGCCGACCAGCGCCAAACCCACCGCGTCGATGCCGCGCTGCTTGCCCAGCACCCATAGCAGCCAGACCGCCGTCAGGTACATCGGGAAGGCCAGCACCTGCTTCAGCGTGTCCATCCACGCGCCCGGACGCGGCAGGCGGCTCGCCAGCGCCGGCACGAAGCCGATCAGCAGGAAAGGCAGGGCGAGCCCCAGGCCGAGCGCCGCGAACACCAGCAGCGCCAGCGGCGTGGGAGCAGTGAACGCATACGCGAGCGCCACGCCCATGAAGGGTGCCGTGCACGGGCTGGCCACGACCACCGCCAGCACGCCGGTGAAGAAATCGCCCGCCGCGCCGCTGCGCGACGCCAGGCCGTGTCCGGCGCCCGCCAGCCGATGGCCGATGGCGAACACGCCCGACAGGCTCAGGCCGACGGCGAACATCACATAGGCCAGCAGTCCGACCACCCACGGCTGCTGCAACTGGAATCCCCAGCCCAGCGCCTGGCCAGCCGCGCGCAAGGCAATCGCCAGCGCACCGACCGCCACGAAACTGACCAGCACGCCGGCGGTGTACCAGAGCGCGCTGCGGCGCGCCTGTCCGCCGCTGCGTCCGCTGTCGGCCAGTGACAGCGCTTTCAGCGACAGGATGGGCAGTACGCAAGGCATCAGGTTGAGGATCAATCCGCCGAACAGGGCCAGGGCCAGCGCCGCGAGCAGGGATGTGGCGCCGCGCTGGTTGCGCGCCAAAACCTCTTCGGGAGGACGGGTGCGTTCCACGTCGGCTGCGATGGGTGCGGTCGTTGCGGTCGTATCCGGCGCGCTGGCGGTCGCATCGTCCGGTATCGCCGTTGCCGGCAGCGGTGTGACGGCGGCGGGTGCGGGCACGTCGGGTGTGCTGGCCGGCGTGGTCGTGCCGGCCGGGATAGACAGCGTCACCCGTCGCGTCATCGGCGGGTAGCAGATGCCGTCGGTCTGGCAGCCCTGGAAGGTCACGCGCAGCGTGGCCTGCGCGGCCTTGGCGTGCTCCCTTCGCAGTGGCACCGGCACTTCGGCCTGCTCGAAGTAGACCGTGACATCGCCGAAGTGCTCATCTCGGTGGGCCTTGCCGGCCGGCCAGCGCGGTGCCTGCAGCGAGACGCCGGCGGCGCCTTCCAGCGCCATCGAGGTACGGTCGCGGTAGACGTAATAGCCGCGTGCCGGCGTGAAGCGCAGTAGCAGCTCGTTGCCATTGAAGGCGATCGCTTCGAAACCGAACGCTTGTTCGGCCGGCAGCGGCAGGGTGTCCATGCCCGCCTGCGGTCTCTGCCCCAGCAGTCCAGTCGTCAGCGCACCCGCACCGAGCGGTACGAACGCCTCGCCCGCAGCGGCCGGCAGCGCGACCTTCACTGTGCGTGTCTGCGGCGGGTAGCAGATGCCGGCGTCGGCGCAGCCCTGATACTTGATCTTCAAGGTAACGCTGTCGGCCTCGGGCGCAGGCTGGCCGGGCAGGGTGGCGATCAGTTCGCCGCGATAGGTTTCGACGTCGCCGAAGAACTCGTCGCGATAGGCCTTGCCCTTCGGCAACTGCAACGGCTGTGCGGCGAAGCCCGCATCGGTCTCCACGCTGGTGCGATGCCGATACAGGTAATAGCCGTCGGTGATCTTCCAGCGGATCTCGATGCGGTCCCGTGCCGGTGCAGTGACCGTCAGCACGAACGCCTCGTCCACCGGCAGCAGGTCGTCCTGGGTGATCGCCGCCGATGCAGCGGGTGCCACCACGGCGAGCAGGGATACGGCCAGGAAGGCGAACAGCGTGCGGATCAGCGTCATCGGGTCTGGGTCTTCAACTCGAGGGGGCGCCATCGGCCCGGGTTTCAGCGGCGACCCACGCCAGGTAGGCGGGCAGGCCGGCGGCGGTTTCGACCGCCAGGATCTCCGGCAGTTCATACGGGTGCAGTTCGGCCAGCCGCGCCATCAGGGCGTCGCGCCGGTCGGCGGGGGTCTTGGCCAGCAGCTGGACCTCGCTGGCCTGTTCCACCTGGCCCTGCCAGCGGTAGGTCGACACCATGCCGGGCAGCACGCTGACGCAGGCGGCCAGGCGCTCGTCCACCAGCGCCCGTGCCAACCGCTGGGCGGTGTCGGCGTCGGGACAGGTCGACAGGATCAGGAAGACGGGCATGGGGCATCGATTATCGCAGACCCGGTCCGGGCGCCCCTGCGGCCGATATGCGCGCCCACCCCTTGAAACCGCGCCGGGCACCCCGATATCCCTCGCATCCCGGCCCTGTCGGGTTTTTGTGCCCCTGGCGTTGGCAGTCTCCCGTTGGGAGTGCTAACATCGCCGCCCATTTCCCAGTCCAATCAATCACTTAAGAGGATTGACATGAGCAATATCAAGCCGCTGTACGACCGCCTGGTGGTCAAGCCGATCGAAGCCGAAGAAACCTCCGTCGGCGGCATCATCATCCCCGACGCCGCCAAGGAAAAGCCCACCAAGGGTGAAGTCGTCGCCGTCGGCGAAGGCAAGTTCATCGACGCCACCGGTGGCGTGCGCGCCCCGAAGGTGAAGGTCGGCGACAAGGTGATCTACGGCCAGTACTCGGGTTCGCCCTACAAGTACGAAGGCGTCGAATACAAGATCATCAAGGAAGACGACGTCCTCGCGATCCTCGGCTGATCGCGCGTGGCGGCCCTGCGCCGCCGCCCACGTCACCGCATTCCTCCTGATGGCGGGCCTGCCCGCCTCACGAACCACACTCAATACTCCTGGAGTTGCACATGGCAGCCAAAGATATCCGTTTCGGTGAAGACGCCCGTACGCGCATGGTGCGCGGCGTGAACATCCTCGCCAATGCCGTCAAGGCCACCCTCGGCCCGAAGGGCCGCAACGTCGTGCTCGAGAAGAGCTTCGGCGCCCCGACCATCACCAAGGACGGCGTGTCCGTCGCCAAGGAAATCGAACTGGCCGACAAGTTCGAGAACATGGGCGCGCAGATGGTGAAGGAAGTCGCTTCCAAGACTTCCGACAACGCCGGTGACGGCACCACCACCGCCACCGTGCTGGCGCAGGCGTTCATCCGCGAAGGCTCCAAGGCCGTCGCCGCCGGCATGAACCCGATGGACCTGAAGCGCGGCATCGACCAGGCCGTGAAGGCTGCCGTCGAAGAGCTGAAGAAGCTCTCCAAGCCCACCGCCGACGACAAGGCCATCGCCCAGGTCGGCACCATCTCGGCCAACTCCGACAGCAACATCGGCGACATCATCGCCGAGGCCATGAAGAAGGTCGGCAAGGAAGGCGTGATCACGGTTGAAGAAGGCTCCGGCCTGGAGAACGAACTCGACGTCGTCGAGGGCATGCAGTTCGACCGCGGCTACCTGTCGCCGTACTTCATCAACAACCAGCAGTCGCAGCAGGTCGAATTCGACGACCCCTTCATCCTGATCCACGACAAGAAGGTCTCCAACGTCCGCGAACTGCTGCCGGTGCTGGAAGGCGTCGCCAAGGCCGGCAAGCCGCTGCTGATCGTGGCCGAGGAAGTGGAAGGCGAAGCCCTCGCCACGCTGGTGGTCAACACCATCCGCGGCATCGTCAAGGTCGCCGCCGTCAAGGCGCCGGGCTTCGGTGACCGCCGCAAGGCCATCCTGGAAGACATCGCCACGCTGACCAACGGCACGGTGATCTCCGAGGAAGTCGGCCTGCAGCTGGAGAAGGCCACCATCAACGACCTGGGTCGTGCGAAGAAGGTCGTGATCTCGAAGGAGAACACCACCATCATCGACGGCGCCGGCGATGCCGAGCGCATCCAGTCGCGCATCAAGCAGATCAAGGCGCAGATCGAAGAAACCTCTTCGGACTACGACCGCGAGAAGCTGCAGGAACGCGTGGCCAAGCTGGCCGGCGGCGTGGCCGTGATCAAGGTCGGTGCCTCGACCGAGATCGAAATGAAGGAAAAGAAGGCCCGCGTCGAAGACGCCCTGCACGCCACGCGTGCGGCGGTGGAAGAAGGCGTGGTCCCGGGCGGCGGCGTCGCGCTGATCCGCGCGCTGCAGACCATCGGCAACCTGAAGGGCGCCAACGAAGACCAGAACCACGGCATCCAGATCGCCCTGCGCGCGATGGAAGCCCCGCTGCGCGAGATCGTCACCAACGCCGGCGAAGAGCCGTCGGTGATCGTCAACCGCGTCAAGGACGGTTCGGGCAACTTCGGCTACAACGCCGCCAACGGCGAGTTCGGCGACATGATCGAGTTCGGCATCCTGGACCCGACCAAGGTCACGCGCTCCGCGCTGCAGAACGCCGCTTCGATCGCAGGCCTGATGATCACCACCGAAGCGATGGTGGCCGAGGCGCCGAAGAAGGACGAGCCGGCGATGCCGGCCGGCGGTGGCATGGGCGGCATGGGCGGCATGGACTTCTAAGTCCCGCTTCCCGCGTCACCGTTCCAGGAAAGGTCCCGCAGCGATGCGGGGCCTTTTTGTTTTTCCGCGATATGCGCACCGCGACACCGCAACAAGCGTTCCGGCAAAGCCGCGCGCGGGACACCTCTCTGCCGGACCGGCTCCGTAGCGTACGAACTTCGGTGCTTAACGATGTTTTCACCGAACACGACGCGAACGACAGCCATCGGAGGAGAGGGGTTCAAATGAAACGACATGCATTGCGCGACGCGATCCGCGTCGCCCTGATCACGTGGGCGGCCACCGCGGCGGCCGCCCACGCGCAGGAGGCGCCGGCGCCCTCCGGCACGGCGCCCACCACACTGGATCGCATCGAGGTGACCGGGTCGCGCATCCGACAGGTGGATCTGGAGACGGCCGCTCCGGTGCTGGTGATCTCGCGCGAGGAGATCCAGAAGCAGGGCTTCAATTCCGTCGCCGATATCCTGCAGAACATCACCAGCGCGGGCAGTCCGGCGGTGAGCCGCATCACGCCGCTTGCCGCGGGCGAGGCGGTGGGCGGTGCGTACATCGACCTGCGCAACCTCGGCCCCAACCGCACCCTGGTGCTGGTCAACGGGAAGCGGCTGGGCATCACCACCGGTGGCTTCCAGGACCTCTCGCAGATCCCGGCGGCGATGATCGAACGAATCGAAGTGCTGAAGGACGGCGCATCGACGCTGTATGGCTCCGATGCGATGGCCGGTGTCGTCAACCTCATCACCCGGCGCAACATGGACGGCATGCAAGCCAGCGTCTATGGCGGCCAATACTCGCAGGGCGACGGCCAGCGCACGGTACTCGACCTGATCGCCGGTTTCAGTGGCGACCGCGGTTCGGTGACCGTCGGCGCGGAGTACACGGAAGAAGATCCGGTATGGGCCACCGACCGCTGGTTCTCGGCGAGCCGCTTCCCGATGGGCGAGGGCAGGGTACCGAGGCCGGGTGGTGAAAGCGGAACCACGCAGTACGGTCGCCTGATCGTCCCCGGGCGCGGCAACTTCACGCTCCGGCGCGAGACGCCCGGACTCGATCCGCGCGACCTGGACAGCTACCGCGCGCTGGACGACACCGACTTCTCGCTGCCGGTCCAGCAGTCCACGCTGCTGGCGGGCATCGAACGCAAGTCGGTGTTCGTCAACCTCGACCATGCGCTCGGCGACCGCATCCGCTTCGCCGGCGACATGCTTTACACCGACCGCGCCTCGTTCTCGCGCAATGCGGGCTATCCATACTCGTCGCAGGCGTTCGATACGCCGATGTCGATCGACAGCTACTACAACCCCGTCGGCAACCAGAGCGGCGACGCGGATCCCACCGCGGTGCACTTCACCCGTCGCGGTTGGGAAGTGCCGCGCGAGAACCGGCTTTCGCTGACCACCTACCGCTTCAGCGGCACGCTGTCGGGCTACTTCGACCTGGCCGGCCGCAGTTGGGACTGGGACGTGGGCTACCTCTACAACCAGAACAAGGGCGTGCAGGTCGGCACCGGCAACCTCAACCTTGCCGCCGTGCGGATGGCGGTGGGCCCTTCGTTCCTCAACAGCCAGGGCGTGGTCCAGTGCGGCACACCGGACAATCCGATTCCGCTGGGCACCAGCCAGGGCGAATGCACGCCATGGAACCCGCTGCTCCCGTTCGGGTACGGCGGCCCGGGTGACGGCTCGGCGACGGACCCGGGCGTCAGGCAGTTCATCTTCCCGGTCGGCCAAGCCGTCTCGATGACGAAGACGCAGGACTATTTCGCCAACATCACCGGCACGCTGGCGACGCTGCCGGCCGGCGACCTGGCGGTCGCGCTGGGCGTGGAGCACCGCAAGGAATACGGCGAATTCTCGCCCGATGCGTTGGCCCAGTCGGGCGGTTCCACCGATCTCGCGGCCGGGCCGACGGCGGGCGGCTACAGCCTCGACGAAATCTACGCCGAGGTGCAGGTGCCGCTGCTGTCCGAGGTACCGCTGGCCCGCGAGCTGACGCTCAGTGCGGCGACGCGCTATTCGGATTACGACACCTTCGGCGACACCACCAACAGCAAGCTGGGCCTGAAATGGAAGCCCGTGGACTCGCTGCTGGTCCGCAGCACGTGGGCGGAGGGTTTCCGTGCGCCGGATGTCAGCAATCTTTACGGCGGCGCGTCGCAGACGTTCTCGTTCTACACGGATCCGTGCGACACCGCCTTCGGCGCCGCGCGCGGCAATGCGC
Organism: uncultured Pseudoxanthomonas sp.; assembly: GCA_966210745.1. Lineage (GTDB taxonomy): Bacteria > Pseudomonadota > Gammaproteobacteria > Xanthomonadales > Xanthomonadaceae > Pseudoxanthomonas_A. Next base: position 104,804 of record CBIHLJ010000005.1, read on the forward strand.
GATGCCTGCAGGACGTGCCCGCCGACTTCCGCCAGCCCGCCAATGACGCCGACGGCATCGCGGACGGTCCCGGGACGCAGACCCCGATCCCCTTCGTATCGGGTTCGAATCCCGACCTCACTCCGGAAACGTCCGAATCGACGACGCTGGGCGTGGTATTCAGTCCATCGTTCGCGCCGGGGCTGAACGTGTCGCTGGACTGGTGGACGATCCGCATCGAGAACACCATCGTGGCCGACACCGAGACCCAGGTGCTGGACGACTGCTACCTGCGGGGGATCGAGGCGCGTTGCAACGCATCGACGGGCTCGCGCTTCGAACGTGATGCGGCCACCGGCGAGATCCTTTCGTTCACCACTACGCCGATCAACGTGGGCCATGTCGAGACCGAGGGTTTCGATTTCGATGTCAACTACCGCCGTACGACACCGTGGGGCATCTTCAGTGCCAGCTGGCTGAGCACGTACATCAGCAAGCTCGAACTGAAGACCGATGACCTGGAGGACAATCCGCCGCAGCAGTTGAATGGCATCGCGACGAGCATAGGCAGCAACTTCCGCATCCGCTCCAACCTCAATCTGGGCTGGGAGCACGGGGCATGGGGCGTGTCCTGGGGGATGCGGTACTACGCGGGGGTGAAGGAGCGCTGCGTCTTCGACGACATCTGCAGCCTGCCGAACTACCGCGCGCCCTGGACGGGCGGCGAGATACTGCGGATGCACGAGCGACCTTCCACGACCTTCCACGACGTGCAGGTCCGCTACCAGGCGCCCTGGAACGCGACGATCTCGTTCGGGGCCAACAACGTGTTCGAGCGCTATGGGCCGCCGATGTACTCGCAGCCTAGCTCGGGCTACTCGTATTACGGTGGTTACGACATCGGACGGTTCGTCTACCTGAAGTACCAGCAGAAGTTCTGAGTCGTCCGCAGTGGTCCAGCCGGCCGCGTCCATGAGGGCGCGGCCTTTCCACGTGAAAAAAAAGCGCACCGGGGAGAGAGACCCGGTGCGCAGTCGCGTGCGACGCATGTCGTGCCGCCCGTGTTGCGCGATGCGCGCGGGTGGCGGTGTCCGCCGTCGTGATGTGCGGGTACGCCTGTCGCGCTTCGGGATGGTGATGGCTCAGCGGGCGCCGCCCGCGGTACGGAAGCGGGTCGCGGTGACCCCGGTGGCGCGTTTGAACGAACGCGAGAACGCATGCCGACTCTCGTAGCCTACGCTCGCGGCGATCTCGCAGATCGCCAGCCGGCCATCCTGGATCAGCGCGCAGGCACGCAGCAGGCGGGTCTGGGTGAGCAGGTCGTGGGGCGTCATCCCGAACACGTCACGGAACGAACGCAGGAAATGCGAGGGCGAGTAACGCGCAGCCTCGGCCAGGGCGCGAAGGTCGTGCGCATCGAACGGGGCGTTGAGGATGCGGTTGCGCGCGGTCAGCAGGCGTGCCACGACCGCGCGCCGATGCCGTTCACTGCGACCGTAGGCGCGCTCCACCCAGTCCGCGGCGCGTGCCTGCGCGTTGCGCGCTGCCAGCATCACGGCGGCCAGTTCGCGCCCCGATTCGCGGTCGCAAGGATGCGGCGCGCATCGCAGCAATGCGGAGAGTCGCTGCAGCATCGGGCGGTCCATGGGCAGTACGGCGGGCAGCAGCAGTGGCGCCGCCAGGCCGCGACGCTCTGCAGGCTCGGACAGTGCCTGTGCCCAGTGGCTGGGCGCGTGCACGAGCACCCAGTCCGCGCCAGGCCCGGCGAGCAGGCGCCTGGGCGCGTCGCCCGGCAGCGCCAGGAACCGGCGACCGGCGAGCCGGAATACGCCGTCGTCGGTCTCGACGTCCGCCTCGCCGCGCAGCGCGATGACCAGCGTGCAGCCGCTGCACGCGGGCGGCGCGTGCATCCCCCGGCCACCGCGCAGGCAGAGACCCGTCATGGCGTCGCCGGCATCGTGGCCGGAACTCCTGCGCGCGTGGCGGAATCGCATGATGCAGGCAGGCGCCACGTCGTGGCGGCGCGCCGGCACCATGTCAGCTGAAGCCGTAAGGAAGATTGGGCGATGACACGACCTTGTCGCCGATCGCTTCGCCTTCCAGGAAACGCACGCAGTCGCGCAGCACCGTCGGGTCGTTGAGGACGCCGTGGTGGCCGAGGTCGAGCGTGGTCAGCAGGCGCGCAGCAGTGAGGTGCCGGGCGAAACGCTCGCCTTCATCCCAGGGCACTTCGTCGTCGAGCAGATCGTGCACGACCAGCACCGGGATGCCGATGGCCGGTGCGATGCGGTGCGCCTGCAGCGCATCCAATCCTTGGCCAATGCGGGATTCGAGCAGCGCCAGGATGCGCGCGCCCACGCGCGGTCCCATGCCGGAACGATCCACGAAGCGCTGCAACGCCGCGCGAGGATCGGCCTGCGCGGAGACCAGGATCGCCCGCTTCGCGCGCAGGCCCTGGTGCAGCGCGAGCACCACCGACATGGCGCCCAGCGAATGGCCGATGACCGCGGCCGCTTCGCCGCAGCGGCGGCCGACCTCGAGCATGTCGCCCGCGGTCTCCAGCAAGGTGGACGTTTGCGTGGCCACCGTACGGCCCTCGCGGGCGAAGGCGACGACGGCGTACCCGTGCGCCGTCAGAGCGCGCACCCAGCCGGCCATCGCCTCACGGCCCGTCGCGTCAAGCGGCGGTAGCAGCACATACGGCTGCCGGTGCGGATCGCCCCAGGACACTACCTGCAGGCACCGGCCGCGCAACGCCAGTGTTTCACGGCGTTCCGGGCAGCCTTCTATGTGTCGCGGACAGCCGGCAAAGCCGGTCTCGTCATCGAGTTGCAGCAACCCCCTGCGTGCGGCGTGGCGCGGTGCGAGCAGGCCGATGAGACATTGCAGCGCACGCGTCCACGGGTTGAGGGGGGTCGGAGGCCTGGGTTCGGTATCGCCGCCGCGCGGAGCGGCGTCGGACGGAGAGGGAACGTCGGTCAGGGGTTCGGCGGCGTGCGTGGCGTGGCGTGAAAGCAGCATGGAAGTCCGGTCTCTGCGTGAGGGTTCACAGAGACAAGCGCTTTCCTGCCGTGCTCACTGACACGTCCCGACGATGCGGGGAAAAACGATTCAGGGCGCGTTGGCCATCGTGACGAAGGAGGCGGTCGCCAACGCAATGCGAGCAGGATGGTTGGCAGGAATGTCCATACGGTCCGCAAACGCCAGGCCCTCCCGGCGCGTGCGTGCGGCTGCCTCGGGACGCCCATTGCGCGCATGCAGCTGCGCCAGCGTGGCGTACCACGCGAGCAGGTCGTGCGGGAACGAGCGCGGACGGTCGCCGATCCGCAACGCTTGATCGATCATGGCGATCGCCGCCGCGTCCTCCCCCTGCCGCGCATGCGCAAGGGCGCGCACGTACAGGGCGTTCGCCGACAGATACGGCTCGTGTTGTGCATCGACGCGCCGCTGCAGATCGATCGCGTGTTCCCGCAGGCCATGATCGAGGCCAGCCACCAACTGCAGGCGGAGGACGCGCAGTTCGGCGTCGAGACGCTGTTCGTGCGTGGGTGGCAGCACTCTGTCCAATTGGGCCCGCGCCTCATCGGCCAATGTGCGCGCACCGGTCAAGTCGCCGCGCAGTTCCTGGATGCGGGACAGCTTCGCCAGCGAGAACCCGATGCCCGGCGAGCGCTCACGGCCGATCGCATGCTCGATGGCCATGGCTTCGCGCAGCAGCGGTTCGGCCTCGTCGAGGCGGCCCAGCGCAAGGTACACGCCGCCGAGATTGTGCACACGCGGCGCGACGTCCGCGTTCGGTTCGCGATAGATGCGGCGCGCGATGCCGACGGCTTCACGGAGCGGAGCCTCGGCTTCCGCCATCTGTCCAACCGCCATCAGCGCGATGCCGTAGTTGCTGAGCCGTCGCGACGTCTCCGGATGTTCATTGCCGTACGCCGCGCGCGTCAACGCCAGGGCATGCCGTTGCCAGCGCACGGCCTGGTCGGCCTGGTGCGCGCGCGTGTACGCGGTACCCAGCGCGCCGTAGCTGCGGACCAGGCGGGGATCGCGTGGCGGCAGGCGTGCCTGCTGGATCGTGATGGCGGCCAAGTGGTCGGCGATGGCGGCCTGGTGCTCGTCCATCTCGCTGCGCACGATCGCGCGGCGGTGGTAGGTGAGGGAGGCGGCGAGCCCCTGCGGATCGACGCTGCGCTGGACCGCGAGCGCTTCGTTCAACAACGCGAGCGCCGCGGGATAGTCCTTCTCGCTGGACGCGAGTTGTCCCTGCTGGCTGAGCGCCATCCCGAGCGCGGCGTGGTCGCGCGCGGGCAGTGCGCGCGCGATGGCGACGGCGCGTGCCAGCAGCGGACGTGCGTCGTCGTAGCGGGACATCTCGTCGTAGATCCGTGCGATCACCACCAGCATCTCGACCTGCAACGCTGGCGAGGCCACCAGATCGGTGCGTGCGCGTTCGGCCCCACGCTGCAGCAGGGTGGCGGTATCCGGCAGCGACGCGCGCGGACCTCGGGGGGCTTCATTCTCGAACAACTGTACGAGCAGGTCGCGCACGGCATTCGCACGCTGCGCTTCGTTGCGCGCACGCCAAGCCTGCTCCTGCGCTTCGGCCGCGGCCACGCGCGCGGTGTGCGCCTGCCAGAGTGCGGCCGACAGACTGGCGAGCACGGCGACCATCAGCATGGCCGCGACGGCGACACCGCCGCGATGGCGGCGGGCGAACAGGCGCATGCGATGGAGCGGCGACGGCGTCCGCGCGCGGACAGGCTCGTGGCGCAGGTGGTGTTCGAGATCCTCGGCCAGATCGCCTGCCGATGCGTAGCGACGGGCGGGCTCGGCCGCGGTAGCCTTCGACAGGATCGCGCCCAGATCGCCCTTCGGCAACGCATCCTGGCGCGCACTTTCATCGGGTCGCTCGCCGCTCAGCAACTCCCGCATCAGCACGCCCAGCGCGTACACGTCCGTGGCGGTGGTCACGGCAGCGCCGGTGTACTGCTCGGGTGCTGCGTATCCCGGCGTCAGTCCGATGGCGGTTGCGCCTTCGCCGTCGCCGGTAGCGTCGATCAGGCGCGCGACACCGAAATCCAGCAGCCGCGGCGAGCCTTCGGTCGTGACCAGGATGTTGGAGGGCTTGAGGTCGCAATGGACGACCAGTTGCCGGTGCGCAGCGTCCACCGCGCGGCAGACGTCGCACAGCAGCTGCAGTCGTGCAATCTGGTCTAGGTTGCGGAGTTCCGCGTGGCGGGTGATCGGTAGCCCGTCCACGTGGTCCATGACCAGATAGGGCACGCCCTCGTCGGTGACGCCGCCGTCGATCAGGCGCGCGATGGCCGGGTGCGTGAGCGCCGCCAGCGTCTGCCGTTCGCGGCGGAACAGCTGCTGCTGCAGTTCGGAATACGGTCCGCGCCGCAGCAGTTTGACTGCGACGCGTTGCTGGAAATCGACATCCTCGCGTTCGGCGAGGAACACGGTGGCCATGCCGCCCTGGCCCAGTGGACTGATCAGCCGGAAGTCACCGATGCGCTCGCCGATCCACGCCTGCGGCGGGTGGATGTCTTCCGCCTTCAACGCATCGATCAGAGCGGCGACGGGTGTGTCGAGCAGGACGGGTTCGGTGCGTGCGTGGGCGGCGAGCAGCGCTTCCAGGTGGCGGCGGTCGGTCGGGTCGGGGCAGTGCCGGTCCATCCAGTCGCGCCGTGCCTGCGGGGGCAGGTCCACGACCGCATCGAACGATTGGCGCAGGGAAGGCATGGCGTGTGTCTGCGGGAAAGGGTCTGCCACCAAGCGACTTTCGGGGCCGGACCCTGACACGCCGGCGCGCTTACGCGGCCAGCTGGGCGCCGAGGAACGCCCGGGCGTACTGCCAGTCGCGGTAGACGGTGCGTACGCTCAGCTCGCAGAGCTCGGCGATGCGCTCCAGCGGCAGGCCGGCGAAGTAGTGCAGTTCAACGACTTCGGCGGCACGCGCATCGTCCAGCGCGAGGCGGCGCAGCGCCTGGTCCAGTTCCAATGCGTGTTGCGGATCGATCGTCACCTGGCCGGCCAGCGTGTCGCGATAGTCGGTGCGACGCAGGTCGCCACCGTGCTTGATGCGTGCGCGTTCACGCGCGCGGTCGACCAGCATGTGCCGCATGGCGCGCGCCGCATACGCATAGAACTGCCGCGTATGGGTGAATTGGGGCTGCTGGTGGCTCATCTGCAGGTACAGCTCGTGCACTAGCGCCGTGGTGTCCAGCGTGGCGCCATCGCGGGGAAATCGTTGCTTGTGCGCCAGTCGGCGCAACTCTTGGTAGACCTCGCCGAACATGTCGTCCAGCGGGCGAGGGGAAGCGTCGTTCGGGGGCATGACGATCCGGATATGGCGGAGGGGACAACGGGTCGTCGCCTTGCAACGACCGGCACCAGGAACCAACGCGCAAATCCCGGCGCACGGGCCACCGCCCGGCGGATACCGATCGTCGGGCGCGTTCAGCCCGCGATCGCACGCACCGCGCGCACCGCCTCGTCGACCTCCGCGGGCGTGTTGACCAGACTCGGCGCCAGTCGCGCGTAGCTCACGGCGTAAGGGCTGGTGCTGGCGATGATGCGTCGCGCGAGCAACTGCTTCACGATGTCGTTGGGCCGCACACCCTCGATTTCGAACGCGACCAGCCCCGCCGACAGCGCTGCGGAGAGAGGCGTGTGCACGTTCACCTTTGGCAGATCGGCCAAGCCCTGCTTCAGTTGATCGTTCAGTGCGAGGATGCGCGCCGCCACGCGCTGGCGCCCCATCTGCCTATGCATGCGGAACGCAGCCACCAGCGCCCACTGGTGCTCGAAGGCATGGAAGCCGCCGGGCGTCATCCGCGCGGCATTGCAGGGGCCGGCCGGTGCCCGGTCTTTGGTCCAAGCGACATAGCTCTCGAGTTCGGTGAAGTTGGGTACCAACGGCTGCAGGCGTGCCCAGTTCGCCGCGTTTGCCCAGACGATCCCGGTGCCGCGTGGCCCGAACATCCACTTGTGCGTGCCGGCGCAGAAGTAGTCGGCGCCCATGTCGGCGATGGTCTCGTCCGCAGCGCCCAGTCCATGCACGCCATCGACCACCAGCCATGGGGCCTGTGGAAGGCTGCGCAGCATCGCGCTGATCTCGCGGATCGGCAGGCGGATGCCGGTGCTGGAGTGCACCCACGTCACGCCCACCACTCTCGTCTGCGGGCGGATAGCGGCCTTCAGGTTGCCGACGATCTCGTCGACGCTGGCCTCGCGTGCCTGCTTGAACAGCGTTGCCTTGCGCATCGAGGCGCCCGCCCGCGCGGTCGCCAGACGGATCGATTCATGGTGCGAATAATGATCGTGCACGGTGGTCAATACTTCGTCGCCGCGTTGCAGCGGCAGGCCGTGGTAGACCAATGCCAATCCTTCGGTGGTGCTTCGCACTAGGCAGACATCCTCGCCGCGCCCGCCGAGGTAGTCCGCCACTTCCGCGCAGACCTGCAGCGGCAGCTTGTGCGCGTCGTCCTCGAACATCGCGCGTTCGACGAACAGGAACGGATTGGCGTCGATCGCGCGCCGGTAGCCTTCCAGCGCCTCGCGTACCGGCGCGGGATGGCTGGCGATGAAGAACGAGGCGAAATGCAGGTAAGCGGGATCCAGCGCGAACTGCGCACGCACTGCGGCCCAGTCGGACAGGTCGGGCATGGGCGCAGTCTGTCCCGTTACCGTCGCCAGCAGACCTCCTGGCACCAGTGAACGGACGGCGAGTGCGGCGGGGGCCGCGAGCAGTTGTCGGCGGGTCACTCCCATGGCGCACCTGTGCGGGCATCGTCCTCGACGTGGACAAGCCGACCAACGCGGCGGCGCCATCGGAGCGGCCACCGTGGGTCGTATCGTGCCTCACGTTGCAGATGAAACAGTCGCCATCGCGGGAGCGGCGTGTTATCTCTAGGCCCGAATGAACGCGACCCGCGCCCGCTATTGGTTCTGGTACTACGGCTTTCCGATGCCGACGGCGGAAGCGAGGATGTGTTCATTCTAGGTAAGACACCAGAAGAATCCCCTTGAAGCCGCCAGCGAACCTGGCGGCTTTTTTATTGACTCCGGAGAACCCCCATGGCCCCCCATACCGACGACCTGCGCATCAGGAAGCTCGATGAGCTGGTCACGCCCGCCGCGATCATCGGCGAACTGCCATGCGACGACGCGATTTCGCAGACGGTGTCCGAAGCGCGTAATGCGCTGCACGACATCCTGCATGGGCACGACGACCGCCTGGTGGTGGTGATCGGTCCGTGCTCGATCCACGACCCCGCTTCCGCGATGGAGTACGCGCAGCGACTGAAGCCGTTGCGCGATGCGCTGGCGGACGAACTGGAGATCGTCATGCGCGTCTATTTCGAGAAACCGCGCACGACGGTGGGATGGAAAGGCCTGATCAACGATCCCGCGCTGGACGGCAGTTTCGACATCAACTGCGGCCTGCGCATGGCACGCCGCCTGCTGCGCGACATCAATGCAGTGGGACTGCCCGCGGGGTGCGAATACCTGGATACCATCTCGCCGCAGTACATCAGCGACCTGGTGGCGTGGGGTGCGATCGGCGCACGCACTACCGAGAGCCAGGTGCATCGCGAGATGGCCAGCGGGCTGTCGTGCCCGGTCGGGTTCAAGAACGGCACCGATGGCAACGTGAAGATCGCGGTCGATGCGGTGGGTGCGGCCTCGCATCCGCATCATTTCCTGGCGGTGACGAAGGAAGGCCGCTCGGCGATCGCCGCCACGGCGGGCAACCCGGACTGCCACGTGATCCTGCGCGGCGGCAAGGCGCCCAACTACGATGCGGTCAGCATCGAGGCGGCGAGCCAGGTACTGGCCAAGGCGGGACTGCCGGCACGCCTGATGGTCGATGCCAGCCATGCCAACAGCGGCAAGGATCCCGACAACCAGCCCGTGGTGATCGACGACATCGCGGCACAGCTCGAGGCGGGTGAGCGCCGCATCGTCGGCGTGATGGTGGAAAGCCACCTGGTGGGCGGGCGCCAGGAGTTGGTCGACGGCGAACCCCTTCGTTACGGTCAAAGCATCACCGACGGCTGTCTGGGCTGGGATGCGAGCTGTCAGGTGCTCGAGCGTCTGGCCGCGGCCGTGCGCGTGCGGCGTGCGCGACGCGCCGGGATGGAACAGGCGGCCTGAAGAACAACGACGCACCGCGTTTCGCCCGCCATGACAATGCCGACGCCTCAAGGTGGTCGATGGTTGTGATGCATGGCCCTTCAATGGTTAATATCCGCATTGCAAGCCTCTGATTAACGTGATTTTTCTCGCATTAAGAGGCTGCGCCTGACAGGAGATGGGCAATGCGGGGGGCTTGGGAGCGTTTGCGCCGGTGTTGGACCTTGCCCGACGCCAGTGAGGATGTGCGCACGTTGCTGCTGAACCGGCAGTTGCGCAACCTGTTCCGCGTCGTGCCCTGGTATGCCGCCTCCAACTGCTACACGGGCGGCGGCGTGCTGCTCGTCATGTGGCCCTTTCTCAACACCACGTTCGCCTCGGCCTGGCTCGGGTGTCTGGTGCTTGTCCACCTGGGCTGGGGTTGGCACGCGGTCCGTTGCGCGCGCAGGCAGCAACGTCGGGGCGAACAATCACTGCGGCATGGCGACCTGCATGTTTCGATGTTCTGGTGCGCCCTGTGTGCGCTGGCCTCGGGCGCGGGCATTTACCTGGGGGCGCCGCTTGCGGCCAGCGACGCCAGCCGGTTGTTGCTCAGCGCCTACACGCCCGGGCTGATCGCCACGGGCGTGCTGGTCGGCATCACCACGCCGCTGGTGTCCTTCACTTGGCTGGGGATCCTGACGGTATCGGCGTGCCTGATGGTGGCGAGGCTGGATTTCCTGGCCCAGGGCATGACGGTGACACTGCTGTGCTGTTATGCGGTGATGCTCTCCTCCGCCCTGTTGTTCGCCTCGCACCTGTTCGTCCGCCGCATCGAGGCCGAACTGGCAGCGGACCAGCAGCGCCAGATCGTGGGCCTGCTGTTGCGCGATTTCGAAAGCAAGGCCAACGACTGGCTGTGGGAAAGCGACTGCGGCGGGGTCCTGACCCGCCCGGCCACCCGGCTCGCGCAGATGCTGGGACTGGGTGCCGACCTGGTCGGCAAGCGACTGGACACGCTGTTCGCCCCGCACGCGCTGCTCGCCCTGGGCGGCGAGGCCGCGGTGGGGCCGGCCGCGTTGCGGAAGCGTCTGGGCGGCGGCCGGCCGTTCAGCGGCGTGGTGGTGGAAGCGGTGGTGGACCAGCACCCGCGCAGCTGGTCGCTCAGCGCCAAGCCGTTGCATGCGCCCACGGGCGAATGGACCGGATGGCGTGGCGTGGGGTGCGAGGTGTCAGATGCGCGCCTGCGGGAGGCGGAGGCGCTGGTGCGCGAACGCAATCTGCACCACCTGGCCCATCACGATCCGCTGACGGGGCTGCCCAACCGACGGGCCGTCCTCGAAGCCATGGAGGTGGAAAGGGAAGGACCGCATGCGGTCGCCATGATCGACCTGGACAACTTCAAGACGATCAACGACAGCCTGGGCCATGCCGTGGGCGACCAAGTGCTGTGCGCGGTCACCCGGCGCCTGCAGCAGGGGTGTCGGCCGGGCGACCTGCTGGCACGGCTGGGCGGGGACGAGTTCGCCGTGCTGCTGCGTGGATTGCCGGCAACGTATGCCGACGCGGAAGCCTGCGCGCGCCTGGAGCACCTGCTGGACGTGCTGCGGATTCCGGAATGGGTCAATGACTACCGCGTCGATGTACGTGCCAGCATCGGCGTCTCCAGGGTGGTCGATTCGGCGGAAACCGGCGAGTTGATGCGGCAGGCGGACAATGCGTTGTACGCGGCGAAGAACGAGGGGCGCGACAGGTTCCGCCAGTACTCGCCGCGGATGAGCGAACGCCTGCGCGAACGCCTGGCGCTGGTCAGCGACCTGGCGCTGGCGGCCCATGCCGGACAGCTGGAGCTGGACTACATGCCGCTGCGTGCCGCCGAAGACCTGCGCGTGCGCGGCTACGAAGCGCTGGTGCGCTGGAGGCACCCGGTACACGGGCGCATACCGCCGATGGACTTCATTCCAGTGGCCGAGGAATCGGGACTGATCGTGCCGATCGGCCTGTGGGTGCTGGAGCGGGCCTGCCGCGATGCGCTGGCCTGGGCGCCGGACACCCTCCTGGCCGTGAACGTCTCACCGATACAACTGGCATCGCCGTCCCTGGTGGACTCGGTGATGGACGTCCTGCAACGCGTCGGGCTGCCGGCGGACCGGCTGGAACTGGAGATCACCGAGTCCGTCCTGGCCCGCGATCCGGCCGCCGCCCGTGCCATGCTGCAGCGCCTGCGCGCGGCGGGGGTGCGCATCGCGATCGACGATTTCGGCGTGGGTTACTCGTCGATGGCGCAGCTGCGCGAGTTGCCGTTCGACAGCCTCAAGCTGGACCAGTCGTTCGCGGCGGCCCTGCTGCAGGAAGGCGCACGCGACATGACGCGGTCGATCATCGCCTCGGTGGTGCAACTGGCGCGCTCGATGCAGCTGACCGTGGTCGCCGAAGGCGTGGAGGTCCAGGAGCAGCTGGACATGCTGCGCGGGCTGGGATGCACACTGCTGCAGGGCTATCTGTTCGGCCGGCCACGGCCGATCGCCGCCCTCATGGGCGGGGCGGCCGAGTCGGAACGCGCCTGAGGTCCGGACTGATACGGGCGGACATGATCTTGATGCGGCGGTGCGGGTGCCGGCGTGGTGAGCGGGCAGGGCAGTCGGGGGGGCGAAGGCCGTCCCCGTACGTGGATCGCCGACTTGTGCGGGTCGCCGGATGCGGCATCCTGTGTGGATGGAATGGACATCCCTCCGCAATACGGGCGTGCGCTGGCTGCGACGGGGGCTGATTGCCCTGACTGCGACGTACGCGCTCTATCTGATGGCCGGCAACGCCTTCCTCAACACGGCGCTGGGTGCGCGTGCGTTGAATGCGAAGCCGGAGCGTTTCCAGATGCACTGGTCGTCGGGCCGTACCTGGTGGCCCGGGCGCGTGAGCCTGCGCGATGTCGTCCTCCGAGGCCAGGCACGGCGCCTCGCCTGGGAAGTGCGGGCGACGCGGCTGGAAGGCCGTATCGCGCTGTGGCCGCTGCTGTCGCGGCGGTTGCATGTGTCCGATGTGCAGGCGGATGAGGTGCGTGGCGGGGTGCGGCATGTCGAGCGGGACCTGGCCGCGCCGCCGGCGCGCGCGGGCGGCTGGGAGTTGCAGTTCGATCGCATCGCCAGCGAGTCGGTCCAGCGGGCCTACTTCGATGGCCTGGTGCTGGAAGGCAATGGCACCGTCCAGGTCGGGTTCTACAAGCAACTGCGGGGCGGGCCGATGGCGCTGATGCCATCCACCGCCCGCTTCCGCCAGGCCAGGCTCGCCTACGCGGGGGCGGAGGTGGTGCGCGAGGCCGATGCGCAGGTGCGCTTCGCCATGGACCGGCACCGGCGCGACGAAGCGGTCGGGATCGACAAGCTGCTGAAGACGGAACTGGCGGTGGCGCTGAAGGGCAAGACCTCCGGCGTCGACATCACCGTCGGTCCCGATGGAAGGGGGGCATTGAGGCTGGTGCCGGGTACCGGTACGGCCGATCTTGACGTGGTGTTCGCGCGCGGTCGGCTGGCGCCGGGCAGCCGCCTGCGGTGGAGCATGCCGCTCGGAGGACACGACGCGACCGGCACGGCGCGTCGTGATGCGCTGGGCCTGGCGCTGGCGGTCGATCGCGACATCGTGGTGAAGGCCACGATGCCGCGCCAGACCGAAGGCCGGATGTCGCTGGACGCCGACCTCACCCTGCGCGGTAACGACGTGCCGTTGAGGCGATTCGCCAGCCTGCTGCCGCGCGCTTCGGGCCATGTCGTGGGCGACTGGCATTTCAGTTCGCTGCGCTGGCTCTCGGACATGGTCGCCCAGGCCGGGTGGTTGTCGTTCGATGGCGCGGGCGACGTGCACGTCGATGTGCGGGTCGCCGGCGGACGCTTGGCCGCGGGCAGCCGCATCGCTGTGCCTGGCGTGGATGCCGTCGCCGAGGTGATGGGCAACCGCATCCGTGGGCGCGCGCGTGCGGAGCTGCAGCTGGACGCCGGTGCGCAGGACCAACTGATACCGCGCCTGCAGGCGGTGATGGAGCGCTTCGAGGTGGCCTCGTCGAAGGCGCCGGCCGCGGTCTATGTGCAGGGGCGCGACCTGCGGCTGTCGGTGAATGCGGCGGGCGATCCCGCGCGGCTTCGCGACACGCTGGAAGCGCGCGTCACGTTCGCCGGGGCCCGTGTGCCCGATCTGCGCGTCTACAACGCCTTCCTGCCGAGCGCGCAGATGCGCTTCGATGGGGGTGCCGGCACGCTGAGCGGCGACCTGTCGCTGGACGCCGCCGGCGAGGTGGGTCACGGCACCCTGCGCGTGGCCGGTCGTGGCGCGCGCATGCACCTGGCCGGTATGCAGTTGCGTGGCGACATCGACCTGGACCTGAAACTGCGGCGCGCCGACCTGAAGCAGCGTGCGTTCGTTGCCGATGGCAGTACCCTCCGGCTGGGAAACATCGGCTTCACCGAGCCGGGCGGCGAGTCGCGTCGCGGCTGGTGGGCGCGGATCCGGCTGGACCGGGCCAGGCTGGATGTCGACTCGCCCGTCAGTGCCGGTGGCGGGGCTGAGGTGACCATGCGCGATGTCGGCTTCCTGCTGGCGCTGTTTTCGCGGCAGAAGGAGTATCCGGCCTGGGTATACAGGCTGGTCGATGCCGGCCAGGCGCAGGTGCGGGGCCGTGTCCACTGGCGGGGAGACACGCTGGTGCTGGACAGGATGCGGGCCGTCAACGATCGCTATGAAGTCCTGGCCCGGCTGCGCCTGCAGGGCGCCCAGCGGCAAGGCGACCTGTACGCCCGCTGGCGCGCGCTGAGCCTGGGGGTGGAGATGCGGGGCGGGCAGCGCAGGTTCCATCCGGTGGGCGCGCGGGCCTGGTACGACGGGCAGCCCCACTACCTGAGGTAGCGGGGCCGGGCGCCGGGAGCCCTGTTCGGGTAAATGCAGTGAAGAACGTAATCAAAATTCTGACCAGCGGTACGGGAATTGGTCTGGTATCGGTAACATGCTGGCTGGGCGCGGGTTTTGCTCACATTCATGTTTGTGACATCACATCAGGTTGCGTTGAATCCGCCGGTTTTGTTTTGCAGTGCAGCGTGCAAGACGCGTAACGGACCCTTCACGATGGCTCCGCATCCCGACGTGGGGGAGGGAGCAAGCCCGCAGTGGCCTAGCCATTGCGGGCTTTTTTATGCCTGTTGCGCAGGCATCAAGGACCGGGGGCCGGCTGCGCACTGCTGGCCCAGGCGCTGCGCCGTCACAGCGCCGGTTCGCTGCCTGCCGTGATTCAGAGGCCTTTGTCCCAGCGCGATTCCCGTGCGCCGGGAGATGGGCGGCATGGGTTGCCCCGAGGGGGAGAGGCGAAAGCGGTAGAATTGGCCCATGACCGATACCCCCGCACGCGTGATTCCGCTTCAGGTCGTCAGTTCTTCGCCTGCTCCCCTGGAGACGGGCGCCAAACAGCTGGGGGGCGACAAGATCGGGCGTTCGCCGGTCCAGTTCGCGGACGCGCCGGTACTTCGCAAGCCGTCATGGATCCGGGTGCGCATCCCCTCCGACGGATCGGTTGCCAAGCTGAAGGCCAAGCTGCGCGAGAACCGGCTGGTCACCGTCTGCGAAGAAGCCAGCTGCCCGAACATCCATGAATGCTTCGGCCATGGCACGGCCACCTTCATGATCCTGGGCGAGGTCTGCACGCGGCGCTGCTCGTTCTGCGACGTCGCCCACGGCCGTCCGAAGCCGCCCGACGCGTCCGAGCCGCTGAGCCTTGCCCATACCGTCGCCGACATGGGTCTCAAGTACGTGGTGGTCACCAGCGTCGACCGCGACGATCTGCGCGACGGCGGTGCCCAGCATTTCGTCGACTGCATCGCCGCCATCCGCGAACATTCGCCCGCCACCCGCATCGAGATCCTGACCCCGGACTTCCGCGGCAAGGGCCGCATGGATCGCGCGCTGGACATCCTGGCGGTGAATCCGCCGGACGTGTTCAACCACAACATCGAAACCGTGCCGGACCTGTACCCGAACGTCCGCCCCGGCGCCGATTACCAGTGGTCGCTGACGCTGCTGCAGCGGTTCAAGCAGCAGCATCCGCACCTGCCCACCAAGTCCGGCATCATGCTCGGGCTGGGCGAAACCATGGAGCAGGTGCAGGCCACGCTGCGCGACCTGCGCGCGCACGACGTGGACATGGTGACCATCGGCCAGTACCTGCAGCCCACGGCCCACCACCATCCGGTGCTGCGCTACTGGACCCCGGAAGAGTTCAAGGAACTGGAGCTGTACGGCAACGCGCTGGGCTTCAGCCATGTGGCGTCCGGGCCCCTGGTCCGTTCGTCCTACCACGCCGACCAGCAGGCGGCGCAGGCGGCCCATGCCGCGCAACAGGCGGGCTGAGCCCCGTTCCGGAGCCGTGACGCCGACCCTCCTGGCGGCGTCACCGTATCCGCATCCAGGCCACGGCACGGCCACGGTTCACCTTTTCCTACGTTCCGGCCTTTAGGCTGCACAAAGGCAGATGACAACGCACGCAACTTTGTGCACTGTCGGCGTGTCGAAACCGCAATCCGTTCCAGCCTGACGGGCCTCCCGGCCATGAGTACGCAATGACACTGAAGAAAGCCCCCCTCCTGCTGTTGGCCCTGGCCCTCTCGACCCCGCTTGCGCTGCTTGCGCGCGGCGACGGCGGCGCGGTCGCGGTGGCGCCGACCACCGACCAGTCCAACACCTCCAAGCTGGTCTACGGCCTGCTGTCCGACAGCCGCTATGCGTACCGTCCGCGGCCGCTGGACGACACGTTGTCGCAGGATGTCTTCAAGCGCTATTTCGAAGCCCTTGATGGCGGCAAGCAGTTCTTCACCGCTGCGGACGTGGAACGCTTCTCGCCCTACAGGACCAAGATGGATGATGCGATCCGCAGCGGCGACCTTGCGCCGGCCTATGAGATCTTCACCGTCTACAAGCAGCGGGTCGGCCAGCGCGTGGCGTTCGCACGCGCGCTGCTGAAGCAGGACTTCGACTTCAACGGCGACGAGCGCTGGGAGTACGACCGCGAGGATGCGCCGTGGGCCGCCGATGGCAAGGCCCTGGATGCGATCTGGAAGAAGTCGGTGATGAACGACTGGCTGCGCCTGAAGCTGGCCGGCAAGAAGCCCGATGACATCCGCAAGACGCTGGACAAGCGCTACGCCAACCTGCAGCGCAGCATCAACGAGCTGAAGACCGAGGACGTCTTCCAGACCTTCCTCAACGCCTACACCAGTGCGATCGATCCGCACACGGATTACTTCACGCCGCGCACGGCGGAGAACTTCAACCAGTCGATGTCGCTCTCGCTGGAAGGCATCGGCGCCGTGCTGCAGCGGCAGGACGATCTGGTCGCGGTCCGCGAGATCGTGCCGGGCGGTCCGGCCGACCTGAGCGGCAAGCTCAAGGTGGGCGACCGCATCGTCGCCGTCGGGCAGGGCAAGTCCGGGCCGCTGACCGACGTGATCGGCTGGCGCATCGACGACGTCGTGGCGCAGATCCGTGGCAAGAAGGACACCCAGGTCCGCATCGAGTACATCCCGGTCGAGGCCGGCATCGATGGCAAGCATGCGCAGGTCACCATCACGCGCCAGAAGGTCAAGCTGGAAGAGCAGGCCGCGAAGGCGGAAACCATCACCTTGCCGGCCAGCGCGGGCGAGGCCGGGCGCCGCATCGGCGTGATCAAGCTGCCGGCGTTCTACCAGGATTTCGAAGGCCGTCGCCGCAACCCGAACGACTTCAATTCCGCCACCCGCGACATCGCCAAGCTGCTGGTGCAGTTCAAGGCACAGGGCGTGGATGGCGTCATCATGGATCTGCGCAACAACGGCGGTGGCTCGCTGGACGAGGCGGTCGAACTCACCGGCCTGTTCATCGACAAGGGTCCGGTCGTGCAGGTGCGCGAGTCGGGTGGCCGCGTGACCGTCAACAGTGACCGCAAGACCGGTGTGGCCTGGGAAGGTCCACTGGCGGTGCTGATCAATCGCGGCTCGGCCTCGGCCTCGGAGATCTTCGCCGGTGCCATCCAGGATTACGGCCGCGGCCTGGTAATCGGTGAAACCAGCTTCGGCAAGGGCACGGTGCAGAACATGGTCGACCTGGACCGCTGGCCTGCCAACGAAGCGCCGCGCTTCGGTTCGGTGAAGCTGACCATCGCACAGTTCTTCCGCGTGGCGGGTGGCAGCACCCAGCACAAGGGCGTGGTACCGGACATCGCGTTCCCGGTCAGCGTGGACGCCAGCGAGTACGGCGAGAACACCTACGACAATGCACTGCCGTGGACCCGCATCGCTGCCGTGCCACACACGCAGTACGGCAACTTCGCGCCGTTGCTGCCCCGCCTGGAGGCCCTGCACGCGGCGCGTTCGGCCAAGGACAAGGAGTTCCAGTGGTGGTCGGAAGACGTCGCCCAGTTCCGTGCCGAAGCGGCGAAGAAATATGTTTCGCTCAACGAGGCCGAACGCCGCGCGGAGCGTGACCGCCAGGAAGCGCAGCGCAAGCAGCGGCAGGCCGAGCGCAAGGCGCTGGGCCTGGCATTGGATCCGTTGGCCGAGGACCTGGCCGATGACGGGCTGGGTGCTTCCGAGCGCGACATCGTGAAGGATGCGCAACGCGAGAAGCTGGTCGACAAGCGTCCGGATCCGCTGCTGCGCGAATCCGCCGCCATCCTCTCCGACGCCATCAGCGTCCTGGGCCAGGACCGCAAACTGTCGGCGCAGGTGCTGCCCGATTCGCCGGGTCCTGGCCTCTGGGCGGAGTGAAGTAGAGCGGAGCTTGCGCCGCTGTTGTTGCTTGCTCCGTTGCGGTTGCACGGAGAGTCGAACAAGCTCGACTCTCCGTGGCCGCAGCACAAGATCCGGATAGTCCCACCGTCGCGCGCGCCGTAGTCTGGGCGCATGGACACCATGCCGCGCCGATCACTCCCCGCTCCCATCGCCGTCGCTGCCGATCCGCTGGATCTGGCGCGTCGCCTGCTCGACGAGGGTGAACCCTCACTGTCGGATCTGGCCGCGCAGACCGGCCTCAGTGCTTCGCATCTGCAGCGTCGTTTCCGCGCGCGCTTCGGCCTTAGTCCCGCCGAGTATCTGGCGCGCAAGAAACTTGGCACGCTGAAGAGTGCCCTGCGCGAAGGGCGCGATGTCACCACCGCGCTGTACGACGCCGGCTATGGTTCGCCGTCGCGATTGTACGAGCAGGGCGCGGCGAAACTCGGCATGACGCCGGCCATCTATCGCGCCGGCGGCCGTGGCGTTGCGATCCGCTGGACCCTCGTCGACACCGTGCTCGGCCGCACGCTGGTGGCCGCCACCGAGCGTGGCATCTGTGCGGTGGAACTGGGTGGCGACGACGATGCGCTGGAGCGGCGGCTGCGCGAGGAGTTTCCTCTGGCACAGCTCGAGCGTGTCGAGGCGGGTCGGGACGACTTCCTTGCACCGCGTCTGCGTGCGGTGGCGGAACGGTTGGCGGGTGGAGACGCCGAGGTGCCGGTGGACCTGCTGGGTACCGGCTTCCAGCAGCGCGTGTGGGACGCGCTGATGAAGATTCCGGCGGGTGAGACCGTCAGCTATGCCGGGCTGGCGGAATCGCTGGGCGCGCCGCGCTCGGCACGCGCCGTGGCCAGCGCATGCGCGCGCAACCGCATCGCGGTGGTCGTTCCCTGCCATCGCGTGATCCGGGGCGATGGCTCGCTCGGTGGCTATCGCTGGGGCTTGCCGCGCAAACAGCAGTTGCTGGCGCGCGAGCGCGGCTGAGCTGCATGCGCTGTGGGAGCGACGTCAGACGCGATGGGTGCTCATGTCGGAAAGCTTGACCGGGTCGAGAAGTCCAACCGTGGGAGCCTCCGTGTTGCGGTCGGGCATCGGGTCTGTCCCGCGCCCTTGCCGCGACTGACGTCGCTCCAACAACCGAGTCCACCGGTTCGACAACAGGCTTGAACGCAATTCAAGCCGGGCCGGAAAGGTTTCAAACGGACGAGGACATTTTCGCCATGCCTTCGGTCCGCGCCTGGCCTAGAATTACCTCATACCGCACTCCCCACGGTTCCCCCCATGACCTCATCCGTTTCCGCCGCCGCACCCGCGCGTGGCGGGTTAGCCGTCGCTGCCGCCCTGGCCATCGTCTATGTGGTCTGGGGCTCGACCTACCTGGGTATCCGCTTCGCGCTGGAAGGCGGCTTCCCGCCGCTGCTGATGGTATCCGGCAGCCGTTTCGTCGTTGCCGGCCTGGTGATGTTCCTGTTCCTGCTGTGGCGCGGCGTCGCGCCCCCCACGCGTACGCAATGGAAAAACCTGCTGGTGATGGGTGCGTTGCTGCTGCTGATGGGCAACGGCATGGTGGTGCTGGCCGAACAGACGGTGTCGTCCGGCCTGGCCGCCGTCGCGGTGGCATCGATGCCGTTGTGGATGGGGTTGTTCGGTGCCATGCGTGGCCAGCATCCGACAAAGGGCGAGTGGTTGGGCATCATCGTCGGCTTCGCTGGCGTGGTGTGGCTCAATGCGGGCAGCTCGCTCACGGGTTCGCCGGTCGGCCTGGTGTTGCTGCTGATCGCGCCGATTGCGTGGGCCTACGGCTCGGTGTGGTCGCGTGGCCGCGATCTGCCGTCGCCGTTCATGACGGCCGCGGCGCAGATGCTGGCCGCGGGCGTGATGCTGGTGGTTGCCGGGCTGCTGCACGGCGAACGATTCCACACGGCGGACTGGACGCTCAGCGGCGCGCTGGCGGTCGCGTACCTGGCGGTGTTCGGCTCGATCATCGCGTTCACCGCCTACGTCTGGTTACTGCATCACGCGCGTCCGGTGCTGGTGGGCAGCTATGCCTACGTCAATCCGGTGATCGCGGTGGCGCTGGGTTCCTTCATTGCCGGCGAGACGTTCACTTCGCACGATATCGGCGCCATGGTGGTGATCCTGGCGGGCGTGGTGGTCATCACCCTGGCGCGTGCGCGGCAAGCGAAATGAGTGCGGCAGCCATCGACCGCAAAGGGCTGGCGATCACCGCCGGCACGTTCCTGATCTGGGGCGTGGTGCCGCTGTACTGGCATCTGCTCAAGGCGGTGCCATCGTTCCAGATCATCGCGCACCGCATCGTGTGGAGCGCCGTGCTGGTGATCGGTTGGCTGCTGCTGAAGAACGGACGCGGCTGGTGGAGGCAGGTGCGCGCGCAACCGCGCGCCGTGCCGTGGCTGGGTATCAGCAGTCTGCTGATTGCCTTCAACTGGGGCCTCTACATCTGGGCGGTGAATGAGGGCCATGTGGTGGAAACCAGCCTGGGTTATTTCATCAATCCGCTGATCAACGTGGTGCTGGGCGTGCTGGTACTGCGCGAGCGCCTGACGCCTGCGCAGTGGGTCGCGGTGGGCTTCGCCCTGGCCGGCGTGGCCTGGCTGACGCTGCAGGCGGGTTCGCCGCCGTGGATCGCGCTGGGGCTGGCGTTCTCGTTCGGCCTGTACGGGCTGGTGCGCAAGCTGGTCGCGGTGGATCCGGTGGCCGGGCTGGGCGTGGAGAGCCTGTACCTGTTCCTGCCTGCGCTGGCGTACGTCGTGTGGGGCGAGTTCGGCCACGGCGGCGGCTTCGTCAGCGGCTATGGCTGGAAGAACGACCTGTTGCTGGTGTTCGGCGGCGTGGTGACGGCTGTGCCGCTGATCGGTTTCGCCTATGGCGTGCGGCGCATTCCGTTGTCGGTGGTGGGCCTGTTGCAGTACATCGCGCCGAGCATCCAGTTCCTGATCGGCGTGCTGGTGTTCCAGGAGGCGTTCGGCATCGGGCGTGCGATCGGCTTCGCGTCCATCTGGACGGGGCTGCTGATCTTCGCCAGCGACGGCCTGTGGCGCGCGCGTCGCCGGGATATGGCGGCGGCTTAGCGCTGAGCCTGCTCCGTTGCTCGTCGGACCGAGGGTGTGAGCCGAGCGAGCTCGGCTCTACGAGGGTGCTGGGGCGCCTGCGTCCTAGCCTTGCGTAGCCGGCGCAGGGCAGGGTCCACCTGCATCCGCCCAGGTCTTGAATGCGGCAACGAACTGGTCGTGCGGCACAGGCACGGGCGCGCGTTCGCCTCCGGGATTCCAACCCCAGAGCACCAGCTTGTCTTCCGCCACGTGCTTGGTAAGCGCAGCGAAGTCGCGGCCGCCATTGCGCTTCTTGTCCTGGATCATCGCGCACAGCTGATCGGCGGGCAGGCCGATCCAGGCCATCTTGTGGTCCGGCGGCGGCAGCGACCAGTGCGGCGCCCCCGGCGGTGCATGCGGCCCGTAGCTGGCCGGCGGATTGGCTTCGTTGTGGCAGGTCGAGCACGGTTGCCCGGGCGCGCCCTTGCCTTCCGGACCACGCACCACGTTCATCGCATGCGGTGTCTGCGCATCGAACTGCAACGGCTGGTCGCCCGGAATATGGCAGTTGCTGCAGCGGGGGTGCTGGAACACCTTCTCGATGGTGGCGAAGGCGGTCAGCGCCTGCGCCTTCTGCTCCTCGCTGATGCGGGGGCCGCAGGCGGTGAGCAGGAGAACGGTCAACGACATCAGCGCGATGCGCATGGCGGTCTCCTCAGACGGTCGGTGCGGGGGTGGCAGCAACGGGCAGTTGCAGGGGAAGTTCGCGCAACCGCTGTCCGGTCAGGGCAAACACGGCGTTGGCCACGGCGGGCGCAATGGGCGGCGTGCCGGGTTCGCCCACGCCGCCCATCCTGTCGGTACTCGGTACGATGTGGACCTCGATCTTCGGCATCTCGTGCATGCGCAGCACGCGGTAGTCGTGGTAGTTGGATTCCTGCACCTGGCCCTCCTTGAGTGTCAGCGCGGAATGCAGCGTCGCGCCGAGTCCGAACACGATGCCGGACTCCATCTGCGCTTCCACCGCGGACGGATTGACCGCTACGCCGCAATCGATCGCGCAGACCACCCGGTGCACGCGGATCTGGCCGTCCTCGACGGAGACTTCGGCCACCTGCGCGACGTAGCTGCCGAACGACTCGTGCACGGCGATGCCGCGCCCGCGTCCCTGGGTGGCGGGCGTCGCCCAGCCCGCTTTTTCCGCGGCCAGGTTCAGCGCGGCCAGATGGCGCGGATGATCTTTCAGCAGGGCACGCCGGTACTCCAGCGGATCCTTGCCGGCCGCATGCGCCAGTTCGTCGACGACGCTCTCCATCACGAAGCCGTTGACGCTGTGGCCCACCGAGCGCCACCACAGCACAGGGATGCCGGTCTTCGGCGAATGCAGGTCCACCCGGTGCGCGGGCGTGCCGAGCACGTAGGGCGAGTTGGCGACGCCTTCGGTCGAGGTGGTATCGATGCCGTCCTTGACCATCATCGCTTCCATGAAGGTGCCGGCCATGATCGACTGGCCCACCATCACCTGATGCCATGCCATTGGCAGGCCATCCTCATCGAGGCCGACCTTGATCTTCTCGACGAACGCCGAACGGTAGTAACCGCCGCGCGTGTCGTCCTCGCGTGTCCACACCGTCTTGACCGGCGCCTTCGCGGCCTTGGCCACGTGCACGGCCTCCGACACGACGTCAGAATCGGGCGTGGCGCGGCGGCCGAATCCCCCGCCCAGGAAAGGCGTGTGGATGCGGACCTTCTCCGGAAGAATACCGAGGATCTTCGCGGTGCTGTTCTGGTCCAGGGTGGGGAACTGCGTGCCGCACCAGATGTCGCACTCGCCGTCGGCGATCTTGACGGTACAGTTCAGCGGTTCCATCGCCGCGTGGGCGAGGTAGGGCACGGCGTATTCGGCATCGACCGTCTTCGCGGCTTTGCCGAGTTCGGCGATGACATCACCGGCACGCACGGCAGTCGGTCCCTCCTCGGTCGCCAGTTGCGAGAACTGCTCCCGCAACGCGGTGCTGTCCAGCTTGGCGCCTTCGCCGGCCTCCCACACCACCTGCAAGGCGTCGCGGCCCAGCTTCGCCGCCCAGAAGTGGTTCGCCACCACGGCCACGCCGCTGGGCACCTGCACCACGTCGCGCACGCCGGGCACGGCACGCGCGGCGGTGGCGTCGAAGGCCTTGACCTTGCCGCCGAATACCGGCGAGCGCAGCACCACCGCGGTCAGCAGGCCGTCGAACTGGATGTCCATGCCGAATACGGCCTTGCCGGTGATCTTCTCCGGCGTGTCCAGCCGCTTGGTCGCCTTGCCGATCAGCTTCCAGTCCTTGGGGTCGCGCAGCGTCAGCGTCTTCGGATCGGGCGGCGGCAGTTTGCCGGCGGCATCGGCGAGTTCGCCGTAGCGCAGGCGCTGGCTGCCGGACACCACGGCGCCGTTCTCGGTACGCAGTTCGGTCACCGGCACGTTGAGGCGTGCTGCAGCGGCCTGCAGCAACAGGGCGCGGGCGACGGCACCGGCCTGACGGTAGCGGTCGAACTCGGACCACGTCGTCGTCGAGCCGCCGGTGCCCTGCATGCCGAACACCGGACTGGTGTAGGCCTTGTCCGCCGGGCCGTGCTCGACACGGATCTTCGACCAGTCGGCATCCAACTCTTCGGCGATCAGCATCGGCAGCGTGGTCCAGATGCCCTGGCCCATCTCGGCATGCGCGAGCAGCACGGTGATCGAATCATCCGCCGCGATGCGCAGGAACGCGTTCGGCGCGAACGCCGCGACCGCCGCAGGTTGCGCTTCCTGGGCCCAGGCGAAGCGACGGGCGCCGGGCACGGCGATGGCGATGACCAGTCCGCCGCCCACCAGGGCGGTGGAGCGCAGGAAGCCGCGGCGCGAGGATTTCAGTTCAAGGTTCACGGGCACGATCTCCGTCGAACATCGGATCGGAGCCACGGCATACCATGCCGTGGCGGTGTGGGATCAGGCCTTGCCCAGTTCCGCCGCGCGATGCACGGCGGCGCGGATGCGCTGGTACGTGCCGCAGCGGCACAGGTTGCCGGAGAGCGCCTGGTCGATGTCGCTGTCAGTCGGCGTGGGCACCACGGCGAGCAATGCCACCGCCGACATGATCTGGCCGGACTGGCAGTAACCGCACTGCACCACGTCCAGCTCCGCCCATGCCTTCTGCACGGGATGCGAGCCGTCGGCGGACAGGCCTTCGATGGTGGTGATCTTCTTGCCGGCGACGGCGGACGCGGGCGTGATGCAGGCACGGAGCGGCGAGCCATCGACATGCACCGTGCAGGCGCCGCATTGGGCGATGCCGCAACCGAACTTGGTACCGGTGAGGCCCATCAGGTCGCGCAGGACCCAGAGCAGTGGCATGTCGTCGGTCGCGTCGACTTCGCGCTCCGATCCATTGACGTTCAACTTCATGGTGTCTCCCTGGCGGCGGCGTGGGACCGGATGACGATACTCCGTGCCCCCGTGGCGTGCCAGTGGAAGTGGAGGCCACGGCTTGCACGATCCTGCGCCATGCTTGCCTGATGGCCCAGAGGGTCTGCGGACCGTTGCCTTCTGCCCGGTGCTTGCGCCATCGTGGCGCGCATGTCGGTCCATCGCCATCCGCTGGAAGTGTCCGCGCGCGCCAGTGATGAAGGCGACGGCAGCGCGCTGGTCGTCGTCCTCGCCACCGAAGGCTCGACCTATGTGCGGCAGGGGGCGATGGCTGTATTCGCTGCTGATGACACGCAGACCGGCTGGCTGAGCGGCGGTTGCCTGGAGCCGGAAATCGCGCGCCGCGCGCGGCATGCGGTGGCCGGCGGCCATCTCGATGCGATGGAGATCGACACGCGCGACGACGAGGACCTGTTCGCGGGCTCGGCAGTCGGGTGCCGCGGGCGGCTGCGCCTGGCGCTGCTGCCGCTGGATCGTCTGCCGGGTTGGTCGCAGCTGGTGCACGCGTGGTGGCAGGGCGCGGGTGCGTTGTCGTTGCGGCTCAACGCAGAAGGTGGTGTGTCCGCGTGCACTGGCGACATGGAGCGGACGTGGGTACTTCCCGTCGCCGCATCCGTTGCGGGGAACATCGTCGGCGAAGTGACGGTGCCGCCTCCACCGCGTGCGGTGATCTTCGGTGCCGGCCCCGAAACACGGATGCTGGTGGCGTGGCTGCGACAGATTGGCTGGCATGTCACGGTGGTGGAACGGCGCGCGCGCTGGATTCCCGCCGGGGAGATCGCCGATGCATGGCTGATGCAGGGTCCCGAGGACGCATTGCGCAGCCTGCGACCAGCGCCGGATGCCGCGCTGGTGATGCACCATCACTTCGAACACGACCGCGAAGCGCTGGCCGCACTGGCGGACACCGCCATTCCCTTCGTCGGCCTGCTGGGCCCGGTGCGGCGGCGCGAGGATCTGTTGCGGGTGATTCCCGCACACCTGCATGCGCTGCTGTCGCCGCGGCTGCGTTCGCCGATCGGGTTGAAGCTGGGCGGGCAGGGCCCGGAGGCGATCGCGCTGAGCATCGCGGCGCAACTGCAGGCATGGCATTACGGCGAGTCGGCATGAACGGGTCGCATGCGGCGGTCGTGCTGGCGGCCGGCGGCAGTACGCGACTGGGACGGCCGAAACAACTGCTAACGCGGGATGGCGAGACGCTGGTGCATCGTGCGGCGCGGCTTGCGTTGGCGTCGGGCGCGTCGCGTGTGCTGGTGATCGTGGGGGCCTGCGCGGACGACATCGCCGTCGCGGTGCGCGACTTGCCTGTGGAATGCCTGGTCAACGCGCGATGGAGTGAGGGGCTGGCAGGAAGCGTACGCATCGCCGCGGATTCGCTCGATACGCATGCTCATGCGACGCTGCTCCTGACCTGCGACCAGCCCGCACTGGATTCCGCACACCTTCAGGCACTGCTGGAGGCATCTCGTCGAGCGCGGTCGAATTCCGCTGCGACGCGTCTCGGCGACCGCGTGGGTGTTCCTGCTGTCGTCGCACCGAAGATGCTGCGTGCCGCACTGGCCGTGCAGGGAGATTGCGGCTTGCGTGACGTGCTGAATGCCGCGGGTGCCGACGTCATCGCCTGCGAGGCACCGGATCTGGGTGTCGACATCGACACACCGGAGGATGTGGGTGTGGCTGTGTCGCGAGGGTGGCTCGATCCGCCGGTGTGACAAGGGTGCCGGCTTACGCCGGCACCCCCTCGACATGCATCAGATTGCTCGCAGAGCCTGAGTGATCGGCAGGCGTGCCGCACGCAGTGCCGGGAACAGCCCGCCGACCAGGCCGATGCCGAGTGCCCACTTCAGGCCGCTCCACAGCAGTTCCGGCGTGACCTTGAACTGGAACACCACCTGGCTGAAGTTGCTGCCCAGCGTGGCCACGCTGTAGCCGTTGAACACGACCCAGGCGATCAGTCCGCCGAGCACGCCGCCGAGCAGCGCCAGCAGCATGGTTTCCAGCATCACCGCCATCACCACCGGCAGGCCGCGGAAGCCGATCGCACGCATCGTGGCGATCTCGCGCGCGCGGCCGGCGACAGCGGCATACATGGTGTTGAGCGCGCCAAACACCGCGCCGATCGCCATGATGGTGCCGATGACGGTACCGAGCACCTTGATCAGCGTGTTGAGGCCCGTCGACTGCTTGGTGTAGTAGTCGCGCGTGGTCAGCACATCCAGTTTCAGGCGGGGGTCGTTCTCCATCGCCTGCTTGAACTGGTCGAAGCCCGCTTTGCCTTCCGTGCGCACCGTGACCGACTGGTAGGCGCGGCGGTCGTACGCCGACGACAAAGTGTCGATGTCGGTCCACAGCTCCGAGTCGTGCGCGTCGCCGGAGGCGAACACGCCGACCACCGTCCATTCCTGGTTGCCCAGCTTGAGCGTCTTGCCGACATCAAGGCCGCGATACTGGCCCTTCGCGCCCTGGCCGACCACGATCTCGCGCACGCCGACGTTGAACTTGCGGCCTTCGGTCAGCTTCACCTGCGGGCGGATCGACCACGCGGCTTCGCTGACGCCACGGAACTGCGCGTTGGCGTCCTCGCCTGTGCTGGCCGTCGGCAGGTTGACGATCTGCGACAGTTCCGGCGACAACAGCGCGCGACCATCCTTGCCCTTGGCGACGCCGGCCAGCGTGGAGATCAGCGGCACCTGGTCGCGGCTGATGACCGAGTTGGTCTCGGCCTGCGAGCCGCCCCGCAGCACGATGGCGGTGTCTTCACCACCGGTCTGCTTGAGCGTGGCCGAAAAGCCTTCGCCCATCGCCAGCATCGCCACCAGTACGCCGACCACGCCGGCGATGCCGACCACGATCACCGAGGACGCGCCCCAGCGCTGCGGCAGGCTGGCGATGCCGATCTTCGCGGCCTCCAGCGACAACCGCCCGCTGCGGGTGAGGAACAGCCACAGCACCAGCGCCACCGCGATGCCCAGCACCGCGAACCATGGCAGCACGATCCACACGCCGAGTCCGACGACCAGCGCCACGATGGAGATGAGATTACCCAGCCATTGTTTCTTCATGTCATGTCTCCTGTCAGCGGCCGGCCAATGCATCGACGATCTTCAGGCGCATCGCGCGGGTCGCCGGCAAGGCGCCGACGATCAAGCCGATCGCGACCATCAATCCAAGTCCCACCGCCCACGTCTGCGCCGGGATGGTCGGCAGCGCGATCATGCCGTTGCTGGCGCCGCTGACCACCGGAATGATGGCCGAGGCGATCGCCATGCCCAGCACGCCACCCAGCACGATCAGCAGCACCGATTCCACCAGCACCAGTACCAGCACCGTGCCGTTGGTGAAGCCCAGCGTCTTCAGCACGGCGAGTTCGGGGACGCGCTCGCGCACCGCCTGTGCCATCGTGTTGCCGGTCAGCAGCAGCAGGGTGAAGAACACCGCCGCCATGATCGCGGTGACGATCAGGCCGATGTCGGCGAACTGCTTGGCGAAGGACTGGTTGAAGGCCTGCTCGGTCTGGGTCTTGGTCTCGTGCGCCGAGTTGGCCGAGATCGCATCGATGGCATTGGCCACGCGCGTCGCATGGTTCACGTTGTCCAGCTTGACCATGTACCAGCCGATCTGGCCGTTGACGTACTGGTTGGCCTCGTCGAAGTACTTCCAGTGGAACAGCAACTGGTTCTCCTCGCCCTTGCGCTTGCTGTCGGCGAGCTTGAACGTGCCGCGCAGCGTGAGCGGCCACGCGTTGCTGCCGTCCTTCTGCGGGAAGATCGTCGCCTGCAGCGGGATGGTGTCGCCGACCTTCCAGCCGAAGCGCTTGGCCAGGTTCTCGCCGACGATGGCGCCGGTACGGTCGGCCTCCCAGGCCTTCAGCTGCGCGGGATCGATGATGTATTCCGGATACATCTCCATGTAGCCCGGACCGACCGAGAAGTTGGGGAAGAAGTTCTTGGGATCCTTGTAGATGCCACCGAACCAGGCGGCGTAGGCGCTCTTCTTCACGCCCGGCGTGGCGTCGATGCGGGTCGACAGGCTGTATGGCAGCATCTGGGTGATCGACAGCCGCGAGGCCACGACCAGGCGGTCCGCGCCGGCCACGCTGCCGCCGGAATTGAACGCCACGCGCACCGAGTCCAGCAGGCCGAACAGAAGGAAAGCCGCTACCACCGAGAGCAGGGTCAGCAATGTCCGCGTCTTGCTGCGGAACAGCGCCGACCATATCAGCGAGAAATATTTCATGGCCGCCTCCGGTCAGTGCGCGCCGGCCGGAGCATCGGCCAGTTCGCCCTTGTCCAGGTGGATGGTGTGGGTGGCGTATTCGGCTGCCTTCGGATCGTGCGTGACCATGATGATGGTCTTGCCGTGTTCCTTGTTGAGCATCTGCAGCAGGTTGAGGATTTCCTCGGCCGAATGCCGGTCGAGGTCGCCGGTCGGTTCGTCGCAGATCAGGAAGGTCGGGTCGGAGACGATGGCGCGCGCGATGGCCACGCGCTGCTGCTGGCCGCCGGACAGTTCGTTGGGGCGGTGCGCCTTGCGGTCGGCCAGGCCCACCAGCTGCAGCGCGATCTCGGCATTGCGCTTGCGCTGCGCCGCGCCCAGCTTGGTCAGCAGTAGCGGCAGCTCGACGTTGCGCTGCGCGGTCAGCGTCGGCATCAGGTTGTAGAACTGGAACACGAAGCCGACGTTCGAGCTGCGCCAGTGCGCCAGCTGGCCGTCGTTCATGCGGTCGATGCGCTGGCCCTCGATCTCGATCTCGCCGTCGCTGGGCGTGTCCAGGCCGCCGATGAGGTTCAGCAGGGTGGTCTTGCCCGAGCCGGACGGACCCATCAGCGCGACGAAGTCGCCGTGCGGGATGTCCAGGTCGATGCCATGCAGCACCTGCACCTTTTCGGGGCCGCGCTGATAGGTCTTGGTGAGGTTGCGGAGGGAGACCAGGGAGGACATGGGCGTTTTCCTTCGGTGGTGTTCGGGAATGGTGTGCGCGGGACGGTGATCATTGCGGGCAATCAGGGCGGGTTCTGACCTGATGGGCGGTGGTGCGAAGTCTTTAGTACGACGAAGCGGGGAAGCGGTTATCGACACGATGTCGATTGTTTGCTGGACGTGCTTGATGCGGGTTGCGCTCTGGGGAAAACGTCAGTTGCTCATGTGCGCTCGCCGCGGGGCGTCCTTTCTTTGCTTGTGCAAAGAAAGGACCAAAGAAAGCACACCCCGGCGGTCCGCCCGTCGCGTCGCGACGGGTGCGCAGTCCCGGCAGGAATTTCCGGAAGACACATCCTGTGTCATCCGGAAACGGCGCGCGTCCTGCGCGCCGCCCCTGCGGGGTTTGACCTGCCGTGCCTGCCGGACCTCAGGGGTCCAGGTAGGGCAAGAGCAAAGGCAACCAGCAACTACCCGGTGATTCGTCGCGGCGTGGGTTTCCTCACGCGCGCCGTTGCAGCGGGGCCTTACTCGGCTTCCTCGGCCAGCTTCACCTTGGCGCCGTCCTTCAGTTCGGCCGGGGCGTCGATGACGACGGTCTCGCCGGCGATCAGGCCGTCGGTCACCTGGACGTCGTCGCCGAGCTTGCCGCCGACCTTCACCGTGCGCTGTTCCACTGTGTCTTCATCGCCCACCACGAACGCCACCTGGGCGCCGTCGCGTTCGCTGATGGCGGCGGCCGGTGCGCGCACGCCCTTCGGTGCCTGCGTGGCCTGCGGCTTGGCCGATTCCAGGAAGCTCACGCGCACGCCCATGTCGGGCACGATGCGAGGATCCTTGACGTTCAGCGCCACGCGCACCTTCACCGTGGCCTTGCTGCGGTCGGCGGTGGGAATGATGGCGATCACTTCGCCGGGAATCTGCCAGTCCGGGTAGGCATTCAGCGTGGCCTGGATCGGCATCTTCGGCTGCACGCGACCGATGAAGGATTCGTTGACCTCCACTTCCACTTCCAGCGATTCCATGTCGACGATGGTGCCGATACCGGTGCGGGTGAAGCCGCCGGTGGCCAGCGGCGAGACGATCTCGCCCGGCTGCGCGGCCTTGGCGATGACCACGCCGGCGAACGGCGCGCGCACGATGGTGTTGTCCACGCCGTTGTCGGAAATCGCCAGGCTGCGGCTGGCCACGGTGACGTTGCGCTGCGCGGCCTGCATCTGTGCGCGCAGGGCGTCGCGCGTGGCAACGGCCTGGTCGTACTGCGAGCGGGCGACCAACTGTTGCTGCACCAGCGAGGACAAACGGCGCGCGTTGGCTTCGGCTTCGGTCAGCTGCGCCTGCACGTTGGCCACCTGCGAGCGCGCCGATTCGACCTGCGCCTGCGACAGCGCACGGCTGGCGTCGGCATCGACCGGGTCCAGCGTGGCCATCACCTGGCCCGCCTCGACCTTCATGCCTTCCTCGATCAGCACCTCGCGCACCTTGCCGGTGATCTTCGCCGACACCGTGGCCATGCGCCGGGCGACCACATAACCGGAAGCATCCAGCACCGAAGCCGCCGCACCGCCGTTGCCCAGCGCGACCGTTGGCGCGGTGCGTACTTCGATCGGCTTCTCCCGGGCGAAGAACGCCCAGCCCGCGGCCGCCAGCACCAGCAGGGCGATGACCACGCCCAGCGTGATCCACAGGCCACGGCGCGACGGCGGGGCCGGCGGCGGCGCCTTGCGGTCGATGCGGAGTTCCTTCAGCAGGTCGGCAGACGTGTTCATGCGTATCCAGACGGTGAATGCGGGGAAGTGTGACCAGCAAGAGTAACGGAAGCCTAGTTGCCGGAAGTCACTTCATGCGGCGAAGGCGGATCCCGAACCCGCCAGGCTGCACATCCTGCGCTGGCTCCAGCCCTCATCCCAGTGACACCTGTCACCTGATTCGCCTGAGAGGGCACACTCATCACGGTCGGCACACAGGGGCACGATGGCGACACCTTCCGACGGGATCCTCGCATGAACGTGGCAAGCCTGACCTCCGCCCCGCTGGCCCGCCTGCGCGGCGTGCGCCACCACTACGGCAGGACGCTGGCGCTGGACGGCCTGGATCTGGCGCTGCCCGCCGGCCAGGTGCTCGCATTGCTCGGTCCGAACGGCGCCGGCAAGACCACGGCGATCAGCCTGCTGCTCGGCCTGCAGCGTCCGGATGCCGGCACGGCCGAATTGTTCGGCCTGCCGCCGCAGGTGCTGGAGGCGCGCCGTCGCGCGGGCGTCATGCTGCAGGCTGCCGCCGTGCCCGACACATTGAAGGTACGCGAGCTGATCGACCTGACGCGCAGCTACTACCCGCAGCCGCGCAGCGTGGCTGATCTCGTCGCGCTGGCGGGGCTGGATGGCCTGTTGCAACGCCGATACGGCCAGCTGTCCGGTGGCCAGCAGCGCCGCGTGCAGTTCGCGCTGGCCGTCTGCGGCCGCCCGGACCTGCTGTTCCTCGACGAACCCACCACGGGGCTGGACATCGATGCGCGGCAGACGTTGTGGAAGGCGATCCGCGAACTCAGCGCGCAGGGGTGCGCGGTGTTGCTGACGACGCATTACCTGGAAGAAGCCGAAGCACTCGCCGACCGCGTGGTGGTAGTGAATCACGGGCGTGTCATCGCGGAGGGGTCGGTGGCACAGATCCGCGCCACCGTTGCGCACCGCCGCATCCGCTGCGTCAGCGCGGTGCCGGTGGCTCGCGTGCAGGCATGGCCGGGCGTGCAGGCCGCGCTGCACGATGGCGAACGGCTGGAGATCGTCGCCGAAGCCGCCGAGCCCATCGTGCGCCGCCTCCTGGCCGAGGACGCCACCCTGTCCGACCTGGAAGTACAGCGCGCCGGCCTGGCCGATGCGTTCCTTGCCCTGACCCGCGATGCACAGAAGGAAGCCGCCTGATGGACACCATCGCTCCTGTTCCGTTCTCCTCCACCCGCGCGTACGTGCTCGAAGCGCGCTACGAATTCCTCCGCCTGCTGCGCACGCCGTCGTTCTCGTTGCCGTGCCTGTTGTTCCCGCCCGTGTTCTACCTGCTGTTCGGTGTGCTGCTCGGTGGCAAGGGCGGTCCGGCCGTCGCGCAGTACATGCTGGCGGGCTATGGCGTGTTCGGGGTGATCGGCGTGGCGCTGTTCGGTTTCGGCGTGACCGTCGCGATGGATCGCGAGCAGGGCCTGCTGACGCTCAAGCGCGCGCAGCCTATGCCGCCGGGCGCCTATCTGGTGGCGAAGATGGCGATGGCGCTGCTGTTCGCCGCGATCATCCTGGCGCTGCTGGCCACGCTCGCGGCCGGCGTGGCCGGCGTGCAGCTGTCGGCCACGCAGTGGATCGCGTGGGCCACCACCTGCCTGGTCGGCGTGCTGCCCTTCAGCGCGCTCGGCCTGTGGTTGGGCACGCTGGTCAGCGGACGCGGTGCTCCTGCGCTGATCAATCTCATCTATCTGCCCATGGCGTTCCTGTCGGGCCTGTGGGTGCCGCTCACGATGCTGCCGTCGGTGCTGCAGACCATCGCGCCGGTGTGGCCGGCGTATCATCTGGCGCACATCGCGCAACAGGCCGTCGGCGCGGGCACGGGGCGTCCGCTGGGGCTGCACGTGGCCGTACTGGCCGCCATCACCGCCGTGTTCTTCGTGCTGGCCCGCCGCCGCCTGGTGCAGTGAGCCGGATCGCCGGCGCAAGGAGTCGTCCATGAAACATCTTTCGTCGCCCCTGCTGTCCACGCTGACGCGACTGCGCGACCGCCTGGTGCCCGAAGCGCTGGGCCTGGGCTGGATGCCCATCTTCCTGCTGGGCTACCTGGTGTTCCTGTTCGTCCCGGTGCTGGTGCCGTCCAACGCCGACTGGGGCGAGGGCGTGAGCTGGTACCTGTGGCCGACGCTGGCGTCCATCGCCGTGTTCCTGCCGATGTACTTCCTGGCCTACCGCGGCAGCGCGCTGGCACGCGTGCTGTGCACGCTGGGCATCGCGGCGCTGGGCTACGGACTGATGCCGTTCAATGCGTTCTCCAACACCTACGTCATCTACGCGGCGGCCTTTGTGGCGCTGATGCCGGGGTCGATGTGGATCCGGCTCGAAGTCTTCGCCCTGCTGATCATCGCTTACTGCGGCATGGCGGTCTGGCTGGGATTCCCGGCGTTCGTGCCGGCGGTGACCGCGATCGTGTCGGTGGCGGTGTTCACGGGCAACTACTTCCAGGCCGAGACGGTGCGCAAGCGTGCCGAGCTGAAACTGTCGCACGAGGAAGTGCGCCGGCTCGCCGCGCTGGCCGAACGCGAGCGCATCGGCCGCGACCTGCACGACCTGCTCGGGCATACGCTGTCGCTGGTGGCGTTGAAGTCCGACCTGGCCGGCCGACTGATCGACCGCGACCCGCAGGCCGCCCGCAACGAGATCAACGAAGTCAGCCGCGTCGCCCGCGATGCGCTGGCGCAGGTGCGTCGCGCAGTGACCGGCATCCGTGCGGCGGGGCTGGCGGCCGAACTCGCCTCCGCCCGCCTGCTGCTCGAATCCGACGGCGTCACCCTGCGCTACGAAGCGCAGGACATGGCGTTGCCGGCCGATCTGGAGACGGTGCTTGCGCTGAGCCTGCGCGAGGCGGTGACCAACATCCAGCGCCACGCGCGCGCCACGATCGCCGAGGTTGCGCTGGCCTGCAGCGACGGGCACGTGCAACTGCGCATCCGCGACAACGGCGTCGGCAGCGCCGCCGTGCCGGGCAATGGGCTCAGCGGCATGCGCGAGCGTGTGGAAGCGCGCGGCGGACGCCTGCGCATCGACTCCACGCTGCGGCAGGGGACGTGCGTGGAGATCGCGCTGCCGTTGCCTTCAGGGGAAGGGATGGCGCCCGCAGCCACATCGAAGCCGATCGAAGGCACTGTAGGAGCGAC
Source organism: uncultured Pseudoxanthomonas sp. (assembly GCA_966210745.1). GTDB lineage: Bacteria > Pseudomonadota > Gammaproteobacteria > Xanthomonadales > Xanthomonadaceae > Pseudoxanthomonas_A. The sequence goes on from CBIHLJ010000005.1 coordinate 139,007, forward strand.
GTGAGTCGCGGCCGCACGTCTTGTGCGCCAGGGGAAAACAGCCTGGCGATGTGTGCCCCGTCCCTTGATACGGGATGCATGGATGTCCAAGCCGTGCGGTCGCGACTCACGTCGCTCCTGCAAGGAACAGTGCCCACTCCCTCCCGGCGCACGTTATTTGCTAGCGTGGCGACCGACCTTACCGCGACGGCGTTCAAATGATCCGCGTACTGCTAGCCGAAGACCAGGCCATGGTGCGCGGTGCGCTCACCGCCCTGCTGGGCATGGAGAGCGACATCGACGTCGTCGGCAGCGCGGCCGATGGCGAGACCGCATGGCGCGAACTGCAACGGCTCAAGCCCGACCTGCTGGTGACCGACATCGAAATGCCCGGCCTGACCGGACTGGAACTGGCCCAGCGCATCCAGCGGCAGGAACTGCCGTGCAAGGTGGTCATCGTCACCACGTTCGCACGCAGCGGCTTCCTGCGACGCGCGCTGGATGCAGGTGTTTCGGGTTACCTGCTGAAGGATGCGCCAGCCGAGGATCTCGCCGAGGCGCTGCGCAAGGTGCATCGCGGCGGACGCGCCATCGATCCCCAACTCGCGCTCGAGGCATGGTCCGATGCCGATCCGCTCAACGACCGCGAACGCCAGGTATTGCGGCTGGCCGGCGAGGGCCAGTCGGCCGGCGAGATCGCCGGGCAGTTGAACCTCTCGCAGGGCACGGTACGCAACTACCTGTCCGAGGCGATCGGCAAGCTGGGCGTCGGCAACCGCATCGAGGCGTATCGTCTCGCGCGGCAGCGCGGGTGGTTGTAACAAATGAAGTGCCCTCTGTAGGAGCGACGTAAGTCGCGACCGCAGACCCGGAACCCAACCGTACCCATCCGGCAGACACGATGCGTCGCACGAGCGCTAAGCGGCAATCCGGAAGAACGGGAGCGCTGACAGCGTGCGGTCGCGACTTACGTCGCTCCTACAGAGGGGGCGACCTCAACCGCCGTAGCGCGCCTTCAGCATCGCGTACGCGCTGCGCAGCGCGAGGGCTTCGCCACCAGCGGGGCGGCCGGCGCGGTCGCTGTCGTTCCACGCGTACACGTCCAGGTGTGCCCACTTCATCCCGTCCGGCACGAAGCGCTCCAGGTACAGCGCGGCGGTGACGGCGCCGGCCATGCGCGAGCCCGCATTGGCCAGATCGGCGATGCCGCTGGTCAGGTAGCGCAGGTACGGGCGCCACAGCGGCATGCGCCAGACCGGGTCGCGCATGCGCTCGCCGGCGGCGATCCAGTCATTCGCCACGGCGTCGTCGTTGGCGAACAGCGCCGGCAGGTCCGGGCCCAGCGCGATGCGCGCCGCGCCGGTGAGGGTGGCGAAGTCCAGCAGCAGGTCGGGCGACTGTTCGCCGGCATAGGTCAGCGCATCGCACAGGATCACGCGGCCTTCGGCATCGGTGTTGTCGATCTCGACGCTGACGCCCTTGCGGGTGGCGATCACTTCGCCGGGCCGGAAGGCATTCGGGCCGATGCTGTTCTCCACCGCCGGCACCAGCAGGGTCAGGCGCACTGGCAGCTTGCGTGCCATCACCAGGCGGGCCAGCGCGATTGCGTGCGCGGCGCCGCCCATGTCCTTCTTCATGTTGCGCATGCCATCGGCCGGCTTGATGTCCAGGCCGCCGGTGTCGAAGCACACGCCCTTGCCGACCAGTGCGACATGCGGCAGCGATGCGTCGCCCCAGCGCAGCGCGATCAGGCGCGGTGCACGATGCGAGGCGCGACCCACCGCATGGATGGCGGGGAAGTTCTGCGTCAGCAGCGCGTCGCCCGCGATCACGTCGACGTCCGCACCATGCACGTCCGCCAGTGCGCGCACCGCGGCTTCCAGATCATCCGGGCCCATGTGCTCGGTGGGCGTGTTGACCAGGTCGCGCACCTGCAGGCTGGCGGCCAGCAGGTCGAGCGCTTCGGCATCGGCCTGCGGCAGCACCAGGCGCGCGGGTTTGCGCGGCGGCTGCTTGTAGCGGTCGAACTTGTAGCTGCCCAGACCCCAGCCCAGCTGCAGCGCGGTGCGGGCATCGGCAGGCAGTTCGCCCGCGATCTCCCAGTCGCCCGCCGGCAGGCCGAACGGCGCGTGCGCGTAAGCATAAGGATCCAGCGCGTCGCCGATGCCGATCACCGCGCCGGCCAGCCCCTGTTCGCCAGGCAACGCCAGCAGTGAGCCGGCCGAGGCCGTGAAGTTCTGTGCATCGATCCAGGCGTTGACCGCCGCCGACTGGGTCGTACGCCACGCGGCCAGCTGCGCGCGTTCCAGGACATGCAGAGGACGGGCGTTGGCGGAAGAGTCGGTATAGGCGAGGGCAGCGCTCATGCGGCGGCATTTTCCGTGGCGAAGTCGGGGTGGGCGTCCAGCCAGTCGGCCAGCGCGGTGAGGGTGGCGAATTCCAGGTCGGGGCGCAGCGCGTCGTGCGGCCATCTCTGCGGTAGCCCGCCATGGTCTTCCGGGCGGTTGATCCAGCAACTGCGCAGCCCGGCGTTCACCGCGCCCACGACATCCATCTCGATATGGTCGCCGACGTGCAGCACTTCGCCCGGCGGCACGCCGAGCAGGTCGCAGGCCGCATGGAAAATGCTGGCCTCCGGCTTGGCGGCACCGTGCTCGCGCGAGTGGATCTTGTGGACGAACAGATGGTCCAGGCCGATCCGCTGCAGGTCGGCGTTGCCGTTGGTCACTGCCGCGACCGGCAGGCGTGCGGCGATGCGTTCCAGTGCGGCGAAGGCGTCGGGGTAGTACTCCACCTGGTTGCGGGCGGCGTAGAAGGTTTCGTACGCGGGATCGAGCAGGGCCAGGTCGGCGCCGCTCTCGCGCAGCGCGTGTTCCAGCGTCATCCGGCGCAGGATGCTGAGGTCGTGCTTGTGCTGCGGATGGGCTGCGAAGACTTCTTCGCGCACGGCACGCATGCGTTCGACGGGGAACATGGCGGCGGTGGCGGGGCTGTGTTCGCGCAGCCAGTCGTCCAGCACGCGCTCGATCCGGACGCCGATGGGGGCGAACGGCCACAGGGTGTCGTCGAGGTCGAGGGTGATGGCGCGGACGGGGAAGCTCACCGCCCGGATTTTACACCCGGGAGGGAGGCGACCCTTCAATGGGCGATGATCGAGCCCCTCTCCCTGCGGGAGAGGGGTTGGGGTGAGGCTCTACAAGGCCGGATCCCTTTCACGTCATTCCAGCGCAAGCTGGAATCCATTGCCCCTGAGCACCAGAACCCCTGAAGCGAGAGCAGATGGGTCCCAGCGTTCGCTGGGACGACGGCGGGTGAAATCCGGAAGCCGGCGCAAACGCGTGTATACGTTCGGAACCCCGGCGGTGGTGCCGGGGCTCCCGCGGCGAGCGGCGCTACGCTCAAACAAAGAAGGCCCATCCGGCGAGCCCATCGAATGAAACGCCATGGCGGATGTGGTGCTGCTGAGGGGTCGATCAGAGGCACGGGCTTCGTCAACCCTCACCCCAACCCCTCTCCCGCAGGGAGAGGGGCTCAGGCACGCAGCGCTCACTCCAGCAGCCGCGCCCAGCCTTCCATCCCTTCCACCCGCGCCAGCACCAGCTTCACGCACACCAGCAGCGGCACCGCCAACAGCAGCCCGATGATCCCCCACAGCCAGCCGAACAGCATCAGCGCCAGGATCAGCACCAGCGGCGACAGCGCCATCCTCCGGCCCAGGATGATCGGCGTGATGATCTGGCCCTCGATCGTGTGCAGCACCAGGTAGGCCACCGCCGGCAGCATCGACTGGAACGGTTCCTCGAAACTGATGAACCCCACCAGCAACATCGCCACGATCCCAATCAGCGGGCCCACGTAGGGTGCGAAGTTCAACAGCGCCGCCATCGTGCCCCACAACAGCGCCTCCGCCAGTGGCAGCCCCAGCAGGTAGAGCACCCCGGCGAACACCAGGCCCACCACGGTGTTGATGATGCTGATGGTCAGCACGTAGCGCGATACCTCGCGCTCGATGGAATGGAGGATCTCCACGGTGAACTTCTTCTGCTGCCGCCCCGGCAACAGCGCTATCGCGTTGCGTTGCAGGTTCTCCCCATAGACCATGAAGAAGAACGTCAGCAGCACCACCGCCAGCAGCGATGCAAGGAAGCGCGGCGTGGCCAGCAGCTTGCGGTAGGGCTCGTCCTGCGGTGCGGTGTGCACCACCTGCGGCTGCTTGCCGGTCTGCCCGCCGGCGGCCCTGGCGAAGTTCTCCGCCGCCTTGTTGGCGTCCTGCACCGGCTTGGTCAGTTCGCGCAGCTTGGGCGCGAGCTGGCGCATCTCGCGCGGCGCCTGCTGTGCCCATTCCATCGCCGAAGGCAGCATCTTGTGCGCCAGCAGTCCGGTCGCGGCCATGCCGCCCAGCAGCACGACCAGCGCGCCCAGGAAGCGCGGCACGTAGATTCGGCGCAGCACGCGGATGATCGGATTGCCGACCAGCGCGAAGAACATCGCCAGCAGCACGGGCAGCAGCAGGTCCTGCGCCGCCCACAGCGTGTAGCCCACGGCCAGCGTGGCCAGCACCAGCATCGGCGTGGAGGCGCGTGGGCGCGGCGGCGGCGGAGTCGTGGCCGCGGCGGGAGGCGCGTCGGTCGGAACGGGTGTCGTCATGGGCAGTCGGCCGCCAAGGTGGATGCGCGATTGTGCAGCGACCCTTGTAGGAGCGACGTGAGTCGCGACCGGAGGAGGCAGAGGTCGGGGATACTTCGGACAGGCCGCTGCCTTTTCCGGCCACGTTCGGCGCAAGGAGGGCTTGGTGCGTGCGGTCGCGACTCACGTCGCTCCTACAAGCGCCCGCAGGCGCCTCAGCGCTCGGACAGCTCGGTCGCCGCTTCAGCCGGACGCGGCGCGGTCACCACGATCTCATCCTCGTCGAACGCCTCGTCCACCATCGGTTCGTCGTCGGCCAGGCCCTCGGCCTGCTCCTGCGCATCCTGCGCTGTGTCAGCAGCCTGCTCGGCGGTCTCGGCAGCAGCGGCCGCCTGCGCGGTGGCCAGGAAACTGGAGACGGCGGTGAACATCTGCATCCAGCGCGCACCGGTCAGCGTGCGCAGCGGTTCGGCGCGGCCCACCAGGAAGCCGCTCACCACGCCCGCGATGACGATGCGCCCCGGCGTCCAGCCTGCGCGCCATGACTGCTTCAGTGTGATCCACTGCACCTGCGTGTGCGTCGCGCGCAGTTCGACGCGCTGTTCCGCACGCTGCACGTGCTGCAGCAACTGTTCGAAGCGCATCACGCCCCTCCGTGATCGGCCGCGCGCGGATCATGCGCGGTACCGGGAGGGGGATCGTCGTCGACTACCTCGTCCTCATCGAACAGCCCCAGCTTCGCCAACTGGCGACGGGTGGCGTGCATGCCGGTGTAGTCGAAGTAGCGGCCCACCTTCCACGCCGCGAACGCGGTCATGGCCAGGCTGATGAACGCCGCCAGCGACAGCGACTGCAGCCAGGAGAATCCAAAGCGTTGCATCAGTGCGATCAGCGCACCGGTCACCAGCAGCCAGGCGGAAGCGCCGAACACGATGGCCACGCAGGCCCATGCCAGGGCGCGGCCGAAGGCGCTGCGCGCCAGTGCGAAATCCGCCGACACCAGCCCGCGCAGTGCGCGGCCCGTGCCCTTGGCCGAACCGTACGCGGCACGGCCGGCCGCGCCGACCTGCTTCAGGCTGTCGGCGAAATCCGGTGGCGGCGTGTCGCCGGATGCACCGGCTTCGGATTCGCGGGGCGCGTCGCTCACGCGGTCGGCTTACTTGTCGCCGCCGCTGCGCGCCAGCTTGGCGATGATCCAGCCGGCCGCGAAGGCCACGCCGAACGAAGCGAGCGGGCGCTCGCGGATCAGGTCGGCGGCGCTGTCGATCAGGTCGCGGCCCTTGTCCATCAGCGCGTCCACCTGCTCGCGCGCAGCACCACCACCGGCTTCAGCCGCGGCGATGCCGGACAGCGCGGTGTCGGCCAGTTCCGATTTCACGTTGGCCTTGCCCAGGCGAAGTTCGTCGCCCGCGGCGCTGGCGGCGCCCTTGATCGCTTCGCCTGCAGCGGCGGCGGCCGACGCCAGATGCGAACCGGCTTCGCCCAGGTTGGACTTCAGCGCATCGGTATTGGTGGGCATGGTCATGGTTGGCTCCTGTGGGCGGGGGATGGGGCCACTCTAATGCACGGCGGTGAACGGGCTGTTATGCCCGCGCACCGTCACCGCGCGTTACCGCATCAGCAGGCGCCCGGTGCCGCGTCCTCGCAGGATCTGCAACACCAGCTGCTCGGGTTTGCGTTCGAAGCTGGCGCGGAAGCTGGGCAGGTCGCCGAATTCGCCACTGCTGCCCGCCACGATGATGTCGCCCGGGCGCAGGCCGCTGTTCCAGGCGCGGCTGTTGCGCGTCACGTTGCTGACCTGCACGCCACCGTTGGCACCCTGGCTGCGCAGTATCTGGCGTGCGGATTCGTCCAGTTCCTTCAGCGTGGCGCCGGTCAGGCGTGCGTCGAGGGTGGCGCCTTCCGCGCTGCGCACACCTTCCTTCAACGCCACGTTGAGCTGCAGCGGCTTGCCGTCGCGGCGTACCTCCAGCGCCACGCGCGCGCCCACCGGCTGCAGGCCTTCGAAGTTGTGCAGGGCGGCGCGGTTGTCGATGCGCTGGCCGTTGGCGGCCAGCACCACGTCGCCGGGCTGCAGGCCCGCGGCGGCGGCGGCGGAGTCTGCGTAGACGCGCGTGAGCAGCGCGCCACGCGGTGCCTCCAGGCCCAGGCCGCGGGCGACGCGTTCGTCCACGTCCTGCGCTTCCACCCCGAACGTGCCCCGGCGCACCACGCCGTCGTTGGCGATCAGCTGGTCCATGATCCCGCGCGCCATGTTGATCGGGATCGCGAAGCCCAGGCCGATGTTGCCTGCCATGCTGCCGCGCGGATTGAAGCTGGCGGTATTGATGCCCACCAGCCGGCCCTGCAGGTCGACCAGTGCGCCGCCGGAGTTGCCGGGGTTGATCGAGGCGTCGGTCTGGATGAAGTTCTGGTAGCCGGCCACCGGGATGCCGCTGCGGCCCACCGCCGACACGATGCCCGAGGTGACCGTCTGGCCCAGGCCGTAGGGGTTGCCCATCGCCACCACGAAGTCGCCGACCTGCAGCTGGTCGCTGTTCGCCATCGGCACCGCCGTCAGGCCCTGGGTGGGGATGCGGATCAACGCGATGTCGGTATCCGGGTCGGAACCGATGAACTCGGCTTCCACCTGGCGGCCATCGCTCAGCGTGACCGACACGCCGTCGGCGTTCTCCACCACATGGTGGTTGGTCAGCACGTAGCCGCGGGTGGCATCGACGATCACGCCCGAGCCCAGTGCGCGCTCCACCCGCTCGCGCGGCATGTCGGGAATGCCGAACAACCGGCGGAACACCGGATCATCGCCGAACGGCCCCAGCGGGCTGGCCACCCGCACGGTCTGGCGGCTGTACACGCTGACCACCGCCGGGGTGACCCGCTTGAGCATGGGCGCCAGCGACGGCAGCGCCTGGCCGTCCGCCGTGGCGGGCAGGGCGGCGGCGGCCGGGACCGCGGCTGCGGCGACAGGAGCGGCCTGGGCCGGCTTCTGCAACAGGTCATTCAGGCCGGTGGCGGCGAAACCGCCGAACGCGGCGGCGGCGGTCAGGGCCAGTAGGGTGGGAAACGGGCGCAGCGCATTCTTCATGGTCGGTCGGCAGGTCGTTGCGTCGGGAAGGGAGTGGGGCCGGAAGGGCGCCCGTTCAACCTGAATGAGTCTGCTGACGGACCCCTAAACCTGCAATGAAGTTCAGCCCCTTCGGCCCCTCATCCGGTGCCGGGACGTGATGACGGACGGTGGGGTGGATGCCATGCAATTGTCATGTCAATCCGGTTGACAGGGGGCACCCCCGGGCGTAGTTTGACGGCTTCGTGCGGACACAAGATGTTGCGGTCCAGCACGAAGCGGACCCAAGCACTGGTGTTTTTTCGGGCTTTGCGCTTGGGAAATCGGGCGCCTTTGGGGATTGGCGCATGAGGGCGAGGGAAGCAGTGGGCACCATGGCGATGGCAGGTCCCACTTCCACAATCCGGCAACCCGGGCGGCGCATCCTGTGCGGCTGCCCGCGGCGCCGTCTCCGTCGTCCGGGTCCGCCATGAACATCCCGCAGTGAATCGCGGGGGTGGGCCCGCTACCCACCCGCCACAGCCATTGAATAGTTCCAGTCGTTTTCAGGAGAACAACACAACCATGAGTACGGTGCGCCTCGAGGCGGTCAAGACGGAACAGCCTGCCCTGATTCCCATGCAACCGGCATCCCAGGACATCTGGGACAAGAAGTACCGGCTGAAGACGAAGCAGGGCGACGCCCTGGACGCCGACATCGATGGCACCTACCAGCGCGTGGCCCGCGCCCTGGCCGACGCCGAAGGCACCCCGGAAAAGCGCGCCTACTGGTACGAGCGCTTCGTGTGGGCGCTGCGCCGCGGCGCCATTCCGGCCGGCCGCATCACTTCCAACGCCGGCGCCCAGCAGCACAAGCCGGCCACCAGCACCATCAACTGCACCGTGTCCGGCACCATCGAGGACTCGATGGACGGCATCCTGGACAAGGTCCACGAAGCCGGCCTGACCCTCAAGGCCGGCTGCGGCATCGGCTACGAGTTCAGCACGCTGCGCCCGAAGGGCGCCTTCGTCGCCGGCGCCGGTGCGTACACCTCCGGCCCGATGTCCTTCATGGATATCTACGACAAGATGTGCTTCACCGTCTCCAGCGCCGGCGGCCGCCGTGGCGCGCAGATGGGCACGTTCGAAATCTCCCACCCGGACGTCAAGGACTTCATCCGCGCCAAGCGCGAAGACGGCCGCCTGCGCCAGTTCAACCTGTCGCTGCTGATCACCGACGGCTTCATGGAAGCCGTGGACACCGACGCCGACTGGCCGCTGGTGTTCCCGGTGAACATCAAGGAGAAGGGCGACATCGACGTCGAGGACGCCGCGCAGGTGGTCTGGCGCGAATGGCCCACCCACAAGAACTACATCGTCCGCGACGACGGTCTGGTGGCCTGCAAGATCTACGGCCACATCCGTGCGCGCCACCTGTGGGACATGATCATGGTGTCCACGTACGACTACGCCGAGCCGGGCTTCATCCTGATCGACCGCGTCAACGAGATGAACAACAACTGGTGGTGCGAGACCATCCGCGCCACCAACCCGTGCGGCGAGCAGCCCCTGCCGCCCTACGGCGCCTGCCTGCTGGGCTCGGTCAACCTGACCACCTTCGTGCGCAACCCGTTCACCGACCAGGCCAGCTTCGACTGGGAGGAATACAAGGAAGTCGTGCGCGTGTTCACCCGCATGCTCGACAACGTGGTCGAAGTGAACGGCCTGCCGCTGGAACAGCAGCGCGCCGAGATCCTGCGCAAGCGCCGCCACGGCATGGGCTTCCTGGGCCTGGGCAGCACGCTGACCATGCTCAAGCACAAGTACGGCAGCCCGGCCTCCTGCGAGTTCACCGAAGCCATCGCCCGCGAGATGGCCGTGGCCGGCTGGGAAATGGGCCTGGCCCTGGCGAAGGAAAAGGGCGCCGCGCCCATCATGGACGAGCTGTTCACCGTCACCGCCGCCATGCTGCGCCAGCGCCCGGAAATGGCGAAGGACGGCTGGAAGGTCGGCCAGGAGATCCCCGGCAAGGTGCTGCACGCCAAGTACAGCCGCTACATGCAGCGCGTGGCCGAAGTCGCCCCGGACCTGGTGGACGAGCTGGCCGAAGTCGGCAGCCGCTTCACCCACCACAGCTCCATCGCCCCCACCGGCACCATCAGCCTGTCGCTGGCCAACAACGCCTCCAACGGCATCGAGCCCTCGTTCGCGCACCACTACAGCCGCAACGTGATCCGCGAAGGCAAGAAGTCGAAGGAAAAGGTCGACGTCTGGTCGTACGAGCTGCTGGCCTACCGCGAACTGGTCAACCCGAAGGCCATGCCGTTCTCGGACGACGCCGATGCGAAGCTGCCGGAGTACTTCATCGCCGCCGACGACATCAGCCCGAAGGAGCACGTCGACGTGCAGGCCGCCGCGCAGAAGTGGGTGGACAGCTCCATCTCCAAGACCGCCAACGTGCCCACGGACTACCCGTACGAGCAGTTCAAGGACATCTACCGCTACGCCCACCAGCAGGGCCTGAAGGGCTGCACCACGTTCCGCTTCAACCCCGCCGCCTTCCAGGGCGTGCTGGTGAAGGAAGCCGATCTCGAGAACACCACCTACCGCTTCGAGCTGGAAGACGGCAACGTCATCGAAGTGAAGGGCAACGAGCAGATCGAGTACGACGGCGAAATGCACACCGCCGCCAACCTGTTCGACGCGTTGAAGGAAGGGTATTACGGCAAGTTCTGACGGCTCTCCTCCCCCGCCTGCGGGGGAGGATGCCCGGAGGGCAGGTGGGGGGAGCGAGCGCAGCGAGTTGCTTTGGCTCCTTGCGAAAAGCGGCCCCGCATCCGCCGTCCGCGCCATCTCCCCCCTTGGGGGGCTAAGGGTCGAGGAAAAAACACCCCGCCTGGGGGGAA
>CBIHLJ010000006.1:0-134453 GCA_966210745.1 uncultured Pseudoxanthomonas sp.
GTGCGGGCATGGGGACCTCTTTGCAGGCGATGGTGGTGGGGATGGAGTGAAGATGCCGTGCACGCGGCAGGCATAATGGGGGAGTGTAATGCGCCCCTCCACCACGTCCAACCGCTGACATGACGCCATCCACAACCAGCCCCGTCGTGATGGGCGTGATCGCCCTGGAATTGGCCGCCGGCAACACGCCGCAGCGCGCAGCGCTGGCCGCGGCCGAAGCGAGCGAACTGGCCGGCAAACTGGGGCGCGACCTCGCCGCGCATGCGCCGCAGGTGCGTGACCTGGATCTCGTCTTCGCCGCCGCGCATTTCGATCCCGCCGAAGCCCTGCGCCCCGGTTGGCCGCTGCACCAGCGGCTGCGCGAGCTGCACCAGCGCGCACCGGGACGTGGCGAAGGCGCACGCCTGATCGCGTTCGGTGCCGATGAGTCCGGTGACATTCCGATGCCGTTGCAGGCGGACGATGGCCTGCGCGGTGGCCTGCTGCGCGTGGTGCCCTTCCTGCTCAGTGGCGAGGACCATACGGTCGAAGCCGTCAGCGAACGGTTGGAGAGCGTGCTGCTCGAAACCGGCATGGCCCAGGCCGATACCGCGCTACTCGCGCAAACAGCCTTCGGTGCGCAGATCGAGCACGCGCGCTACATGACCCTGCACGACCTCGCCGCGATGACCGCCATGCAGTACGAGCACGGCGGGTTGGGCGCACTGTGGCCCGTCATCGAAACCGCGCTGATGGCGCCCGCGGAAGAACAATGGCTGGATGCGCTGCCGGAACCACTGCTGCGCTACGCGGGCGGCGAAGTGCACATTGCGCTGTTCGAACCGCCGGCATGGCGAGCGCGGTACGCGCCGCAGGAAGCCACCGATGAGCGACTGGAACGCGCGTACCAGCACTTCCAGGCACGCCAGCAGCAGATCGCCGCTGTGCTGGAAGCGCACGGCGTTCCGGTGACGTTCGCGCACTGCCCGGGCAACGCGGATCCGCGGACTGCGATGGCGTGAAGGCGGACATCCGCCCCACGCAATCCCTGCAGGAGGGGCTTCAGCTCCAAGGCTTTTTGCGGGGAGGTCTTAGAAGCAAGAGCCTCGGGGCTGAAGCCCCTCCTACAACACGAGGCCGGGCTACTGCGTGATCTTGATGATGCCGCAGGCTACGCGCGCGCCGGCGTTGCCGGCGGGCTGGCTGGCGTAGTCATCCGGCGCGGCGTGCACGATCAGCGCGCGCGTGGCGACATCGTTCACCGCGCCGCCGCCCAGCGTGACACCTTCCACATGTGCATCCACCTTCGCCACGCCATCGGCGTTGGCGGTGAGGTTGCTCATGTCGCCTGCATGGTGCGCGCCGCTGCCGGCCTTGCCATGCGCCGTGTTGAACGGATTGAAGTGCGGGCCGGCGCTGCTGGCGTCGGCGGCGCTGCAATCGCCCTTCTCGTGGACATGGAAGGCATGCGTGCTGTTGGCCTGCAGGCCACCGATTTCGCCGGTCAGGTGCAGCCCTTTGCCCATCGGGGTAAGCGTGACGCTGCCGCTGACCAGGCTGCCGGAGGCGGAAGCCAGTACCGCGACGGCCTGCCTGGCGGTGCTGGTGGTAGGCACGTCCGGCGTGGCGGACGGCGGGGACGAAGACGAGGACGGCGTGGTGCCGCAGGCCGCGAGCGTGAGGGCGGAGGCGGCGGCCAACAGGGCAATGCGCATGGGGAGCTCCAGGTGCAGGTCGTGGCTCGCTACCGTAACCATCGCTACCTTCATGTTCAATGAAAGCAGCGGGGCACGCCTATCCGCGCTTGCGGCCGGGACCCAGCTTCCGTGTCACGGTGTTGCGCCCGACGCCGAGCCGGGCCGCCGCTTCGGCGCGGCGGCCGTGGGTCAGTTCCAGCGCGACCTCAAGCAGCGTGCGGTCGAGTCGCTCGCGCGCCTCGGCATGCAGTGATTCGGCGCCTTCCAGCAGGCGGCGCCGCGCCCATTCGCCCAAGGCGTGGTCCCATTCGCCACGCGCGCCCGTCGCAGGCGCATGCAGCAGCGCACCCTGCAGATCGGCCGTGTTGATGAGATCGGCCGGTGCCAGTGCAGCCAGTCGCCAACACACGTTCTCCAGTTCGCGCACGTTGCCGGGCCAGTCGTGGGCCTGCAGCAGGTCCAGCGCCGGTGCGCTGAAACGCTTCGGTGCGATGTCCAGTTTGCGGGTGGCCGTCGCGAGGAAGTTCTCGGCCAGCTGCGGCACATCCGCGCGCCGCTCGCGCAACGGCGGCAGTTGCAGCCGCACCACGTTCAGACGATGCAGCAGGTCGGCACGGAAGCGGCCTTCGGCGACCAGGCCGTCAAGGTCCTGATGGGTGGCGGCGATCACGCGCACGTCCACGCGGATCAGCTCGCGTCCGCCGACGCGGAAGAACTCGCCTTCTGCCAGCACGCGCAGCAACCGGGTCTGCAGTGGCAGCGGCATGTCGCCGATCTCGTCGAGGAACAGGGTGCCGCCGTCGGCCTGCTCGAACCGCCCGATGTGCCGCTTCTGCGCGCCCGTGAAGGCGCCGGCCTCATGGCCGAACAGTTCGCTTTCCAGCAACTCCGATGGAATCGCGGCGGTGTTCAACGCCACGAACGGTTTGCGCGAGCGCGGCGACTCATGGTGCAGCGCATGCGCGACCAGCTCCTTGCCGGTGCCGGTCTCGCCGGTGATCAGCACCGAAAGCGGTGCCTGCGCCAAGCGTCCGATCGCGCGGAACAGCGCGCGCATCGCGGGCGTGTCGCCGATCAGCTGCGGCGTCGCCGATGCCGTCACGCCGCCATCCTGCGCTGCGTCGGCGACCTCCTCCGCATCGGGCAGCGTGCGTGCCGCCAGCGCCACCGCATCGTCCAGATCGAATGGCTTGGAAAGGAATTCATGTGCGCCACCGCGGAATGCCCCGGCCGTGCTGGCAACATCGGTATACGCCGACATGACGATGACGGGCAGCTGCGGATGCGTGGCTTTCAGCTTGTCGAGCAGCACCAGACCGTCGTCGCCGGGCATGCGCACGTCGGTGAACAGCAGGTCGGGGGCGCCGCGGGCACCAAGCGCGTGCAATGCCGCAGCGGCGCTGTCGAAGCCGTCCACCGTGTAGCCGGCGTCGCGCAATGCGGTAGCCAGCACGAAGCGCACCGAACGGTCGTCATCGACCACCCAGATCCGGCGTGCGTCGGTGGCGCCGCTGGTGGCGGCCAGGCGATCAGTGGACATGACGTTCCTCGTCGGAGTCGTGCAGCGACTGCGGCAGCAGCAAGGTGAAGACCGTATGGCCGGGGCGCGACCGGTAGGTCAGCGACCCCCGGTGTTCGCGCGCGACCTGCTGCGACAGCGCCAGGCCCAGGCCGCTGCCTTCGGCGCGGCCGCTGACCAGCGGCAGGAACAGGTGTTCGGCGAGCTCTTCGGGCACGCCGCGGCCGTCGTCGACGATCTCCACCCGCAACGCCATCGTGTGCAGGTGGTCGTGGATGCGCGACCCGTGTTCGACACGGGTGCGCAGGATGATGTTGGCGGCACCGGCCTGGATGGCGTTGCGCACCAGGTTCCAGACCGCCTGGGTCAGGCGGTCGCCGTCGCCGGACAGTTCCGGCAGACTGGGGTCGTAGTCGCGTTGCAGGCGTACCGACCAGCCGCCTTCGTTCTCGGCCAGCCGCAGCACGCGCTCCAGCACGGTATGGATGTTCAGGGCAGCGTGCGGGCGCTGCGGGGATGGCGAAAGCAGTTGTTCAAGCAGGGTGTTGAGGCGGTTGATCTCGGATTCGATCAGTTCGATCAGCTCGCGCTCGTCGTCGTTGTCGTTGCGATGCGCGGCCCGGCGTGCCAGCAACTGCGCGGCGCCTTTCAGGCCGGCCAGCGGATTGCGCAGCTCGTGCGCCAGCCCCTTCAGCGCGGCGCTCAGTGCATTCGGCAGGACCTGGGTGGGATCGAGCGCGGGGAATTCGTCCACCGGATGCGCTTCCAGCAGCCAGCCCCCGCCATCCAGGCGCGACAGCCAGCCTTCGGCGAAGCACGGCGACTCACCGGGCATGCCCAGCGCCATGCGGTGCAGCCGCAGGACGTCGCGATCCGTGTTGTCCAGGAACCTTGCCATGGCGTCGCCTTCGATCTCCAGGGCCGCCAGGGGTTGTCCCAGCAGGCGGCGGCTACTGACGCCCAGCCAACGGGCGAAGGCAGGATTCACGCCGCGGATCAGGCCGTCGGCATCCGCCCAGGCCACCGGCGTGCTGAGCGCGTCGGTGGTGGGCTCGAAACGCATGCGGGACGGGTCCGGGGACGACATTGCACCAGTTTAGTGCAAAGCCGTCCCCGGCAATCCATCAGGCCTCGTAGGCCGATTCGCCATGCGAGGCGATGTCCAGACCCTCGCGTTCGGCATCTTCGGTCACGCGCAGGCCGAACACGACCTTGGCGATCAGGAACGCGACCACCGACACCACGCCGATCCAGACGATGGTCAGGCCCACGCCGGTCGCCTGCTTGATGACCTGCGCCACCATGTCGAAGTCCTCGCCACCGGTGCCGCCCAGCGACGGCGCATGGAACACGCCGGTCAGGATCGCGCCGATGATGCCGCCGACCGCATGCACGCCGAACACGTCGGCGGTGTCGTCGACCTTCAGCAGGCGCTTCAGGCCGGTGACGCCCCACACGCAGACCACGCCGGCGATGAAGCCGATGGCCACCGCACCGAACGGACCCACCAGGCCCGCAGCCGGGGTGATGCCGACCAGGCCGGCCACCGCACCCGAGGCCACGCCCAGCGCGGACGACTTGCCCTTGAAGATCTTCTCGGTCAGCGCCCAGGCGATCACCGCGGCAGCGGTGGCGACCAGCGTGTTGATGAAGGCCAGGGCGGCGCCCGCGTTCGCTTCCAGGTTGGAGCCGGCGTTGAAGCCGAACCAACCCACCCACAGCAGCGAGGCACCCACATAGGTCAGGGTCACGTTGTGCGGCTTCAGCGCGGTCTGGCCGTAGCCCAGGCGCTTGCCCACGAAGTACGCGCCGATCAGGCCGGCCACGCCCGCGTTGATGTGCACCACCGTGCCGCCGGCGAAATCCAGCGCGCCCATTTCGAACAGGTAGCCGCCGGTGGCCCACACGATGTGCGCGATCGGCAGGTAGCCGAAGGTGAACCAGATCACCGAGAAGAGGATCACGGCGGCGAACTTCATGCGCTCGGCGAACGCACCGACGATCAGCGCGCCGGTGATGCCGGCGAACGTCGACTGGAACGCGATGAACACGTATTCGGGCAGGCTGACACCGTCGGTGAACGTGGCCGCCAGCGTTTCCGGCGTCACGCCCTTCAGGAACAGCTTGTCCAGGTTGCCGAGCCACGCGCCTTCACCGGAGAACGCCAGGCTGTAGCCGTAGACGATCCACAGCACCACCAGCAACGAGAACACGGTGATCACCTGCACCAGCACCGACAGCACGTTCTTCGAACGCACCATGCCGCCGTAGAACAGCGCGAGGCCCGGAACCACCATCAGCAGCACCAGCAGCGTGGACGTCAGCATCCACGCTACGTCGCCCTTGTCGACCACCGGTTCGGCAGCGGCTTCTTCGGCGGGCGCCGCCTCGGGCGCGGGTGCTTCGGTCAGCGTCTCGGTGACGGTTTCGGTGACGACATCCACCGCGGGTGCTGCTTCGGCGGGCGCTTCCGCCGCTGGCGGAGCGGTGTCCTGCGCGATGGCGGTCGCGGCCACGCCCAGGGTCATCAGGCCGCACAAGGCGGCCAGGCAGAGTACGTGCGCACGGGTCTTCCACCCGGACAACAGTCGAGTCTTCATGTGGGGCTCCGAGTGTTAGAGCGCGTCCGCGCCGACTTCGCCGGTGCGGATGCGGATGACCTGGTCGATGGTGGTGACGAAGATCTTGCCGTCGCCGATCTTGCCGGTGCCGGCCGCCTGCTGGATGGCCTCGATGACGGCATCCAGTCGCTCGTCGGTGACGACGGTTTCGATCTTGATCTTGGGCAGGAAATCGACGACGTACTCGGCGCCGCGGTACAGCTCGGTGTGGCCCTTCTGCCGGCCGAAGCCTTTGACTTCGGTCACGGTGATGCCGGACACGCCCGCCTGCGACAAGGACTCTCTTACCTCGTCGAGCTTGAACGGCCGGATGATGGCGGTGATCAGTTTCATGCGCATACCCCGATGGTGGATGGAACCGGCCGACCGGAGCCGGCCGGCGGTTTCAGGTCACCCGTGCGCGCAGCCCCCTGGCGGCGGACACGTTGTCGGTGCGGATCGATGCATGAACCGCATCCGTGCCCACCGCGATCATGTGCGGCAGGAACGGATGACGTGGGAGGGAGCTGCGGTTCATGGACCTCTCCTGTGTTTCCCCAAGTACAGCGTTGGTGCGATCTCCAGGAATCGAAGACGGGTGGTGCCCCGGTTCCCCAACCGGGCGAACGCATCGCAGAACGATGCACTCGATAAGGTGCGGCGATGGCGACGGGTGGGAGGGGAGATCCGTCGCCATCGCCGCGAGAACTCAGCGTCCGCCTGCCGCGTCGCCGGGGACCGATGCACGGTCCCCGGCGAGTTGGGCGATGACGGTGTGCGCGTGCATCAGTTGGCGTAGTACAGCTGGTATTCCAGCGGGTGCGTGGCCGCGCGGAACTTGGTCACTTCCTGCATCTTCAGCGCGATGTAGGCGTCGATGAAGTCGTCGCTCATCACGCCGCCGGCCTTGAGGAAGTCGCGGTCCTTGTCCAGCGCGTCCAGTGCCTGGTCCAGGCTGGAGCAGACCTGCGGGATGTTCTTCTCTTCTTCCGGCGGCAGGTCGTACAGGTCCTTGTCGGAAGGCGCACCGGGGTCGATCTGGTTCTTGATGCCGTCCAGGCCGGCCATCATCAGCGCGGTGAAGGTCAGGTAGCCGGACTGCAGCGGATCGGGGAAGCGGATCTCGATGCGGCGCGCCTTCGGATTGGCCACCCACGGGATGCGGCACGACGCCGAGCGGTTGCGCGCCGAGTAGGCCAGCATCACCGGCGCTTCGAAGCCCGGCACCAGGCGCTTGTAGCTGTTGGTGCCCGAGTTGGCGAACGCGTTGATCGCCTTGGCGTGCTTGAAGATGCCGCCGATGTACCACAGCGCCATCTGCGACAGGCCGCCGTAGCCGTCGCCGGAGAACAGGTTCTGGCCGCCCTTGGCCAGCGACTGGTGCACGTGCATGCCGCTGCCGTTGTCGCCGACGATCGGCTTCGGCATGAAGGTGACGGTCTTGCCGTTGCGATGGGCGACGTTGCGGACCACGTACTTCATGCGCTGCAGCTCGTCGGCCTTCTGCACCAGCGTGTTGAACTTGGCGCCGATCTCGCACTGGCCGGCGGTCGCGACTTCGTGGTGGTGCACCTCGACTTCGATACCGACCTGTTCCAGCGTCTTGCACATCTCGGCACGCAGGTCATGCAGCGAGTCGGTCGGCGGCACCGGGAAGTAGCCGCCCTTGATGCCCGGACGGTAGCCGCTGTTGGCGCCGTCGTAGCTCTTGCCGCTGTTCCACGCGCCTTCTTCGGAATTGATCTTGAAGAAGGTGTTGCCCATGTCGTTGGCGAACTGCACCGAGTCGAAGATGAAGAACTCGGGTTCCGGACCGAAGAACGCCACGTCGGCGACGCCGCTGGCCTTCAGGTGGGCCTCGGCGCGCTTGGCGATGCCGCGCGGATCGCGCGTGTAGCCCTGCATGGTGGCCGGATCCAGGATGTCGCAGATCAGCACCAGGGTCGGGTCGGCGTAGAACGGATCGAGGTAGGCGGTGCTCGGGTCGGGCAGCAGCACCATGTCCGACTCGTTGATGCCCTTCCAGCCGGAGATCGACGAGCCATCGAACATCTTGCCGTCTTCGAACAGCGACGCATCCACGATGCTGACGGGGAAGGTGACGTGCTGTTCGATACCGCGCATGTCGACGAAGCGCAGGTCGACGAACTCGACCTTGTGGTCCTTGATCAGCTTCTCAACGTTGTCCAGGGACATCTCGGAACCTCGGGTTGGATAAGTGTGTGACGGGATACAGCAATCCCCGTGCCAACCCCACGGTGCGCCCAACCCATTGATTTACATGGGCGACTTTGACGTTCCCGTCACGTCGAATCCCTTGTTTGGTGCATTCTCTTTGCACCACGAACCAACGCGGTGCGTCGCCGTTTCCACTATTCTTTGCCGCCTCCCCTGCGTGCCGCCTCCTGATGACCGACCTGCTCGCCGCGCTGCTGCTCGGCATCCTTGAGGGCCTGACCGAGTTCCTGCCGGTCTCCAGCACCGGCCACCTGCTGATCGCGCAGCACTGGCTGGGCGAGCGCTCGGACTTCTTCAACATCGTCATCCAGGCCGGTGCCATCCTCGCCACCACGCTGGTGTTCCGGCGCCGGATCTGGGAACTGGCGACCGGCTGCTGGCGTGATGCCGAGGCCCGCGACTACTCGATGAAGCTGGCGGCCGCCTTCCTGGTCACCGCGCTGGTCGGCCTTCCCGTCCGCCTGGCCGGCTGGGAACTGCCGGAAACCGTCACCCCGATCGCGTGGGCGCTGATCATCGGCGGCGTGTGGATGCTGGTGGCCGAGCACTTCGCCGAAAAACGCGGCGATGTGGCCACCATCACGTGGAAGGTGGCGATCCTGGTCGGTCTTGCGCAGGTGGTGGCCGGTGTCTTTCCCGGCACCTCGCGCTCCGCCGCGGCGATCTTCATGGCCATGCTGGCCGGCACCAGCCGGCGCTCGTCGGCGGCGGAGTTCGTGTTCCTGCTGGGTATCCCCACCATGTTCGCGGCCAGCGGTTACGCCTTCCTGGAACTGGTGAAGGACGACGCGCTGGGCAGCGAGAACTGGAGCGAAGTGGCGCTCGCGTTCGCCGCCGCCACCGCGACGGGCTTCGTGGTGGTGAAGTGGCTGCTGGGCTTCATCAAGGCGCACCGCTTCACCGGCTTCGCCATCTACCGCATCGTGCTGGGCGCGCTGCTGCTCTTGCTGATGCCCGTGGGCAGCTGAGCCGCCGCTCCCTGCTCCCTGCTCCCTGCTCCCTGCTCCCTGTAGGAGCGACGTCAGTCGCGACCGTAAAGCCGGCGGGCCCATCGGCCCCGACTGGCCCAGAGATTCCCCGCCATGTCGCCAGCACGGGAATCCATCCAGGCATGCCGGCCGTGCGGTCGCGACTGACGTCGCTCCTACAATCAAGCACGATGCCCGGCCTTCACCCCATTCCAACCTGCCGCGCGTTTGGATTGGGCCACCTTCGACGGAGAACGCCATGAAACGATTGCTGCTGCTTGCCTTGCCCCTGGCCCTTGCGGGCTGCCCCAAGCCGGCGGAACAGGCCGACGCGCCCGCGCCCACCGTGGCCGCCACCCCGGACGCACCGGTTGCCGCGTCGGTCGACACCGCTGCCTTGCTCCCCCAGTACCACTGGCAACTCATGGACGCCACCGACGCGCAGGGCAAGCGCATCGATGCCTTGTTCGCACGTGCCGACAAGCCGCTGCAACTCGATTTCAAGGAAGGACGGCTGGGCGTGTCCAACGCCTGCAATCGCATGGGCGGCACCTACACGCTGTCGGACACCAGCCTTACCATCGGCCAACTGACGTCCACCATGATGGCCTGCACCGACAACGCGCTGATGGCGCTGGACCAGGAGATCGGCAAGCGGTTGGAGGGCACGTTGAAGGTCGCTGCCACGCAGGACGGCGTCGCCCAACTGGCGCTCACCACCGCGACCGGCGACAAATTGCTGTTCGCCGGCAACCCCACGGCGGAAACCCGCTACGGCGGCCCCGGTGAACGCGTGTTCCTGGAAGTCGCGTCGGAGACCAAGCCCTGCAGCCACCCGCTGATCCCCGACAAGCAGTGCCTGCAGGTGCGCGAGATCGCGTACGACGACAAAGGCCTGAAGGTCGGCACGCCCGGTGAGTTCCAGCACTTCTACGACAGCATCGAGGGCTACACCCACGAACCGGGCGTGCGCAACGTGCTGCGCGTTGACCGCTACACCGTGAAAAACCCGCCGGCCGATGCCTCGGCGAATGCCTACGTGCTGGACATGGTGGTGGAGTCGGCGAACGAGAAGAAGTGACGGTCCGCCGCACGATGCGTGCCCTGCGTGCAGGGCGCGCATCGACGCTGCAGGCCAGCCGCTATAGTGGCGCGTCACTGGCTTCGACGCGCGATTGATGAACCACCCCGCAAGGAACGCTTCCGCCCTTCCCTGGATGGCCGCCGCCCTGTTGGCGGCCTCCGCGCTCCTGATGTGGTGGCCGGCGCTGGACACGCCGTTCTGGGGCGATGACTACGTGTTCCTGCACGCCGCGCATGCGACCAATGCGGCCGGCGCGCCATGGTGGTCGGATTTCTGGCCGTCGTCGCCTCCGCGTTTCTGGCGACCGCTCTCGCAGGAGGGCTATTGGCGCTGGATCGATGCGTCGCTGGGCGGCAGCGCGCATGCCGCGCACGTGGTCAGCCTGGTCCTGCATGTACTGGCCACGCTTGGCGTCGCGCTGTTCGCCTTCCGCTTGGCGCGCGCCTGCCGCTGGACGCACGCCTGGCGCATCGCCGCACTCGCCGCCGCCGCGTATGGCGGACTGACGATGCACCTGCTGCCCGTGCACTGGGCGGCCGCCGCGAACAACGCCATGCTGACGCTGTTCACCACGCTGCTGCTGGCCGCCTGGACCAGCGCACGCGACACCGCGGGCACGTGGCGTGCCCTGCTGTTGGCCTCGCTCCCAGTGTGGCTTGCACTGGCGCTGCTGAGCAAGGAGTCCGCGGCACTGACGCCTGCGCTGATGCTGGTGGTGGCATGGTTCGTCGTCGCGCGCCGGCCCCATCGCGATGAATTCTTCGCCTGGTTGGCCTGTGTCGCCGTCGTCGCAGTCTGGCTGTGGCTGCGCGCGCGCTTCACCGCCAATACCGATGACGCCTACGCATTGAGCCTGGGAAGCAACGTACTGCGCAACGCAGCGTCGTTCGTCGCTTGGCTGCTGAATGTCCCGCGCGAGGCGATGCGGATGGCGGTCGCGGGTGACCGCATGCAGGGGCTGGCCTGGATCGCGGCCACCGCACTCCCGATGCTGGCCGCCTGGGCGATTGCCGGCTGGCGCGGACGTGGCCTGTTGGCACCGCGGCAATGGGTATGCGTTGGCGCGTTCGCGGTGCTCGCCTACGCGCCGTACTTCCTGTTCGCATGGAACAGCTACGAGTACTACGCCGCCATCGCCGCGATCCTGCCGGTCGTCGCACTGGCGCGTTGCGTGGCGACCGATCGCGCCGCGCTGCTGGTGGCCGCGCTGGTCGCCGTGTCGTCCTGGATCGCAGTGGAAGGCACGCGCCGGCTGGACCATCCCGGCCTCATCGGCCGCGCGCACTGGGCGGAGGCGACCCTGCTGGCACTGGAGCGGCAGCCCGTCGCCTCGCCACTGCACGTGAGCGTGGCGGATGAGCAGCGCTTCTACGCCATCGGCCAGATGGGCCTGGCGTGGCGGCTCGGTATCGCGCCGAATGCCATCCACGTGGCGGCGACGTGTCCGCCCGCCGGCACCTGTCTGCTCATCGAGCGCGACGGACGCTGGCGCTGGCGCGATCCGAACGGATGACGCGATCGCCGCGCGTCAGGCCGTGAGTGCCGCCGCGCGGCGCTTCCGCACCACCCGCGTCCGCGGCCAGCGGTCATGCCAGCCTCGCGGGTCCTCCTCGTCGGCGAGCAGGACGGAGAACGCTTCGAACGGCACCACCCGCGTCACGCTGCGCAACAGCGCCTGGCGGAACGTCGCCTTGCGCCCACTCTCATCGACGACGCGCGTGCCGGTCAGCAACTTGCCGAGGGTGGTGCCGGTGAGGCCTTCCATCAGCGTGTAGTAGACGATGATCGCCCCGAACCCGATCAGCTGGTCCTGCCACCAGGTGAGGCGTTCGGCCCACGTCAGCGCCTCGTCGCCACCCACGATGCCGACCACGATCATGGCCAGGAAGATGATGCCGACCACGATGACCCGGTCGATCAGCCAATGGACGAAACGCCGCAGCTTCGTGGCCGGCGTCAGCGGCCCGATCTCTTCGATGGCGTCCGCCACCAGGCTCCGGGGACTTTCGTACGGGTTGTCTCCGTCGCCGGCCGTCATCCGCGCAGCGCGGCGTTCAACGTATAGGTACCGTGCACGGCGGCTTCGGCCAGCACGTGCCCCTGCATCGTGCGCTCCATATCACCGGCGGTGAATCGCGCCGGCAGGTCGAGCTTCGCCACATCCAGGGCGAACAGGCGGAAGAAATACCGATGCACGCGCAGGTCGTTGAAGGGCGGGTACGGGCCGTCGTAGCCGTAGTAGTCGCCCCCCATCTGCGCGTCACCGGCGAACCAGCCGGTGTAGTCGTTCAGGCCCTGCCGCGCACCCATCGGCCCCGCAGGCTGTTGCTTGCCCTTGGCCGTGACGCCGTCGCTGCAGCTACCGGCGGCGATCTCCCGCGCCTCCGGTGCGATGTCGGCCATCGCCCAGTGGATGAAGTGCCCGCGTGGCTGCTCGACCGGGATCTGGAGGTCGTCGCGACCGACCGTCTCCGGGACGGTCGGTGCGTCGGGATCGATGCACAGCAGGGCGAAGGACTTCGTCCCGGCAGGCACGCCGTCCCAGGCCAGGTGGGGATTGCGGTTCGCCGCGAATCCGTCGGGCTGGCCCATCGCGAAGCCGGCGGGGATGGGCTTCGTATTCTCGAAACTGTCGCTCCAGAGACGCATGCGTGACTCCTGCAGATGCGGGAAAAGGGGATCAGGCTTCCGGGTAACCCAGTCGCACCGCCACCGGCGTCAGCGCGGCGAACGGGCCCGCCAGCACGTCGGCGTACTGGCGCCAGTGACCCGCCGGGAAGCGGCGCGCACCGGAAGACGGCGGCTCCGTCAGCTGCGCGCCCAGCGCCCGGCCCAGCGCCTGCGCCACGGCCGCGGCATCGTCCTTGATCGCATCCATCGCGATCAGCCGGCTCGGGAACAGGTCATGCTCGTGCACATCGGCGACCTGGTCGAACAGCTGGGCCAGCCAGCGCGCGCCGGCATCCAGGTCGTCCAGTGCCAGCGGTGCCGGGGCACCGAACGCCAGCCAGTCCAGGAAGGCATCGCGTGGATCGCGCACCGCGATGATGAGCAGGGCCTCCGGCAGGTGGGGACGCAGGGCCAACAGCAGCGCGTTGTCCCACCACGGCAGCCAGTCCACGATGCCGCCATCTTCCGAGCGGTTTGCCAGCGTCTCGCGCCACCCTGCCACGCAGGCTTCGCCCGACAGTTCGCCGGACAGGAGCCGTGCCGGCGTGTGGTAGTTCTGGAAGGCGTCCACAGGCGGATTGGGCAGGAAGCGGTCACCGCGCAGGCGATGGCTGATCGCGCCCAGGACGCCTGCGATCGATTCAACCACGGTGCCCGGCGCGCCCCACAGCAGGATGGGGTAGGGGCGGCCGGCGGACGACATCGGAATCGGCGCCACGTCGGGCCAGGGGCCCTGGGCACCGCTCGGGGTCCACAGCGGCAGGCGCGTGGGGGCCAGTTCGCGGGCCAGTGCGGCCCAGGTAGCGGCGGCATCGGCATACCGGCCGGCGCGGTCGCGGACGAAGGCCTGCCAACTGCGCAGGCTGCGCTTGTGGTGCGGTTCGGTGGCCTGGTCGGCGAGTTCGCCGACGCGTGCGATCGCCGATACCGGATCGCGTTCGAACAGTGCCTCGACCAGCCGCTGCTCGGCGCTCGCACGGCCCGGGTCGAGCGCGACGATCCGCTTCGCCACGGCTTCGGCCGCATCACGCTCGCCTGCCGCATCCAGCACCGACATCTGGGCCTCCATCGCCGGCACGTGCTGCGGCATCGCCGACACCCAGCGCTCGACCACCGCGCGCGCCTCGGCGCTGCCCACGGGCTCGAACAGCAGGCGCGCCAGCCACAGATCGTGCTCGTCCGGCGTGGTGGCCAGGGCGGCATCCAGCGTGTTGCGCGCATCATCCTGCATACCCAGGCGACGCCACGCCTCGATGATCGCCAGTACGGTGTCGCGATCGCGCGGCTGTCCGGCCAGGGCGATCCGCAGCGAGGCCAGCGCTTCCTCGTCCTGTCCCGCGGCAAGGCGCAGGTGGCCGATGTAGCGATGCAGCGCGGGCGCGTTGTTGCGCGCCACCAGCGGGACCAGTTCGTCGGCGGCATCGCCGGGACGCCCCTGCCGGCGGATCAGGTCCGCGATCAGGCTGCGCAGGCTGTCCGCGCCCGGCGTCCGCTCCACCACGCCACGGAACGCCTGTTCGGCGAACGCCCAGTGCCCGAGCGCCATGTGGATGAAGCCGAGCGAATAGCGCAGCTGCACTTCCTCGGGTGCCACCTGCAACGCCGCACTCACGATCTTCAGGGCCGTGTCGGCATCGCCGCGACGCAAGGTCACCATGCCTTCGACGGCGGCAAGCTGCGGATGATCCGGTGACACACGGGCGGCCAGGCGGTTCAGGCGCTCGGCTTCGTCCAGGTCGCCGCGACCCAGCGCCAGCTGCGCCTGCACTAGGTACGCGGTGAACTGGTTGGGGTCCAGTCCGGTGGCCTGCGCCAGCGATGCCTGCGCCTCGTCGGGACGCCGGCTGCCCACCAGCACGCCCGCGCGGGCCAGGTGCAGGTCGGCGTTGTCCGGCGCCAGCGCGATGGCGCGGTCGATGCTGGCCAGGGCGGCGTCGGGCTGGCCGCCCTGGAGCTGGGCGGCGGACAGCCAGCGCAACGCCTGGGCATCGTCAGGGCGTTCGGCGACCAACGCTTCCGCAGCGATCAGGGCATCGGCCACTGCGCCGCGGCGAAGGGCATCGAGGATCGGGTCGTACATGGAGAACTACCAGGATTCGGGCAAACGCCGATTGTACCGGCCGTTCCCCGGCTCAGGCGGTGCCGCCCGCCAGGCGTTCGGCCACCCAGCGCTCGGCGTAGCCGTCGCAGGCGGCGTTCTCGATGAAGGCACAGTGCCCACCCCACGGGGCGATCTCCAGCGTCGCCTGCGCCGGCAGCGCCCAATCGCGGAAGGTCTCGAACGGGATCACCGGGTCGTCCTCTGCCATCAGGATGTGCGCCGGCACGGTCAGCCCGGCCAGGCGGCCACCGGCGATGGCATAACCGTCGAAGTAGTCCTCCAGCGTGCCGAAGGCCGTGTGCCGCTGCACCAGCCAGTCGGTCAACGCGCGGATGTCCAGCGCCAGCACCGTGTCGTCGAAGTCATGCCGCTGCGGGAACAGGCTGCGCTTGCGTTCGAGCGAACGGCGCCATTTGCGCGCGAAGTACCAGTCGTACAACGGCAGGCCATTCTCGATGCGGTCCATCGTCGTGGCCGGATCCAGCAGCGGGCAGACCGCCGCGACATGGGCCAGCGCCAGTCCCGCCTCCGGTGCGCGCAGCGCCAACCGCAGCGCGAAGTTGCCACCCAGCGAATAGCCCGCCACCCGCATCGGCACGTCGCCGGCGAACCGCCGCGACACGTCGAGCGCCGCGTGCACCACTTCATCCAGGCGGTTGGAGTGGAACAGGTCTTCGTTGAGGTGGTGGGTATCGCCGTGGTCGCGGAAGTTCAGCCGGAACACGTCGAACCCGCGCGCCAGCAGCTGCACGGCGGTCAGGCGCATGTAACTGGAATCGGCACTGCCTTCCCAGCCGTGCAGCAACAGCACCAGGCCACGCGGAGTCCGTCCGGACATCCGGCTGAGGAAACCCTGCAGGCGCACGCCATCGCCGCCATCCACGATGTGCTCCACCGTCACCGCACCACTGCCCGCCAGCGCGCGCAGTCCGCGGCGGCGGCGCAGTGCGCTCGAACCCAGCACCGATTGCAGGTGCGGATTGCGCAGCCAGCGTGGCGGGCGGTAGTCGGCGGCAGTGATCATGGGGTCATCGCAGCGGCGTCGGAACGAGGGTGGCACCGCAGTGTGGAGTATTCCTTCGATTCCGTCGCGATGCCGGTGGAACGCATCCGCTCAGGCTTCAGACATCGCCTGCACGATGCGCTCGCGCGACAGCTCGGCGATGCGGCGGCGCCCTTCCACGTCGGCGACGCGGATCGGTTCCAGGAAACAGATGTCGGCCGTGCGGGCCGGCTCCCCCAGCAGGCGCACGAAGTTGGCGAAGAAGCTCTCCTTCGGCCCGAACGCCACCACCGGCTGTGCGCTGCCGCGCGCACCGTACCGCAGCGCCACGGGCTGGACGGGCACACCGGCTTCCACCGCCGCCAGGAAGATGCGGGCGTGGAACGGCCCCACCGAGCGGCCGTCGCGGGTACGTCCTTCCGGGAACACCCCCACCGGACGGCCCTCGCGAAGGCGCTGCATCATGGCCTGCAGCACGCCGCCCAGCGACTCCTGGCTGCCACGCTGGTGGAAGATGGTATGGCCCTGCGCCGCCAGCCAGCCGACCACCGGCCAGCCGCGTATCTCATGCTTGGCAACGAAGCCCATCATGCGCTGGCTGTGCAGCGCTTCGATGTCGATCCAGCTGACGTGGTTGGCCACGAACATCGTGGCGCCTGGGAGAGGCGTGCCCACGCGGCGCAGGCGGAACCCGAAGATGCGCATCAGCCCGCTGGACCACCAGCGCACCGCCATCTCGCCCACGCTCTCGTCGCCCACCCGCACCCAAGCCAGCAGTGGCGACAGGCACAGCAGGAGGATCGGCAGGAAGACCAGCAGGTGGACCAGCAGCAACGGCACGCGGTAGAGGTAGCGGATTGCCCGCGCCACACCGCTGCCGCCAGCAACATGAACAGGGGGCGGCGTCATCCCGTCACGATAGCAGGAGTGGGGGGAGAGGAGCGAGGAGCGCACCAGCAGGATGCCTGCGTTGCGATCATTCCCGGCCCGTCTCCGCGCCCATCAGCCCTTCACCACCGGCACCACCGCCAGGGTCAGGCGCGATATGCACACCAGCTTGCCTTCGTCGTTCTCGATGCGGATTTCCCACAGCTGCGTGCTGCGTCCCACATGCAGCGCACGCGCGGTGCCGGTCACCATGCCACCCCGCATCGCGCGCACATGATTGGCGTTGATCTCCAGCCCCACCACCATCTCCTTCGTGGTGTCCACGCACAGGTTGCCCGCCACGCTGCCCAGCGTTTCGGCCAGCGCCACCGACGCACCCCCATGCAGGATGCCGTAAGGCTGCACGGTGCGCGCATCGACCGGCATGGTGCCGCGCAACCAGTCCTCGCCCGCCCCGGTGATGACAATGCCGAGGTTGGACACCAGTGTGTCGGCGGCGTGGGCGTTGATGGCGGCGAGATCGACGGGGGCGCGGAAAGCCATGGGATGCAGACCAGGAGAGAAGTTGCCCGGATTCTACCCACGCCCTGCAGGAGGAGCTTCAGCCCGCGCCCCGATGGCCCTGCCACCCGCGCGACGATGAACGCGCCGCAGCGCGCCCATCGGGTGAATCGATTCGCGCCGTCCTCGGCCGGGGCTGAAGCCCCTCCTACAGGCCTGCAGACCTACAGGATCGGCACCAGTCCCGCACCGAACGCGGTCAGCACGCGCGTGTACAGCCATTTCGGGCCGACATTGACCTCGGGGAAGTCGCCCACCGCCACGTAGCACCGGTGGAACGCGGGATCCTTCGGCCCGACCGGCAGCGGACAATCGGGACCGGGCTGGAACTCGTAGCTGGTCGCATACCGCCACGGCCAGACGTCGAAGATCGGCAAGGCTTCGGACACCTTGCCCAGGCTGTAGTCCAGGCCGGAGAACACCGGCGGCTTGGCCCGTGGCGCGATCACCCACGCGTTGCGCGGCGACATGTCGCGGCGGATGCTGTCGGCGAGCGCCTGTGCGAAGGCGGGGTCCTGGATCACCACGGCCGCCTCGGTGTTGTAGTTCTCCGAGCGCGGATCGAAGTTGTGCGTCCCGATCACCGCCGTGCCGCCGTCGATGACCATCGATTTCGCGTGCAGGCCCATGCGCACGCCGGCCCGCTTCAACGGCAGCGGCTCGGAACCGGCGCCGCTGCTCAGGAACGACGGCCGCGATTCGGTTCGCTGCAGGCGACGCGTGGTCTCGCCCCCGGAGCCGGCCGACGGCCCGATGGATCCCGACGGCCCGCGAACGCGCCCGCTGCCGCCGCTGCCGCGACTGCCACCGGTACCGATGGCCGACGTCGCCAGCGGTGGTCCTTCCGGCATCAGCGCGGCGTAGTCCACCGGCGCATCTTCCGGGAACGGCTTGTACTCATGGATCTGGAAACCGAACTCGCGCAGGTAGCGGCGCTTGTACTTGAACGACATCGAATACACGACCGGGTTGTCGGTCGCGGCCAGGCTGTTGGTCGACACGATCACCTGCGGCGGCGGTTCGCGCGTACGCATGTCGCGGAACATCGCCTGTGCCTGTTTCGACATCACCAGATAAGGCGTCTGCAGCAGCACTTCAGACTGCGCGCTACGGATCAGTGCTTCCAGTTCCGGCGCGGCGGGCGCATCGTCGTCGCGGCGCTCGCGCCGGTGCTTCTGCGGCAGGTCGGCGATGTAGCGCACCGCACCGACCGCAAAAGCCGCATCGACGAAGCGCTCCCGCATCACGGCCGGGTCGCTCGCCTCCACGCGCGCCGCCTGTACCCGTGCCGGGCGCAGATAGCGCGGCACCGGCATCGCCGGCACGCCCTCGTGCAGCAGCGTACGGCCGACATCGTTCAGTCGCTCCGCCGGCACGCTGCGCCGTGCCTCCCAGAACGCCTGGAAATTGGTGGCCATCGCCGCCGCCTCAGGACCCGCGACCAGCACGTCGCGGTCGCGGAAGTTGTATTCCGCGTCCCAGTCGAAATAGTCGTCCTGGTAATTGCGACCGCCGCTGATGCCGATGCGGTCGTCCACCAGCAACAGCTTGGTGTGCATGCGCTGGTTGAAGCGGCGGAAACAGCACAGCACGCTGCCCGCATAGTCGAAGTAGTTCAGCTTGGCCTTGCCGAAGCTGGGGTTGTAGATGCGGATGACGAAATTCTGGTGCGCGCCGGACAGCGCCGCGAGGATCTCCAGGTCGGCGATGGCCGACAGCTGGTCGATCAGCACCCGCACCTTCACCCCGCGCCGCGCCGCCGCCAGCAGTTCATCCAGCACCAGCCGCGCGCTGTCGTCCTTGTCGAAGATATAGGTCTGCAGGTCGATGCGCTCGCGCGCGCTGCGGATCAGGTTCAGGCGTGCCAGCAATGCATCGGAGCCCTGGTCCAGGATCACCGCGTAGTGGCGCGGTGCTTCCGGCGTGGACGCGGCGCGCGCCTGTCCGGCCAGGTCGTAGAGCGGCGACGACAGCGCGCAGGCATCGGCCTGCGTGCATTCGACCACCGTTGAGCGGGCGCCTGCGGCGATGCCGGCAGCACGCTCACGCTGGCGGTCGGACAGGCTGGCGCAGGCGCTGCCCAGCAGCGCGACACACAGCACCGCGCACCGCGCGGCCAAGGCGGGGAAACGGCGGTTCACGGTGTCTTTGCACTCCGGATGCGCGCACGCAGTACGAACACCACGCGGTCACTGACCGCCAGCATCCAGTCGTCCATGTCGTAATCGCTGCGGCGCACCGCGCCCGTCGCCACCACATCGCAACCCACCGCGGGGTGCGAACAGGTGGCCGGCGCCACGTCCAGGCTGCGCGGCCGGTTGATGCCCTTGATGCTCAGGTCGCCCTCCAGTTTGCCGCCGTCGTATAGCAGCATCGGGTCATACGGCCTGGAGGTGAACGTCACCACCGGGTAGCGGTCGGCATCGAAGAATTTTTCGCTGCGCGCCCACTCGCTGTAGCGCGGATGCCCGGCGATCTCCACCTCGCGCGTGTACATGCGCAGGCGGACCTGCTGGCGGCCATCGGGCAGGTGTTCCACCGAGCCCTCGTAGCGCTGGAACACGCCATCCAGCACCTGCCCCCAGCGCGTGCGCAGTTCGAACCCCAGGCGCGTGTGCGAGGGGTCGAAATCGTTGCGTCCATCGGCCAGGGCAGGCGTTGCCAGCAGCGCGCCCAGCCCCAGCGCGGCCAGCCGCATGATCCCCGGGACTGCCTGTGTCATGGCCACCAGAAAGCGGAAAGCTGCGCCACTCCCGGCTCGATCGCGGTGTCCACCGGCAGCGTCAGCACCACCACGCTGGCGGGCGGCATGCCACGGTATTCGCTGGTCACGCCGGAATACATCAGCGCGGCCAGCTGCTCGAAGCCGGGGTTGTGGCCCACCATCAGCAGGCGCTCGGCTTCGCGGTGCTGGTCGGCCAAGTCGGCCAGCGTGCCCGGCGTAGCTTCGTAGATGCGCTCTTCCAGCCGCTGCTCCACGTACCCGACGGCACCCAGCACCGCCTCCAGGGTTTCGCGGGCCCGGCGCGCGGGCGAGCACAGCACCCGATCCGGCACCAGGCCCTTGTCCTGCAACCAGCGTGCGGCGGCCTCCGCTTCAGCCAGGCCTTGCGGCGACAGGGGGCGATCCAGGTCCGACTGCCCGGAGGTCGCGGGTTCGGCATGGGCATGGCGCAGCAGGATCAGTTCACGCATGGGACAACGACTCCTTCGGGTTTGGCCTGATCAGGCCTTCTTGATCCATTTCAGCAACGGTTCCCAGTCGGCCTGGTGCTCGCGCACCTGCGCCGACCGGTAGTCGAACAGGCTGCGGCCCAGGCCGGCCATCACGACATAGGCCTGGGTATCGCGCAACTGGGTGATCACCGGGTACGGCCAGGTCTTCAGCATCTCCACCGCCTGCTGCGAGGCGTTGGTCCACGGCTTGCTGCGGTTGACCACCAACCCGACCGGCAGCTTGCGCTTGTGCACGCGCGGCACCTTGGCCATGGTGTTCAGGAAGCCCACCGTCGCCTCGATGTCCAGCGCCGACGGCAGCACCGGCACCACCACGGCATCGGCGTGCTCCAGGAAGCCGCCCAGGTCGTCGGCCATCGCGCCGGCAGGTGCATCGATCACCACCCGCTCCGCGTCTTCCGGCAGCCAGGCGCGCCAGGCGCGCTTGCCACTGGCATCGATCGGCAATACGGCGGTTTCCAGCTCCGCCCGGCGCTCGGCCCAGCGGGTGGAGGAATGCTGCGGATCGGCATCCACGAGGACCGTGCGCTTGCCGTCCAGTGCGAAATGTGCGGCCAGATTGGTCGCCAGGGTGGTCTTGCCCGCGCCGCCCTTGGAGCTGGCGACCAGAATCGTCTTCATGCGCGCACCTCGTTGCTGGAGAACCCGGAGGGTACACCGGGGCAAGTTAAGCGGGAACCGGCGCGGTGAAGCGCGACCCGTTGTCGCGGGCCGATCGGCTCCCCGTTCCCGTGCACGCTTGCTATCGTGCCCGTCCCCACGGACCGGATACCCCATGAACGAGCTGCAGGACCTGACCGCGCTGATCCGCGCCAACACCCCGCTGATCGTCATCGAGACCCAGGACGAAGCCCGCGTGGTCGACCTGTTCCGGCAGGCCCTGGGCCAGGTGTGGCGGGCGCTGCACCGCTGGAGCATCACCGAAGGCCTGCGCCGGCTCGACATGGACCGCGAAGACGACGCCGTCGGCCCGCCCGACGCCAGCGCCGCCCTGCAGGCGATCAAGCAGGCCGACCAGCGCGGCATCTACCTGCTGCTCGATTTCCACCCCTACCTGGGCTACGCCAGCAGCCAGCGCCAGCTGCGCGACATCATGCAGCGCCGCCACAGCCTGCCGCACGTGGTGGTGCTGGTCGGCGCGAAGATCGAACTGCCGGCCGAACTGGAAGCGCTGGCCGTGCGCTTCAACCCGCGCCTGCCCGACGGCCACGCCCTGTTGAAGATGGTCCGCGAAGAGGCGGACCACTACGCCCGCGAGCATGGCGGCCGCCGCGTCGAAGCCGACGGCGAGGCGGTCAGGCAGATCGTGCGCAACCTGCAGGGCCTGAGCCTGGTGGATGCGCGCCGCATCGCGCGGCAGCTGATCTTCGCGGACGGCGCCCTGACCAGCAGCGACCTGCCTGCGCTGAACAAGCTCAAGTTCGAACTGCTCAACCGCAGCGGCCACCTGCACTACGAATACGACACCGCGAAGTTCGCCGATGTCGCTGGCGCGACCCGCCTGAAACGCTGGATCGAGCAGCGCCGCGCGGTATTCGTCTCCGGCAATCCGCCGCCGGGCCTAGATCTGCCCAAGGGCGTGCTGCTGCTCGGCGTGCAGGGCTGCGGCAAGTCGATGCTGGCCAAGGCCACGGCGGCCGGCTTCGGCGTACCGTTGCTGCGGCTGGACTTCGGTACGCTCTACGACAAGTACCACGGTGAAACCGAGAAGAACCTGCGCACCGCGCTGGCCTCGGCCGAACAGCTGGCGCCGTGCGTGCTGTGGATCGACGAGATAGAGAAGGGACTGGCCAGTGGCGGCGGCGAGGACGGCGGCGTCTCGCGCCGCGTGCTCGGCTACCTGCTCACGTGGATGGCGGAACGCAAGGCCGGTGCCGGCAGCGGCCAAGTCTTCCTCGTGGCCACGGCGAACCAGGTGCAGGACCTGCCGCCGGAACTGCTGCGCAAGGGCCGCTTCGACGAGATCTTCTTCGTCGACCTGCCCTCGCCCGAGGCGCGCGTCGAGGTGCTACGCGTGCACCTCGCCCGCCGCCAGTTGGATCCGGAAGCCTTCAACCTGCCCGCACTCGCCGCCGCCGCGAACGGGTTCTCCGGCGCCGAGCTGGAACAGGCCATCGTCTCCGCGCTGTACGCCGCGCATGCCGAACAGAAGCCGCTCGACACCGACCTGGTGATGCACGAGATCCGCAACACCCGTCCACTCTCGGTGATGATGGCCGAGCAGGTGCAGGCCCTGCGCGACTGGGCGCGCGAGCGCACGGTGCCCGCGGACTGACGGCCCGTTCCGTGGCGGGAGCGGCGCGGGTGACAAGCGCACGTCCCGCCCCAGGCCACGGCATTCACTGGCTGCATACTCGCGCCATCGCATCATGCCGTTCCCACGGAGACCGCTATGACCCGCCGTCGCAGCACTGCACGTGCCCTGGGCACGCAACTGGTGGAACTCGGCACCGCGGCACCGTTCGTCATCTCGCACCGCATGGCGCGGCTGGCGACCGCCGGGCCCAATCCGTCGGCCCGCGACCGGCGCGAGTTCGCCCCGATGTCGAACGAGAAGATCGCAGCCGCCTGGGAATCCTGGCGCGCCATGGCCGGTTACGCGGTGACGTTGAACACCACGGCAACGCAAACCGCGCTGGCATTCTGGATGCCATGGGCATTCACGGCGAAGCCCCTGCCATCCCCTGAGGGCGCCGTGGTCAACATGGCAAGCGCCGGCATGAAGCCCTACCGCCGCATCACCGTGGCCAACCAGCGCCGCCTGAGCAAGCGCAAGCCGTCCCGCTGATCCAGGGCCGCAGGATCGGTTGAGCCGCAGGCGATACCCATCGATCCGTTCCTTTGAATGAATCGTCAGGTGTGGCCCGTCCAGCGCCGAACACACCAGACGAAAGCGTATTGCAGCGCCATGGGCAACAAGCCGAATACGACAATGCAGAAGGCGATGGAGCCAAGGAAGACAAGCCCTACGTCCATCGCCAGGAGAACGAGCGGCCTCACCTGAGCTGCTGGATGAGCGTACTCCGAGCGAGATGCGACCAGACCCAGTGCAGGAAGTGCTCCGATGACCGCACCGACCGCGCCCGTGCTGATGATGGTTTCCCTTAGCTGCCGTCTCTGCCACATGGATGCATGCCACCTGGGTTGAGCCGACCCATCATATGACCCGGCGCGAATGACGTGTCTGGCCGCGCGGCGGGAGCCGCCCGCTGCTCAACCCACTTGCATGCGGGCCACGGCCCCTCAGGCATCCACGATGACGTTGAAGCCCCCGTAGATCATGCGCCTCGCGTCGAAGGGCGGAACTTCATCGCCGCGCTCCATCCTCGGGTCGGCCATGACTTTGGTGTTTCCCTCGTCGCGCGCCTCTTTCGAAGGCCACGAGATCCACGCAAAGACCACCACTTCCTCCGGCTTGCGTTTGACGGCCGAGTGGAACGAGGTCACTTCGCCCTCCGGCACGTCATCGCCCCAGCACTCGACAACATTGAGCGCACCGTGTTCACGGTAGATCGCGGCGGCCTCGACCGCCATCTTCCGATAAGCCTCCAGGTTGGCCACCGGTACGGCCGCCACGAATCCGTCGATATACATATCGTCCTCCTGATGTCGTCCACGTTGCGTCGCACGCTCCGAAGCCGTGGCCGGCATGGATGCCGTCAAGACGCTCCGATCCGGCCTGGTGCATGGATTGGGACACGCGTCGCGCGCCGCGAAGCGGGTTTGGCTTGAACGAATTGTTAGGCCGCATCCACACCCAACGCCTGCACCACGCGATCCCTGACCCCCGCAAACTGTTCGGGAGCATAAACCGGCTGGCTTATGCGGTATGGCTCAATGGCGCGACCCTCGAACGGGTCGCCAGCGTACCGCGGAAAGAAGTGCATGCGCGGGTGGGGCAAGGTGTTGCCATGAATCTCGTAGTTGAGCTTGACGGCACCCGTTACGGTCGACAGAGCGGAGGAGACACGATGTGCGTCCCGCATGAAAGATTCTGACTGGGCGGCACTGAGGTCGTGTAGATCAACGGCATGCGTGCGGGACACAAGGCATACATACCCCACCATCGGCGCACTCTCCGACATGGTGAGCCAGGATGCATCGAGCGACGCGATGATGTCGAGGGGCCGGCCGCGCACACAAATAGGGCAGGCGGAGCCGTCACATAGACGCTGCCACTCTGCTGGGGAGTTCCACTTGCTCAATCTGCGACTCTCCTGCTGTGCGGCCTAACGCCGAAATTGAGCCGACCTGCGAAGCGTGTTCGGCTTGAATGAATCGTTGGATGCCAGTCCAGGATGCCCTGCTCTACGGCTTTCCTGCATGCAGACCATGGTCCATTTTCGCTTGAAGCGCGGCGGAGAGATCGCTGTCATCTGGTGAAATGGGGACCGCGCGGGCACACATGTCGGTGGCTGTGCCACCGATCCACTGCTCGTAGGGGTCTGTCTTGATGGTGGCGAAATCGACCCAATCCGCCTTGGCACCAGCACCCATGCGCGCCTGTCCGCAGAGCATGTAGCTGCGCGCGCCTTGGTCGTTCTCGCGGTAGCGGAGGTCGACTTTCCGGAAACCGTCAGGGCGGGAGTCGCTGGCAGCGAAATCGGACGCAGCATAAGCGACGAGCGAGTCCTGCAAGCCTTGGACGTATGCGCTGCTCTCGTGTGCGCCCGTTCCAGTAGCGGCGCCCAGCAACAGAGCCAGCGAAAAAGCGCGGAGACTGGAAGGAGGCAGCATTTCAATCCTTGCGCTTGGTTTCGAATCAATAGGTAGGGACGAACCGGAAAGTTTCAATGCGACCTGGCGCCTGAGCCAAGTGGGCCCGCTACCAGATGGCTGAAGCTGCACCAAGACCACGAAGCGGGTTCCGCTTGAATGAACTACCAGGCCTCAGTTTGCTGACCAAGCGCCACCCCGCTCAATTGAGAAGTCAGGGGGACGAGTCTCAAAGAACGGGGCAACCTATGACGTTCCATCGATCAGGATGCCGCCGAGTAGCCACGATCCTACTACACCGGTCAGAGTAATCAGATGCAGGGTGGATAGCCATTTGCTCCGCAAGGCCATAACAGAAGGAGCCAACAGCAACAGAGGCACGGCCGAAGCCACTGCATGTAGCCACAGGATAGAGTCAGAAACGGGTGGCCGTGACCAATGCGATGCCAGAACGGTAGCGATGTAAACAGCCGCGCCAAGCAAGCCAGGTGATGCTGCGATGAGCTTACGATCTTGGCGGGCACCGTGTAGTAAGAAGGGCACAGGTAACAGAAGGGGGAGAAGGGGCAGAAGCCCAAGCGCCAAGCCGGAAATGGCATTGAGACTCATGGATGTATCTCTGCCCCTGACACCTTATGTCTTCCGATGAGCCAAGCCGCGAAGGGATCGGCTTGAATGAATTGCTAGCCCGGCCTTTTGCGCGCATATCGGACGGTAAGCTCGTAACTGATGTTCTCCGGAACATTGCTGCCTGCCACGCCGTAGCACTCAATCTGAAATGCACGACGCGACTTGGGCAAAAACTTGCCATCAATCTGGGTGTCGCACTTATTCATTTGCGCGCCACCTGCCTTAATGACCGCCTCAATGGAAGTGCCGGCCCATTCCGTAGCCCCGGTGTTCTCGATCACGCCACGGATGGTGAAGCTTGGCGTGCCTGGAACGTGGGCATGTTCAAGAATGCGCACTTCAGGTGGAAGACGAACGTACTCAGGCGCTTCCGCCATTAGCCCACCATCTTTCTCCCAATTGCTGGCAATGAAGATCACGCCGGCGACGCCGAGTGCAAAGCAGATGCCAGAAATCAGGGAAACAACGGCGGAAACGAACATTTGCTTCATGATGGCTAACGCCTGAATTAAGCCGAGCCGCGAAGCGGCTTCGGCTTGAATGAATTGTTAGGCCTCATACCGCAATCCTAAGGTTGGGCGGAGAGAACGTATAGGTTGGCACTCTCAACTCAAGCCTATGCTCGCCCTCTGCGGCGCCAATTATAAATGGCGCGTGGAAGCCGTCATGAAAGCATGCGTAGGTTTGGGAAGGCCAGCGATCCATGTGCTTGGTGCGATACGCAAACCACACAATTGCGTGGGTGCGAAGGGAGAAGGAGCCAAAGCCAGACTCAGGAGGAATAGTCTCTAGGTCATTAGCCTGGAACGAGCCTCCAACCTCAACTGAGATTGGTTGATTTGCCGGCACTGCCCAAAACACGAATACATATGGCTTGAACGAGTTGGCAAGGATACCGACGTCAGCTTGGCGATTGAACGCTGGAGAAGCTGGGATGTGGGCAGGCTCGGATGGCGCACAAGTCAACACATGTCTCACGCCAAGTGATTGGCTCTCGCTACTGAGCAGGTAATTCCCCTTGAGCCTGAGTCCGTCTTGCACAGGGGACTTGATATGAACAACGCCAGATCCGTGCACACTTATTTTTTCAGAGTCAGGGGCGTCTAAGACTTCGAGTGCGGGTGGAGCGCCGCGAATTGAAAGCCACTTTGTCTCGTCGAAGGACGGGGATGTGATGTAGATGCTTGCGTCTGGCCGTTGGTCAAATGTGAACATTTGAAAATGCTCAGCACCGGAACTGAAGAAGATCCTGCGAGAGCTTGTATTAGGGGTCGCAGCAGATGCTGACATGAGGCCTAACGCCTAATAGACCCCACAACGGGGGTGATAACGCAGATATTCATGACCTGCTGCGATCGCGTCAAGGCGCGCAGGGCGTTGTCGTGCAAGGGGATTGGATGGCTACCGACGGCATGTGTTGGCCAAGCATCATGTTCATGACGCACTTGTTCGTCATCTCCCCCTCTCCGGGGTGATAACGGGAGTACCCGCAGGTCGCGAGTGCAGCCTTCATGGTCGAAGTCGCGCGGCAGCAGTCCGGGATGTCGTACCGCCACCGGCTATGTGCCCTCCATCCTGCGTACCGCGTTGCGGACGCGGCATGCTGGATGTCAGGCCCAGTTGGCTGTGTTCATTGGCTGGTGGTCTGTAAAAGGTCTGCGGCCTGCCGCGGTTGCAACCTCGCGCAAGCATCTGGGATGCTCAGCATCCACCCGGCAGGACGCACGACCGTCGTCGCCTTCCCCGCCCCCGCGTCGGGAACCTTGGCGGGCCGCGATGGTCGACAGAAGCGAAGGAACGAAGGGGACGTGATGATCGAGTTGCAGGGCGTGCAGCGCCACTACGCCATGAGCGGGCAGACGGTGAAGGCGCTGGCAGGGGTGGACCTGCGCATCGGCCAGGGCGAATTCGTCGCCATCACCGGGCCGTCGGGGTCGGGCAAGTCCAGTCTGCTGAACATCCTCGGCTGCCTGGACCATCCCAACGCCGGCCATTACCTGTTCGAAGGCCGCGACGTGGCCACCTTCGACGACGAGGCCAGCAGCGACCTGCGCAACCGGCGCATCGGCTTCGTGTTCCAGAGCTTCCACCTGCTGCCGCGGCTGAGCGTGCTGGAGAACGTGATGCTGCCGCTGCGCTTCCACCGCCAGCCGCCGCCGGGCACGCACGACCGCGCCCTGGCACTGCTGGACCGCGTGGGCCTGGGCGAACGGCGCGACCACCGCCCCAGCGAACTGTCCGGCGGACAGATGCAGCGCGCCGCCATCGCGCGCGCGCTGCTGCTGCAGCCGGCCCTGCTGCTGGCCGACGAGCCCACCGGCAACCTAGATTCGAAGAGCGCCGCCGACGTGCTGGCGCTGCTGGACGAAGTGCATGCCGGCGGCCAGACCGTGGTGCTGGTGACCCATGACAACGACATCGCCGCGCGCGCCCCGCGCCAGGTGAAGCTGCGCGACGGCAAGGTGGAATCCGATGCGCTCCAGTAAGGCCCTATTGAGCGCCCTGGTGCTGGCGACCGCCGCACCCGCGTACGCCGTGGTGCTGACCGGCGAGGTGCGCGCGATCGACGCACAGCAGATCCTCACTCCGCAGTCGAACAGCGCGCCGGTCGTCATTCGCTACTACGTGCCCGAAGGCGCGCGGGTGAAGAAGGGCGAGGTGGTGCTGCGCATCGACCCCGGCCCGTCCGCCAGCCGCATCCCCGACCTGGAAGCGCAGATCGAACAAGGTCGCGCCAAGGACGCCAAGGACGTCGCCGAACTGCAGGTCAAGGCGGTACAGGCCGAGATGGCGCTGGTGGAGGCCGAGGCCGAACTGGCGACCGCCAAGCTGGACGCCACCATCCCGCCGGACCTGATCTCGGGCCTGGACTACGACCGCCACCAGGGCGAACTGGACCGCGCCACCCGCGAGGTCGCGCTGAAGCGCAAGGACCTGGCCGCCGCCAACACCGCCGTGCAGCGGCGCATCGAGGACGGGCGCCTGCAGATCGACAAGCTGGTGTTGCAGCGCGACTACCACGCTGCGCTGGTACGTACCTCGGAGGTCGTCGCCGACCGCGACGGCGTGGTGGTGCATGGCTTCAACAACAACTGGATCGGCGGCCGCATCGACGAAGGCTCTTCGACCATGCCCGGCAGCAAGGCCGGCGAAGTGGTCAGCAGTGGCCGCATGAACGTGCGCGCCTGGGCACTGGAACCCGACCGCCGCGGCCTGGCGGTCGAGCAGCCGGTGGAACTGGCGTTCGATGCCATGCCCGGGCGCAAGGTGACCGGCCGCATCGCCTTCATCTCCGGCGCGCCCGACCGGCGTCCGGAATGGGGCGAAGGCCGCTACTTCACCCTCGACATCACCTTGGACGCGCACGCGCTGTCACTGATGCCGGGCATGAGCGTGCGCGTGATCGCGCGCCCCGCCACGGCACAGGCCGCGAAGGGGAAGGCGCCATGAAGCGTCATGTTTCCCTCCTCGCCCTAGCGCTGGCGACGAGCGTCCCCACCGCGCACGCCGCCTCCCTGCGCGTCGACGGCGAGGTCTATGCGCAACGCAGCGTGCAACTGGTGCCACCGGCGGTGGATCGCCTGTGGCAGTTCAACCTGACCCAGCTCGCGCCCGATGGCAGCACGGTCAAGAAAGGCGACATCGTGGTCGCCTTCGACACCAACGAACTGGTGCGCCAGCTGAGCGAGAAGCAGAGCCTGTTGCAGGAAAAGAAGCGCGAGCTGGAGAACCTGACACTCGACGTCGCCGAGCGCGAACGCAGCCAACGGCTGCTGACCGCACAGGCCGAAGCCGAACGCGACAAGGCCGCCCGCAAGACGCAGCAGCCGCGCGAACTGATCGCCGCGCTGGAGTACGACAAACTGGTCGAGGATCGCCGCCGCACCGAGCGCCTCGCCGTGCTGGCGCAGCAGGCCGAGCGCGCCGCCGCCGAGCAGCGCCGGCAGGAACTGCGCCTGGTCACCGCCGAACTGCAGCAGGCGCAGGCCGATGTGACGCGCCTGCAGACCTCGATCGCCGCGCTCACCCTGCCTGCGCCGCGCGACGGCGTGATCATGCACAAGAGCAACTGGAACGGCGAGAAATTCGACGTCGGCTCGCAGGTCTGGCGTGGCCAGACCGTGGCCGAGATCCCCGACCCCGCCACCCTCGCGGTCCGTGCGCAGCTGCCGGAGCGCGACCTGCAGCGCGTACGGGTGGGCGCGCGTGCGCGCATCGTGGTGGAAGGCGGCGGCGGCAGTGCGTACCACGGCAAGGTGGCCGGCATCGGCCGCGCGGTGCGCAGCAAATCGCAGGTACAGCCGGTGCCGGTGCTCGACCTGGAGATCCGGCTGGACGATACCCAGGCCAAGCTGCGCCCCGGCCAGGCGGTGCGCGTGGAGCTGACCGTGCCGGATATCGCGGGAGGTGCGAAATGAAGCCTGTACTGCGACCGGCAATGCTGC
Organism: uncultured Pseudoxanthomonas sp.; assembly: GCA_966210745.1. GTDB lineage: Bacteria > Pseudomonadota > Gammaproteobacteria > Xanthomonadales > Xanthomonadaceae > Pseudoxanthomonas_A. The sequence continues at coordinate 30,337 of CBIHLJ010000006.1, forward strand.
TGGCGCTGGCGGCGTCGCTGGCCGCCTGCGGCAGCGACGAGATGCCGGTGGCCAGCGAGACCGTGGCGCAGGGCCCGCTGACGATCAGCGTGCGCGGCGAAGGCGAGCTGCGTTCGTCCAAGCCGACGCCGTTGAACGTGCCGGGCAAGAACTGGGCCCAGCGCCAGGTGGTATGGATGGTGCCGGAAGGCACGTTGGTCAAGAAGGGCGATGTGCTGGCGCGCTTCGTGTCCCCGGAAGGCGAGCAGCAACTGGCGCAGGCGATGATCGACCTGCAGCGCAATGCCTTGGCGCGCGCGGCGAAGGAAAGCGGGCTGGATTCCGCGCAGGGCCGCGTGGAAGTGGACCTGTCGCTGGTGGCCGTGCAGTTGGGCATCGCCCAGCGCTATGCCGGCGCCGACCTCAGCACGGTGGCACGCAACCAGGTGCTGGATGCGATCGAGGACAAGGAGTACCTGCAGGTGCGGCAGGGCGTGCTGCAGTGGCAGCGCGACCAGTCGGACGTGCGAGGAGGCGCGGAACTGGCGGTGCTGGACGCGCAGCGCGCCACCTTCGACATGAATGCGAAGACGCGCAAGGACGACCTGGATGCACTGGAACTGCGCGCACCCAATGACGGCGTGCTGCTGCTCGCTGCCAACTGGTCGGGCGACAAGCCGATGGTGGGCGCCAACCTGCGCGCGGGCTTCGAGTTCGGCAGCCTGCCGGACACCTCGGCGATGGAAGTGGAGATCGACCTGCCGCAGATCGAGGCGCAGGGCGTGCAGGCCGGCGATGCGGTGGTGCTGCACCCGCTCGGGCGCCCGGACCAGCGCATCGACAGCAAGCTCGCCTGGGTCGCCAGCGCCGCGAAGGTGCGCACCCGCGAGAGCCCGGTGAAGTTCCTGTCGATGCGCGCGCCGATTCCGGCCGACGCGATCGAACGCTACCGTCTGATCCCCGGCCAGCGCTTCGCCGCCTCGGTGGTGCTGCTCGATGCGAAGGACGCGATGGCGGTGCCGAACGTGGCCATCGAACAGCGCGACGACCGCCATTGGGTGCAGGTGAAGCAGGGCAACGACTACGTGGCGCGCGAAGTGAAACTCGGCGTGCGCGGCACTGCGCGGTCGCAGGTGCTGTCAGGCCTGAAACCCGGCGACCAGGTGCGGCTGTCGCAGGTGGAGGTGCCCGCGCCCGGCGACGACGGCAGCGACAAGGACAAGGAGGCGACGGATGCCGATGGCGAAGAAACCGCCGCCGATGACGCAGAAGGAAAGACCGCATGACCGGCCTGTTCAACCGCCTGCCCACGGTCTGGCGCGAAGCGGTGGAGGAACTGTGGCGCCGCCGCCTGCGCACGCTGTTGACGCTGCTCGGCATGATCTTCGGCGTGGGCGCCATCGTGGCGATGCAGGCCGTGGGCGAAGGCAGCCGGCGCGAAGCGTTGCGCCTGGTGGAAGGCCTGGGCCTGCACAACCTGATCGCCGAGGCCAAGCCACAGGACGAGGACACGCTGAAGGAGACGCGCGAGCGCAGCGTGGGCCTGACCGTCGCCGATGCGGACGCCGCGCTCAGCGTGGTGCCCGGCGCGGAACGCCACGCCGCGGAGAAACAGGTGCGCACGCATACCGTCTTCAGCGATGCCGGCCGCAGCGATGCGCAGGCCAGCGGCGTGAGCGCGAACTGGTTCGACCTGTCGTCACTGAAGGTCGCCAAGGGCCGTGCGTTCAACGCCGATGACGAGGCCGCGCTCGCCGCCGTCGCGGTGCTCGGCCACCAGGCGGCAGCCGATCTGTTCCCGAAAGGCGATGCCGTGGGCGGGCTGGTCAAGGTCAACCACGTGTGGCTGGAGGTGATCGGCGTGCTGGCCGACCGCGACCTGGGCCAGGACGATTTCGAGGGGGTGCAGCTGGGCTCGGAAAGCAACCGCATCTACGCACCACTGGCGAGCGTGCGGGCGCGCTTCCGCTTCCAGCCGCAGGAAGACGAGGTGGACCGCTTCCTGCTGCGGCTGGACGATCCGCAACGCCTCGCCGCCGGTGCCGGCGTGCTGTCGGCGGTGCTGGACCAGCGCCATGCCGGCATGGCGGACTACCAGTTGATCGTGCCGCAGCAGCTGTTCCAGCAGCACCAGCAGACGCAGCGCATCTTCCAGATCGTGATGGGCGCGATCGCGGGCGTCAGCCTGCTGGTCGGCGGCATCGGCATCATGAACATCATGCTGGCCAACGTGCTGGAGCGGCGTCGCGAGATCGGCCTGCTGCGCGCACTCGGTGCGCGCCGGCGCGACGTGATCGCGCAGTTCCTGCGCGAGGCCACGGTCATCTGCATCGCAGGCGCGGTGCTGGGCCTGGTGTTCGGCGGTGTGCTGGCCTACCTGATCGCCACCTTCGCCGGCTGGCAGGTCGCGTGGGCCCCGGTGCCGATCCTGCTGTCGGCCGGCTTCTGCGCCGTGGTCGGCCTGGGCTTCGGCGTGTATCCCGCACGGCAGGCCGCGCAGCTGGACCCGATCGCGGCGCTGCGGCACGACTGAGTCAACTGATTCGCAAACGAATTCGTAGGATGGGTTGAGCCGCAGGCGATACCCATCACGCGCAATCTGGAAGGCCCAGCACGAACAAGTTGTCCAGCATTGCGCCGTTCCAACACGCGTTCCAGCGAACGGGAACGAAGATGATGGGTATCGCCTGCGGCTCAACCCATCCTACTCACTCGAAAGCAACGGCTGGTTGCTGCGGAACCACTCCGATGCCGCAGGCTCCCACGGCCATACTCCCGACGTGGTGGGCCAGATGAGTTGCACGGCCTCGAAATCGGGGCCGCCGTGCAACCAGCAGGCGGACCGCATGTAGCCTGCGCGATGCTCCCGCGCAACCGGGCCGAATTGAACGGCGAATCCGTCGAGGAAGCCCAGGTAGAGAACGCCGGGCTGGAACCGCTCGCCCGCTTGGCACCGCCGGTCGTACTCGTTGACCATCGAGTGCGACAGCTTGGCATTGAGCCCGACGACGATGATCTCCGGCGCACCGGATGATCTGGCGATGCCAATGGAGTACGAGAACGGCGGCTACTTCTCGTCTGGATCGAAGACCGAGGTGACGCTGCACCCGTGGTCTTCGATGTGCTGGAGGATGTCGCGCTCGTATTCTTCCATTGGTCTCGCTAGTGCTTGATTCAAGCCGACTCGTGAAGCGGCGCCTGCTTGAACGAGTTATCAAGTTCGCCGCCAAGGATCTAGCAGCTCTCCTGTAGAAAGCTTGAACTCCACCTTCGATGCCCATGACGCTGTAGTAGGAATTTGCGCTGGCCTGTACATGCCCACAAAGCACTTTGGGAAGTTGGTAACTACCGGGCTTAGGTAATGAAATGCGTAAATGTCGAAGGCGAAGATGCAAAAGGGAGAGCCGTTGTCGAAGTGTTCCCAGACGCAGGCATACCGAAAGTTTCCGTTGTAAGCGGTAATGCAGTCAGCGCTGCCAGTCAGCAGGGCTTTGCGTACTGCTCCTGAGAAGGCGTACGCCTGATCGAGTGGCCGCTCCGGCTCGCCGGTAGTTCTATCCGCGGCCGGGAGAGGCACGTGAATGCTGTTTGGTGTTTCAAGCGGCAGGTACGACTTATAAAGAAGCGCATGCATACCTCGGACGACGCGAAGGCCAATTGCGGCGAGAGGAACGTTAGCAACAGCGATAGCCTGATTGCCGTTGAACGGCAGCCAGTATGGCCCTAGTCGCTTTGTAATCCTCTCGTCTTGGCTCTTTTTTCTACTGTGCAATGCGTCGGTCAGTATTCCGAGCAGATCGTCGACACCATGCCATCGATTGTTGCAGGCTCTGTGCGTCGGAAGAATCACCGGAAAGTTGATCCTATCGTTGGACGCGAAAAGACCCTTTGGCGGGCAGTGATCACGATCTACTGGCTTGAGCCCAGCGAGAGCTTCGCCGCAGAGGTAACAGAACGACGGCTGCCCATGCTTCCTGAGCTGCGTTTGCGACGATATCTCCAAGCGAACCTGACACCTAGACCAAGCCGCGCCGCGAAGCGGCGTCGGCTTGAATGATTTTTTTGCGCTCAACCACGGACGCATCACCCAAGATGCTCCGCAGTTCAGCCTCAAGAGACTCACGGGCTACCGGGAGTTCCTGCTGGAAGTACTTCCATGAAGTATTCCACGCCTCCATCTTCTTTTCCCACGCCGCCTGAGGGAGATTAGCGTGCTCATAGCGGGTATACACGCCAAGTCCAACCACCTTCTCCCGCATCTCTCCCGAAAGCGACTCAAGCTGTTTGCATAAAGTGTTCGGCAGATAAATGCGGTTTTTGTCAAAGAATCTGAAGAACTCTGCAAAAGCGTTGATCGACGCGACTAGCTTCTCTTGCTTGGAAGGCCCTTCTCCAGACTCCACCGGCGATACAAAGCTTGATGCGCTCCAACTTGCTTCTACCAACAAGCCGTAGAGTTGAGCAATGACCTCAGCGCGCTTCTCATGCAGCTTGGAGAAGCGAACGTTGTGCTCAAGGGATGCGAGTTGCAACTCATGCTTGAGCCGCTCAATTGCAGAGTTTGCCTCCGAGCTCACTGAGGCTCTGAATCGCTCCAAGTCCTTGGCTAACATTTTCTCGACCAAAGATTTCGAGAGCCAACCTAGGACAGCAAGCAACATGACGTTTCCGCCAAGGGCCAGAATAATGGTCTGCCATGCTTCCATTGAGCGCTAGCGCCTAGTAGGCCCCATCCCCGGGGTGGTAACACGGATGTTCACGTCCTGCCCAGCACGCGTCAAGGCAGACGATGCATCACCGCACAAGGATCTTGGAGGCCTGGCGGGACATACGACGAGCAAGCGCCAAAGGCATGCTTCACCGGCGTGCTATCACTGCCAGCCCAAGGCAACGGCCGACTCAATCCCCCACCACAATCTCCACCGCCATCCCACTCACCCGCACCCCCTCGCTTACATCCACCGGCACCCCCACCCGCAACAAACTGGGCCGTCCGAGATCGTGCCCCTGGTGGATGGTGAACCCGCGGTCGTCGGGCAACCGGTCCTGTGACGCCAGATACGCACCCAGCGCAGCAGCGGCCGCGCCGGTGGCCGGATCTTCCACCACACCGCCGGGCGGGAAGGGATTGCGCGCGTGCAGCGTGCGCGCGTTCTCGCGCCACACCAGATTGATCGTGGTCCAGCCGCGTGCTGCCATCAACGCGGCGAGGGCATCGAAGTCGTAATGCAGATCGGCCAGGCGTGCGCGCGAGGCGGCGGCGACAACCGGATGCCATGCGCCTGCATACGCCAGCCCGGGCGGCAACGTGGGATCGAGGTCTTCTTGGCGCCACCGCAGCGCCGCGAGCAATGCATCGAGATCGGCGGACGACAACGCATCGATGCGCGGCGCGACGCTGGTCAGCGTGGCGACGAAACCGGCATCGACCGTCACCCGCACGGGTCCGGCCTGGGTGTGCAGCAGGACATCGCCGGGACCGTGTGCGTGCGCCTGCGCGACCATCGCCGCGATGGTGGCGTGCCCGCAGAAACTCACTTCGGCCAGCGGACTGAAGTAGCGCACATCGAGATCCCCGTCCGCGCGCGGCAGCAGGAACGCGGTTTCCGAATAGCCCACCTCGGTGGCGATGCGCTGCATGGCGGCGGCGTCGAGGCCACGCGCGTCCAGCACCACGCCGGCGGGATTGCCGCCCTGCGGATCGGAGGTGAAGGCGCTGTAGCGCAGCACGGCGGAGGTCATGGTGTTTCCTCGCCGAGCGCGACCGCCTTCGGCGCCTCCAGCGGCACCACCAGGTAGCGCAGGAAGAACTGGGTCAGCGGGCCCACGCCGAACGCGAACAGCACGGTGCCGACACCGGCGACGCCACCGAGCAGCATGCCGATGATCAACACGGTGACTTCGATCAGCGTGCGGATACTGCGGATCGACCAGCCGGTACGACGCGCGAGTCCCGTCATCAATCCATCGCGGGGACCCGGTCCCAGCTGCGCGCCGATGTACATCGCGGTGGCGAGGGCGCACAACACCACGCCGGCCAGCAGGTAGGCGCAGCGCAGGGGCAGGCTCTCTGGCGTACCGAGCAGGGCGAGGTTGAGGTCCGCGAATGGACCCAGCAGCAGCGTGTTGGCCACCGTCCCCAGGCCGGGCATCTGGCGCAGGGGAATCCAGGCCAGCAACACAGCGACGGCGGTCACCACCATGACCATGCCGAAGGACAGTGGCACGTGCCGCGATACGCCCAGGTGAAAGACATCCCAGGGCGATGCGCCGACGGCCCCTTCGATCATCAGTGCGATGGCCAGGCCATACAGCCACAGACCCACGCCCAGCCGCAGCAGGCGTTCGGGCAGGCGGCCGGCTTTCAGTTGCGCGAGCGGTCCGAGATTGGCGAGTCCGGGGGGAGAGGTGAGCGGTTTCATGGGGCCACCATCGTTGCAATTGGCTCTTTCTGATAGAGCCAATCCTGCGATAGTGGCCCCATGGACAGATCACTGGCACCAGACCACCTCGCCACCCTCGTGGGTGACTTCCCGCGCACCCCGGCCTACCGGGGCCTGCGCAAGGCGCTGGAGGAATTGATCGGCGATGGCCGCATCCCGCTCGGCACCCGCCTGCCCAGCGAGCGCGCCGTCACCCAGGTGCTGGGCGTGTCCCGCAATACCGTCACCCGGGCCTACGCGGACCTGGTCGCGGCCGGATTCGCCACCGCCCGCCAAGGGGCCGGCACGTACGCGGCCGTGCCGCTCGACCGCCGGCGCGCACACGACCATGCCCTGCATGCCCTCGGCACGGCGTCGTCGACGGAAGGCGTGATCGATCTCAACTGCGCCGCCGGTGCGGCCACGCCCGGCGTCGCCGCGGCCTACGAGCGCGCCATGGCCGCGCTGCCGGCCTACCTGGCCAGCGACGGCTACCTGCCTTCGGGCCTGCCGGTGCTGCGCGCGCTCATCGCGGCATCGTACGTGCGACGGGGACTGCCCACCGCGCCGGAGCAGATCGTGATCACCTCGGGGGCGCTGTCGGCCATCGCCATCATCGCGCGCGCACTGTCGCGACCCGGCGACCGCATCATGATCGAGTCCCCGGTGTACTCGAACGCGATCGAAGCGCTGCGACTGGGCGGTGGCCGCCTGGTGACCGCCCCGATGGCCGATCCGCTCGGCGACGAAGGCTGGGACCTGGCGGCCATCGAGGCCACGCTCAGGCAGACATCGCCACGCGCGGCCTACCTGATTCCGGATTTCCAGAACCCCACCGGCTTCCTGATGCGCGACAGCCAGCGTGCCCGCTACGCCGCCGCGCTGCAGGCGACACGGACCACTGCGATCATCGACGAGACGCTGCAATCGACCTGCCTGTCGGACGAACCCATGCCCGCGCCGTTCGCCGCACATGCGGCGGATGCCTTCACCATCGGCAGTGCATCGAAGCTGTGCTGGGGCGGCCTGCGCGTGGGCTGGATCCGTGCACCGCGGCCGGCGGTCGACCGCATCATCGCCGCGCGCGTACAGATGGACCTGGGCAGCTCCCTGTTCGACCAGCTGGTGGTCGCGGAAATGCTGGAGGCGGACGGCGCGCTCGCCACCCGGCGCACGCAGCTGCGGCAACGGCGCGACGCGCTGGCGCAGGCACTGCATGAGCACCTGCCCGGGTGGTGTTTCCGCCTGCCCGACGGCGGCCTGACGTTATGGGTCCGGATGCCGCACGGCAGCGCCACGCAACTGGCCGCCGACGTGGAGCGCAAGGGCGTCTATCTGGCGCCGGGCCCCGTCTTCAGCGTGGAAGGTGGCGCCGACACCTGGTTGCGGATTCCATACGCCAAGCCGGAAGCGCAGCTGGTGCAGGCGGTCCGGATCATAGCCGAGGCGTGGTCGGCGAGTGCCCGCGATACCGGGCACCGTCGCAACACCACGCGGCGACTGATCGCGTGATGGTCGCCATCGCGCTGTCAGGCGAGCTTCGCGATACCTGACCGCTAGCCTGCGTCATCGCGCCGCGTCACGCGACGCTCCAGCCACGCGAGCACCGACAGCACCGCAAGGGTCAGCAGCGTGGCCAGCAGGGCCAGCCAACCATGGCCGAAGCCGACCGCCACGCCGATCACGGCCACCATCAAGAGCGATGCCGCCGTGGTGATGCCGGCGACCACGCGGCCGCGATGCGCGATCATGGTGCCGGCACCGATGAAGGCGACACCGGCGATCACCGCTTCCACCAACCGGAACGGATCGATCTGCACGCGACCGTCATGGTCGTGCTGCGCCTGCGCCAGCATCATGTCGCCCATGCCGGTAAGCATGGCCGCCGCACCGGCCACCAGCGTGTGCGTGCGGAAGCCGGCCGGCCGGTCCTTCATCTCGCGCTCCAGGCCGATGACACCGCCCAGCAGCATGGCGAACGCGATGCGTGCGACCACCGCCGCCTGCATTTCCCATCCATCGAACATGGCGTGATCCTCCTGCGCCGATGCTTCCATCGGCCAGGTCAACGCGATGCGAAGGCGGTCAGGGCGCGGTTGGCGGGTTGCCGGTCAGCAAGGCGCGATAGTCCGGGTTGTCCGGCAACCAGTCAGCAGGCGGCTCGCCCGCGACGCCGTTGGCCTGCAACTGGTGGCGCATGGCGGCGAGTTCGCCATCACGCAGGAACACATCGACGTAGTCGCCCGGCAGGTGTCGCGCGGTCGAAGGACGCTGGTACAGCTGCATGACGTTTTCATACACCCACGCGAAGCGGCGCAGGCGCTCACGCGAAGTGTCGCGTTCGACATCGCCGTCGGCCCACTGCACCAGCTGGGGCAGCGCGATGGCCGGACCGATCACGATCGAGCCATCGGCGGCCAGCAGCGTGTAGATCCGCTTGCAGGCGGCGCGTGCGTCGGCCGGCAACGCACCGACCTGTGCGCGGCACCGCTGCGTGATCGGATGCAGAGTCGGGATCGCGATGGCCGCATTGATGGCCATCACCGCGACGTCCGCCATGTCCTGCGGCGTGACGGCCCGATCGATCCCGAAGTCCTCGCCGATGGCGACCGCCAGCGCGGGATCGAGCGGCGGCGCCGGCACCTGCCGCAGCGTCGTGGCCATCAGCAGGCCGACGTCGTTGAAGTGCGCGCGGTAGTGGGTCGCGTTGGCGGCCGCCTGCCAGTGCCGCTCGGCGGCGGGCATGTCCTTGCGCTGGACGGCGTCGTGGTAGGCGGTGAGCAGGAGTTCGGCGTTGCCCGGATCGGCGGCCATCAGGCGTTGCAGCAACAGCCCGCGGTCGCAGCTGGTGTTGTTAGTCGCGCAGGCGTCCAGCAGCGCCCAGTCCACCAGCGGATCGTCGCCCTTGGACGCGGCGTAGGCGGCCTCGATCCATGCACCGGACTGGGCCCAGGCACGCGCCTGGATGTCCGCATTCTCGCCACTCCTTGGCCACAGCCAGCCGGCGACCAACAGGTCACGCGGCGTGCCGTGCGCGGCGACGGTGCGCAGATGCGCTTCGATGTTGGCACGCCATGCGTCGTGCCAGGCCTTGCTGGCGGCCGCCAGCTGCGGATCGGATTCGACCCGGCCCGGTACCTCCGGCGGCGGACCCTCCTGCGCGAACGACGGCGATGATGATGCGAACACGGATGCCATCAACACCAACCACGTGCCCGCCTGCATTGCCTTGCGCATTGCCCACTCCTGTCGGGAACTGCGCCCACGTTCGCATGAACGCCGCACCGCGCGCCAGCGGCGGGCTATGCAACGAGGCTTCCCACCACCCACGCCCACATCGGCAGCGTCACCAGCGACAGCAGGATGCCGTAGCCCACCAGTGCGGCGGCCAGGCGCGGGGCCAGCTGGTGCGAGATCGCGAGGGCGGCAGCGGTGATCATGGTGGGCATGGCCGACTCCAGCACGTTGGCCTGCAGCATCTCGCCGGTCATGCCGAAGGCGAGCGACAACGGCAGCGCGAGCGCCGGCATGACGATGAGCCGCAGCAGCAGGCCCACCGCCAGCGGCTTCACTTCATCGCGCGGCAGCTTCAGCTGGATGGTCAGGCCCACCGCCAGCATCACCAGCGGCAACAGCGCGTCGGCGAGCTTCTGCAATGCGGACGCGATCCAGGCCGGTGGCTGCTCCGGCATCAGGGTCAGGCCGAACAGCAGCGCCCACACCGGCGGGAACTTCACGATGCGCAGGCCGATCTCGCGTGCGGTCGGTGGCGCGTCGCCGCCGTAGCGCGCCAGCACGTACAGGCCGAAGGTGGACAACAGCACGAAGGTGCCGAACTGGTCGTAGACCACCGCGTAGGGCAGCGCGTGTTCGCCCAGCAGCGCACGCACCATCGGATAACCGATGAAGCTGCTGTTGCACAGCGCCACGCACAGCAACAGCACGGCGTGCTCGTCGCGGCGGAACCCGAAGATGCGCGTGGCCAGCGCGACCAGCGCCACGGTGACGACGGTCAGCACCCACGGCGTGGCGATCACGCCCAGCAGCGAGGCGTCCACGTGCAGGCGTGGCACGTAGGTCAGCACGGCGGCGGGCAGGCAGACGTACAGCACCACGCGATTCAGCACATCCGCCGCGTTGTCGGGGAACACGCGCAGGCGCGCGAACACCATGCCGAGCGCCAGCATGGTGAGGATCAGGGCGAAGGCATCGAATGCCATGGACACCGGGGCAATGCGTGGGGGCGTGCAGGATCGCACAGGCGCTTGCCGGCGCGCCTGCGCCTTTCGTCGATGCCCATGCATTCCGCAGGCGCCGCATCGCGGGCCGCGCCTGACCGCGATGCGGGCAACCATCACGCTTCCCTCCCGGATGGAAGCACGCCCATGGCACGCACGATCCCGGTTCCCGCCGGTTCGAACACGGTCAACCCGTTCCTGATCACCGATCGCGCCAGCGACCTGATCGCGTTTCTTGTCGATGTCTTCGGCGCGGAAGAAGTCCCCGAAGCGCGCACGCAGGATGCCGACGGCCTGATCCTGCACGCCGAACTGCGCATCGGCGACGCGCTGCTGACCCTTGCCGACCGCAAGCCGGACTGGCCGTTCACGCCGGCACTGACACGCGTCTACGTGGCGGATGCGGCCGCGACCCTGGTGCATGCCGTGCAACACGGTGCGCAGGTGGTGACGCGACCGACGCCGTTCTTCGGCGACACCCTGGCGCGCTTCCAGGATCCTTCCGGCAACCTGTGGTGGGTCCAGCAGCACGACCCGCTCGCGGTCGCCTCGTGGGACGACGGAGCCGGCCCGCTGGAGGATGCGCACGGCGACGGGTGGGCGTATTCGAATCCGGATCTGGACGAGATCCACGCCATCCTGATGGTCGCCATGGCCGGCCTGCGCGATCCGCGTACCACGCCGGGCTGATCCCGCCGCGACGTGCCGGCACGCGCCGTCCGCAGCCCTGCGTGGCTCTGGGCTTATCATGTCGGCATGAACGCACCTGCATTCCCCACCGCGTCCGGTCCGATCACGCTGGCAGGCCCCGAGGGCCCGCTGGAGGCCCACGTCGACTGGCCCGAGGACGGCGAACCGGTGAAGCCGGTCACCGCCGTGATCTGTCATCCGCTGCCCACCGAGGGCGGCACGATGCACAACAAGGTCGTGGTGATGACGGCACGCAGCCTGCGCGAACTCGGCGCGGTGACGGTGCGCTTCAACTTCCGCGGCACCGGGGCGTCCGCCGGCTTGTTCGACCAGGGCGATGGCGAGGTCGACGACCTGCGCGCCGTGGTGCAGTGGATACGCGATAAGCGGCCCGGCACGCAGCTGTGGCTGGCCGGTTTCAGCTTCGGCGCCTATGTATCGCTGCGCGCCACCGACGCACTGCAGCCCGATGCGCTGGTGTCGATCGCGCCGCCCGCCGGGCGCTGGGATTTCAAGGCGATCACGCCACCGGCTTGCCCGTGGCTGGTGATCCAGGGCGAGGAGGACGAGATCGTCGAACCGCAGGCGGTGTACGACTGGATCGATTCGCTGAAGCAGCCGCCGGAACTGATCCGCATGCCGGAAACCAGCCACTTCTTCCACCGCAAGCTGATGGACCTGCGCGGCGCCATCAAGCATGCGATGAAAGCCTACGTGCCGGCGTGATGGGGGACGACGCACGGGGGGCGGCATCCACGCCGTCGCAGGTCTACGCGCGCGGCGCTTCGGAAGGCCAATGGCAGGACGACCCGGCGCAACATCCCGCGCTGGCCGAGCTCGACCGCATCCATGCAGCGTTGCTGGCGGAGCCGGCGTCGCCCGGCCTGTTGGGCAGGCTGTTCGGCAAGCCACCGGAAACCGTCAAGGGGCTGTACTACTGGGGCGAGGTCGGTCGCGGCAAGACCTTCCTGGTGGACCTTTTCTACGACAACCTGCCGCTGCCCACCTATTCGGTCTCGCAGAACAAGGCGCATGGCGAAGGCGGGGGCAAGTACCGCACCCACTTCCACCGCTTCATGCGCGGCGTGCACGAACGCCTGCGCCTGCACGCCGGCGAGAGCGATCCGCTGGCGAAGATCGTGCGTGAAGTCCGCGGCAAGCTGCGCGTGCTGGTGCTGGACGAGTTCTTCGTCACCGACATCGGCGATGCGATGCTGCTGGCGCGCCTGCTGGAGCGCATGTTCGCCGAAGGCATCACCCTGGTGACGACCTCCAACACCGCGCCGCAGAACCTGTACCGGGACGGCCTGCAGCGCGCGGGCTTCCTGCCGGCCATCGACCTTCTGCAGCAGCATTGCGTGGTACTGCGTTCGGATGGGCAGGAGGACTACCGCCTGCGCGCGCTGACCCGTTCGCCGGTGTACCGCACGCCGCTGGATGGCGCGGCCGACGACTGGCTGGCGATGCGCTGGCGCGAACTCAGCGGCGGCGAAGCGGCGCACGGGGGCAACATCGAGATCGACAGCCGCAAGATCCCGGTGCGCGGGCGCGGTAGGAGCATCGCCTGGTTCGACTTCGGCGCGCTGTGCGAAGGTCCACGCGGCACCACGGACTACATCGAGATCGCGCACGAGTTCAATACCCTGCTGCTCGGCGACATCCCGCGCTTCGATGCGCTGAATGAAGATGCCGCGCGCCGCTTCGTCAACCTGGTCGACGAGCTGTACGACCGCCACGTCAATCTGGTCTGCACCGCGACGGAAGCGCCCACGGCGTTGTACACCGGCACGCGCCTGCAGGGCGCGTTCGAGCGCACCGCTTCGCGCCTGATCGAGATGCAGAGCGCCGAATACCTGGCCACCCCGCACAAGGCCTGAACACATGGACGCCGTGCCCGCCGCGATCGACGACGTGCTGCGACGGACGATCGACAGCGGCGGCCACATCTGCGTGCTGACCGGTGCCGGCATGTCGGCCGAGAGCGGCATTCCCACCTTCCGCGGGAGCCACGACAGCCTGTGGTCGCGCTTCGATCCGATGCGGTTGGCGACGGCCGGGGCGTGGCGCGAGGACCCTGCGCTGGTCTGGGGCTGGTACCGCTGGCGGATGCAACTGGTCCGCGAGGCGCAGCCGAATGCCGGTCATCGCGCCTTGGCGGAACTGGCGCGTCGCGTGCCGCTTTGGCTGGTCACACAGAACGTGGACGACCTGCACGAGCGAGGTGGCAGCGTCGTCGATGCGCACGTGCATGGCAGCCTGTTCGCGCTGCGCTGCTTCGCCTGCGCGCACGCGCATGAGGGCCCGCTCGACGAGTACGTGGGCGATGCGCAGCGTGTCGAGCCGATGCGTTGCGTCGCCTGCGGTGATCGCATCCGTCCGGGCGTGGTGTGGTTCGGCGAGGCGCTGCCGGATGACGCCTGGGCGACGGCGGTCGATGCGGCGACACGTTGTGCGCTGATGCTGGTCGTGGGTACATCGGGTCTGGTGTATCCCGCGGCAGGTCTCCCCGCGCTCGCCCGCCGCCATGGCGCGATCGTGGTGGAGATCAATCCCGAGCCGACCGCGTTGTCTGCGGACGCGGACCATGTGTGGCGTGCGACAGCGGCGCAGGCGCTGCCGTTACTGGCGCGCTAGGGATTACTGCTTTCCTTCTCCCCGCTAGCGGGGAGAAGGTGCCCGGAGAGCCTGCCCCGTACTGGATACGGGGGCGGATGAGGGGTGCTTTTGGCGCAGATGCTTCCGCCAAGTCGTACCCCCCTGTTGATCGAACGCGGAGTGATGTGGGGAACTGCAGGGCCGCGACTCCGTTTGCCCCTCACCCGCCTTCGGCACCCTCTCCCCGTTTCACGGGGCGAGGGAACTTTCTCTCAGGACTCCTACAGCTGTTTGCGCACGAACGTGTCCACGGCTTCCGTGTAAGCCGACGGCGCACCCAGCAGGTGATTCACCTCGCCATGCGAGAGGTCTTCCGGCAACACCTCCATCGCGACCCCCAGTGTCCTCGCCTTCTCCACCATCGCGCGGCCCTGCGGACAGGCGTCCTTGCGGCGCGAGGAACAGACGAACAGCATCGGCACCGAGTCTCGGGTGAGCTGGTGCCAAGGCGACGCAGCGATCCAGTCATCGCGGTCCTTGCCGAACGCGCGGTCGTAGATGCCGGGCAGCGGCGGTTTCTGCATGGTCAACGGCACATCCAGCGCCCCACTGTCCAGCGACACCACGCCACGCGGCTTCGCTGCGCCAGCCTCGCGCCAGAGCGTGGACGAGGCGCCGACCAGCGCGGCCAGATGCGCGCCGGCGGAATGCCCCATCAGCAGCACGCGCGAGGGATCGGCGTTCCATTCCGGCGCATGTTCCTGCACGGCCGCCAGTGCGCGTGCCACGTCGCGCGCCTGCTCCAGCGGCGCGGTGTCCGGCCGCATGCGGTAGTTGGTGGATACGAGGATGTACCCCTTCGGCAACCAGTAGGCCGCCTTGTTCTCCACCACGCCGGGATTGTCCTTGTTGCCGTTCTCCCATCCGCCGCCATGCACGAACAGGATCACCGGCGCGTTGCGCGGTTGCGCAGGCAGGTAGACATCGAAGCGCTGGCGCGGATCCGCGCCATAGGCGATATCGCGCAGCGCGCGCGCTCCTTCCGGGAGCGAGGGCACACGCGCGGCAGGCTGGCGCGAGGCTTCACGCGCCTGTTGCAGGCGTTCGCGGAAGGTCTGCGCCGCAAGCGGCGGCAGCGCAGCGAGCAGGACGCATCCCAACAGGCCCGCGCGGAACAGCATCGTCTTCATGGCATCACCTCGATGGGGAGATCAGCCCGCGCGCAACCACAATTGCGCGCGCAGGCCGTGGGGGATGTTCGGCAGCAGCCGCAGTTCGCCGCCGTGCTGGCGGGCCACGCGGTCGACGATGGGAAGGCCCAGCCCGCTGCCGCCCTGCGCCTGGTCGTGGACGAAGGGCTGGCGCGCGCGCTCGGCCGCATCGGCGGAGAGACCGGGGCCGCCGTCGGCGACCTCGACTACCCATGCCGCGCCTTCGGCCCACAGCTGCAACGACAACGGCAACGCGCCATGCCGCTCGGCGTTGACCAGCAGGTTCTCCACCGCGCGCAGCAGCGCCATCGGCTTGCCGGGGAGCAGCGCATGTTCCGGCAGGTCCACTCGCCAGGCTTTCGAAGCGGCGGCGACCGCATGGCGGCAGATCGCGGCCAGGTCGACGCTCTCGCTGCCTTCGTCGCGGCCATCGCGTGCGAAAGCGATGAACTGGCCGAGGATGGCATCCATCTCGGCGATGTCGCGATGCATGCTGCGGGTCAGTCCGGGATCGGTGTCGGGCACCATCTCCAGCGCGAACTGCAGGCGCGTGAGCGGCGTGCGCAGGTCGTGCGAGATGCCGGCGAGCAACAGCGCGCGTTCTTCCGCCGCCGCGCGTACATCGCGGCTGGCGTCGCCCAGTGCCTGCGCCAGGTCCGCCACCTCGCGCGGGCCACGCGCATGCACCGGCGGTGGCGCATCGCCACGCACGATGGCCGGCGCGGCAGCCGCGAGCTGGCGCAGCGGCTGCACGAGCCGGCGCGCGAAGTAGGCCGCCGCCAGCCATACCAGCGCCACGCAGCCCACCAACATGAACACCGAAAAGCGGCGCATGCCGGTGGTCGGGCGGTCATAGGCGAACGACACCCACAGCGGTTCACGCGTGGCCGGTTTCAGCCAGATCACCCGCAATCCGCGACCGGCATCCATCCGCAGCTCGCGACCGGCACCCAGCGTGCCTGCCGCCTGCTCGCGCAGTTCGCGCAGCAACGGGGCGAAGCGCGGTCGCGCGTCGGCGGGCGGCGTGCTGCGCACCTCCAGCCCGGCATCACGCAGCTGCTGCACGGTGCGCGCATGCGGCTGGTGCTGATCAAGCGCTTCGACCACTTCAGCGAAGCCCTGCATCGCGCGCAGCAACTGGTCTGCCGCCGGCCGCGTGGCCAGTTCGCGACCGAGCAGGAGTGCCAGCACGCCCGCGCCGATCAGCACCAGGGCGATCACCAGCGCCAGCTGGCCGAACACGCTGCGCGGCAGCGGCGACCTCATGGCGTCGCCTCCGGCGGCACGAACACATAGCCCACGCCCCACACCGTCTGGATCAGGCGCGGCTGGCGCGGGTCGTCTTCCAGCAGGCGGCGCAGGCGCGCGATGGTCACGTCCATGCTGCGCTCGAAGGCCTCGTGCTCCCGCCCGCGCGCCAGGCTCATCAGGCGGTCGCGGCTGAGCGGCTGGCGCGGATGGCGCAACAGCACCGACAGCACGGCGAACTCTCCACTGGTGAGCCTGAGCAGCGCGCCGTCGCGGGTCAGCTCGCGCCGGCCCAGATCGAGGCGGAACGGGCCGAAGCTCAGTTCGCCGCCTTCGGCCTGCGGTGCACCGGGCGCAGGACGCGTACGCCGCAGCACCGACCGGATGCGGGCCAGCAGCTCGCGCGGATTCACCGGCTTGGGCACGTAATCGTCGGCGCCGATCTCCAGCCCGACGATGCGGTCGATCTCGTCGCCCTTGGCCGTCAGCATGACGATGGGCGTGACGTCGCCCTGCCCGCGCAGGCGGCGACAGATCTCCAGGCCGTTCTCGCCGGGCAGCATCAGGTCCAGCACGATCAGGTCGAAGTGGCCGCGATCCAGCGCCTGCCGCATCTGTGCGCCATCGCCCACGCCACGCACGTCGAAGCCCTGCGACTGCAGGTAGCGCACCAGCAGCTCGCGCAACCGCACGTCGTCGTCCACCAGCAGGATGCGCGTTGAAGTTTCGTCCATGCGGCCACTATCGCCCGCCGCCGCGATGCCCGGCAAACCCTGCCGGCAGCCCGTTTGTAAGCAGATGTTTCCAGCGCCGCCGGCAGACACATCTGCTGTCAACCACGACACACCTGCCGCCGTTGCACGCCCTACCGTGGTCCTGCCGCCGCTTCCCTGCGCGGCCCCACCCCCGACGAGGATTCCGCCATGAGCAAGACCCCATTCCTGATCGCCACCGCCTTCGCCCTGTGCGCCACCACCCTGTTCGCCGACCATGCCGAAGCCCGCGAGCGCAGCCGCGCCGTGCAGCGCACGGCCCAGGGTGGCAGTGTCGCCGTGGAGCGCAGCAACGCGCGCTTCGACAGCCAGCGCCAGCGTTCCTGGCAGGCCGATGGCCAGGGCAACGGCTCTGCCGCGCGCAGCGGCAGCGTGGCCGGGGCCAACGGCGGCAGCGCCGGTTACGACCGCAGCGCCTACCGCAATGCCGATGGCAGCGCGGGCCGCCAGGGCAGCGCCTATGCCAACGGTCCGAACGGCGGCACTGCCAGCACCAGCGGCGGCATCAGCCGCGACGCGGACGGCAACGTCAGCGGTGCACGCAGCACCACCGCCACCGGCGCGAACGGCAACAGTTACAACGGCAGCACGACCGTGTCCGGCGGCACGGTGACGCACACCGGCACCTGCACCAACGCCAGCGGCGAGACCATCGCCTGCCCGCGCGGCAACTGATCGGCCGGCTGCATCCGCTTTCCCGCAGGCGCGGCGGCATGGCACTCCCCCCTGCTGCACGGATGCATTCCCGCACCGCCGCGCCTGCACCTCTTCCTTCCCTCACCCGGAGATTTCCGATGTCCCGTTCCGTCCTGCTCCCCCTCGCCACCACGCTGTCCATCTTCGTGCTGGTTGCCGCCCCCGCCGGCGCGCAGCAGCGCACGCTGACCGAAGAACAGAAAGCCAAGCTGCAGGAACGGTTGAAAGCCGCCGATGCCAATGGCGATGGCCTGATCGACAAGGCGGAAGCCGAGGCCAGGCTGCCGCGCGTGGCGAAGAACTTCGACGCGCTGGACGCCAATGGCGACGGCAGGCTGTCGCCTGACGAGATGCGGGCGATGGCAGCGCAGCTGGCCGAACGCCGTCGCCAGCGCTGAGGCCGCGACGATGGCCTCGCTGCCCCCGCTGTTGGGTGTGCCCCTGCTGGTGTTCGCCGGCATCGCCGCGCTGGAAGGCGCATGGCTGATGCGGCGCGGCGGCTATGACTGGAAAAGCTACTGGGCATCGCTGGGCGATGCGGCGGGACGCGCATTGCTGGGCCTGCTGATCCAGGGCGGCGTGGTGGGCGTGCTGCTGCTGGCGATCTGGGAATTCCGGCTGACGACGATCGCGATGGATCGCGGGTGGCACTGGGTGACGCTCTTCGTCGGCCAGGAGTTCTGCTACTACTGGATGCATCGCGTCGATCACCGCGTGCGCTGGTTCTGGCTGAACCATTCGGTGCACCACTCCTCCGAGCAGTACGCCCTGTCGACCGCGTACCGGCTGGGCTGGACCGGCAAGCTGACCGGCGCCGCGGTGTTCTTCGGGCCACTGGTGTGGCTGGGCTTCCCGGTGCCGTACGTGGTCGGCGCGCTGGCGGTGAACCTGCTGTACCAGTACTGGCTGCACACTGAGCTGGTCCCACGGCTGGCGCGCCCCATCGAGTTCGTCTTCAACACGCCTGCGCATCACCGCGTGCACCACGCCAGCAACCCGGAGTACCTGGACTGCAACTATGGCGGCGTGCTGATCGTGTTCGACCGCCTGTTCGGCACCTGCCGCGAGGAACGCCCGGAGGTGCCGATCCGCTACGGCCTGGTGGATCCGGTACACAGCTACAACCCGGTGAAGATCGCCTTCCACGCCTGGGTGAAGCTGGGCCGCGACCTGCGCCAGGCGCGCGGCCTGCGGCAGCTCGTGATGACGCTGTTCGGACCGCCCGGATATGTCCCGGACGGCGCGGAAGCGGTCCGCCCGCGCCGTTGAGAGTGGCCCGCGCCCGCCCGGGCGGCGACAATACGCGCCCCCGGCGGCCCCACGTCGCCCGCATGCCGAGCCCCATGACCGCTTTCGTTTCCCCCGACCGCATCCGCGGCCTGTTCGCGCAGGCCATGTCCGACATGTACCGCGCCGAGGTGCCGCTGTACGGCGACCTGATCGAGCTGGTCGGCGAGATCAATACCGCCGCGCTGGATAACGATGCCGCGTTGTCCGCGCGCCTGCAGCGCACGGGCGAAACCGAACGGCTGGACCTGGAACGCCACGGCGCGATCCGCGTCGGAACGCCGGCCGAACTGGCGATGCTCGGCCGCGTGTTCGCGCTGATGGGCATGCACCCGGTGGGCTACTACGACCTGACCGTGGCCGGCGTGCCGGTACACGCCACCGCGTTCCGCCCGCTGACCGAAGAGGCGCTGGCCGCCAATCCGTTCCGCATCTTCACCTCGCTGTTGCGGCTGGAGTTGATCGCGGACGCCGCACTGCGGGCCGAAGCTGAAGCGATCCTGGCCCGCCGCGACATCTTCACCGCCGGCGCACGCGCGCTGGTGGACCAGGCCGAACGCGACGGCGGACTGGGCGACGCGGATGCGCAGCGCTTCGTCGCCGAAGTGCTCGAGACCTTCCGCTGGCACGGCGATGCCACCGTTCCGCTGGAAACGTACCGCGCGCTGCACGGCCTGCACCGCCTGGTCGCCGACGTGGTCAGCTTCCGCGGCCCGCACATCAACCACCTCACCCCGCGCACGCTGGACATCGATGCCGCGCAGGTCGCGATGCTCGATCGCGGCATCCAGGCCAAGGCGTTGATCGAAGGCCCACCGCGCCGCGCCGTACCGATCCTGCTGCGGCAGACCAGCTTCAAGGCGCTGGAAGAGGAAGTCGCTTTCCCCGACGCCCACGGCACGCTGGTGCCCGGCAGCCACAGCGCGCGCTTCGGCGAGATCGAACAGCGCGGCCTGGCACTGACGCCGGCCGGACGCGAACTCTACGACCGACTGCTGGCACAGGTGCGCCAGGCGGGCGGTGCCGGCAACACCTCGGCGGACTATCCGCAGCGGCTGGCGGCGGCATTCGCGGAATTTCCGGACGACGAAGACACGCTGCGCCGCGAAGGCCTGGGCTATTTCCGCTACCGCCTGACCGACAGCGGCGCCGCGCTACCGGCACCCGAGCGCGCAGCGATGACGCCCGATGCGCTGGTCGATGCCGGTCATGCCGTCGTCGATCCCATCGTCTACGAGGATTTCCTGCCGGTCAGCGCAGCGGGCATCTTCCAGTCCAACCTCGGCGGTGGCGAACAGCGCGCGTATGACGCGCACGCCAACCAAGAGGCCTTCGAAGCGGCGCTGGGCAAGACGATCCACGACCCGTTCGCGCTGTATGCACAGGCGCAGGACGCGTCGATCACGGCGCTGCACGCGTGATGCTTCATCCCCTCTCCCTGCGCGAGTGACGTAGGGCGGGCCAAGGCCCGCCATTGCCATGCTGGACCTCGCGCCGCGGATGAGCGGCGATGTCGTCGGGTTTCCACGGCGCCCGACGCATGCGACGGTGGGCCAAGGCCCACCCTACGAGCTGACGCATGTTTCCCCTCTCCCCGTGGAACGGGGAGAGGGTGCCGAAGGCGGGTGAGGGGCGAGCGGAGTCCGGGCACCCAATGCGTCAGATCGGGACAGCAGTCTTGATGCCCAGGAGCTTCACGCACGAGTTATCACCGCGCTTGCCCCTCATCCGCCCTACGGGCACCTTCTCCCCGCGAGCGGGGAGAAGGATTCAACTCGTGAAACCCGCATCGCCTCGACATCGGCTGTTCCACACAACATTTGGTGTTGACGCTTCCATACACCCCCACTATCTTGTGGCCGTCGGTTCCAGTGGTCGCAAGCCACGGGATTAAAACGGGAAGCCGGTGACGCGTTCGCGCCACTCCGGCACTGCCCCGCAGCGGTAATTGGGAACGAACCCGCCACCAGCACTGGGGCCTTGCCCTGGGAAGCGGCGGACGTAGGAAGAAGGCTCGCCCTTCGCGCCCATGAGTCCGAAGACCTGCCGACAGCCGCGCGTTGCACACCGCGCGGTGCCGGCCGCGGATTCTCCGGGGGGAGAGGGCTGGCGAAGCAGGGCACCCGCAGTCCGTCTGCGTGGTCGCGCTCCCTGCGACGCCGCTTCCCCACTGTGATCCTCCATCCGGCCTTGCGCTGCCCCGCGAGGGACGGGCCGCCGCGTGCACCACGCATGGAGGAATCTCGTGACCCAGATCGACAGCGCCGTCGCCGACGCCGGCACCACCCCGTCCCAGAAAGACGCCTTTTCGCTGACCCCGCCGCCCACCGCCACCGCGATGAGCGTGACCAAGCGCAACGGCGGCCGCGAGCCGGTGGATCTCAACAAGATCGTGCGCGCGGTGCAGCGCAACTGCGAAGGCCTGCACGCGATCGACCCGATGCGCGTGGCCACGCGCACCATCTCCGGCCTGTACGACGGCGCCAGCACGCGCGAGCTGGACGAACTGTCGATCCGCACCGCCGCGCTTCTGACCGGCGAAGAGCCTGAGTACAGCCGCCTGGCCGCGCGCCTGCTGGCCGGCTACATCGTCAAGGAAGTCACCGGACAGGAGATCCATGCGTTCTCGCAGTCGGTGACGCGTGGCCACGAGGTCGGCCTGATCAACGATCGCCTGCTGAACTTCGTGCAGACCAACGCGCGCAAGCTCAACGATGCGCTGGACGCCTCGCTCGACCTGCACTTCGACTACTTCGGCCTGCGCACGCTGTACGACCGCTACCTGCTGCGCCACCCGCACACCCGCAAGGTGATCGAAACGCCGCAGCAGTTCTTCCTGCGCATCGCCTGCGCGCTGAGCGAGGACGTGCCGGAGGCACTGGCGCTGTACCGTCGCATGGGCAACCTGGACTACCTGCCCAGCTCGCCGACGCTGTTCAACAGCGGCACCACCCACGAGCAGCTGTCGTCGTGCTTCCTGCTGGACTCGCCGCAGGATACGCTGGAATCCATCTACGCCAAGTACGGCGACATCGCGCAGCTGAGCAAGTTCAGCGGCGGCATCGGCGTGAGCTACACGCGCGTTCGTTCGCGCGGCTCGCTGATCAAGTCCACCAATGGCCACAGCAACGGCATCGTGCCGTGGCTGAAGACGCTCGATTCCTCGGTCGCGGCGGTCAACCAGGGCGGCAAGCGCAAGGGCGCGGCCTGCGTGTACCTGGAAACCTGGCACGCTGACATCGAGGACTTCCTCGAATTGCGCGACAACACCGGCGACGAGGCGCGCCGCACGCACAACCTCAATCTGGCCAACTGGGTGCCGGACCTCTTCATGAAGCGGGTGGAGGCCGACCAGGAATGGTCGCTGTTCGATCCGCGCGTGGTGCCGGAGTTGACCGACCTGTACGGCGCTGCATTCGAGCTGGCGTATACGCAGGCCGAGACGCAAGGCAAGGCGATGAAGACCATCTCCGCCCGCAAGCTGTACGGCCGCATGATGCGTACGCTGGCCGAGACAGGCAACGGCTGGATGACGTTCAAGGACAAGTGCAACGCCGCCAGCAACCAGACGTTGCGCACCGGCAACGTCATCCACCTGTCGAACCTGTGCACCGAGATCCTGGAAGTCACCTCGGCTGAAGAGACGGCGGTGTGCAACCTGGGCTCGATCAACCTAGCCCGCCACTTCGACGAGGATGGGTATTTCGATTTCGACAAGCTGGCCGAAACCGTCCGCTTGGCCGTGCGCCAGCTGGACCGTGTGATCGACCTGAACTTCTATCCGATCGAAACCGCGCGCCGCGGCAACCTGCGCTGGCGTCCGGTGGGTCTGGGCTGCATGGGCCTGCAGGACGTGTTCTTCAAGCTCCGCCTGCCATTCGACAGTGCCGAAGCGCGTGCGATGTCGGCGAAGATCGCCGAGACCATCTACTTCCATGCACTCGAAACCTCGGTGGAACTGGCGCAGGAACGCGGCCGGCATCCGTCGTTCGCCGACACCCGTGCTGCCAATGGCGAACTGCAGTTCGACGCCTGGAACGTGGTGCCCGAGAACGCAGAGCGCTGGGACGCCCTGCGCGCGCGCATCAAGGAGCATGGCCTGCGTAACTCGCTGCTGATCGCCATCGCGCCGACGGCGACGATCGCCTCGATCGCCGGCTGCTACGAGTGCGTGGAGCCGCAGGTGTCCAACCTGTTCAAGCGCGAGACGCTGTCGGGCGACTTCCTGCAGGTCAACCGCTACCTGGTGGACGAGCTGAAGAAGCTGGGTCTGTGGACGGCGGAGACGCGCGATGCGATCAAGCTGGCCGAAGGCTCGGTCCAGGGCATTGCCCAGATTCCCGAGACACTGCAGCAGATCTACCGCACGGCGTGGGAAATCCCGATGCGCTCGCTGATCGACATGGCCGCCGGCCGCGGCGCCTTCATCGACCAGTCGGCCTCGCTCAACCTGTTCATGGAAAGTCCGAACATCGGCGCGATGTCGTCCATGTACATGTACGCGTGGAAGCAGGGCATCAAGACCACGTACTACCTGCGTTCGCGCCCGGCGACGAAGATCGCGAAGACGACGGTCAGCACGGTCGCAGCCACCGAGCCCAAGCGCGAGTACACGCCGACCGAAGCCATCGCCTGCTCGCTGGAGAATCCGGAAGCGTGCGAGGCGTGCCAGTAAACCGTCTCCCACGTCGGGCTCCCCGACGGATCACGGCATACGGACGTGCCGGGCGCAGGGATGCGCCGACCCCTTGATTCGAACCCCTCTCCCACCGGGAGAGGGGTTGGGGTGAGGGTACGGCGACATCAGGATGCCTGACCGCCGCTGCCTTCGCCGTACCCTCATCCGCCCTACGGGCACCTTCTCCCGAGGGGAGAAGGAGAACCACGAGAACACCGCACCATGTCCGCACACCCCAAGCAGATGCTGCTAGACCCCGGTTTTGAACTGACGCTGCGCCCGATGCGTTACCCGCAGTTCTATGACATGTACCGCGACGCGATCAAGAACACGTGGACGGTGGAAGAGATCAACTTCCAGATCGACATCACCGACCTGCATTCGAAAATGACGCCGGCCGACCGCCACCTGATCCACCGGCTGGTCGCCTTCTTCGCCACCGGCGATTCCATCGTGTCGAACAACCTGGTGCTGAACCTGTACCAACACCTCAACGCGCCGGAAGCGCGCATGTACCTGTCGCGCCAGCTGTACGAAGAAGCGCTGCACGTGCAATTCTACCTGACCCTGCTGGACAACTATCTGCCCGACCCGTCGGAACGCTTCAAGGCGTTCGCCGCGGTGGAGAACATCCCCGCGATCAAGAAGAAAGCCGACTTCTGCTTCAAGTGGATCGATTCCATCCAGGACATGAAGCGGATCGAGACCCGCGACCAGCGCCGGCAGTTCCTGCTCAACCAGATCTGCTTCGCCGCCTGCATTGAGGGCCTGTTCTTCTTCGCCGCGTTCGCCTACGTGTACTACTTCCGTTCGCGCGGCCTACTGCCGGGCCTGGCCAGCGGCACCAACTGGGTGTTCCGCGACGAGAGCTGCCACATGGAGTTCGCGTTCGAGTGCGTGCGGACCGTGCGCGAGGAAGAGCCGGACCTGTTCGACGACGCCATGCAGCAGCAGGTCTACGACATGCTGGAGGAAGCCATCGAATGCGAAGTCCAGTTCGCCGAGGA
Organism: uncultured Pseudoxanthomonas sp.; assembly: GCA_966210745.1. Classification (GTDB taxonomy): domain Bacteria; phylum Pseudomonadota; class Gammaproteobacteria; order Xanthomonadales; family Xanthomonadaceae; genus Pseudoxanthomonas_A. The sequence continues at coordinate 55,161 of CBIHLJ010000006.1, forward strand.
CGTACTGTCCGGCGGCGTGGCCGGCATCTCCACCCGCGACATGCGCCAGTACCTGCAGCATTGCGCCGACCAGCACTTCGCCAAGCTCGGCATGCCCAAGCGCTACGACGTGCGCAACCCGCTGCCCTTCATGGAGCTGCAGGACGTGCAGGAGCTGACCAACTTCTTCGAGCGCCGCGTCTCGGCCTACCAGCTCGGCGTGCAGGGCGAGGTGGGCTTCGACCACGCGTTCTAGCGCTGGCGTTTTGTGGGAGCGACGTGAGTCGCGACCACGCAATGAAAGCCCCGTGGCGCCGCACCGTCCCGGGAACGTCGGCGACAGGCCCAGCGCCGTCGCGAAGCCACCGGGCATCCGGGCCATTCGCTCGTGTGGTCGCGACTCACGTCGCTCCTACACCGGCATGACATCCCGGCGCGCTATGCTGCCGCCGGGAGCACGCTAACCGGAGTACCACCATGACCGAACTGGCCAACGCCGAAGTGCGTCCCCTCGAGGCGCGCCTGCTGCACATGGTCTTCCCCGATCACACCAACCACCTGGGCACGCTGTTCGGCGGTCAGGCTCTGGCGTGGATGGACATGTCGGCCTTCATCGTCGCCTCGCGCTATGCGCGCAGCACCGTGGTCACCGCACGCTCGGAGCAGGTGGATTTCAATCAGCCGATCCACAAGGGCGACCTGGTGGAAGTGGTCGCCCGCGTGGTGAAGGTCGGCCGCAGCTCGATGAACGTGGACGTGGAAGTCATCACCGAGAACCTGCTGACCGGCGAACGCAAGCTGTGCACGCGCGGTCACTTCGTGATGATCGCGCTGGATCCACTGGGCCGGCCGACGCCGGCACCGCCGTTGCCACCCGCGATTGCGCAGGACTGACCGCCGCGACGTTCAGAGGGTGGATGTCGTCTCGTTGCCCGCCTGCGCCAGGATGCGCTCGGCCTCGCGCTTCTGCTCGGCCGAGAGTGCATGGACCACGACCGCCGAGTCGCCTTCGCGCAACGCGCCGAGCACTTTCATCACGTAGGCGTCGTGGTCCGGACGAAGGGTAACCAACCCGCCCAGCATCAAGCCGGTGATCGCGCCGAAGAACAGCAATGCGCCCAGCGACAGCCACGGCGACTGGACGATCATCGGGACCGCCTGCATCCGCAGCACCGCATAGGCCAGCAGGCCGGCGAGCATGCCGAACACACCGAGCTTGGCATGCGACCACAGCATCGTGCGGTAGATGCCATGGCTTTCCGGTTCCAGCTTCCGCCCTGGCTGCGTTTCCCCCGGCACCAGGACCTGCACCTGCCGCTCGGACAGATGCAGCGCCTCGCGCACCCGGGTCGCCTGCAGGCGGGCAACCGCAACGCTAGGGCAGATCGCCGCGACCTTGCTGTTGGAGACTTCCTCGGTGAAGAACACGGTCCCGGTCATGATCGACTCCCGGTGTGGACGTGCGGCTACGGTGTCGCCGGCCACGTTGGCGCAGGGTGAACAACGCGTCGAGCCCGTGTTGCGCATCTCTCGCCGTTCATCCGCGGGTGACCCGATGAAAGGCGGGGTTCTCGACGCTCATTCGTCTTCCTTACGCATGCCTCCCGGTGCGCACCCCCTCATGACGCCAGACGCCACGCCAGTTTCCCCGCAACGCCGCCGCTGGCTGTCCATCGTGGCGGCGGCGCCGCTGGTCGCGGGCGGTTGGCCCCGTTTCGCCTCCGCTGCCGCCTGCAACGACGCAGCGGCCTGGATCCCGCCCGACGCCTTCCTGGACGACCTTCCGCGCCTGATGCAGGCGCTGCGCGTGCCGGCCATCGGCATGGCCGTCGTGGAGCGGGGCGAGGTGGTGTGGTCGCGCAACGTGGGCGTGACGAACGCGGAGACCCGGGCGCCTGTGGCGGACGACACGCTGTTCGAGGATGCCTCGCTGAGCAAACCGGTGTTCGCCTACATGATGCTGCAGCTGGCGGATCAGGGCGTGATCGATCTCGACGCGCCGCTGGTGCGTTACCGGCGGATGGACTATCTGGCCGACCATCCGTGGGTGGATCTGGTCACCGCGCGCGATGTGCTGCGCCATTCCACCGGCCTGCCGAACTGGCGCAAGGATCCGGCGAACGAAAAGCTGGTGCCGGCGGTGAAGCCGGGCACGCGCATCGACTACTCCGGTGAAGCGATCTTCTGGCTGCAGCTGGCGGTGGAAGCCCTCACCGGCGAGAGCCTCGACCAGTCGATGCAGCGCCTGCTGTTCGGTCCGGCGGGCATGGAGGACAGCAGCTATACGTGGAGTGCGGAGCTCGCCGCGCGTTCGGTGTACGGCCATCGCGCGGTCGAGGACGAGGAACCGGGCATGCCGCCGCAGATGCTGCGCGAACAATGGAGCGCCGCGCAGGTGGTCACCGACCGCTGGGGCAAGCCGCTGTCGGCGTGGCGCTACGAAGATGCCGCGCGTGCGCTGCCGGACGTGCACGCGATCACGCCGAAGGGGCTGGTGAACTGGCCCGGCGATATCCTGGCCAATGCCGCGGCCAGTCTGCGCACCACACCGCAGGACTACGCCCGCTTCATGGCGCTGATGGTGCGCACGCCACGCGAATCCTGGCAGATCACCGACGCCACGCGGCGCGCGATGCTGACCAGGCAGATCGATGTGCCCGGCCGCTGGACGGACAAGGGCCTGGGCTGGAACCTGGAGGCCACGCCGCGCGGCCCGGTGTTCTACCACTCCGGCAGCAACGGCGGCATCTTCAAGAACTTCGCGCTCGGCGATGCGGCCGGCCAGCGCGCGCTGGTGGTGCTGACCAACGCGGGCAGCGGCAACGTGCTGTACCGGCGCGTGGTGCGCGCCGCCACCGGCCACGACCTGCTGGCGTTCGACCTGTGACTACAGGCCCAGGAACACGAACGGCTCCGCCGGCCTGAAATCCTTCACCGCGTTGCCGGCGAACACGTTGCGCTGGTCCGGGCCCAGGTCGAGCCGCAGCACCTTGCCGGTGTCCTTCGAGAAATCCACCTCCTTCAGGTCCACCCAGAAGGTGTTCGGCGTCAGCGCCGATTCGAAGAAGTAGAGCTTGCGCTTGTGGTCGGCCACCGTGCGCCAGCGGGTGGAGGAGATGTTGGGCTCCTCCGGCGTGTTGATGCCGAACGGGACCGATGCATTGCGGATCACGCTGAAGACGCTGGCCAGCGCCTTCACCGGGTCCTCGCTCTTCGGGATCGCGTTGACGTAGAACGATGCCCTCGCGAAGCGGTCCGCGGCGCGGTTGGTGCCCGGCAGCATCACCGTGCCGCCGATCTGCTTCCAGTACGCGTTGAGCGCCAGCTGCTGGTCGAACACCGGTGAGTTGGTCATCACCTGGTACTGGCGGCCGTGATGGATCACCTGGATGCCGTCGATGTACTCGATGATGGCGCTGTCGCCGCTGGCGTCCGACAAGGACAGGTGCAGCGTGGCCAGCCGGTCCTCGCCGGGCACCTTGTCGGTGACCAGGGTGAAGGGCTCCTTGCGCAGCGCGTCGACGGCTTCCTTCACGCTGCCGTAGTTGTCCAGCGCGTACTGCGCCCACGCGGCGATGCTCAGGCCCGGATCACGCTCGTTGTAAGCCGGGTATTCGGATTCCACCAGCCACAGCACGTTGGCCATCAGCCCGGCTTCGTTCATGCCGTCGGTGGTGGAGACCTCGTAGCCGGTGGCGATCACGCTGCCGTACTTCGACGTCCACGTGATCGAGTTCGGCCCGGCCTGGCCGGTGCGCTGCATGCCACGCGGGAAGATCCACAGGTTGGTCGCCACATCGTTCTTCCAGTCCATCGAGCGGGCAGTGATGACGTCATTGTCCGCCCCCAGATAGACCAGTCGGGTGCAGGCGACGGCGGGGCCGGAAGCAAAGGTAGACAACAGCGATGCGGCAAGGGCAAGTGGCAGAACGAAGCGACGATCCATGGCGATCTCCGTGGGCGCGGGATGGCGACAGGCGACAATGGCGGGGCTCGCCCTTTATGCCAGCGAGTGTGTTAAACAGCGATCCTCCCCTGCATCCGGAGATGCTGCCATGACATCCCCTCGTGTGTTGCGCCGTTCGTCTTTCCGGGCCTGCCTGCTGACAGGCGCCGCCTTCGCCCTGTCTTCCTGCGTCAGCACGCCGGGACCGCAGGTGGCCGGCAGCGGCCGTTGCAGCGATGCCGCCCTCGGCTGGGCGATCGGCCAGCCCGCGGACGAGGACACGCTAAAGCGTCTGTCGCGCGAGAGCGGTGCCGGGCTGGTCAACCCCATCGGCCCGACGACGGTCGTGAAGCACGGCACGCGCGACGACCGCCTGCGCGTCTACATCGACGCCGACAACCGCATCACCGCGGTCGGTTGCGAGTAAGCCAGCCCCTCATGCGCCGCGATCATATCCTCACGCTCTCCTGCCCGGACACCACCGGCATCGTCTATCGCGTCACCGGCCTGCTGTTCGACGCGGGCTGCAACATCCTGGACGCCCAGCAGTTCGGCGACGACGAATCCGGCCGTTTCTTCCTGCGCGTGCATTTCGACCTGCCGGAGGCCATCACCGCCGACGCCCTGCGCGCGCGCTTCGCGCCGTTGGCCGACGCGTTCGCGATGGAGTGGCAGATCCACGACGCCCGCCGCAAGGCGCGGCTGATGGTGCTGGTGAGCAAGCAGGGCCATTGCCTCAACGACCTGCTGTTCCGCGTGCACAGCCGGCAGCTGCCGGTGGAGATCGCCTGCGTCGCGTCCAACCACGACGACTTCGCGGCACTGGCGCAATCCTACGGCGTGGCGTTCCACCACCTGCCCGTCTCCGCGGCGCATCGGGATGAGCAGGAGCAGCGCATCATCGACCTGGTCGAACGCGAGCGGATCGACCTGGTCGTGCTGGCCCGCTACATGCAGATCCTCTCGCCCACGCTGTGCGATGCACTGTCCGGCCGCGCGATCAACATCCACCACAGCTTCCTGCCCAGCTTCAAGGGCGCCCGGCCTTACCACCAGGCGCACCAGCGCGGGGTCAAGATCATCGGCGCCACTGCCCATTACGTGACCCGCGACCTCGACGAAGGCCCGATCATCGAACAGGACGTCGCGCGCGTGGACCACGCGATGACGCCGAAGGAACTGGTCCGCATGGGCAGCGACATCGAATCGCTGGTGCTGGCCCGCGCCGTCCGTCGCCACGTGGAGCACCGCATCCTGCTCAACGGCCATCGCACGGTGGTGTTCCGCTAGGCCCTTGCCTGATGTGGATGTAGGAGCGACGTGAGTCGCGACCGCATGCCCCGCAACGCCAGGCATGCATGCATCATGCGATGCATGACCCATCCAGGCGGGTTGATCCTCGCGGTCGCGACTCACGTCGCTCCTGCAGAATCCAGAATCAGAAGGACGCGAACCACATCCGCAACGGATGCTGCGGGTCGGCCAGCAGCCGGATCGCCAGCACAATCGACACTGTGACCAGCAGCGGCTTGATGATGCGGGCGCCCTGCTTCATCGCGAAGCGCGAGCCCAGCTGCGCGCCGAGGAACTGTCCCGCGCCCATCACCAGCCCCGCCTTCCAAAGCACCGCGCCGAACGCGAGGAACACCGCGAATGCGCCAAGGTTGGAACCGAAGTTGAGGAACTTGGTATGCGCCGTGGCCTTGAGGATGCCGAACCCCGCCAGCGCCACGAAGCCCAGCATCAGGAACGACCCCGTGCCGGGACCGAACACGCCGTCATAGAAGCCGATCACCGGCACGAAGGTCAGCCCGAACACGAGCGGGCGCATGCGCTGGTGGCGGTCCACGTGGCCAATGTCAGGCTTCAGCCCGAAATAGATGGCGATGCCCACCAGCAGGAACGGCAGCGCCAGCTTCAGCCACTCCACCGGGATGATGGTCGCCAGCAACGCGCCACCCACCGCGCCCAGCGCGGCGGTGAGCGCCATCGGCAGCTGTCCTTTCAGGTCGACGTGCCCGTGCCGCGCGTAGGCCCAGCTGGCCGAGGCCGAGCCGAACAGCGACTGCAGTTTGTTGGTGCCCAGCACGTGCAGCGGCGGAATGCCGGCCAGCAGCATCGCCGGGATGGTGACCATGCCGCCGCCACCGGCGATGGCGTCGATGAAGCCCGCCAGCATCGCGGCGAGGAACAGCAGCAGGAGTACCTGCAGGGCAAGGTCGGGCATGGGGGTTCCGCAGCGGACGATGATGCGCGTCCGCCCGGGACCAGCACGTGCGACGCTCACGCATTCTAGAAGCTGCGATGCCGTTGTAGGAGGGGCTTCAGCCCCGATGCTTTGCCGAGCGCCTCCGGTCGGGACTGGCTTTCAACAGCCGAATGGCTGGTCAGCCCCTCCTACATGCCATTGCGGTTAGCATCGGGCATCCCTCCAGGAGCCCACCCGATGCGTACAGCTCGTCTTTTCGCCGTTTCCCTGCTCGCTCTCGCGTGCGCACTCCCCGCCGCCGCGCAGGACGCCGCGCCCGCGCAGCGCCCCGAAGTCGCTTCCGCTGGCAAGGCTGTGCAGCAGCAGGTCGTCGACTGGCGCCGGCACTTCCATCAGTACCCGGAACTGTCCAACCGCGAAGAGCAAACAGCCAAGCGCGTCGCGGAAGAGTTGCGCAAGCTCGGCCTGCAACCGCGCACCGGCATCGCGCACCACGGCGTCACCGCTGTCATCAAGGGCGGCAGGCCGGGTCCGCGCATCGCGCTGCGGGCGGACATGGATGCGCTGCCGGTGACCGAACGCAACAGCCTGCCGTTCGCATCGAAGGCGACCGCGACCTATCGCGGCGAAACCGTCGGCGTCATGCATGCCTGCGGCCACGACGCCCACACCGGCATCCTGCTGGGCGTGGCGAAATCACTGGTGGCGATGAAGGACACGCTGCCCGGCGAAGTGCTGCTGGTGTTCCAGCCTTCCGAGGAGGGCGCGCCGGCCGGCGAGGAAGGTGGTGCATCGTTGATGCTGAAGGAAGGCCTGTTCAAGGACTTCAAGCCGGACGCCATGTTCGGCCTGCACGTGTTCTCGTCGATTCCCGTCGGCCAGATCGGCGTGCGCCAGGGCCCGCTGATGGCGGCGTCGGACAGCTTCAACCTGAAGGTCGTCGGCCGGCAGACGCATGGCTCGCGGCCATGGGGCGGCGTGGACCCGATCGTGGCGATGGCCGATGTCATCGGCACCACGCAGACGATCGTCAGCCGTCGCACCGACATCTCCAGGCAACCGGCGGTGGTCAGCTTCGGCGCCATCAAGGGCGGCATCCGCTACAACATCATTCCCGACGACGTGGAAGTGGTCGGCACCATCCGTACCTTCGACGAAGGCATGCGGCAGAAGATCTTCGCCGACCTGAAGAACGTCGCCAGCCACGTCTCCGCTGCGCACGGCGCGAAGGTGGAAGCCAACGTGCCCGACCGCGATGGCAACCCCGCCACCATCAACGACCCCGCGCTCACCGCCCGCATGACGCCCAGCCTGCAGGCCGTGGTCGGCGCGGACAACGTGATCACCCCGCCGCTGCAGATGGGTGCAGAGGACTTCTCGTTCTACGCGCTGGAAGTGCCGTCGATGTTCTTCTTCGTCGGCAGCACGGCGAAAGGCACCGACCCGGTGACCGCGCCCAGCAACCATTCCCCGGAATTCATGCTGGACGAAGCCTCGCTCGACGTCGGCGTGCGCGCACTGCTGCAGGTGACACTGGATTACCTGGAGAAACCGAAGGGTTGAGGTTCAATGGCATCTCCCTCTCCCCGCTTGCGGGGAGAGCAACAGTCATGATTCAGGCGTAGCAGGAAGCGGAAGTTTCCCGCGGACATCCTGTGTTCGATCAGCCTGCGGTCGCTGCGCCGCAGAAGGGTCGGCGCGAAGAGCGCCCCTCATCCGGCCTTCGGCCACCTTCTCCCCGCAAGCGGGGAGAAGGAAGCCCGCATCACAGATGCTCGCCATCCACGTACAGCCACCGTCCGTCGAGGCGGACGAAACGGCTGCGCTCGTGCAGCCGCACGGCGCTTCCGCCGCCGACACGATAGCGGGCGACAAACTCCACCTCGGCGGTGTCCTGCCCGGTGACGCGATGCTGCTTCACCGACAGGCCCAGCCACGTGGTGCGCGGCGCACTGGGGGCGTCCAGGCCCAGTTCGGCCGGACAGGTGTCGGGATGCCAGGTGGCGCGCAGGTAGTCGCCATCACCCATGACGAAGGCGCTGTAGCGCGAACGCATCAGCGCTTCGGCATCCGGCGCGATGCCGCCGGCGTGGTAGCGGCCACAGCAGACCGCGTAGTCGCGGCCGGTGCCGCAGGGGCAGGTGGTCATGCTTGTGCCCCCTGTAGGAGCGACGTGAGTCGCGACCGTACACCTTCCGATGACAGGGAAGCGGGCATCACGGGATAGGGCTGGCGAATGGACGCAGACCTCATCCGGTCGCGACTCACGTCGCTCCTACAACGTCGCCCGCCCTCACCGCCGCCCGTTGCCGGTCTCGATGAAGCGCAGGAATTCGGCACGGGTGCGCGCGTCTTCGCGGAAGGTGCCCAGCATCTTGCTGGTCACCATGCTGACGCCGCGCTTGTGCACGCCGCGCGTGGTCATGCATTCGTGCGCACCATCGACCACGACCGCCACGCCACGCGGCTGCAGCACGTCCTGGATGCACTGCGCGATCTGCGCGGTCATCTTCTCCTGCACCTGGAAGCGGCGCGCATACACGTCCACCACGCGTGCAAGCTTGCTGATACCCACCACCTTGCCGTCGGGCAGGTAACCCACGTGCGCCTTGCCGATGATCGGCGCCATGTGGTGCTCGCAATGGCTTTCGAACTCGATGTCGCGCAGCACGATCATCTCGTCGTAGCCTGCCACTTCCTCGAAGGTGCGCGCCAGGTACTCGCGCGGATCCATCTGGTAGCCGCTGAACCAGTCGCGGTACGCCTTGGCCACGCGCTTGGGCGTGTCCAGCAGGCCTTCGCGCGCGGGGTCTTCGCCCGCCCATTCGAGCAGCACGCGCACGGCATCCTCGGCCTGTGCCTGGGTGACCTTGCCGGGATTGTCGTCGGACTGGCTCATCGCATCGATTCCTGCGGGGGGCGTGGAGGATAACCCATCATGCCGGACATGGCCCGGGCGGCCCCGGGTTGGGCCGCGTTCACCACTACGGAACGGGGCAACGTCCGGATGCGCGCATCCACAACGCTCGGCGCGCCACATGCGCTTCACCACCACGCGCCCAGTTGGCTATGTGAACACCGTGCATGCGTCGCCGTCACATCGTGTTTTCGCGCCTGCGCATAGAACGGTTACTCCTTTCACAGCCACGGAGTACCGCCATGGCACGTTCCCGTACCGTCAACACCGCGCAAGTCCACGAACTGCTGCTGCAGGCCATCGAGACCGAACGCGGCGGCATCCAGATCTACACCACGGCGATCAAGGCCGCCGTGAACAAGGACCTGAAGAAGGAGTGGGGCGAGTACCTCGACGAAACACGCACGCATGAAGAAGTGCTTACCCGCGTGTTCGAGCAACTCGGCATGGATACCGAAGAGAAGTCGCCAGGTCGCAGCGTGGTCGCGCACCAGGGCGCGTCACTGGTGAAGGCCATCGAGATGGCCATGAAGAGCGACACGCCGGAAGCCGCCGAACTGGTCGCTGCCGAGTGCGTCGTGCTGGCCGAAACCAAGGACCACCAGAACTGGGAACTGATCGGCAAGGTCGTGGAACAGGGCGGCGAACTGGCCAAGGTGCTGGAGCCCGCCTACAAGGCCGTGGAAAGCGACGAAGATCATCATCTGTACCACACGATGGGCTGGTGTCGGGAACTGTGGATCCAGTCGTTGGGCATGCCCGCCGTGCTGCCGCCCCCGGAAGAGGTCAAGAAGGTCGAAACCGCGATCGGCGCCTCGCGCGCCGAGCAGAGCCGCGACGAGATGCTCGGGCACAAGCACTGAGTTTCCACCGCCCGCATGCCCGGCCTTCGGCCACCTTCTCCCCGCATGACGGGGAGAAGGACGGGCGCGCCGTAGTACCGCCCACCTGGCTGCCCGATCAGGGCTTCCTGCCGATGAAGGTGATCTCGCCCGAGGTTTCCAGCACCGCAAGTTCGATTTCCCCCAGCGTGGCATAGCCTGCGGAGCGGCGCGCGATGGCGAAGTCGTGCTCGCTCAGCGACTGGCGCGCCAGCTCATCGCGGAAGAGTTCGCCATGCCGCAGCAGGATCACGGGCTTGCCCTCCACCACCTGGTCGAAGCGGCGGCTGCGCGCGGACAGTTTGCCCACGCTCCAGTTCAGGCCCAGCAGCGTCGCCGCCAGGATCAGGCCGCCCAGCAACGATGTGTCCTCGCCGATCAGCGAGTTCTGCACCGCCGTGCCCAGCAGCACCACCACCAGCAGATCGAACGGTGTGAACTGGCCCACGGTGCGCTTGCCGGTCAGGCGCACCATCAGCAGCACCGCCACGTAGACGGCGACGGCACGCACTACGAACTCCCACCACGGCATGCCTAGCTCGAACAGGCTGCGCGCCACGCTCTCCATCGTCATCACCTCGTCGTGTGTCAGGGCTTTCCTGCCCGTCGCTCATCGCCATGGGGCGTGTACGCGGGCGGGGAATAGAAGTTGACCGTCTTCAACGGCTTCCGGCCGGTGGCGCGGATCTCGTGGCGTTCGCCGCGTTCGATCAGCAGCAGGCTGCCGGGCTTCAGCGCGCGGCGCGCGCCTTCCACGATGGCCACGCCCTGGCCCTCGGCGACGAACAGCCACTGGTCGGCGCCGCGATGGCGATTGTCCGGCCCGCCTTCCTTGTCGCCGGGCCTGATGACCATCTGCGCCGCCTGCACGCCGTTGGCTTCGAAGATCGGCAGGAAGCCGATGCCCATGCGCAGCTGCCTGGATTTCATGGATCGTTTCTCGCCTGTTGCGCGGACCCTGCGCAGCATCGGTCGCCGCGCGTGCAGGTTCCGTCAAAAAAAACGGCGGGGATTGCTCCCCGCCGCCGGCATTCCCTTGCTGCCTCACCTCAGTGAGGCTTGGATTCCGGAATGTTCACTTTGTCGATGCCGTGGATCACGCCATTCCTGGCCATGATGTCGGGCCGCACCACATGGGCACCGCCGATGCTCAATTGTCCGTCGGCGACCGTGATCGGTGCGCCCTGGCCCTGTACGGTACGTGCGGACTTCCACTTGCCGACGTCGGCCGTGGTCTTGCGACCCGTGACCAGGTGGTAGTTCACCAGCGCGGTGAGCTCGTCCTTGTTGGACGGCTCCAGCAGCCGGTCCAGCGTACCGGCGGGCAACGCCGAGAACGCATCATCGGTCGGCGCGAACAGGGTGTACTGGTCGCTGCCGTTGAGTGATGCCGTCAGGCCCGCCTTGTCGATGGCGTTGGCGAACGTGGCGAACGTGTTGTTGCTCCTCAACGCGCCGACAAGGTTCTGTTGCACGAGGCCTTCTTTCTGCTGCATTTCCATGGGTGTTTCCTGCGGAATGGACCCCGTCACGGGTCTCGTGGACGGCCAAGGCCGTGACCCAGCGCGACGCCAGGTACAGCTCAATGCGGAGAATGGGGAAGAGGTGTTGCGCGGCTGAGCAGCCGATACGGTATTGCACCGTAGCGCAGCCAAGGTGCGCTTCATGCCGTTACCATGGCGTGAGGCCCGCCTATCCGAAACCGCGCCGCGCAGGGTGGCGACGTGCTAGCGTGGCCTCACGCGGAATTCCGATGCTGGTTAGCTTCCGCGCCCGCAGTGTGCCGGCTCGCACAACGTCCGGAACCGCCATGAACACCAAGCTGCATCGCGTCATCTCGAATGCATCTGGCTTCCAGCGCGTCGCGCACCTGCTGAATGACCGCGCGGTGGAATGCGCCGAGAACGAGGGCTGGCCCATTCCGGCCGAGGCGCGCGAACCCATGCTGGTGGTCGTGCAGACCGGCGTGGTGCAACGCGTCGCGGTGTTCTTCGGACAACACCTCAAGCGCGAGATCCATTTCTGGTCTGGAAGCAAGGACGCACAACGCAAGACGAGGCCGCGGCGCGCGCTGCCGTCGCTGCTGCTGCACGCGCAATCCGCTTCACCGTGATCGCGCCGGCCGGGTGAGGCCAAGGCCGCATCCGGCCCTGCACATCCCGATACCTCGCTTTGCCCCGGGCGCGCTGCGCATGCCGGGGCTGCATGGCTGGACAGTGCTGCAGGTGCAATGGCATGGTCGCCCTGCCCGCGACGGATGCGGTTCCCGCCGCCATCGCGCCACCCTGCACGGAGACTCCATGAAGACGAAGTCCCTCGCCCTGTTGGCCATGCTCGCCCTGCACACCGCGCCTGCGTTCGCCGCATCACCGCTGATCGGCCGCTGGGCACTCGATGTCGCGACATTGCCGATGCCGCCCGAAGCCCGCCCGCGCAGCGTGACGATGGAGTTCAGGCAACCCGGCGACGGCCTGTGGTCGACGCATATCGAGATCGTCGATCCGAACGGGGGCACCATGGATTCGGACGCCACCCTCGCGCTGGACGGCACGCCAGGCAAGATCACCGGCAGCTACTGGGCCGACGTCGGCACAGCGAAAATGCCCGCCCCCAACGTGGTGGTGCTGCAGCTCGCCTACCAGGGCACGCCATCATCGACACGCATCTACTCGGTGACGGAAGACGGCAGCACGCTCACCGAAACCAAGGCCGCCTTCCACAAGGACGGCACGCCGTTCCTGCAGACAACCACGTTCAAGCGGCTGCCGTAACGCGTCGCGACCCGCGGACGTCGCTGTCACCGACACGCCGCCCGCGCCGCGCGCGCCCGCCACCGCATCACCGCATGCCATCACCGTCCTGGCGCACCCCGCTGGCCGCGGTGCCGGCGATCATGCTGAGCTGGCGCCGCGGGCTTCCGCCGTTGCGCGCCCGCATCCACCTCTGAGCCCGCCCCCTCTCCGCATCATGTGCCCGTCCCCGCTTCCCCCCACCTGCCGCGAACACGGGGCGACGTGCCGATGACACTGCCGCGCGCGCGCCGGCGGGCACTGCCGCCGTTCTGGCTGCCGGTGCTGGCCGGCCTGCCGCTGGGCGCCTGTCTGCTGGTGATGGCCATGCCGATCCTCGGCCACGGCAATGCCACGCTGTCGCGCACGCTGTATCTGTCCGCGTTCGTGCTGTGGGTGCTGCCGCTGACCGCCCTGCAGCGTTGGTTGTGGCGGCGCCGCATGGCAGTGTGGCGGATCGCGCTGCTGCTGCTGCTGGCCACCTATGCGATGGCGCTGGCCACGCGCCTGCTCAGCGTGGCGCTGCAGGCCTTCATGTCCGGCAGCCTGGCGCGGTTGGCCACACCGGGCGCGCTGGATGTCGGCTTGCTGTTCCGTGGCCTGGAAGGTGCCTGGCTGGTGCTGGTGGCGTACTGCGCGGTGCATGCGGTGGTGACGTACTACGCGGAACTGCGCCACGAGCAGGCCCGGTACCTGGAGGCGCGTGCCCTGGCGCGCGATGCCGAACTGCGCGCGCTGCGCTACCAGTTGCAGCCGCACTTCCTGTTCAACACGCTGAATGCGGTTTCCGCGCTGGTCGCCGACGAGCGCGGTACGGAAGCGCGGCAGATGCTGGCGCGGCTCGGCGATTTCCTGCGCGCGGTGCTCGACGCGCGTGCCGGCCACGAGGTGACGCTGGCCGAAGAGATCGCCATGACCGAAGCCTATCTGGAAGTCGAGAAAGCCAGGCTGGGCCGGCGCCTGCTGCTGTCGTGGCATGTCGGTGACGGCGTGCTCGGCGCGCATGTGCCCGGGCTGCTGCTGCAGCCGCTGGTGGAGAACGCGATCCGCCATGGCATCGCCCCGCGCAGTGCGCCGGGCCGCCTGGACATCCGCATCGCCCGCGACGGCGCGCAGCTGGATATCCGCATCGACAACGACCTGCCGGCGCCCGGCGAAGCATCGCCCCGATCGGAGGACGCGCGCACCGCCGTGGGCTTGGACAACGTGCGTGGCCGCCTCGCCCGGCTTTACCCGGCCCGCGCCAGCCTGCAGGCCGGCATCGACGCGGGGCGCTACCGCGTCCTGCTGACGTTGCCGCTGCGCACCGCGCCGGAGCCGGCTGCGTGATCCGCGTCTGCGTGGTCGATGACGAACCGCTGGCACGGCGCGGCGTGCTGTCATTGCTGGCCGCGTTCGACGATCTGCAGGTGGTGGGCGAGTACGAAGATGGCACCAGCGCGCTGGCCGGCCTGCAGGCACAGCCGCCGGATCTGGTCTTCATGGATGTGCAGATGCCCGGCATGACCGGCCTGGATGTGCTGGCGGCGCTGCCGCCGCAACAGCGACCGCTGGCGATCCTGCTGACCGCGCACGACAGCTTCGCGGTCAGGGCGTTCGCCTTGAACGCGGTCGACTACCTGCTCAAGCCCGTCGACGACGTGCGTTTCGCCGAAGCGATGACCCGCGCGCGCCAGCTGCTGCGCCTGCGCGAGCTGGACACGGCGCGCACGCCACCCGCTGCCAACCCGGCGAGGCACCTGGAGAAATTCTCGGTGCGGATCGGCCATCGCACGCTCTTCATCCGCGCCGCCAGCGTGGCGTGGATCGGTGCCGACGGCGACTATGCCGTGCTGCACGTCGGCGAACGCACCTACATCGTGCGCGAATCCCTGCACCAGCTCGCCGCACAGCTGGACCCGGCGCGCTTCGTGCGCGTGCACCGCTCCTCCATCGTGCGCCTGGACCAGGTGGCGGAACTGCAGCCGCTGACCAACCGTGACGCGGTGCTGCGATTGCACGACGGTACGCCGGTACGGGTCAGCCGCACGTACATCGACGCGCTGCTGTCTGCGCTGCACGCGGGCGGCTGAGTCCGGCGGCGAACACGCACAGACACCGCCCCACCGGACCGGCGCAGCGCATGCACGTGCAACCGCATGCGCGACGACAACGCAGGAACGCGCTACTAGGGTGACGGCTCCCTTTCCGGAGCCGACCGATGCCAACTGTCCTTTTCCGTCCGTCCGCACGACGTCCGCGCCGGGTGGCATGCATGCTTGCCCTGTCCTGCATGGCCGCGCCCGCGCTTGCCGCCGACACCTGCGCGGGGCCGTCCAACGATGCCGCCGCCAGAACGGCGCAACACCTGCTGCAGGCGCTGGTCGCCACCAACGGCGTGCCGGGCATGGGCGCCGCCGTGTGGCGCGACGGTCGTGTGGTGTGGACCGGCTGCACGGGACTGCGCGATGTCGACGCCCGCGCGCCGGTACAGCGCGACACCGTGTTCCGGCTGGCCAGCGTCTCCAAGGTCATCGCCGCCACCGCGGCGGCGAAACTGGCGGAAGAAGGTCGTATCGACATCGATGCGCCCGTCGGCGACGCTCTGCCCTGGCTGCCACCGGCGTGGTCGCCGGTGACGGTACGCCAGCTCGCCTCGCACACCTCCGGCGCACCGCACTACGCCGGCAACGACCTGCAGGTGCTCGGTCGCGTCCGCTATCCGACCGCGCGCGATGCGGTCGGCATTTTCTCCGGCCGCGCGCTGCTGTCGGTCCCCGGCACCACCTACCGCTATTCGTCATGGGGCTACACGCTGCTCGGCGCGGTGATCGAAGCGCGTTCAGGCGAACACTTCCTCGACTACGTCCAACACCACATCACCGACGGGCTGAAGATCGGCGCCGACGGCGAAACCGCTGGCGGACACGCTTCGCAGCTGTACGACATCGAACACGGCGCTGTGCGCCACGTACCGCGCACCGACATGAGCTACACCTGGCCCGGGGGTGGACTGGCCGCCACGCCCGAAGCGCTGGCCACCTTCGGCGGCCGCGTGCTGGAACACCGCATCGTCGGTGCCGCGCGCTGGCAGGCGATGCAGCAGCCCACGCGCCTGGTCAGCGGCGAGCCCGCGCACGACAGCACCTACGACGTCGGCTTCGGCTGGCGCATCGGCCGCGACGCCGACGGCGAACCCATCGCGCACCACGCCGGCATCACCACCGGCGCGCGCAGCATGCTGATGCTGTGGTCGGCACAGGACACCGCCGCAAGTATGCTGTCCAACGCGAGGTGGGTGTCGGCGATGGAGCCCACCGCGCAGCTGCTGGCGGCGCCGTTCCGGCCGCAGCCGGACGGACTGGTCGCGGCGGCCTGCCCCGCTTCGGGTCGCCTGGCCGGCACGCTGAAGGGCGCGCGGTTCGACACCGACGCTTCGTTCCGCATCGAGTACGGCCGCTGCGTCGGCGAACTGGTCGCCACCGAAATCGAACCGCTGCGCGCGTTCTTCGCCAGCGCCTACGCGTGGCCCGATCAACGCCTGCGCATCGTCTCGCTAACCGCCGACGGCTCGCTGTCGCGTGCGGCGCTGGTCACGCCCTACGGCCTGTACGACCTGCGCGCCACCAGCGCAAGGCGCTGGTCGGTCACGTTCAACGCCGACGCGACGCTCGAACTGGCGCTGTGATCCACCCGCGCGCGCTTCCGGGGTCTGCGCGCGCACGGCCTCTCCGACCCCCATCAGGAAAAGGAATCACATGATGCGTTCTCGCTCCCTCGCCTGGCATGCCCTGGCACTCGGCTGTCTCTCCGCCGCCGGTTGCAGCTCGATTGCCAGCCGCACCAACACCCTGTCGGACGAACGCATCCTGTCCGAAACCGGGGGCGTGCTGGGCCTGTCCCCCTCGGAACTCACCATCGCGGAACGCCGCACCGAGGGCACCAACACTTACGTCACCCTCAAGGCCCGCAACGGCAGAACGTATGCCTGCACCGTCAATGGCGGCAATCTGCTGTCGTTCGGCATGACCAACCCGCCGGCGTGCCAGTCGCGCTGATGGCGTTACCGCCGCGACCGTCCCCGGTCGCGGCCTTGCCTTACGTGAGGCGGGTCGTCAGGTGTTCGGCGCGCCGCAGGCCTGCAGGTCATCCACCGAACGCGCCGCCATGGCGCAGTCGTAATGGCGCTTGGTCACCGTGCCGGTTCGGCACAGGCCGCCGACTCCCTGGCCAGCAGTTCCTCACCCATCATCGCCTGCAGGTCGGCGCCGTCGAGCCGGTAGATGTGCTCGTAGTAGGCACGGCATTGCGCCACCGTCACTTCGCGCGAATCCGACCCTGCGGTGCCGGTGCAGGCCACCAGCCACAACAGGCCGGTCGCGAAGAGAGTCCCGTTCACGTGCATGAGATTCGCCTCTGTCATTCGTTGGACCGGATCGGGCGGCGGCACAGTAGTGCCACATACCTCCGGCACGTTCCATCGTGCGGCCAGCCGGTGGTTGCTTGCGCCGGTCCGGTATCGCGCGCGCCCTGCAAACGCGGAGCGCTGCAGCAGGACAGTTGCGCTCTCCGCACGCGGTGCGAGGGAGAAGCGTTGAGGACAGCAGGCCCCCTCTTCATGCCCTGGGCGCGCTGCGCTCAACCGGCCTACCTGCCTGCGCCCATCTCCAGGTGCGTCAAGTACAGCCGCAGGTCGAACTCCAGCTGGTGGTAGTCGGGTTCCATGTGCGTGCACAGCTGGTAGAAGGCCTTGTTGTGCTCGGCTTCCTTCAGGTGCGCCAGTTCATGCACCACGATCATCTTCAGGAACTCCGCGGGGGCGTCGCGGAAGACGGTGGCGATGCGGATCTCGCGGCTGGCCTTCAGCCGGCTGCCGTGCACGCGCGAAATCGCGGTGTGGGTGCCCAGCGCGTGCTTCATCACCTGCAGCGTGCTGTCGTAGGCCACCTTGCCCAGCGGCACCGAGCGGCGCAGGTGGCGTTCCTTCAGCGCCTGCACGTAGTCGTACAACTGGCCATCGCTGCGCACCGTATGCAGTTGGCCGTACTTGTCGGCCAGCATCGGACCCAGCCGCTCCTCCACGATCAGCGCACGCACGCGCGCCTGCAGGTCGGCGGGATAACCGGCGAGGTATTTCAGGGCATCCATCGTGGGCGTGGAAGGCAGCTGGCGGGCGGGGGCGGCGGGTATGATGGCCCGGAAACCTCCTGCACGACACCACGACATGGCAAAGGGAAATCCGCTACAGGAACAGCTGCTCAAGGCAGGCCTGGTCAAGAAGTCGAAACTGGCCGAGGTCGCGCGCGAGCAGAACAAGGCGCGACACGGCAAGGGACCGGCCGCACCCAACGACATCCAGCGCGATGCGGAACGGGCACGCGTCGAGAAAGCCGAACGCGACCGCGCCATCGAAGCCGAGCGCAAGGCGCAGGCGCGCGCCGCGGAACTGCGGGCGCAGGCGCGGCAGATCATCGAAGACCGCAAGGTGTCGCGCACGGGTGAAGTCGAATACCGCTTCACTGCCCAAGGCGCCATCCGCACCGTGCTGGTCAACGACGACCTGCGCAGGAAGCTCTCTTCCGGCGCGCTGGTGATCGCGCAGCTGGACGACCGCTACGAACTGCTGCCACGCGTGGCCGCCGACAAGGTGCGCGAACGCGATGCCGGCATGATCGTGCTGGACCACGGCCAGGGCACCGACACCGGGGCCGCCACCACAGAGGACGATGCGTACTACGCGCAGTTCCAGGTGCCCGACGACCTGATGTGGTGACAGCGTCCCCCGCATCGCTTTGACAAGGAGTTCCGCCATGCGCCTGCACCGCCTGCTCACCTGCCTGCCGATCGCGTTGTTGCTGGCGTTGCCGCCGGCACACGCCGTGGATGCCTCAACGGCAGTGTCGCCGCCGGTGGAGGACACCGGCACGCTGGCCGCCGCGCCGTACCGCATCGATATTCCCGCCGACTGGAATGGCGAACTGGTCATGCTGGTGCACGGCTTCGAGCCGGTCGGCGTGCCGCGCGCGTCGCCGTGGCCGGCCAACGAGGCCACGCCGGTGTTCCTTTCGAAGGGATACGCGGTGGCGCAGAGCGGGTTCGCGACGCAGGGCTGGGCAATGCGCGATAGCATCGACGATACCGAGCGCCTGCGCGCGCACTTCGTCGAACGCCATGGCGTGCCGCGCCACACGTGGCTGGTGGGTTTCTCGATGGGCGGCGGCATCGCGGTGGCCAGTCTTGAACAGCAGCCGGCGCAGTACGACGGTGCGCTTTCGCTATGCGGCGCCAACGTGCCGGGCGCACGGTTGGCGGAAGAGTTGTTCACCACGCTGGTGGCGTTCGATGCGTTCTTCCCCGGAGCCACGGGCGTACCCGACGGTGGGCTGTCCGGCCCTGCCGCGGCGGAGCTCGGGCAGATGGACGTGATGAACGCGGTGGCCGCGGCCTTGCCCGGCAACCCCGACGCCGCCGCGTTGTTGGCCAAGCGGATGGAGGTTCCTGTCGACACGGTGCCCGGCATCGTCAGCCTGCATGCCCTGGTGTTCAACGACATGCGCCGCCGCGCGGGTGGGCTGCCGGTGGACAACACGCGCACGGTGTACACGGGGTTTGGCGACAACGCAGTGTTCAATGCAGCGGTGCCACGCCATGCGGGCGATGCGGCGGCGATGGCCTATGCAGCCACCGCACCGGCGCTCACCGGGCACGTGCGCAAGCCGCTGGTGATCCAGTACAACACCGGCGACCCGACCATCGCGCCGCGTCTGCAGCCCCTCTATGCGGCCCTCGTGCGCGCGGGCGGGGACGTCATCGCACCGCTGGTGCTGCCCGACGCGGGCGAAGGGCATTGCGGGTTTTCCCCGGAGCAGATCGGCGAGGCGTTCCGCACGTTGACGCAGTGGTCGGTCACGGGGAAACGGCCGGGCGGGGAGTGAGGCGCGGCCGGTATCGCCGGCCACGTGGTGGTATTGCCGCAAAAGAATGGCCCCGCATCGCGGGGCCTTCTGCTGTCTGGGACGGCGGCGTACCAGGTACGGCATTGGGCTTCGCTGCGCTCACCCCAACCCATGTGCTGCGCGGGATAAGTCGGGCACGCACCATCCGTCGGCCCGAGTGGGGCCGCTTCGGTCATCGGGAAGGTGCAACCACTGCCTGACGGCGCGTGCCGGGGCACGCGCGGGAGGTTCTCAGCGCCAGCTCGCCTTGCGCGAGGGCTGCGGGGGCGTGGGGGCCGGGTCGATGGTGGGCACCAGCATCGACAGGCGAGCCTTGGCGAACTCGCCGCCGCCGGCCACATCCAGCTTGCCCACGCTGTTGGCGTTGATCAGGCCGGTGTCCAGGAACACCTCCTCACCCACCGCCAACGGATGACGGGCACTGCACAGCTTCGACGGCACATGCAGGACGCTGATGCCATCACGCTGCCACTTGGTATCCGGCACCAGCCGGCGGACGATGGAACCGTCGACCCAGACTTCCACCGAATCCGACGATACCGACCGGCACTTGCCGATCCCGACATCAAAAGCCATGCACCCTCCTACAGGGCGGTATGCGTAAGCGTGAACAGGAAACCACGCGCTTCAAGCAGGGCGCGCATCCGCCTTTCGGCCGGTGCGCGATGGAATTGGCGGCCCGCCCACAGACTGAAACACGGGCGACCGGTGTTGTGGCCGTGGCCAAGCTCGCGCCGCGACACTGCGATATCCAGCGACTCGCACGCCGTGGCCCACATGACCCGCAGATCGCCGGGACCAATGGATTGTTGCGACCCCAGATGGAGAATGAAGACCTGGACTTGCTGATTCGTCATACGCACCTCCTCGGCACGCGCTCAGTCGCGTTCGGTAAGCCGAGAGGGAGAGAAATCGGCCCGCGGGAGGCGGCGGAGGAGACTGCCAGTCAGCCAGGACAGGTATACGCCCTTGGGGGCGTGACCGCAAACCCGTGTTCATGCTTTGCGACGCGCGTGCGATGCGATTGCACGGCACTGCGGTGTCACGACGCGATGCGTGGCTGCGCCAACCGCCACCCCAGCCCGGACCATCGGCTTGCATGCCGCGACAGTGCGTCGCGGATCACGACTTCGTTGCCGGCGATGTGCAGCTCGCGCCGGGCGCGGGTGATGCCGGTGTAGACGAGTTCGCGCGACAGCACGCGGTTGCCGCGCGCGGGCAGCAACAGCCAGACCGCGTCGAACTCGCTGCCCTGCGCCTTGTGCACGGTCATGGCGAATGCGGACTCGTGCGCGGGCAGCGATGCGGGGTGGAACGCGCGCGGCTGTGCGGGTGTGTCGCCCGGGAACCAGGCCAGCAGCACGCCTTGCGCATCGCGGAAACATAGCCCGATGTCGCCGTTGAACAGGCGGTGGCGATAGCTGTTCTCGGTGACGATGACCAGCTGGCCGTGGAAGTGGCCTTGCCCGGCGCGCTGCAGGCCGGTACCGCCCTCCACCAGCAGACGCTCGATGCGGGTGTTCAAGGTGCGCGCGCCCTGCGGGCCTTCACGCACGGCGGTGAGGATGCGCAGGCGTGCGGACAGCGCAAGCGCGTCGGTGGGCGTGGCGGCTTCACCCAGCGCGCGCCAGTGCGACAGCAGGTCTTCGCGCTGCAGGTCGAGAGGATCGGCCAGGTCTTCGTGGAACCGCACGCCGGCCAGCGTCTCGCTGCGCAGAAGCGAGAGCGTCGTGGTGGCATCGCCTTCGCGCACGGCAGCGGCCAGCGGTGCCAGCTGCAGGGCTTCGCTCTGGCGCCAGCCGCGCTGCAGGTGCACGCGGATGCCGGCGAAGCGGTCCTGTCGATGATCCCCGCCAGCATGGTGATCAGTGCGCGGAACATCGCCGAGCAGCGGGCGGAGCGCCCCGGCATCCTGCATGTCGATGTCGTTGCCGTCCCCTGCCGCGCTGAGGATGGCGGCCAGCACGTCGCCCGCTTCCACCGATGGCAACTGGTCCGGATCGCCGAGCAGCACCAGGCGCGTGCCGTCGGCCACGGCGTCGACCAGCTTGGCCATCAGCGGCAGGTCGATCATCGAGGCTTCGTCGACGACCACCACGTCGAACGGCAGTGGGTTGTCGGCGTGATGGCGGAAGCGGGGCGAATCCGGAATCGTGCCGAGCAGCCGGTGCAGCGTCGTCCCCGTGGTGGGCAGCGTTGCGAGCAGGTCGGCGTCCACGCCCTGCGCCACCAAAGCCTGCACCGCATGGCGGACGCTTTCGGCCATGCGTTCGGCGGCGCGGCCAGTGGGCGCGGCCAGGGCGATGCGCGGCGCGGCGCGGCCTGCGTACTGCGCCTGTGCGGCCAGCAGCACCAGCAGGCGCGCGGTAGTGGTGGTCTTGCCGGTACCGGGACCGCCTGTGACCAGCAGCAGGGCATGGCGCAGCGCGAGCGCGGCGGCACGCGCCTGGTGGGCATCGTGCGCGGCCGGCGGAAAGAGCTGCGCGAACAAAGACGCGAGTGCATCGATGCCGGTTGCCGGCACCGGGTGCGCGGCGAGGCGTTGCAGGCCGAGCGCGAGCGCGCGTTCGTACTCGCGATAACGACGCAGGTAGAGCAGGTTATGTTCCAGTACCAGCGGCGCGTGCGGATCGGCGACGGCATCGGCATCGTCCGGCGTGGCCACCCAGCGCGAGGCGGCAAGGCATGCGCGCCACGCGTCGGCGGATGGCCAGTCGATGGTGGCTTCGGCATCGAGCAGTGCCTGCGGCTCGCGCAGCGAGAGTCCGGCATGGCCTTTGGCGACGGCGAGCGACGCCAGCGCGGCGGCGGCCAGCACCGCGTCGGGCGTGGATGCATCCAGCCGGCGCAGGCTCTGCGCGAGGGCGTGGTCGAGGGTGCGCAGGTGGCCGTTGCGGAACAGGGCATCGAGCAGGCTCATGCGGCCGCCTCTTGCCCGTGGCCGGCGAACAGGGCGTCGAGTGCATGCACGAGTTCCGGCGCAAAGCGCTGCGCATGCACACCGAGGGACGCATCGCGCGTGGGTTCAAGCCCGCGGCAGAACACGTAGCGGATTCCCCCGAAGTCGCGTGCGTAGTCGTAGCCGTCGCCCAGGCGGAAACGCAGCCAGCGATGTAGCGCGACGGTGTAGACCAGGGCCTGCAGATCGTACTCGCTGTGCGCCATCGCGGCGGCCAGCGCGGGTGCGTCGTAGCGCGGCAGGCGGTTGGACTTGTAGTCGAGCACGTACCAGCGGCCGTCACGCACGTAGGTCAAATCGATCTTGCCGGTCATCAACCCTTCCAGCCGCGTGCGCAGGCCGAACCCCTGGCGGGCCCGCACCACGCCATGTGTGTGCAGCAGCGTCAGCAAGGCCGGCACGGCAGTGGGCGCGAGAGCGAAGTGGAATTCGATTTCGGCACGCCGCTCGTACTCGCGCAGCGCGTGCAGTGCGCCGCCCTCGGGCAGCGCGACGGTCAGCGTGCGCCCGACCAGCGAGGTGAGCAGGGCGATGCCGTCTGCCAGGTCGTCCTGCGCGTAGCCTTCCCTGCGCAAGGCGGCGAGCAGAGCGGCATGTTCTCCTTCCGGCGCCGCATCACCCGCCTGCCACTGCGCCCATGCGCTGAAGCGGGTGTCTTCGAGCGCCGCATGCAGCACGTTGCCGAAACGGCTGCCACTGAAGCGCGGGTCGTATACGTCGGCGGCGAAGTCGGTTGATGCGTCTGCGTCATCGGGCGGCTGCACCGGTTCGTCCGCGGCCGCGCCATCGGCCTCGGTGGAGGCGGCATCGACGGCGTGGCCCGCATCGGCATGCGCAAGCTGGGTGAAGCTGTAGACCCACCAGTCGGGCGCGATGGAACGCCGGACGATGCGGGCGGGCGGCACCGCGCCCTCGGCCACGGGCGGCAACCACGGCAATGCCGCGGGCGGCGACGTGGGGTCGATGCGGATGCCCGGGTCGTGCGCCAGCAGGGCGTCGGCATCGCGCACCATCGCCCACAGCGGCGACTGCGCGTGCTGGTAGAAGGCGCCCGCAGCCAGCCACAGCGCGTGGCAGGCGCGGGTCAGGCCGACGTACAACAGGCGCGCATCTTCGGCGCGCTGCGCCTCGCTCCATTGCGCCCTGGCCGCACTCCACCCGGAGAGCTCATCCTGCAGCTTCCAGTGCAGCACGCGGCTGTCCGCGTTCGTGACGACGACACGCTGGCCGGGATCGGGCGCCTTGCCGCCGATGCCTGCGTACGGCAGGAACACCAGCGGATACTCCAGGCCCTTGCTCTTGTGCAGCGTCACCACCTGCACGCGGTGCGCGTCGGATTCCAGCCGCAGCAGCTGCGCGTCGTCATCAGCGCCGGCGCCTGCATCGGCGATGGCAGCGGCCAGCCAGTCGACGAGGCCGGGCAGGCCGAGCGTACGGGCGTCGGCTTCCTGCAGCATTTCGGCCGTTTGCAGGTAGTTGGTGAGCCTGCGCTCACCATCCAGCAGGCCGAGCAGGCGCGGAGCGTGCTCCGCGCACAGGTCGTTGACCAGCGCCAGCGGGCCGCCGCGTTGCAGGCGTTCGCGCCAGTCCTGCGCGCGCTGTTGCCAGCGGCGCATCGCATCGCCGTCGGTCTCAAGTGCGGCGATGCCGGTGGCATCCACGCCCAGCAGGACGGTGGACAGCGCGGTGCGCAGATGACCGTCGTCCGCGCCGTGCATCAACGTGTGCAGCAGCGCGTGCAGTTCGCGCGCTTCCGGCGTGGCGAACAGGCTGAGCTTGCCGGCGGCGACGGCGGGAATCCCGACCTCGGCCAGCGCTGCACGGATGCGGGTGGCATCCCGGTGCGTGCGGACCAGCACGGCGATGTCGCCGGGCTGCACGGGTTTACCACCGATCGTCGCGTTGCCGGCGCGCGCATCCGTCAGCACGCCATGGATGGCGGACACGCAGGCAGCGGTGGCCAGCTCACGCGAGGTGCCTGCATCCCATGGCTTGAGCTTGGCGTCCGGTCCAGGCGCTGGCGATGGCGCCTGCCACACGGTCAGCGCGGGTGCGGCCGTGCCATGGCGCTGGAAGTCGTCATCGTGACGGGTGCCGCCGGGCGCGACCGGATGGAAACGGATCCGCGCATCGACGAACGCGGCGTCACCGGCCTGTGCGTACAGCGCTTCGATGGCGCGCAGCACCGAGGGCCGCGAGCGGAAGTTGTGCGAGAGCGGCGGCGCGGCGACGGCATCGGCCTGCGCGGCGAGGTAGGTTTCCACGTCGCCGCCACGGAAGCCGTAGATCGCCTGCTTGGGATCCCCGATGACGAACAGCGCCGGCTGCGGACTCCTGCTGCCGAACACGCGGTCGAAGATGCGCCACTGGCGCGGATCGGTGTCCTGGAACTCGTCGACCAGCGCGACGCGATACTGCGCCCGCAGGCGCTGCACCAGGGCGTCCGCATGTGGCGTTTCGAGAGCGTCGGCGACGCCGTCGATCAGGTCGTCGTAGGTCTGCACGCGCAGCTGCTGTTTGCGCAGCGCCAGCCGTGCCCGGGCATCGTCGCGCAGGCGATACAGTAGGGCGACGCGGCGCGCTTCGCGGTAGGCATCGACGCGGTCCTGCGCCTGCAGGTAGGCATCGATGGCATGAGTCAGCGGCGATTCCGGGGTGCGGCCCGCGCCGGCCTTGCTGGTTTTCTGCAGCAGCGCCTCATGGCGCAGCTGCGGCAGCTTGTCGTGCGCGAATGGCACGCCGGCATCGACCGCGGCCGCCCACGCTTCCAGCGCGTCGAACAGCCCGGTGATCCACTCGACCTTGTAGCTGCCGCCGTGCAACACCTTGCCCTCCACTGCGGCGACCAGGGCCTCCCGGAACGCGCTCCCGTGCGCACGATACGCGGCAATGAGCGCTTCGCCGGCCGCCTGCAAGACCGATGCAGGGTCGGCAGGCAGCGGATCGACAGGGCGCGGCTGCAACCGCTGCTCGCGCAGCAGCGCGGGCAGGTCGGCCGCCAGCGCGTCAGGACCGCCTTTCCACAGCGCAAGCAGATCCTCCGCACCGTCATCGTCGACGCCATGCGCGCGCCACAGGTCGGCCGCGATTTCCTGCCGCAGCGATGTGTCGTTGGCCAGCAACACCGGGGCATCGAAACCATGCCCGCTTTCAAGGGCGTGCTCGCGCAGCACCCGTGCGCAGAAGCCGTGGATGGTGAACACCGCCGCCAGGTCCATGCCGTCGGCGGCGTCGCGCAGGCGACGATGCAGTGCAGCGGGGGATTCGCCACTCCGCGCGAGATGTGCGTCGAGGAGCGCGCGCGTCAATGCCGCCTCCGGCCCTTCATCGGCGGCGGCGGCGGGCAGCGATGCCGCCAGCAGCAGACGGGCCCGGATGCGCGCGCGCAGCTCCTGGGCGGCGGCCTCGGTGAAGGTGACGGCCAGGATTTCGCCGATGCGCAGGCCACCTTCCACCACCAGCCGCACGACCAGCGTGGCCAGGGTGAAGGTCTTGCCGGTACCGGCGGACGCCTCGATGGACTGCACGCCATCAAGCGGCAGCGCGAGATAGGGATCGCGCACGGCGGTCATCCGGCGTCCTCCGCGTCGAAGACCGGGGCCAGCGCGCGCAACGCATCGGGATCGGTGCCGGCGTAGACCTCGCCCTGCGTGACCGCGAGATAGATCGACATCGAAAGATCCGCGAACCGCAACCGCGTTGCGTCATCGGTGAACGGATCACGCCCGCGCAGCGCGAGACGCAACGCATCTCCGCTGCCTTCGCTCCAGCTGCGCTCGCTTCCGTACCACTTCTTGGCGGCCTCCTTCAGGCCCACTTCCATGTCGGGCGCGGCGGCAAAGAATTCCCAGCCGCTGTAAGGCGCGAACGGCAGCGGTTCGCGCAGGCCTTGTTCGCGCAGCCAGAGCAGGTGCCTGAGCACCGTGCGCGCCTGGTCCGGAGCGAGCGGCGGGCGCACGTGGGGCCCGAACGGATGGCCGGATGCCGGCTTCCTGTCGCCCTCGTGGAATTGAACCAGGGGCAGCGCCAGACCTGCCGCACTGGCGAGCAGCCAGTCCAGGCCGTCGCGGATCGCCGCGCTTCCGCCCGGAGCACCGATGCGAACGCGCGCGAGCCCGTGCGGATA
Source organism: uncultured Pseudoxanthomonas sp. (assembly GCA_966210745.1). GTDB lineage: Bacteria > Pseudomonadota > Gammaproteobacteria > Xanthomonadales > Xanthomonadaceae > Pseudoxanthomonas_A. Next base: position 81,902 of record CBIHLJ010000006.1, read on the forward strand.
CACGCCCGCCAGCGTGCCGTGCAATGCCGCACCGTCGATGTCCACCTCGATGCGCTGCGTCGCCGGCACGTCGCCGCCACGCCAGTCGGCGAAGGCGCGCGCATACGGCATGACCTCACTGCGCAGCGCGGCCAGCGTGCGCCGCCCCAGCGGACCCGAGGGCAGCAGTGCGCGGGCGCGCAGGGCGGCATGCAGCATGGCGTCATCGTCGCCCTGCAGCACCCCGGCGAACACGGCCGCCTGCACGTCGCTGCGCGCCAGCCCGCGGCCCGGCAGCAGCAGAGGTTCGACGTCGTCGCCCGTCTCGTCGATCCCGTCCAGCCGCAGGCCCAGCCGCTGGCGCAGGAACTGCTCGGCCGGTGCGGTCAGGAAGCGGCGCAGCAGGTCGAGCGACAGCGGGGAGCCGGCGTCGTCAGGTGGCGGCATCGCGTCGCCCGTAAACCAGCGCGGCAGGGGCGAGCGTCGCCCCGCCAGCTGGCCGGCGGCGGGATGCCATTGCCGGCGGTAACTGAAGCGGCGCGGATCGTCGTCGCCACCGAACGCCGCCGGCGAGAACGGCTGCAGCGGGTGGTGCACCACCAGCGCCCTGGCGGCGAACGCCGGATCGGCATGCTGCTGCGCGGCGGCGTCGATGAGTTCACTGACCAGCACCGACGGTTCGCGCGCGCTGCCGTCGCGCGGATCGGCGCCGAGATAGCTGAGAAGGAACACGTCCTGCGCGGCCGCGAACAGTTGCAGGAACAGGAAGCGGTCGTCTTCGCGCAGCGAGCGGTCACCATGCCGGCGCTTGTCGGTGCCGAGTTCGGCCGTGAGCTTGCTCAGGCCGGCGGCGGGATCGCGGCGCGGATAGTCGCCATCGTTCAAGCCGAGCACGCAGATCACGCGGAACGGCAGCAGCCGCATCGGCACCATGCGGCCGAAGCTGATGCCGCCGGTCAGCAGGGGCGCGCGCGTATCGGCTTCGGCAAGCGTGGTGGTGAAGTGCGCACGCACCACGTCGGCCGGCACGGTGTCGGCATAGCCCGCTTTCTCCGCCTGCGCGGCGAAGTCGTCGATGAGCATGCGCAGGCGGTCGAGTGCGCGCTGGCGGGCAGGCAGGGCGGGCTCTCGCGGCAGCAGTGCGGCGAGCAGTCCGAGCAGCCGTTCGCGCCATTGCGCAGGCGTGATCGCTTCGCCCAGCGATTTCTGGTGACGCGCCAGCACGCGCAACAGGCGGACCAGGATGTCGAGCGCGTCGAGCGCGCTGCCTTCCAGTTCCGGCCAGGGCGCGACACCGGCGATGTCGTCCTGTGCGCCACTGGCGTGGCCCAGCAGCAGGCGGTCGAGTGCGAACTGCCAAGTGTAGGCATCGTCGGCGGGCGCGTCGTGCGCGGCACGGTGCTTCGCATCCAGTCCCCAGCGCGCGCCCGCGGCCTGCAGCCATGCGTGCAGGCGCTCGAAGGCGGGGGCATCGAGACCGGCCGCCTCCGCGATGGGCGCACTGGCGAGCAGATCGAGGATCTCGTGGGTGCCGAAGCGCGAGACCGGCAGGCCGAGCAGGCGCACGAACACGTCGGCCAACGGCTCGCCGGCCAATGGACTGGTGTCGGCCAGCGCGTACGGCAACCGGTCGCCATCGCCCGGTGCGCCGAACACGGCTTCCAGGTAGGGCACGTACGGATCGATGTCCGGCGCCAATACCGCGATTTCGCGCGGCTGCAGCGGCGGATCGAAGCGGTCGTCCTCCAGCAACGCACGCAGCTGGTCGTGCAGCACCTGCAACTCACGCAGGCGCGTGTGGCAGGCGTGCACCTGCAGGCTGGGATCGTCGGTGCGCAGGGCTGGCAGCAGGTCGGGCGGCTGCGCGCGGCGATGGAACAGGTCCGACTGCAGCCGCCGCAGCAAGCTGCCCCGGAACTTGCCGCCCCCTGCACCGGGATCGGCATGGCCGCGCACGTCCAAGGTGGGATGCACCAGTTCGTAACCGCCGATCACGGCCATGAAGTCGCGCCCCGCCGCGCCCCAGGCCTGAAGCAGGCGGACGTCGGCGGTCGTGTCGTCCTCAGCGCCCGCGCGCAGGCGTTGCAGGTCGCCCCAGTAGTCCTTCACCGGCGAAGGGACATAGAAATGCAGCGTGCCCACGCGCGCCTGCGTGGCCAGCACGCGCAGCACGTCGGGGGAGACATTGAGCGTGGCGAATGCGGACACGCGTGGCGGCAGTCCCTGCGGCAACGGCTGGCCCGCACCCTCGAAGCGGTCGAGATAGCGCTGGATGCGCCGCGCGCGGTAGTCGTGGCCGCCGGCAACGTGGCGCCACAGGATCGCCTGCGGGTCGTCGGGATCGGCGCCACTTTCCCAGCGCAGCAACCAGTCGCGACGCCAGGCCTGGTACTTCTCGAACACGTCGGCCAGTTCCCCCGCCAGCGCCCACGGCTTGAGTGGATCGGGCCGGCGCGATGCGGTACCCGCCAGGTAGGCGGCGATCTGCGCCATGGCCGGACGCACGAGCAGCACGGGGTCGGTCAGTGCGGCGTACAGCCGCCAGTGCAGCGCCGCGGCATCGAGATCGTCGCCCTCGCCCGGCACATTCGCGTCCAGCGCACGTGCGACGAACTCGCCGGGGGTGAGGAATTCCAGGTTCGCGGCGATGCCATGCTCGGTGGCCAGCGTGGCCTGCAGCCAACGCCGCATCGCGACCTGGGGAATCAGCACGGTGTCCGGCGCCAGCAGCGGCACGCCGGGCACGGGCGTGCTCAGCTCCCGTGCCAGCAGGCCCGCCAGCACCTCCAGCGCATTGGAGTGGTAGAGGCGGAAGTCGGGCGTGGCGTCGGTCGTCATCGTCGTCGCCATTGTGCCGGATGCCGGGCATGGCGCCGGAGACGTGGCGGTTTGGGCCACAGCATCCCGCACGACCGTGCGCGCGGGCGGCGGTCGGGTGCCACAATAATCAAACTGCGCGGTACGGTTTATGTTCAGCCGTTGGCCGCGAAGCTACAGCGTTGTTTTTCCGTTAACCCGCTACTCCCCGCTCGCCGACGACGCCCATGACGCCTGCCGACGCCCCTGCCGTGCACCTGTCCGGCCTCCGCCTTGATCGCGGCGGCCGCAGCATCCTGCGCGACATCGCCCTGTCGGTACCGCGCGGCAGCATCACCGCGGTGCTGGGCCCGTCGGGCAGCGGCAAGTCGACGCTGCTGGCCGCATTGACCGGTGAGTTGCCGCCAGCGGCGGGCAGCGTGGAGGTGTTCGGCCAACCCGTGCCGCACGGCAGCCGCGCGCTGCTGGAGATGCGCAAGGGCATCGGCGTGATGCTGCAGGGCAACGGCCTGCTGACCGACCTGAGCGTCGCCGACAACGTGGCGCTGCCGCTGCGCACGCACACGAAGTTGCCGGATGCGCTGATCCGCCGGCTGGTGGACTTCAAGTTGAATGCGGTCGGCCTGCGCGCCGCCGCCGATGCCTTCCCGCGCGAGCTGTCCGGCGGCATGGCCCGCCGCGTGGCACTGGCCCGGGCGCTGGCGCTTGACCCGCCGCTGATGATCTACGACGAACCGCTGACCGGGCTGGACCCGATCGCCTCGGGCGTGATCATGAGCCTGATCCAGCGCCTCAACGACACCCTGGGGTTGACCAGCATCATCGTGACCCACCACGTGCATGAAACCCTGCCCATCGCCGATCAGGCGTTGGTGATCGCCAACGGTGGACTGGTGTTCTCCGGCACGCCGGCGGAACTGGAAGCGACGTCGGATCCGCTGGTGCAGCAGTTCCTGCGCGGCGCGCCGGATGGCCCGATCGCGTTCGATACAGTCAAGCGCGGGGAGGCTGCGTGATGCTGTCTTTCGCGCCCCGTTTCATCCCGCTCGTCATCCCGGCGAACACCGGGATCCATCTTGATTCGGCTCGCAAGGCCCGGAGCAACCGCAAGAGCACAATGGATTCCGGCTTTCGCCCAAGCGCGGTAGATCGCGCTGGTGGGGAGGTGTGCTGATGCCTTTCGTCGAAGCCACCCGTTCGCTGGGCCGCGCCGGCCTGTTCTCACTGTCCGTGTTCCGTGCATCGAAGCCGACTCGCGACTTCTTCGCCGAGCTCACCCGCGAGATCTACAAGATCGGCGGCCGCTCGCTGCCGATCATCGCGGTGGGCGGTGCGTTCGTGGGCCTGGTGCTGACGCTGCAGGGCTACCGCACGCTGACCACGTTCGGCGCCAGCGATGCGCTGTCCACGCTGCTGGGCCTGTCGCTGTACCGCGAGCTGGGGCCGGTACTGACCGCGCTGCTGTTCATCGGCCGCGCCGGCAGCTCCATCGCCGCCGAGCTGGGCCTGATGCGCGCCACCGACCAGATCAAGGCGCTGGAGCTGATGGCGATTGATCCGGTGGCGAAGGCCGTGGCGCCGCGCTTCTGGGCGGCGGTGCTGACCGTACCGCTGCTGACCGGCTTCTTCTGCTCGCTGGCGATCAGCGCCAGCTATTTCGAAGCCGTGCACGTGCTCGGCCTCGACAACGGCACGTTCTGGTCGGCGCTGCAGAACAGCGTGGATTTCTGGGACGACTTCGGCGTGGCGCTGCTGAAGTCCGCCGTGTTCGGCGGCACCGCCGCGCTGGTCGCGGCCTACGTGGGCTTCCACGCCGAGCCGACCATCGAGGGCACCTCCGTGGCCACCACCCGCGCCGTGGTGAACGCCTCGCTGCTGGTGCTGATGTTCAATTTCGTCATGTCTGCATTGCTTTTCAGGAGCTGACCCATGTCCGTCCGTGGACCCCGTCTCGAGTTCGCCGTCGGCGCCTTCCTGCTGCTGGCGCTGGCGTCCCTGCTGGTGCTGGCACTGGCCTCCACCAACAAGCGCTTCGGCGTGGGCGGCGGCAGCTACGAGCTGACCGCGCGCTTCTCCAACCTCGGCCAGTTGCGCAAGCAGGCGCCGGTGAAGATCGGTGGCGTGGTGATCGGCCAAGTGGCCGACATCCGGCTGGACCCGGTCAAGTTCGACTCGCTGGTCACGCTGTCCATCGACAGCCAGTACAAGGACCTGCCGGCCGACACCGCGGCCGGCATCTTCACCAGCGGCCTGCTGGGCGAGAACTACATCGGGCTGTCGCCGGGCGGTGATCCCGAAGTCCTGAAGCCCGGCGAAGAGATCGCCTTCACCCAGCCGGCGGTGGACCTGCTGCAGCTGGCCGGCAAGTACATGTTCAGCGGCGGCGCCAACAATGCCGGTGCAGGATCCGGGGAAACCCCGGCCAGCGGCGAGACTGCCGCGCCCCCCGTTACGGAAGAACCCACGCCATGAAGACCCAGATGAAGCCCTCCCTCCTGTCCGTCGTGCTGTCTGCGGCCCTGCTGGCGTCGGCGCCGGTCGCCGTGTTCGCACAGGCCGCGGCACCCGCCACCGCTGCCAGGCAGAACACCGCCAGCCAGGTCGTGCTAGCCAGCAGCACGCGCATCCTGACTACGCTCGACCAGCGTCGTGCCGAATTCAAGTCGAATCCGGCCGCACTGCGCCAGTTCGTCACCGGCGAGTTCAACACGCTGTTCGACGGTGACTACGCTGCCCGCCTGGTGCTGGGCGTGCACGGCCGCGGCGCTTCCGATGCCGACGTGAAGCTGTTCGGTCAGGCCCTGACCGAGCGCCTGCTGTCCGCGTACGGTGCCCGCCTGGCGGACTTCAATGCCCGCCTCAAGGTGCGGGTGAAGTCCGAAACGCCGCTGCCTGGCGGCCGCGGCGTGAAGGTGGACACCGAGTTCCTGCAGCCCGACCAGACCGTCACACCGATCACCTTCTACGCACGCAACGTGGGTGGCCAGTGGAAGGTGTTCGACGTGCTGCCGGAAGGCGTGTCCTTCGTGCAGACGTTCAAGACCCAGTTCGACACGCCGCTGCGGCAGAAGTCCATCGCCCAGGTGGCCGCGGACCTGAAGTCCGGCAGGCTGCAGGTCAACGGCAGTGCCAGCGGACGCTGACGCCAGCGTCCGCCGGGACGGTGAGGCGCTCGTGTTCGCGGGCGCGCTGGACCGCGCGGCGGCGGCGGCGCTGTGGCCGCAGGTCTCGGCGCAGCTGGCCGGCGTGCAACGCATTGTCCTGACCAACGTCACTACCGTCGACAGCGCCGGGCTGGCACTGTTGGCCGAGCTGGCCGCACGCCTGCGCGCCAGCGGCGCCGCTCCCCGTTTTGAAGGACAGCCCCCAGGCCTCACCGACCTGCAGGCCGCCTATCGTTTGACGCCGGAACTGGATTTCCCCGCGTAACCCCACCCCGCCGTTTTTCAGGAATCAGGATGACTCTGTTCCGCCTCACCACCGTGGTCCTGCTGGCCGCCCTGGCGACCGCCTGCGCGTCGGCACCCAAGCCGTCGGCGGATGCGCCGGCCGAGGCCGTGGTGATCGACAGCACCGCCACCGCAGCGGCCCCGTTGCCGCCCGAGCCGCCGATCGATCCGGCGAGCATCGATGCACCCGCACCTGCAACGGATGTCGCCACGACGTCGGAAGGCGAGGATGACTTCGCCGCCATCTACGGCCAGGGTGCGTACGACCCGGTCGCCGACCCCACCCTGCCCGCACCCGCCCAGGCACCGACCTCGTACGACCCGTGGGAGAAGTTCAACCGCAAGGTGCACCGCTTCAACAACGCGGTGGACCGCGCCATCGCCCGCCCGCTCGCACGCGCCTACGTGGCGGCGGTGCCCCGGCCGGTGCGGCTGGGCGTCGGCAACTTCTTCGACAACCTGCGCCAGCCGCTGACGATGGTGAACCAGCTGCTGCAGGGGCGTCCGCGCGATGCAACCCAGACGCTCGGCCGGTTCGTGTTGAACTCGACGGTCGGCATCGGCGGCATCTTCGATCCCGCCAGCGACCTGAAGATGAAGCGCCGCAGCGAGGATTTCGGGCAGACGCTGGGGACGTGGGGCTGGAGGCGCTCGCGTTACGTGGAACTGCCTTTCTTCGGCCCGCGCACCATCCGCGACGTCTTCGGCATGGCCGGCGACATGCCGCTCAGTCCCGTGCGGCAGATCGAGGACGACAAGACACGCATCTTCCTGCAGGGCCTCAACCTGGTCGACACGCGCGCGCAGTTGCTGTCGCTGGACAGCCTGCGCGAGGGTGCGGTGGATGATTACGCCCTGGTCCGTGATTCGTGGCTGCAGCGCCGCAACTACCAGATCGAAAGCCATCGCACGCAACAGAAGACCGAAAACGAGCTGCCGGAATACCTGCAGGACGAGAACAACCCGACGGTGCCAGTGGACGCCATGCCAATGCCGGAGATCAACGGCGGCGGTTGAGGTCGACGTCGTACCGCGATGAAGGAAAACGGCGCCGGAAGGCGCCGTCGTCCTTTGAGGGGCAACGACGGCCGGCGCACCTCCCTCCAACGGGAGGAGGCATCACTCCTTGTCGTGGTCATCGCCTCGGGCGGGTGCCGTGAGCTGCTGAAATGTGTCGGGCTGCAGTTCTGGCGGCAACGCGCGCTTCGCCTTGCTTCCAAGTTCCGCGAGACGTCGTGCGCGATGGAGCGCAGACTGAGGGGAGTCGGCGAGACGATTACGGGCGCGATTGAAAGCCTGACTGGCGTCGTCCAGCCGCTTGCCAACCGTATCGAACTCGGTGAGGAATGCCGTCAGCGCGTCAAGCACACGTCCACCAGCCTCGCTGATCTCCAGCGCCTGCTTCTGCACCTTGTCCCTCGTCCACAGGCGCTCAGTGACCCGCAGCAACGCCATCAGAGTATTGGGGGACGCGAAGACCACCCTGCGATCAAAGGCATACCCTTGGAGATCTGTATCTGTACCAAGCGCAGCGGAAAGCGCGCCCTCAATAGGCACGAAGGCGATAGTGATGTCTAGGGCACTCTCCCCGACCGCCTTCGGATAGTTCTTGTCGCCCAGCTCCTTCACATGCTGGCGCAAGCCCACCGCATGACGACGCAATGCGTCCTCTTGCTCGTCCGGGGTCGCCGCATTCATTGCTTCCTGCCAAGCGATAAGGTTGACCTTGCTGTCGACAACCACCTTGCGCTGGTCCGGGAAGTTCACGACGACGTCGGGCCGCAATCTTCCCCCTTCGTCGTCCACGGCGTGCTGCTGGCGCTCGTAATGTGTCCCCTCCTCCAATCCAGACCCACGAAGCACGCTATCCAGCATCAACTCGCCCCAGTCGCCACGTATACGCGCATTGCCTTTCAGCGCATTCGTCAGCGCGGCGGCTTGGGTGGCCATGTCCTGATTCAGCGTCTTCAGTTCGCCGACCGCGCCCAGCAGGCTCGCACGCTCACGCGACTCCTCCCCATACACGGTGTCAACACGCTGGCGAAACTCCCCCAGTTTGTCGGAGAAGGGCTTGAGCAGCCCCTCGATGTCCACGCGTGACTGAAGCGTCGCCTGCCGGACGTTCTTCTCAAATTGCTGCCCTCGCTCCTCGAACACCTTGCCGGCCAATTCCGCGAAGGCACCGGACAGCTTCTCCTGAGCACTGTCCAGATAGGTGCGCAACTCTTGCTGCGCCTGCCGTGAATGCTGGAGGTCCGCGGCGATCTGGGCATGCTCACCGTGCAGGCGCTGGTACGCCAGACGCTGACTCTCCAGCTGCCCTTCCAGTTCGGTCATGCGCTGCTTGGCTTGCAGCGCATCGGCGACACGTTCGCCCAACTGCGCATCACGCTCAGCGGATAGAGTCACTTCCCGCTCGATACGCAGCCTTGCCTCAGCCAGTTCCTTCGCATGGCTCACCGAACGCGCGCGCTCGGCATCGAGTTCGACTTGCAGCGCGTCCAGCCAGCCACGTTGCTGTGCAGCTTCCACCGCGATCGCTTGGCTTCGTGCACGTTCTGCTTCGAGGTCACCAAGCAGCTTGTCACCGTCTGGTCCGCTCCCGGCGCGCGGACGCAACACCAGCACCGCCAGCAGCACGATGGCGGCGGCCACGAGAATCAGCAGGAGGACGAGCAGGGTCTGGGAATCCATGCCGACAGTGTAGCCGCTGGCGTCTCACCGCCTGAGGCGGCCACGACGCGAACGCCCTCGCACAGGAAGCGCGCGCCGCGTCACGGGACGTGGAGAAGCGGCTTGACCCATTCAAGCCGGCGGCGCACAGTCGCCGCGCACTGACCGCTTGGGGAAAGCCGGCATGCTGCAACGCCTCCGCACGCTGATGGGCGCCGCGCCCGATCCGCTGCCCGCACTCGCCGGCGCGCGGATCGCCGCATTGCGCGACGCGCTGGGCGAACCCGAGTACGTCGACCGCGACGGAGACCGCCAGCACCGCGTGGACGTGCACGTCTACGCACGCGAGTTCTCCGGCAGCGGCGACACCGGCCATGTGCTGGTCACCAGTGGCATGAGCGACCGCCTGATGACGATGCCGGCGGGCTATGACGGCGATGAATCCGCCGCGCGTGAGCTGTTCTGGTACGTCCGCGAGCCGCATCCGGACTTCATCGCCCAGCTGCGCTGGCTGGCCAAGCTGCCGTTCGCCGAAGGAAGCTGGCTGGGTTACGGCCACACCGTGCCCATGCCCGTGCCACCCTTGGCCACCTCGCCGTTCTCCACGTTCCTGCTGCTGCCGCCCGCGGTCGCGGCGGACCGGCACCTGTTCGACAACCTGCATCTTCACGGCCATGGCATAGAGACGCTGGTGGTGCACCTGCTGTCGGACGCGGAGTACGACCTGGTGCGATCGGACGAGGGCCTGGATGTGTTCCTCGACCTGCTGGATGTGCACCACTACCCGCAGGTTTTCGACCCGTCGCGATCGTCCTACCTCTGAGTGGCCCCGCATCGCGTGGTGCGGCGCCGATTGCCAGCGCGGGGCCGGGCCGCTTAGGCTGCGGGCGGCCTCGGATGAGACGCATGTGACCGGAGCCCGCAACGGTGCGGCTTGCAGGTCTACGACTCTCTTCCCGCGAAACACCCGTCAGAACATCAAGGATCCTGCATGACCGTCAGCACACCGCTGCTCGTCACCTTTGCCGCCTACCTGCTGCTGATGGTGGGGATCGGTTTCGTCGCGTGGCGAAGGACGCGGACATTCGACGACTACATCCTGGGCGGACGCTCGCTGGGAAGTTACGTCACTGCGCTGGCAGCCGGCGCCTCGGACATGAGCGGCTGGCTGATGATGGGTCTGCCGGGGGCGCTCTACCTGGGCGGCGCTTCCGAGGCATGGATCGCCATCGGCCTGGTGATCGGTGCGTGGTGCAACTGGAAGTTCGTGGCGGGCCCGCTGCGCGTCTATACCGAACGCACGGACAACGCGCTGACGCTGCCGGACTATTTCACCCACCGCTTCGAGGACCGCAGCAGGATGCTGAGGATCCTGTCGGCGCTGGTGATCCTGGTGTTCTTCGCCATCTACTGCGCATCCGGCATCGTGGCCGGGGCGCGCCTGTTCGAGAGCATGTTCGGCCTGCCTTATGGACAGGCGATGTTCTGGGGCGCGGTGGTGACCATTGCGTACACGTTCGTCGGCGGCTTCTTGGCCGTGAGCTGGACCGACACCGTGCAGGCGACGTTGATGATCTTCGCGCTGCTGCTGGTGCCGATGTTCGTCATCGTCGGTGCAGGCGGTCCGGGTTCGGCGATGACATTGATCGAACAGGTCGATCCCGCGCGCCTGCAGTGGGTGGGGGCGGGCGGCATCATCGCCATCGTGTCCGCCACGGCATGGGGACTGGGCTACTTCGGACAGCCGCACGTACTGGCGCGCTTCATGGCGGCCGACGACCTTGCCACCATTCCGCCCGCGCGCCGCATCGCCATGACCTGGATGATCCTCTGCCTGATGGGTGCGATGGCCACCGGCTTCTTCGGCATCGCCTGGTTCGCTGCCCATCCGGATGTCGCGGCACCGGTGGACGCCAATCCAGAGCGGGTGTTCATCGTGCTGGCCGAGCTGCTGTTCAATCCCTGGGTCGCCGGCGTGCTGCTGTCCGCGATCCTGGCCGCGATCATGAGCACCCTGTCGGCGCAGCTGCTGGTCTGCTCCAGTGCGTTGACCGAGGACTTCTACCGTGGCTTCATCCGGCCACGCGCGGGACACCGCGAACTCGTCTGGTTCGGTCGCCTGGCGGTGCTGGCGGTGGCATTGCTGGCCATCTGGATCGCGCGCGACCCCGAGAGCCGCGTGCTGGGACTGGTCGCCTATGCATGGGCGGGTTTCGGCGCGGCCTTCGGTCCGGTCGTGGTGCTGTCGCTGTTCTGGAAGCGCATGACGCGCAACGGTGCGTTGGCCGGCATGATCGCGGGTGCGGCGACGGTGGTGCTGTGGAAGCAGACCGGCAGCGCGCTGTACGAGATCGTGCCCGGCGTCATCACCGCGACATTGGCCGTGGTGGTGGTAAGCCTGCTGGGCAAGGCGCCGCAGGCGCTGTACCCGCGGCACGAAGCGGTGCACGCGACGTTGCGGCAGGAAGGGTACTGACCTCCATCCTGCCAACGCGCGCGTGATCACGACTGCGCGCGATACGGCATCCATACGCCTGCGTGTGCACGCGTGACGCTTCATTCCCGGCGCCTGCGGCACTAAGATGCCGCGCAGGCACACCATCCCCCGGGTTACGACGTTGATCATCCATCCCAAAGTCCGCGGCTTCATCTGCACCACCACCCATCCGCTCGGTTGCGAGCTCAACGTGCGTGACCAGATCGCCGCCACGCGCGCGCAGGGCGTTCGCACCGACGGACCGAAGAAGGTGCTGGTGATCGGTGCGTCCAGCGGCTACGGCCTGGCAGCGCGCATCAGCGCGGCGTTCGGCTTCGGCGCGGACACGCTGGGTGTGTTCTTCGAGAAGCCCGGCAGCGAGAAGAAGCCGGGTACCGCGGGCTGGTACAACTCGGCCGCGTTCGACAAGTTCGCGAAGGAAGCCGGTCTGTACAGCAAGTCGATCAACGGCGATGCGTTCTCCGACGAGGCGCGCGCGAAGGTCATCGAGCTGATCAAGAATGAAATGGGCGGCAAGGTCGACCTGGTGATCTATTCGCTGGCCTCGCCGGTGCGCAAGCTGCCGTCGACCGGCGAGGTGAAGCGCTCGGCGCTGAAGCCCATCGGCGCGCCGTACACATCCACCGCCATCGACACCAACAAGGACCAGATCACCCAGGCGACGATCGAGCCGGCGACCGAGCAGGAGATCGCCGACACCGTCACCGTGATGGGCGGCCAGGACTGGGAACTGTGGATCGATGCGCTGGACCAAGCCGGCGTGCTGGCCGAAGGCGCGCGCACGGTGGCTTTCAGCTACATCGGCACTGACATCACCTGGCCGATCTACTGGCACGGCGCGCTGGGCCGCGCGAAGGTCGACCTGGACCAGACGGCGCAGCGCCTGGACGCGCGCCTGAAGGCCACCGGAGGCACCGCGAATGTCGCCGTGCTGAAGTCGGTGGTGACGCAGGCCAGCTCGGCCATCCCGGTGATGCCGCTGTACATCAGCATCGTCTTCAAGGTGATGAAAGAACTCGGCCTGCACGAAGGCACCATCGAACAGCTGGATCGCCTGTATCGCGACCGCATGTACCGCGCCGACGGCGCCCCGGCGGAGACCGACGACGAGAACCGTCTGCGCCTGGACGACTGGGAACTGAAACCCGAAGTGCAGACGCAGGCCAAGGCACTGTGGCCGCAGGTCACCAGCGAGAACCTGTTCCAGCTGACCGACTATGCCAACTACAAGCACGAGTTCCTGAAGCTGTTCGGCTTCGAGCGCGGCGACGTGGACTACGACGCCGATGTGGATCCGGACGTGAAGTTCGACTGCATCGAATTGTCGCCGGAAAGCTGAGCGTCCGAATGGCCTTGCCGGCCGTTGCTAGGAGCGACGTAAGTCGCGACCGCACGGCCGACCATCGCAGCATGTCGTCGACATCCCGGGACGTCGAGGCGTGTTCATCTCAGGGCGCGCCAGATGTCTGTCGGCGTGCGGTCGCGACTGACGTCGCTCCTACAGGGAAGCTGGCTTGCAATCCGCTCCCAGCGCCCGGATACGCATATTGCTCAGGTGCACTGCGTTGCCGTGGTCCTGCAATGCAAGGTGGCCACGACGCGCCTTGGCGAACTCCGCCTGTCCGGCGAACTTGCTGGCAGCCACGCGCTTGCGCCAATCCCCGCTGTCCGTGTCATACGTCGCCACGCGCACGCCATTGAGCCAATGCTCCACGCGCGGACCGCAGGCGACGATGCGTGTCTGGTTGTAGGCCTCGATCGGACGCAATACGTCGCGGACAGGCGGGACAAGGTCATACACTGCACCGGCACGATGGCTCGGCACGATGCGATCCTCTGCCGCGCGGTCATCGAGCAGCTGGTACTCCACCGCACGCGCCCACACGGGCGAGGCATCGACCGCGCGATAGAACAGCCCACTGTTGCCGCCCGCCGGCAGGCGCCATTCCACTTCCAGTTCGAAGTCGCCGTAAGTGCCGACGCTGATGATGTCGCCGCCACCGGCAGCAGCCAGCACAAGGTCGTTCCCGCGGACCTGCCAGCGCGCGTCCAGCGTGGAGGCACCCACATTGCGCCACTGGTCCGCATCGGACAGCGACTGCCAACGCGCCTGGGGCGTCGACGCGCAACCTGCCAACAGTGCGGCGAGCAGGATCGGAACGATCCGCGCGCCGTGCATGCTCAGTCGACCACCCGGCAGAACACCGCCTTCAGGTAGCGCGATTCCTGCACGTGCGCCATGAAGGGATGGTCGGGGCCGGCGCCGGCGACCTTGAGGATCTGGATCGTGCGGCCGGAGAAATACGCGGCGCGACGCAGCATGTCGAGGAACTGTTCCTCGCTGACCAGCCCGGTGCACGAGAACGTCGCGAACAGGCCACCGGGCTTCACCACGCCCAGCGCCAGCTTGTTCATGTCCAGGTATTTCTTCAGCGCGGCGATCACCTGCTCGCGGTCGCGCGTCATCTTGGCCGGGTCCAGGATCACCACGTCGTACTGCTCACCGCGGTTCGCCGCGTCGCGCAGGTACGGGAAGATATCGGCCTGCACGAACTTCGGCCGCGTGCTGTTGAGCTTGGCGTTGCCCTTGGCGATCTGGATGACGTCCTGGTCGATGTCCACGCCGACCACCTCGGACGCGCCGCGCGCTGCCGCATAGACCGCGAAGCCGCCGGTGTTGCAGCACAGGTCCAGCACGGTCTTGCCTTCCACCTGCCGGCTCAGCCACTCGCGGTTCTCGCGCTGGTCGGCGAAGAAACCGGTCTTGTGCGCGCCGGCGGGATCGGCGCGGAACTTCACCCCGTACTCGGTGATGACGGCCGCTTCGGTCGTGGTGTTGCCGTGGAACTCGAAGCTCTCCTGCTTCTGCACATGCTCGTCGGCGAAGCTGTGGAAGCGGCAACCCGGGAACTGCTCGCGCAGCGCCTCGTAGATCCACTCGCGGTGGCGGAACATGCCGGCGGCGAAGAACTCCACCACGATCAGGTCGCCATAGCGGTCGACCACCAGGCCGGACAGGCCGTCGCCTTCGGCATGCACCACGCGCCAGGCATCACTGATGGCATCGAGCTTCAGCACGTCGCGGCGCAGCGACACGGCGGCGGCGATCTTGCGCGAGAACCAGCCCGCGTCCACCGGAATGTCCGGGTGTGTTTCCAGGATGCGCACGGCGATGCGCGAGTGGCCGTTGTAGAAACCGCGGCCGATCCACTCGCCGTCCACGCCGACGACCTCGACGACCGTGCCCGGCTTGGGCTTGGCGGCGGGCTTCTCGACCAGCTTCTGGAAGATCCACGGGTGGCTGGAACGCCAGGCGTTCTTCAGGCGTACGGTCGGGTTGGGCGTGTTCATGAACGGTATTTTACCTGCGCGGTTGACCCAGCCGGGCGCCGCCCGGACAATTCGCCGCAGAAGGGGAGTAGCTCCCAACGTGCCGGCCGTCATTTCGAGCAGCGATGCTCCGGTCCCACGGCAGCCCACCGGGCTGTGAGCGAGACCTTCGCCGCGATGGCGAAGGCATACCCCCGGATCCCCGTTTCCCGGTTCCGAGATGTCCGCGCCTGCGGCCGTCCTCCACATTTTTTCGGGAATCTCGATGGAAACGATTGGCAACCCCTGGTTGTGGGCCGGCTTCGGCGGCCTGGTGGTGATCGCGCTGCTGGTCGACCTGGTGCTGATGCGCCATGGCGGCGCGCACAAGGTGACGTTCAAGGAAGCGACGTGGTGGAGCGTGGGCTGGATCGCGCTGGCGATGGTCTTCAATGGCGCGCTGTGGTGGTACGTCAACGAGACGGCGGGGCTGGTCGAGGCCAACCGCGTAGGCCTGGAGTTCCTGACCGGCTACCTCGTCGAGAAGGCGCTGGCGGTCGACAACATCTTCGTGTTCCTGATGGTGATGACGTACTTCGCCGTGCCCGAGGAACAGCGCCAGCGCGTGCTGGTGATCGGCATCCTGGGCGCCATCGTCCTGCGCAGCATCCTGATCTTCGCCGGTGCGGCACTGCTGGCCCAGTTCCACTGGCTGCTGTACCTGTTCGGCGCGTTCCTGCTGCTGACCGGCATCAAGATGTGGTTCGCCGCCGGCAAGGAACCGGACCTGGAGAGAAACCCCGCGCTGCGCTGGATGCGCAACCACCTGAAGCTGACCGACGGCTACCGCGGCGCGGCGCTGAGCGTGCGCGAGAACGGTGTGCGCTGGTACACGCCGCTGTTCGTGGTGCTGGTGCTGATCGGCGTGACCGACGTGATTTTCGCGGTGGACAGCATCCCGGCGATCTTCGCCATCACCTCGGACCCGTTCATCGTGCTGACCTCGAACGTGTTCGCGGTGCTGGGCCTGCGTGCGATGTTCTTCCTGCTGGCCGGCATGGCCGACCGCTTCCACCTGTTGCCGTACGGGCTGGCGGTGGTGTTGGGCTTCATCGGCACCAAGATGCTGCTGATCGACGTGTACAAGATCCCGGTGCCGTGGGCGCTGGGTACGGTGGCGGCGATCCTGGGCATCACCATCGCGCTGAGCCTGGCACGGCCGCAGAAGACGGAACCGCAGGTCTGACGTGGCTTGACGGACCATCCCGTGCGCGGGATGGTCTGTCCAACCCGGCCACCCTTGCATTCGTCGGCGCTGCCGCCAGAACTGGACCATGGACCTGCACCCCGACGACCCGGCGTTCGATCCGGAAACCCAACAGCGCCACGACCGCAAGCGGCTGCTGCGCGCGCTCAACCTGAGCCTGGCCTTCGTGCTGTTGCTGGCCATCGTGTACTCGGCGCAGAACAGCTTCGATGTGCGCGCCTTCACCATCTCGCCACTGTCGGTGCAGGGCCTGCTGGGCGTCCTCACGGCGCCGCTGCTGCATGGCTCGCTGGAACACATCGCCGCGAACGCGTCGGCACTGCTGATCCTCGGCACGCTGGCCGGCGCGGTCTATCCGCGCGCGACGCTGTGGGCGATCCCGCTGGTGTGGCTGGGCGCGGGCCTCGGGCCGTGGCTGCTGGCCGAACCCGGCACGCATACGCTCGGCGCCAGCGGCCTGACCCACGGGCTGATGTTCATGGTCTTCATGCTGGGCCTGCTCCGACGCGACCGCGCGGCGATCGCAGCCGGGATGATCGCGTTCCTGTTCTACGGCGGCATGGTGCTGACCGTGCTGCCGCGCGAGGCTGGTGTGTCGTGGCAGGCGCACCTGGGTGGCGCTGTGGCCGGATTGATTGCGGCGTTCCTGTTCCGTCGCCTGGACCCCGAGTTGCCGAAGAAGAAGTACAGCTGGGAGATTGAGGAAGAGGAAGCCGCTGCGCGTGGCGACGACGAACTCGAACTGCCTGCGCCGCGCGAAGTCCCGCTGCTGTGGGTGCGCCCGGAGCATCCGGAAGAGGAACAACGCGGCGTGGTGTTGCGCTTCCCTCCGCGCGAGCCGCCGACTTCGTGATCCTCTCCGTGGGAGCGACGCAAGTCGCGACGGGATGCTGCAGTGTCGAGGACACAAAAGAAAAAGGCAGACCATCCTGGTCTGCCTTTCTATTTTTTTCTGGATGGTGGCCCTGGTTCATGTCGCGACTCACGTCGCTCCCACAATGAACCCCAGGGAGCATCAGAACTTCGCGCTGAACTCCACTCCCACCGTGCGCGGCTCGTTGATGAAGCCGGTCAGGTTGTTGAAGTCGATGCCGCCGACGATGCGACGCTGGTCGGTGATGTTGCGGCCGAACAGCGCTACTTCGTAGTCATCATAGCCCCAGCCATACCCGACGCGCAGGCCGCCTTCCAGCGACGACTTGCCGGTGAATTCGATGGAGTCGTACAGGAAGAAGTTCACTTCGCTGCGGTAGGCCCAGTCGGTGTAGACGTACAGCTCGCTGCCCTCGCCCAGGCCGACGCTGTAGCGCGCGGTGAAGTTGTGCACCCACTTCGGCGCCTGCGGCAGGCGATTGCCGCCGATGTAGTAGCGGCCCGTCGGATCACCGTTCTCGTCCAGCACTTCCTCATCGGTCACGGTACAGGCCGCACAGACAGCGACGTTCAGGTCGTCGTCCTTGATCTCGGTGTCGTTGTAGCTGCTACCCAGCGTGACCAGCAGGTTGTCCAGTACGTAGGCCTGCAGGTCCAGTTCGAAGCCCTTGCCCACCGATTTCTCGGCATTGACCAGGATGTTGGCGTTGGCAGCACCGCCGACGGCGGTCAGCTGCTGATCCTTCACGCGGTAGTAGAAGACGCCCGCGCTCAGGCGCGCGCGCTTGTCCCAGAAGTCGGCCTTCACGCCCGTCTCGAACGAGGTGACGGTTTCCGGACCGGCGACCGACTTGCCGTTGAATGCGCCGGCAGCCTGGATGCTGCTGCCGCGGAAGCCGGTGGCCGCGCGCGCGTACACGTTGACGTCGTCGTTGACCGCGTAGGTGGCTGACAGGTCCCAGTTGAACTTCTTGTCTTCCGGCGATGCGGAGAGGTCGCCATCGGGTTCGAGCGCGGCCAGCTGCGCCAGCGTGCACTTGCCCGCCAGCACGCAAGCGGCGAAGCCGGTGTTCCAGTAGTCCTCGACGGTCAGCTTCTTTTCATCGACGGTGTAGCGCATGCCGGCACGCAGTTCCAGCTGCTCGGTCGCCTGCCACGTCACCGCACCGAATGCCGCCCACGCGTCATTGGTCTGGCGGATGCGCTGGTAGCCGTCCTGCACACTGTTGTTGAGCGAGTCGTAGCTGAAGCTTTCGACGCGGTAGTCTTCCTTGAAATAGAACAGGCCGGCCTGCCAGTTCCACGGGCCATCGAAGGCTGATTCGATGCGGAGTTCCTGCGTCCACTGCGAGTGGTCCGGGATGCCATCGGCGGTTTCCGACGCGAACGGGATCACGCCGGGACCGGAGTCGGGCAGGAACACCGCGCCATAACCACCGTCGATGTCGCCACGGTTGATGGTTTCAACACTCTCGTAGCCGGTGATCGAGTGCAGCGTGTAGTCACCCAGGGTCCAGCGCAGGCGCGCACTGGCGCCCTGCGATTCCAGCTCGGAGTAGTTCAGGCCGTCCTGCGAGACCTTGTCTTCGTCGAAACCGGGCACGAAGTCGTTGGTGCCCGGCTCGATGATGTTGGCGCGGAACAGGCGCGCAGTGCCGTTGAGCTTGCGCGCATGCGCATTGAGCAGTGCCTCGAAGCCATCGCCTTCGTACAGGAACTGGACGCGGCCGGCGGACTCGTCATAGCCCTCGAAACCGTCGTTCGGACCCGGGTAGGTGTTCTCCACCCAGTCGTCGCGGCGCTGGTACAGCACGGACGCGCGCGCGGACCAGTTTTCGCTCAGCGCGCCACCGACGGCACCTTCCAGGTTCCACATGTTGTCGCTGCCCACGCCGACCTTGCCGTAACCGCTGGTTTCCTGCGACGGCTTGGCCGACTCGAACTTCACTACGCCGGCCGGCGTGTTGCGGCCGAACAGCGAGCCCTGCGGACCGCGCAGCACTTCGATCTGGTCAAGGTCGAACAGCGGGAAGCCCTTCAGGATCGGGTTTTCCTGCACCACGTCGTCGTACACCAGCGAGACCGGCTGCGAGGTGTTGAGACGGAAATCGGTGTTGCCGTAGCCACGGATGTAGAAACGCGGGAACGCGCGGCCGAACGAGGACTCGATGTTGAGACTGGGCACACGGCCCGACAGGAAGCGGATATCGGTGCCGCCGGAAGCCAGTACACCCAGCTGTTCGCCGTTGATGGTGCTGATGGACACCGGCACGTCCTGGATGTTCTCGACCTTGCGCTGCGCGGTCACTTCGACGGTGTCGAGGGTGGTTGCGCTCTGCGTCGCCGGCTCGGCGGGTGCGGGCGTTTCCTGGGCGAGGGCGGTGCCGAAAGGCAGCAGCGCGGCGATGGCAAAGGCGAGACGATGCGGCCGGGCGACGGCCGGGCGGAGTCGGGACATGGCGGTGGCTTTCCGAGTGGGTGGGAGTCGGGGCGCGCGGCGGCGCTAGCACGCGAATGTTGCATTACAGCAACAGCAGGGGCAATGGCCGGAAGTCCCGTTCCTGACGAAGGTAACGGCGATTGCCCGTCCCGAGACGCCTTTCCGTACGGCGGGCAGCCGGCGGGTACGTTCCGACAGCCGACGTGACCGCTGGCAGGTGACGGCACGCGGGCACGGCGAGCTAGACTCGGCGCCCTTTCCAAGCCTCAGGATGACGCCCATGACGCACTGGTTCTTCAATCTCCCCGGCAGTCCGGACCGCACCGGTCCGCTGGACGAAGAGGCGGCGCGCAGCCATGCCCAGCGCAACCCCGGCGCATTGGCCTGGCGTGAAGGCATGCGCGAATGGAAACCGGTGCGCGAACTGCCCGAACTGACCGGCGGTGCCACACCCCCGCCCCACCTGCCGCCCCTGCCGGGCTCCGGCGGGCGCAAGGCGGCGGACGAGATCGACTTCCGCATCATCGGCGGCGACATGCAGTTCGTCGAAGTGGAACTGGACCCGGGCGAAAGCGCCATCGCCGAAGCCGGCGCGCTGATGTTCAAGGACAGCAGCGTGCAGATGGACACGGTGTTCGGCGACGGCTCGCACAGCGGCCAGGGTGGCGGCTTCATGGACAAGCTGTTCTCGGCCGGCAAGCGCGTACTGACCGGCGAGAGCCTGTTCACCACCATGTACACGCATACCGGCCAGGGCAAGGCCAAGGTTGCGTTCGCCGCGCCCTACCCCGGCACCGTGCTGGCGATGAAGCTGGACGACCACGGCGGCCGCCTGATCTGCCAGAAGGACAGCTTCCTGGCCGGCGCACGCGGCGTCACCGTCGGCATCCACCTGCAACGCAAGATCCTGACCGGCCTGTTCGGCGGCGAGGGTTTCATCATGCAGAAGCTGGAAGGCGACGGCTGGGTGTTCGTGCACGCCGGCGGTACCGTGGTCGAACGCGAGTTGCAGGCGGGCGAACGCATCGATGTGGACACCGGCTGCGTCGTGGCCTACCACGCCAGCGTGAACATGGACGTGCGCCCGGTCAGCGGCATCAAGAGCATGTTCTTCGGCGGTGAGGGCGTGTTCCTTGCCACGCTGACCGGCCCGGGCAAGGTGTGGATGCAGTCGCTGCCGTTCTCGCGCCTGGCCGGGCGCATGCTGCAGGCGGCACCGCAGGCGGGTGGGCAGGCACGGGGCGAAGGCTCGGTGCTGGGTGGCCTGGGCCGCATCCTGGACGGCGACAACAGCTTCTGAGGACTCGGCGCCGGTTGGCCTTCATTGCGGCGGCGCACGCTATGCTCCGCCGCTGATCGCCACCCACCCTGCCCCGCCCCATGCACCTGATCCCGCGTCCCCTGCTGCTCGCCGCCTGCGTCACCCTGCTTGCCGCGTGCGGCGGCGACAACGTCAGGCCCACGCCACCACCTGCGACGACGAAGCCGGTGCCGGCGGCGCCGAAGCCCAAGGTGGGCATCGCGCTGGGTGGCGGCGCGGCGAAAGGGTTCGCGCATATCGGCGTCATCAAGATGCTGGAAGCCAACGGCATCGAACCGGTGGTCGTCTCCGGCACCAGCGCCGGCAGCGTGGTCGGTGCGCTGTATGCCAGCGGTATGGACCCGTTCCAGATGCAGAAGCAGGCCTTTGCGCTGGACGAAGCGAAGATCCGCGACGTGCGCCTGTTCTCCGGCGGGCTGGTGCAGGGCCAGAAGCTGCAGGACTACGTCAACGACCTGGTTGGCAAGCGCACCATCCAGCAGTTGAAAAAGCCGTTCGCCGCCGTGTCCACGCAGTTGGAGAACGGCGAGCGCACGGTATTCGTCCGCGGCAACACGGGCCAGGCCGTGCGCGCGTCCAGCAGCATCCCCGGCGTGTTCGAACCGGTGGTGATCGGCAAGGCCAGCTATGTCGATGGCGGCGTGGTCAGCCCGGTGCCGGTGGATGCCGCGCGCCAGCTGGGTGCGGATTTCGTCATCGCGGTGGACATCTCCACCAAGGCGCCCGGTACCAAGCCCGGCAGCATGC
This sequence comes from uncultured Pseudoxanthomonas sp., assembly GCA_966210745.1. Classification (GTDB taxonomy): domain Bacteria; phylum Pseudomonadota; class Gammaproteobacteria; order Xanthomonadales; family Xanthomonadaceae; genus Pseudoxanthomonas_A. Next base: position 103,274 of record CBIHLJ010000006.1, read on the forward strand.
TGGGCATCGTCAACCAGTCGATCGGCATCATGGGCCAGCGCCTGGGCGAACAGGAACTCGCGCGCGCCGACATCGTCATCCGGCCGAAGGTCAACGACATCGGGCCGGCCGATTTCGAGCAGAAGAACAATGCCATCCTCGAAGGCGAACGCGCCGCGCTGGTCGCGATGCCACAGATCAAAGCGAAGCTCGCCGAGCTGCAGCGCACCCGCAATGCCGCGCATGCGGCGCGCCACGCGCCGCCCAAACCGGATCCGCGTTGCCTGGAAGAACCCTCGCGCCTGGGTCGCCTGTTCGGCCGCGACGTGAAGTGCGACGCCGCCGGACAACCCGTAAAGCAGTAGAGCACAGCTCGCTCCGCTGGTCCTGGACCCAGCGCTCAACGATGCTGACACCGTGCGGAGCCGAGCGAGCTCGGCTTTACGCGGCGGTGACGCAGCACAGGTTCTCACGCGCCCTCGCCTCCAGCGCGTCATGGAAATACGGCGTGCTGTAGATCGCCGGACGGTCGAGGAAGCCCTTCAGGATCTCGCGCCGCTTGCGCCGGAACAGGAAGCCGGGGACGTAGGCGTATTCCTTGCGGATCTGCTGTTCGTACTCATCGAAGCGGCCCCGCTCGGCGCCAAGGATGGACAGGTCGATGTCGACCAGCAGCTGCTCGTCGCGTCCCGACGGCACGGCGGTGTGCCGCGTCGCCATCACAAGGGCGTGCACGCGCTGTGCCGCTTCGTCGGTCACGCCGGCATCCCGCAACGCTTCGAGCGCCCAGTCCGCGCTGCGCTGTTCATTGTCATGACCTCTGATGTCGTAGATCGCATCATGAAACCACAGCGCGAGTTCCACCTCGTGCGGGCGCTCCGCCAGCCCGCGTGCAGCATCGAACGCAGACAGGCATTCGCCGAGGTGCTGCAGCGTGTGGTAATGGCGTTGCTGTTCGGCGTACGCCGCCTTCAGCCGCGCGAACAATGCACCGCCCTCACCCGCCGCACCGATGCCGGCCCAAGCGCGTTGCCAAGAATGGGAGAACAGGTCCATGTGGAAGTCTAGATCGAACACGTCGGCCCAGGTGGATTGTGGGAGCGACGCCAGTCGCGATGATGGATCCGCGGCAAATCATCGCGACTGACGCCGCTCCCACATCATCGGTTCATGCGCCGTGTGGGAGTGGCTACGGCAATCCCTGCCCGCCCACCGGCACCGTTTCCACATGGCTGTCGAATCCGGCGATCATCGGCCGCGCCTTCGCGATGGCCTGCTGCACGGACGGCAGCGAGAGCGAGGCCTTGTGGCTGGCCGCATCGGTCCAGACCTCGGTGATCCAGATCGCATCCGCGTCGGCGGGATCCTGCGCGATGACGTAACTCAGGCAACCCGGCATGGCTTCGGTGCCTTCCAGCAGGATCGCGAGCACCGCGTCGCGCTGGCCCGGTGTGGCGCGCATCTTGCCGATCAGTCCGTACATGGTGGTCTCGAGGTCGGTAACCGCGTGCGTTGTAGCACGTGTCGCGGACAGGATCCGCGTGGATGCGACCTGGGGACGCTGCGCTAGTCGCCCCACTTCGCCAGATAGTCTCCGTAGGCGGCCGTCCACGCATCCGACCCGAACGCGCCTCCACTCTGGTGCGTCAACGCGATCGGCCAGGTTCCCAGGCGCAACCCCGCCTGCCTGGCGGACCGGCAGAAATCCATGTCGTAGAAGTGGAAGCCGAAGCGTGGATCGAACTCGACGCGCGCCTGCGACAGGGCTGCCCGGCTTGCGGCGAGGAAGACGCCATCCAGTAGTTCGCAGTCGGCAGGCATGCTGCCAAAACAAGACACCGCGCCAAAAGGATATGCGCCGTGCGCCACCCCGCCCGACAGGTGGGCCTTGTCGTCCCATGCCAACGTCATGTCGGCGAACGCCCATGCAGGCTGCCGTGGCTGCCTGCGCCGGTTGCCTGCCACGCCAACCACGTCGTAGCGGAGCAGCGCGTCCTGCAAGCGGTCAGCAAGGAAACTGTCGTCGATCCAGACATCGTCGTGCACGAATACCAGCACATCACTGTCCTGGCTTTCCCTGATCGCCTGGTTGTAGACCTCCGGCAGGCCGCGACCGTTCTGGTACGCGATCCGGCTCCGGATCCGCGCGTCGAACGCCAGCCGGCGCAACGATGTCCCCAGCGCGCTGCCTTCCCGGAAATCCCGCTCTGTCTTCCGCGTCGCGCTGACCACCATGATCATCCGGCATATCCCAATGGCAGGCCGGCGTCGGTCTTCACCGCGCGCAGCACGAAGCTGGAATTCACGTCGGCCACGCCGCTGGCGTTGAGCAGACGGTCGAGCAGGAAACGTGAAAAGTGCTCCAGGTCCTGGACCACCACGTGCAACAGGTAATCCATGTCGCCGGTCAGGGCATAGCAGGCGACCACTTCGTCCCAGCCCCGTACGCCGTCGCCGAAATGCTGGACGCTGGCCGGGTCGTGCTTCTCCAGTTGCACGCGCACGAAGGCCTGCAGCCCCAGCCCGACAGCCTTGGGGTCGACGCGGGCGGCATACCCGGCGATCACCCCGGTCGCCTCGAGTCGCTGGATCCGGCGCAGGCATGCCGAGGGCGACAGGTTCACCTGGCCGGCGATGTCGGCATTGGTGGCGCGACCGTCGCGCTGCAGCAGGGCCAGCAGGCGCAGGTCGGTGCGGTCGAGGGCGTGCGATTCGGCCATTTGATGCGCAGGATAGCGCGTTCACGCTCGATCATTGCGCCACCGGTCGGGAGAGGCGCAACTTTGCAAGCCTGTTGCGCGGTTCTGCCGCTAGCATCGTCCCATCACCCGCTGATCGAAGGGAGTCGCCATGAACGAGCCGCGCCGCGTCGAGCGCCAGCAGACCGACAAGGGCTACGTACCGGTGTACACGACCGCCGTCGTGGACCAGCCCGCCGACTACCCCGCCGACGACCACGCCACCTGGGGGGCGCTGTACGAGCGCCAGCGTGCCCTGCTGGTCGGGCGCGCCTGCGACGAATTCCTGCAGGCACAGGACGCGATGGGCATGAGCCCGGACCGCATCCCGCGCTTCGATGAATTGAACGAGGTACTGCGCGCCACCACCGGCTGGCAACTGGTCGGTGTGGAGGGCCTGTTGCCGGAGCTGGAGTTCTTCGACCACCTGGCCAACCGGCGTTTTCCCGTCACCTGGTGGATCCGCCGCCCGGACCAGATCGACTACATCGCCGAACCGGACCTGTTCCACGACCTGTTCGGCCACGTGCCGCTGCTGATGAATCCGGTGTTCGCCGATTACATGGAGGCATACGGCAAGGGCGGCGTGAAGGCGCACGGCATCGGCCCGGACGCGCTGCAGCACCTGACCCGGCTGTACTGGTACACGGTGGAGTTCGGCCTGATCGACACGAAGGATGGCCTGCGCATCTATGGCGCCGGCATCGTGTCGTCGAAGGGCGAGTCGCTGTACTCGCTGGAATCGCACGCGCCCAACCGCATCGGCTTCGACCTGGAGCGGATCATGCGCACGCGCTACCGCATCGACACGTTCCAGAAGACGTACTTCGTCATCGACAGCTTCAAGCAGCTGATGAACGCCACCGCGCCGGATTTCACGCCGATCTATGCTCGGCTGGAGAAGCAGGACGCGATCCCGGCCGGCGACGTACGCGATGGCGACAAGGTCTACACCCGCGGCACCGGCGAAGGCTGGGCCGAGGGCGGCGACGTCTGATGCGCACGCCCGTGTAGGAGGGGCTTCAGCCCCGATGCTTTCAGCCAATCCTGGATAAAGTCCTGGGCACAAAAAGCATCAGGGCTGAAACCCCTCCTACAACCGCCGGGGTGCCGAATCTACAATCGGCCTCCTCCAATCGTGTGTCCGGCCATGCCCCGACTGCTCGCCATGTTCGCCTTGCTGGCGCTCCCGCTCTTGTCCGTTCCGGCCCTTGCCCGCAACTGCGTGGTGACCGTCGAAGCCACGGACATGATGACCTTCAACCTGAAGACCATCCGCGTGCCCGGCGACTGCGCGCAACTGCGGGTGGTGTTGAAGCACACGGGTCGCATGCCGGCGCAAGCGATGGGGCACAACTGGGTACTGGCCGAAACACGCCATCATCGCGACCTTGGCCTGGCCGGCGGCCGCATGAAGCTGGCTGACGACTATCTGCCGCGCAACGATGGGCGCGTGATCGCGCATACGCCGGTGATCGGCGGAGGACAGACGACCGAGGTGGTGTTCCCGACGTCGCGCCTGCGCAAGGGTGGCGACTACAGCTTCTTCTGCTCGTTCCCCGGTCACTGGAACATGATGAAAGGCCAACTCATCTTCGAATGACGGGAGCATGTTGATGGTCTTCATCAACGCTTCGGCGGTTTCTGCCCGGCGGTACGCCACTTCCGCGGTCGCGGTCGCGCGCCTCCGGTAGCATGTCGAAACGCGCCAAGCCTGCATCGCGCGCGCCTCGTTCACAGCAGACACCACGCCATGAATAACGATTACCGCATCCCGCTCCCGGGCACGAAACTCGACTACTACGACGCGCGCGCCGCGGTCGACACCGTGCACCCCGGCGCCTGGGCCACGCTGTCGTACACCGCGCGCGTCCACGCCGAGAACATCGTCCGACGCGCCGATCCCGCGCGCCGCGATGCCTACCTGCGCCAGCTCATCGAGCGCCGTCGCGACCTGGATTTCCCGTGGTTCCCGGTGCGCGTGGTCTGCCACGACATCCTCGGGCAGACCGCGCTGGTGGACCTGGCCGGCCTGCGCGACGCGATCGCCGACATGGGCGGCGATCCGGCGCAGGTGAACCCAGTGGTTCCGGTGCAGCTGATCGTCGACCACTCGCTGGCGGTGGAGTGCGGCGGCTACGACCCGGAGGCGTTCGTGAAGAACCGCGCCATCGAGGATCGCCGCAATGAGGACCGCTTCCACTTCATCGACTGGACCAAGCTGGCGTTCAAGAACGTGGACGTCATCCCGCCCGGCAACGGGATCATGCACCAGATCAACCTGGAGAAGATGTCGCCGGTCGTCTACGTCCAGGATGGCGTCGCGTTCCCCGACACGTGCGTCGGCACCGACAGCCATACCCCGCACGTCGATGCGCTGGGCGTCATCGCCGTCGGCGTGGGCGGCTTGGAGGCGGAGAACGTCATGCTCGGCCGCGCGTCGTGGATGCGTACGCCGGACATCGTCGGTGTCGAGTTGAGCGGTAGGCCGGCGCCCGGCATCACCGCGACCGACGTGGTGCTGGCGCTGACCGAGTTCCTGCGCCAGTCGAAGGTCGTCGGCGCGTATCTGGAGTTCCGTGGCGAAGGTGCGGCGGCATTGACCATCGGCGACCGCGCGACGATTTCCAACATGGCGCCCGAGTATGGCGCCACCGCGGCGATGTTCTTCATCGACGACAACACCCTGGACTACCTGCGCCTGACCGGTCGCAGTGACGAGCAGGTTGTGCTGGTCGAGACCTACGCGAAAGCCGCGGGACTGTGGGCCGACGACCTGCAGACCGCGCAGTACGAGCGCACGCTGCGCTTCGACCTGTCCACCGTCGTGCGCAACATGGCCGGCCCGTCGAACCCGCACAAGCGCCTGCCGACCAGCGCGTTGGCCGAGCGAGGCATCGCCGACGAAGCCAAGCTGGCCGCCGGCAAGGCCGAGGAAGCGCAGGGCCTGATGCCGGACGGCGCGGTGATCATCGCCGCCATCACCTCGTGCACCAACACATCCAATCCGCGCAACGTCATCGCCGCAGCGCTGCTCGCACGCAACGCGAACGCGAAGGGCCTGGTGCGCAAGCCATGGGTCAAGTCGTCGCTGGCGCCCGGTTCGAAAGCCGTGCAGTTGTACCTGGAGGAATCCGGGCTGCTGCCCGATCTGGAGAAGCTCGGCTTCGGCATCGTCGCCTTCGCCTGCACCACCTGCAACGGCATGAGCGGCGCGCTGGATCCGAAGATCCAGCAGGAGATCATCGACCGCGACCTGTACGCCACCGCCGTGCTGTCGGGCAACCGCAACTTCGATGGCCGCATCCATCCGTATGCGAAGCAGGCGTTCCTGGCGTCGCCGCCGCTGGTGATCGCCTACGCGATTGCCGGCACGGTGCGCTTCGACATCGAGAAGGATGCACTGGGCTTCGATGCCGATGGCAACGCGATCACGCTGAAGGACCTCTGGCCGAGCGACGAGGAGATCGACGCCGTGGTCAAGGCCAGCGTCAAGCCGGAGCAGTACCGCGCCGTCTACAACCCCATGTTCAACGTCCGCGTCGAACATGGCGGGAAGGTCGAGCCGCTGTACGCCTGGCGCCCGCAGAGCACCTACATCCGCCGCCCGCCGTACTGGGAAGGCGCGCTGGCCGGTGAGCGCACGCTGACGGGCATGCGTCCGCTGGCGGTGCTGGGCGACAACATCACCACCGACCACCTGTCGCCGTCGAACGCGATCCTCGCCTCCAGCGCGGCAGGCGAGTACCTCGCGAAGATGGGCCTGCCGGAAGAGGACTTCAATTCGTATGCCACACATCGCGGAGACCATCTCACCGCGCAGCGCGCGACCTTCGCCAATCCTCAGCTGGTCAACGAGATGGCGGTGGTCGATGGCGAAGTGAAGAAGGGTTCGCTGGCGCGCATCGAACCGGATGGGCAGGTAACCCGCATGTGGGAAGCCATCGAGACCTACATGCACCGCAAGCAGCCGCTGGTGATCATCGCCGGCGCCGACTACGGCCAGGGCAGTTCGCGGGACTGGGCGGCGAAGGGCGTACGGCTGGCGGGCGTGGAAGTCATCGTGGCCGAGGGCTTCGAGCGCATCCACCGCACCAACCTGATCGGCATGGGCGTGCTGCCGTTGGAGTTCAAGCCGGGCGAAACCCGCAAGACCTACGGCATCGACGGCACGGAGACTTTCGATGTGGTGGGTGCCCGCAAGCCGCGCGCCGATCTGTCGCTGGTGATCCACCGCCGCAACGGCGAGACCGTGCAGGTTCCCGTGACCTGTCGGCTGGATTCGGACGAGGAAGTCTCGATCTACGAGGCGGGCGGGGTGTTGCAGCGGTTCGCCCAGGATTTCCTGGACGCGTCGAAAGCGGCTTGACCCGTTCGTCGTATCGGTACATCCAACGCACAGGAGTCCGATCATGTCCGAGAACACCTCCCCCGGTACCGTCCGCCTGCATCGCGTGCTGCGAGCACCGCCGTCGCGCGTCTACCGCGCGTTCCTCGATCCCGATGCGATGGTGAAGTGGCTGCCGCCGCACGGGTTCACCGGCAAGGTCCATTCGATGGATGCGCGCGTGGGCGGTGGCTACACGATGTCGTTCACCAACTTCGGCACCGGGTCCAGCCATTCCTTTGGCGGCACCTACGTGGAGCTGGTCGAGAACGAGTTGCTGCGCTACACCGACCAGTTCGACAACCCCGGCCTGCCCGGGCAGATGCACGTGACGGTGACGCTGAAGAAGAGCATCGCCGGCACCGAGCTCAATGTGGTGCAGGAAGGCATTCCCGCCGCGATCCCGGTGGATTTCTGTTACCAGGGATGGCAGGAATCACTGGAGATGCTGGCGAAGCTGGTGGAGCCGGAGATTCCGGATGGGGCATGAGGATGTGTATTCTCTCTTCCATGCAAACGGACATTGCGAGCCCCTCTCCCCTCGCGGGAGAGGGGTTGGGGAGAGGGGGCCTCATGGAACCGAGACAGTTCGCGAAACATCTCCGCCGCAACATGACCGATGCCGAACACAGGCTCTGGCTGCATCTGCGCGCGCATCGGCTGGACGGACAGAAATTTCGTCGCCAGCAGCCGATCGAACCCTTTATCGTCGACTTCGTGCATTTCGGAGCGCGGCTGATCGTCGAGGCCGATGGTGGGCAGCACAACGGCTCACCGCATGACGCGGGCCGTGATGCCTGGTTGATAAGGCAGGGATTCCGGGTACTGCGATTCTGGAACGACGAGATTCTCCAGCAGACGGATGAAGTCCTCGAATCCATATGGAAGGCACTGCGCGAAAGAGCACCCTCTCCCCCGACCCCTCTCCCGCAAGGGGAGAGGGGAGAAACGCAAACCTAAACGAGTCCTGCCATGCCCCATGCCCCCCAGATCCGCATCCCCGCCACCTACATGCGTGGCGGCACGTCGAAAGGCGTGTTCTTCCGCCTGCAGGACCTGCCCGAACGGGCGCGGGTGCCGGGGCCTGCGCGTGACGCCTTGCTGTGCCGCGTGATCGGGTCACCCGATCCATACGGCAAGCACACCGACGGCATGGGCGGCGCGACGTCCAGCACCAGCAAGGTCGTGATCATTTCGCCGAGCAGCCAGCCCGACCATGACGTGGACTATCTGTACGGACAGGTGCCGATCAACGAGTCCTTCATCGACTGGAGCGGCAACTGCGGCAACCTGTCGTCGGCAGTCGGACCGTTCGCGATTGCGAACGGCATGGTCGATCCCGCGCGCGTGCCACACGACGGCCTGTGCACGGTGCGGATCTGGCAGGCCAACATCCAGAAGACCATCGTCGCGCACGTGCAGGTCACCGGTGGCGAAGTGCAGGAGACCGGCGACTTCGAACTGGATGGCGTGACATTTCCGGCTGCGGAAGTGCAGCTCGAGTTCATCGATCCCGCGGACGAGGGTGATGGCGACGGCGGTGGCGCGATGTTTCCTACCGGCAATCTCATCGATGAAGTCGACGTGCCTGGAGTGGGTATGTTCAAGGCCACGATGATCAATGCCGGCGTGCCCGTGGTGTTCGTCGAAGCTGCCGCACTCGGCTACGACGGCACCGAGTTGCAGGGCGCCATCAACGAAGACAAGGACGCGCTGGCGAAGCTGGAGGCAATTCGTGCGCATGGCGCAGTGCGCATGGGGCTGGTCGACAGCGTGGAGGCCGCGGCGAAACGTCCACTGACGCCGAAGGTGGCGTTCGTCGCACCGCCGAAGGACTACGTGTCCTCGAGCGGCAAGGCGGTGAACGCGGCGGACATCAACCTGCTGGTGCGCGCGATGTCGATGGGCAAGCTGCACCACGCGATGATGGGCACGGCCTCGGTCGCCATCGCCACGGCGGCCGCCGTGCCGGGCACGCTGGTGAATGCGGCGGCCGGCGGCGGCACGCGTGAGGTGCTGGTGTTCGGCCATCCGTCGGGCACGCTCCGCGTGGGTGCCGACGTCAAGCAGGTGGACGGCGCGTGGGCGGTGACGAAGGCGGTGATGAGCCGCAGCGCGCGCGTGCTGATGGAAGGCACGGTGCGCGTACCGGGCGACGCGTTCTGACGGGTTCCCGCTGACCTGCCGGAAGTCACCACTTGCGCCAGGGCCATTGCCCCGGCGCGAGGCAGGCGACAGCATGGGCGCATGTGGACCGCCCTGACCCGATTTCGCGAACCCATGACCCTGGCCGGGGTGTTCACGCTGGCGGCGGTATCGCTGGGACTGCGCTTCCTGCCGCCAGATGTGCTGCCGGCGGCGGCGGCCGCGCTGGCGGCTTACGCGCTGGGATTCCTCCTGTTCGCACTGGCACCGGACACCTGGGAGCGGCAGCGGCGGGTCGCCCTGGTGGCGATGGCCGGCCTCGCGTTGCTGCTGGCCTGGCTGACGCCGCGCGTGGGCACCGCGCAGGTGCTGCTGGTGGTCTGGGTGGCATGCGCGGTCAACGTGCTGCCGCCGCGCGGGGTCATCGGCGCCGCGCTGGTGTTGAACATGGCGTTCTACACGCTGATGGTGCACCACGAATTCGGCGCGCCGCTGACGATGACGCTGATCAACATCGGATTCCAGGCGCTCGCCGGCCTGTGCGTGCACTACGCCCGCCGCTCCGAGGAATCCCGCGACCAGTTGGCGCTGGTGAATGCGGACCTGCTGGCCACACGGGCCCTTCTGGCCGACAGCGCGCGTGATGCCGAAAGGCTGCGCGTGGCACGCGAGCTGCACGACGTGGCAGGGCACAAGCTCACGGCGATGAAGCTCAACCTGCGGGCGTTGGCCAGCGATCCCGTGTTCGCCGTGCGCGATGAAGTCCGCATCGCGCAACAGTTGTCCACCGAGTTGCTGGACGATATCCGTAGCGTCGTACAAGCCCTGCGCGATTCGCGAGGACTGGATCTTCAGACCGCGATCCGTGCCCTCGCCGCACCGCTGCCACGGCCAACGCTGGATCTGCGTATCGCGGAAGACATCCGCATCGACGATCCGGCCATGGCGGAGTCGCTGCTGCGCATCGTGCAGGAATGCCTGACCAATGCCGCGCGCCATGCGAACGCGGACACCCTGACGGTTTCACTGCGGAAAGAGGACTCAGGCATGCATCTGCACATCGAGGACAACGGCAAGCTCAAGGGTGGCATGCGTGAAGGCAACGGCCTGTCGGGCATCCGCGAGCGCGTCGCCGCACTGGGAGGAGACATGCGCCTGGGCAGCAGCGCGAGCGGCGGCCTGCGCCTGGACGTGAGGCTGCCCGCATGAGCGTGCGGGTCGCCCTGGCCGATGACCAGGCGCTGGTGCGCGCCGGCCTGCGCGCCCTGTTGAAAGCGCAGCAGGTGGACGTAGTGTTCGAGGCCGACGACGGCGCGGACCTGCTCGCCAAGCTGGAAGCGCAACCGGTGGACGTGGTGCTGAGCGACATCCGCATGCCCGGCGTCGACGGCATCGAAGCCCTGGTCAAGCTGCGCGAACGCGGCGACCGCACGCCGGTGCTGCTGCTCACCACCTTCGACGACAGCGACCTGCTGCTGCGCGCGACGGAAGCCGGCGCGCAGGGCTTCCTGCTGAAGGACGCCGCACCGGAAGACCTGCTCGACGCCATCCGGCGCGTGGCGGGCGGCGAGACGCTGCTGCAGCCGGTCAGCACCGATCCTGTACGCGCCCGCTTCCGCTTCCGCGACGAGGTCCCGCCCAGCGACACCTTCAGCGAGCGCGAAGTCGCGATCCTGCGCCTGCTGGCCGGTGGCTATTCCAACAAGGAAATCGCGCGCACGCTGTTTCTCGCCGAAGGCACGGTGAAGAACTACATTTCCACCATCCTCGACAAGCTGGGCACTCGCGACCGCACGCGCGCCGTGCTGAAGGCGATCACGCTGCGGATCATCTGAGCATGGGTCCCTCTGTAGGAGCGACGTGAGTCGCGACCGCACGCGTTCCGCGCCAGCGATCTGACCTCGCGTGCGAGGGGCGCCGCGATGAGAGTTGCATCGATATGCAAGCCGTCATGGCGCATCGTTGCCGCGGTCGCGACTCACGTCGCTCCTACAGAAGAGCCGCATCAGAACACCCACACCATTGCCGCACCCGCCGCGAGCGCTGCCATCAGCCCGGCGGACACGCGTAGACCATAGGCGGCACCCCCGCTGACCCACGCGATCACCGACTTCGCGATCAGGCTGGCGCCCAGCAACGCCAGCATCCACCAGCGTGCTTCCGATGCCTCCAGTCCGCCACGCGAGAACTGGTTGGCCAGCGTGGCCACCGCCGCGTGCAGTTCCGCCATCGCCGACATCGCGGCGGCGGCCATCGCGCCACGCGGGCCGATCCAGGCGGCCAGTGCGGCGGCGATGAAGGTCAGCACCGCGACCACCAACGCGAATCCCAGCGCCTGGCCGAAGCGGAACATGCGGCTTTCCGACGTCGGCGGTTTCACCGCATCGTCCTCGCTGCGATGCAGGCCCAGCAGGCCTCCGGCCAGCAGGACTGCGCCAATGGCACCCAGCTCCGGCAGCAGGTCGCGCACCAGCGGCGGCGATACGGCCCACAGGATGGGCACGCACAACGTCAGCGAGGCGAGATTGGACAGCAGCGCAGCCGCAACTGCCGAGCGCAGCAGTGCCGGTGTTTCCTTCGCACGTTGCCCGAAGCCGATGGTCGCCGCAGTCGACGACACGTAACCGGCGAAGAAGCCGGCGGCGGCCAGTCCCCAGCGGTTGCCTATCAGCCGCAGCACGACATGGCCCAGCGCACTGACCGCCATCACCAGCACCACCAGCTTCCAGATGGTCGCCAGATTGATCGCCTCGAAGGGCCCGATCGGGCGGTCCGGCAGGATCGGCAGGATGACCAGCGCCGAAGCGAGCAGCAGCAGGCCGTCGAACACCTCGCGTTCGCTGAAGGTGTCGCGGGTGAGTTCATGCAGCGGCTGCTTGGCATACAGCAGCACTGCCACCACCACCGCCAGCGCGGTGGCCAGCGCCGGCGCGCGCATCGCCATCGCGCCCAGCAGGAAGGTCAGCACCAGGGTCACTTCGCTCGTCAGGCCGGGATCGTCCTGACGCGTGGCGTGGTAGGCCATCGCCGCCAGTGCCCCGACGACGCCCAACCCGACCAGCAACACGGGCAGTCCCAGCCACGCCGCCACCGCCGCGCCCAGCGCCACCAGCGCATGCGTGCGCAGTCCGGCGATGCCGTGCGCCCGGCCCGGGCTGCGCTCGCGCACCAAGCCGATCAGCAGGCCCAGGCCCAGCGCGGAAGACAGCGCCAGCCAAGTTTCCGGGGTTGCCTCGTCCATCACGTCCTTCCTGTTCCTGATCGCCCAGCATGGCGACTGGTCTTGCATTGGTCCCATCAACCCGGACAATGCGCGCACCGTTCGCCGTGGATCCCATCATGCCCGCTTCTGCTCCATCCGCCGTCTCGCTGAGCCGTTACCTGATCGAGGAACAGCGCGCCGGCCGCATCAGCGCGGACCTGCGCCAGCTGATCGCCGTGGTGGCCCGCGCCTGCACCAGCATCTCCATCGCGGTCAGCAAGGGCGCGCTGGGCGGCGTGCTGGGAGACGCCGGTACCGGCAACGTGCAGGGCGAGGCGCAGAAGAAGCTGGATGTGCTGAGCAACGACATCCTGCTGGAAGCCAACGCCTGGGGCGGCCACCTCGCCGCGTGCGCGTCGGAGGAAATGGACCACAGCCAGCCGATCCCGGATGCCTATCCGCGCGGCGGCTTCCTGCTGCTGTTCGATCCGCTGGACGGCAGCTCTAACATCGACGTAAACGTCTCGGTCGGCACCATCTTCTCGGTGCTGCGCAGTCCGGACGGCGTGACCACGCCGGGTGATGAGCACTTCCTCCAGCCCGGTCGCGAGCAGGTCGCCGCCGGTTACTGCATCTACGGCCCCAGCACAATGCTGGTGCTGACCACGGGCAACGGCACCCATGCGTTCACCCTGGACCGCGAGCAGGGTGCGTTCGTGCTGACTCAGCGCGACATGCGCATCCCGGAGGAGACGAAGGAGTTCGCCATCAACATGTCGAACCAGCGCCACTGGGAGGCGCCGATGCAGGCCTACGTCACCGACCTGCTCGCCGGTCGCGAAGGCCCGCGCGGCAAGGACTTCAACATGCGCTGGATCGCCAGCATGGTGGCCGACGTGCACCGCATCCTGACCCGCGGCGGCATCTTCATCTATCCATGGGACCGCAAGGACCCGGGCAAGGCCGGCAAGCTGCGCCTGATGTACGAGGCCAACCCCATGGGCATGCTGGTGGAGCAGGCCGGCGGCGCGGCCAGCACCGGCCGCGAGGACATCCTGTCGCTGCGCCCGACCCAGCTGCACCAGCGCGTGCCGGTGTTCCTCGGATCGAAGAAGGAAGTCGAGGCGGCCGTCGGTTACCACCGGGCCCACGACACCGCCGCCGCCTGACCGCGACGCGGCGGCTAGAATCCGTCCATGACGCCGCATCCGCATCCCGCCGACTTCATCGAGGTCTATCACGACGCGCTGGACGCGGAGACCTGCCGCGCCATCGTGGCGCGCTTCGACGCCAGCCGGCAGGACCGGCCGGGACAAGTCGGGGGTGGCCACCATCCGGAACTCAAGCACAGCCGCGACATCAGCATCAGCGGGCAGGCCGACTGGCGCGACGTGGAACAGCGCCTCAACCTGGCCGTGCTCGCCGGGCTGAAGCAGTACCTGCGCATCTATCCCTTCTGCCTGATCGCGCCGCTGATGCTGCAGCAGCCGGGCGAGGACGGGCAGCTACACCGCCTCGGTTACGAGGACGTCGCCGGCATGGACGACGATGCGCTGATGCGGCTGATCATGGCGGTGTTCGTGCCGGGCCGGATCAACCTGCAGCGTTATCCAGCCGGCGAAGGCGGTTATCCCTACTGGCATTGCGAGCTGTTCCCCAAGGGCGCCGATGCGGAGCCGCTGCACCGCCACGTGTTGTGGACGCTCTACCTCAACGATGGCTTCGAAGCGGGCGAAACCGAATTCTTCCACCAGCAGCGCAAGATCGCGCCGCGCACCGGCAGCCTGCTGATCGCCCCGACCGCGTTCACCCATACGCACCGCGGCAACCGCCCCGTGGGCGGCGACAAGTACATCGCGACCAGCTGGATCCTGTTCCAGCGTGCCGAACGGCTGTACGGCGGCCGCTGACGCGGCTCAGGCGATCCTGTGCCGGGCGTCGAGGTCGCGACGCAGGCGCTGCAGTGCCGCTTCGGCATCGCCCACCACCATCACGCAGGGTACGGCGAGCATCAGGTTGAGCGGCAGGCCGAACTCCTCCAGCTGCCAGCCCTGCATGTCGTTGCCGGCGTCTTCGCCCAGGTATTCCGGGCAGCGCCGGCGGATACGCTCTGCCAGGCTGCCGCCTTCTGGCACGTAACCGTAGACCGGCTTGCCACGGGCGATCGCGTAGCCCACTTCGAAGCAGGTGCCACTGTCCGGTTCGGCGCCACGGAAGAAATCCAGATTCGCCAGCACCGCATCGGCGGCATCGAGCAGGCCGATGTCGGCACGATAGATCCAGCGCGCGGTTTCCAGCGGATCGCCGGTGGCGTGGCCGGCGACCTGTGCATCCAGCGGGAACAGCCCCTCGAAGCCATGGCGCGCGCACAGCGCCTTGAGCTGCTCGCCGCGGGCGACCGCGTCGGGACGGAAGATGTCGGGCCCGGCGAGATAGAGGGACTGGATCATCGGCGCAAGGCGCGGGTCGGGAAGTTGATTGTCGCCTTCGCGCTCGCCCTCGACCCGTGACGGATCGTCGCAGTGGCGCGCGTGGGAACGCGGGCGTTGCGCCGACACAGCGCGCGTGCGTGATCGCGATGCGTGCGCTCGGGATGGAGATGCGCCGCCACCGCGCGACGCCTCCATCAAAAGTGACATTTACGCAATCAGGCACGAAATGTGAGAAATGCCGAGGTTCGCGACATGAAACGTAACGGCGGAACTCGCTGATTCTTCGTGGAATTGATCAGTGCTCACGCACCCTGAGGCCGAATTGCTGCGCCGCAAAATGCATTAGCTCCAGTCGCAGAGTAATCAGGCCCTGAAATTTAGAACGATCTAAATATGTGATCTGAACGTGCCAATCATGTGAGTGGCAAATCCGTGGAACTGCTTCTGCAACGGCTCGAGCACCTGCGACCGGATACCGGATACACGGTCGCAACAGAGAACCGCACGGCCGCGAAAGCGGCGCGCAGAGCAGTCCTGAGTGCCGCCGCGCGGCGGTCCCATCAATGAGCGAACCGATGTCGAAGATCGTGTGTTTTGGCGAAGCGTTGATCGATCTGCTCGCCCAGGGTCCCACCCTGCCGGGCGCGCCGCGCGCCTTCCTGCAGTACGCCGGTGGCGCACCGGCCAACGTCGCCGTGGCCGCGGCGCGGCTGGGGGCCGACACGCACTTCGCCGGCATGCTCGGCGAGGACATGTTCGGCGACTTCCTGCTCGACAGCCTGACGGCGATGGGCGTGGCCACCGATTGCATCGTACGCACCGGGGAAACGAAGACCGCACTGGCCTTCGTCGCGCTGGACGCCGACGGCGAACGCAGCTTCAGTTTCTATCGCCCGCCAGCGGCCGACCTGCTGTTCCGCGCCGAGCATTTCGGGCCTGGATGTTTCGACGGCGTCGGCGTATTCCACGTCTGCTCGAACAGCCTGACCGACGATGCGGTCGCCGAAGCCACGCTGCACGGCATGGCGCGCGCGCGCGAAGCCGGCGCCGTGGTCAGTCTCGACCTGAACCTGCGCCCTGCCCTGTGGCCACGCGGTGTCGATCCGCTGCCGCGCCTGTGGCGGGCGCTGGAGCAAGCCGACCTGGTCAAGGTGTCGCGCGAAGAACTCGAATACCTCGTGCGCCCGGCCGGCGACGAGGCCGCCGTGCTGTCGCGCCTGTTCGCCGCGCAAGCGCGATGCGTGGTGGTCACCGACGGTGCCGCGCCGATGCGCTGGTTCACCCGCGAAAGCGATGGCCAGGTGACGGGTTTCCGGGTCGATGCGCTGGACACGACGGCGGCCGGCGATGCGTTCGTCGGTGGTCTGCTGGTGCGGCTGCGCGAGCGCGGCGGCGCGGGCCACGGCTTCGCCGGGTTCTGCCGCGATCGCGCCGCCATCGAGGACGCGATCCGGTTCGGCGCCGCGGTCGGCGCGCTGGCGGTAACCCGCAAGGGCGCGTTCGCCGCCATGCCCGACCGCGACCAGGTGCAGCGACTGCTGCAGGAGCAATCCCTCCATGCGCCCTGAAACCGCCCTGCCCGATTTCCGGCCGTCGCATTTCCCGCACGGAAAGCGCCGCCACCGGTCAATGGGGGTTGCGCCTGGGCTAGGCGACGGGTGCGCCCGGTTACGCCGCCAGGGGTGTTCGCTGCGAAGCCTCGAACGCCGCGGGCAAGGGCCTGGATGCGGATGTCCGGAGTATCGAAGCGATATCGAGAAAAGGCGTAGTGGGCTGTCTTTGTTTTAGATCGTTCAAAACAAGGGGAAAAACACCATAGGGATCGATGGTGATGAGAGCCGGGCAATCAGCCCGGTGTTGTATCTGGGGCGATTCAATCATCAATGACACGGGAATTCCTGGGAGAAATGCAATGAAGAGAAACGCGAGGTTGACCACGAAGCTGCTGGTCGTGGCCATGGGGGCCGCGCTCTACGGCGGCGCGGCGCAGGCGCAGGACACGCAATCCTCCGCGGCGGCGCCGACCGGATCCGACAAGCCGGCCGATGTCCAGGAACTGGACGCCATCACGGTCACCGGTATCCGCGCCAGTCTGGAAAATTCGTTGAACACGAAGCGCGACGCGGTCAACCAGGTCGACAGCATCTCGGCCGAGGAGGCAGGCAAGTTCCCGGACAACAACTTGGCCGAATCACTGCAACGTGTCCCCGGCATCACCGTGACCCGCGGTCAGTTCAACGGCTCCGGCCAGCAGATCTCGGTGCGGGGTCTGGGGCCTGATTTCACCAACGTCCTGTTGAACGGCCGCTCGATGCCATCCGATACGGGCCAGTGGTGCGGCGATTACTGCGGCAACAGCCGTGCATTCAACTTCGACGTGCTGCCGTCGGAAATGATCTCGCGGGTCGACGTCAACAAGACGATGATGCCTGGCCTAACGGAAGGCGGCATCGGCGCGACGGTGAATGTCTTCACCCAGCGCCCGCTCGACATCGGCCGGACGTTCTCGACCGTCAGCATCGCGGGCAATCGCGTCGAGAACAACGACGATCTCACCCCGTCGGTCGCCGGCATCATCTCCGTGGTCAACCCGGCCAAGACGTTCGGCGTCACGATGTCGGGTTCGTACACCGATCTGCGGACCTCGCGCGACTATTACCGGGTCGAGCAGTGGGAGAACCAGGGCACGCGCCAGAACCAGGAGTTCTTTGCGCCGGATGGCACCAGCCTGGGCTATCCGACCGTGGGGCGCCAGGAAGCCTTCGGCCACATTTCGGGCGGCACCCGGCGCGCCTTTGGCAGCATTGCGCTGCAGTTCAAGCCCAGCGACGATCTCACGCTGACGTTCGACGGCTTCTATTCGCAGCTCAAGCAGGTCCAGCAGGATTCGATCGTCGACGCCAACTTCGGCAACGTCATCCAGAATCCCACCTTCGGCCCCGATGGCGTACTGACCAGCGGATTCTTCCCTGGTCCCTCCTACGGGCCCCACCCCGAAGGTTACCGGGAGCCCTCGCTGTATACCGTCATCCGCGAGCGCAACCGCACCGCCGAGAACTATGCGCTGGGCTTCAACGCGCTGTGGCATACCACGGACGGTTTGGACATCGTCGCTGATGTCTCCTATGCCAAGTCCACGGGTGTGAAGCCCTTCGACCCCTATTTCCGGATCGGCAGGCCCCCGCAGGACGGCGTGACGTGGTCGCTTACAGGGAACGACCCGGTTGTCGGCTTCAACGATCCCGTGTTCAGCGATCCGTCGCTCGTCCGCGTCGGGTACACGGGGAACTGGGGCCAGACGATCGAGGACGATATCTACGAAGCCAGCCTCACCGGCATATGGAAGCCGGAGGAAGGGGTCTTGCAGAGCATCACGGCCGGCCTGAACTACCAGGACCACTCCAAGAATCTGCTGGATTACTACGGCAACAACAACAATCCCTATGACGGGGCTCCGAACGGCAGCTACTACCTGCCGGTAGATCCCAGCCTGTTGCGTCCGGCGAGCTTCGGGTCCAATTTCCTGGACGGCGCCGGTTCGCCACCGGTCAACGGCTACCTGACCTATGATCCGCGCGCGATGATGGACTGGTTGTGCGCGTCGGCGCAGGCGGCCCAGGCGACCAAGCCGCAGGATCCGGCCTACGGGTGCTACTACAACTTGAAGCTGGGCGGCACCTTCGGCATCACAGAGAAAGTCCTCGCGGCTTACATTGATACCCACTGGTCGGGCGACAACTGGTCCGGCAACGCGGGCGTCCGCGTCGTCCATGTGCAGAACGCTTCGGTTACCGATCAGGAAACGGTAACGGGCTTCGCGGTGGTGGGAGCCGACAACCACTATGAGTTCACCCGAGGCCCGAAGGCGCTGCATTCGCAGGACGCCAGCTACTGGAGCATCCTGCCATCGGCGAACTTCACCTACCGGTTCACGGATAACCTGCAGTTGCGCCTGGGTGCATCCCGGTCCTTGACCCGCATGGATATCGGCGCCCTGCGCTGGTACGAGGATTGGGGTGGGGAGCAGGGCAACCTGCGCCTCAGCAGGGGCAACCCGGGCCTGAAGCCGCAGTACTCGAACAACTTCGACGCCTCGCTCGAATGGTATGCCAGCAACTTGAGCTACCTGGCCGCCGCCGGGTTCTACAAGGACATCAGCAATTTCGCCGGCAGCAGGACCATCACCGGCGTCAACGTTCCCGGCGCCCCCGAGCCGGTGACGGTGACAGAGCCGGTGAATGTGGCCGAGGGCAAGGTCCAGGGTTACGAAATCGCCGGGCAGTACAATCTGGGCGACACCTTCTCTGCGCTGGATGGCTTCGGATTCAACGCCAACTTCACCCACGTCAAGACCACCCGGTCGGACGCGAGTAGCTGCGGCGTCAATGGTGTCTCGCCGGATTCGTACAACGTCGGTGCGTTCTACGACAACGGCAGGATCATGCTGCGCGCGGCCTACAACTGGCGTTCGAAGTATCTGCAGACGTGCAACTGGGACGGTTCCGGTGCCAACCAGTACCACGCAGCCTACGGCCAGGCGGATGTGTCGGTGCGCTTCAACGTCAACAGCCAGCTCCAGCTGTTCGCCGATGCGGTCAACCTGACCAACGAGGACAACTACCTGTACTTCGGCAACAACCGGCCGATCCAGCGCTCGATCGACTATCGCCGGTTCGACATCGGCCTTCGTTACCGCTTCTAGGCGCTACCCGGCTGGCCCGGTGTTCGCCGGGCCAGTCTTTCTCATCGAGGACGTCAGGAATAGGTGATGCCAATGACTCGCAGTCCGATCCATTTCGTTGCTGGACTCCCGCGGTCGGGCTCGACGCTCCTGGCGGCCATCCTCAGGCAGAACCCTCGGTTTCGCGCTGATGTGACCAGCCCGGTTGCAGCGCTCATTGATGGCCTGCAACCGCGCATGGGCTCGGGCACCGAGTTCGCCCCTTTCTTCGACGACGAGCGGCGGACCCGGATCCTTCGAGGACTCTTCGCGCTTTACCATGGTCCGGCCGAGCAAGGTTCCGTTCTGTTCGACACTAACCGGACCTGGACCGCCCGAATGTCCCTCATCGGTGAATTGTTTCCGGATGCGCGCGTCATCTGCCTGGTTCGTGATGTCGGCTGGATCCTCGACAGCGTCGAACGCGTGCTCAAGAACAATCCTACCCGGACCTCACGCGCACTTGCCTTCCAGAATGGCGGCTCGGTCTATGCCCGCGTCGCAAACATGATGAATCACGATACCGGGCTGGTAGGCTCGGCCTGGGCCGCGTTGCGCGAGGCGTGGTACGGCGAACATGCGTCGCGGATGATCGTGATCGAATACGACCGTCTCGTTGCCAATCCGCGCGAGATTATGGGGGCGCTTTACGCGGCGCTGGACGAAGCGCCCTTCGAGCATGATTTCGCCCATCTCGCCTTCGATACGCCAGAGTACGACGAGGGCTTGGGGATGCCGGGCCTGCACCGGATCCGGCCACGTGTGGCCGCCATGCAGCGAAGACCGTCCATTCCACCCGATCTTTTCGTGAAGTACGTGGGCGCCAGCTTCTGGAAGGAGGCCGAAGCCACCACCGCCGGCCCCCGGATTCTCAAAGCTTGATGTCCCCACTCCCACATCTGCCGCAGCGCCACTGTCAGAACAGCTCGCCCTGCGGCGACGGCGCGCGGGGTGGCACGAAGCGCGTGCAGTCGAACGGCGGATGGCGACGCCCCTCGAAGCCGTAGCGCTTCAACGCCAGCCCGAAGCGCCGTGCGAGCAGGTCGGCGTACACGCCCTCGCCACGCAGGCGCGTGCCGAACCGGCTGTCGTAGTCCTTGCCGCCCCGCAGCTGCTGTACGGTGCTCATCACGTGGGCGGCACGATCGGGCAGGTGGATCTGCAACCAGTCGCGGAACAGGGGCGCGACCTCATGGGGCAGGCGCAGAAGCACGTAGCCGGCTGCGGTTGCACCGGCGGTGCGGGCTGCTTCGAGCACCGCTTCCAGCTCGTGGTCGTTCACCCACGGAATCACGGGTGCGAACATCACCCCGACCGGCACGCCCGCGTCGCTGAGCCGCTTCACTGCCTTCAGCCGGCTGTGCGGCGCGGACGCGCGCGGCTCCAGCCGCGAAGACAGGCCGTTGTCGAGCGTGGTGACTGACAGGTAGACATGCACCAGTCCCTCGCGCGCCATGGGTGCAAGCAGGTCCAGGTCGCGTTCGATCAGGGCGTTCTTGGTGATCAACGATACCGGGTGCTTCGTTTCCGCCAACACTTCCAGGATGCGACGCGTGAGCTGCAGCTGTCGTTCCACCGGTTGGTAGGCGTCGGTGTTGATGCCCAGTGAAATGGGGCTGGGACGGTAGCCACGCTTCGACAGTTCCCTGCGAAGGATCTCCGGCGCATTCGTCTTGGCAAAGATCCGGGTTTCGAAATCCAGCGCGGGCGACAGATCGAGGTAGGCATGCGAGGGGCGAGCAAAGCAGTAGCTGCAGCCATGCTCGCAGCCACGGTACGGGTTCAATGACTGTTCGAACGGGATGTCCGGTGACTGGTTGCGGGTGATGACGCTGCGCGCGACTTCCTCATGCAGCTTGGTACGGGGCGTGGAGGTGGGTTCGCCCTCGGTGTCGGCCTCGTGCCAGCCGTCGTCGACCGACTCCGGCGTGGTCACGGCGAACCGACCGGGCAGGTAGCTGGTGGATCCCCGTCCCTTGATGCCTGGCAGTGGCGCTGTCGTCATGGAGGCGAGCTTACGCCTGCGCGTCGCAGCGTTCGCGACACGGCATATAGAATCGCCCCATGCGCAACGCTCTGACCTCCCTCTGGGACACGCTTGGCTCGGTGCCGAACCTGCAGCTGTGGGTCACGGTGGCGTGGCTGCTCTACCTGGTGCCGCTGTGCTCCTGGATCATCCTGCAGAAGCGCGAGCCGGTCGCCACGCTCAGCTGGCTGCTGTCGCTTGCACTGTTGCCCTACGTGGGCTACCTGATCTACTTCCTGCTGGGGCCGCAGCGGATCAAGCGCCACCAGTTGCGACGTACGCGTTCGCGCGAAAGTCTCGATCGCTACGAAGTCTTCGCGCCCACCGACGGCAACAGTGCCGAGCTGCCGATGCTGGCGCAGAAGATCACCGGGTTGCCTCCTTCCACCGCCACGTCCGTGCAACAGCTTGTCGACGGTTGCGCCACGTACCAGGCGATCCTGGATGCGATCACGGCGGCCGACAACCATATTCACGTCGAGTACTACATCTTCAATGGCGATCGCACCGGGCAGCGCGTGCTGGACGCGCTGACGACCAAGGCACGCGAGGGCGTGAAGGTCCGCCTGCTGCTGGACGCGGTAGGCTCCAACCGGTTGAAGAAGCGTGCCCTGCAACCGCTGGTGGAAGCCGGTGGCGAGTACGCATGGTTCCACCCGACCAGGTTCAGGCCCTTCACCCGGCCCTGGCTCAACCTGCGCACCCACCGCAAGATCGTGGTGGTGGACGGTCGCATCGCCTTCACCGGCGGCATCAACGTCACCGACGAGGAAGACGAGTCCCTGCGCGACGATGCCTACCGCGACCTGCACCTGCGCCTGGAAGGTGAGGTCGTCCGCAGCATCCAGCAGGTGTTCGTGGAAGACTGGGTCTACGCCACGGGCCAGCAGCGCAAGGATTTCCAGGGCACGCGCCTGTGGAGTGCGGGCGATGCGAACGTGCAGGGCGGTATCGCCGCGCAGGCGCTGGTGTCGGGGCCGGATTCGGCCTGGGAGCCGATCCATCGCATGAAGGTGGCCGCCATCCACGAAGCGAAGTGGCGCGTGTGGCTGGTGACGCCGTACTTCGTGCCGGGCGAGGCGGCACGCATGGCACTGACCTCGGCCGCGCTGGGCGGATTGGATGTCAGGCTGGTGGTCCCGAAAGTGAGTGATTCGAGACTGGTGACGCTGGCCGCGCGGTCCTACTTCGACGAGCTGCTGGCCTCAGGAGTGAAGGTCTATGAGTACGGACCGCGGATGATGCACAGCAAGGCGCTGCTCTGCGATGACGCCATGGCGGTCATCGGCAGCGCCAACTTCGATCACCGCAGTTTCCGCCTCAATTTCGAAATCTCGATGATGTTCCGCGACCGGGGCGTCGCCGGCACGCTGGCGCAGTGGCTCGAGGGCGAGATCGCCGCCAGCGAACCCGTGAAGCTGCAGCGCGACCGCTCGCTCTGGCGGCATCGGCTGCCCGAGGCGCTGGCCCGCCTGATGTCGCCGTTGCTGTGAAGCACGGCCGTTTTTGTGCCGCGCCGGAGGCGGTAATATGCCGCGACCAACCCCGGGGGTGGACGATGCACTGGTTGTTCCTGTTGATGGCGGTCGGCGCGCTGTATGTCGGCTTTTCCGTGACCTCCACGCCGGTGATGGTGATGTCGCTGCTTGCCTCGCTGATTCTTTTCCTGCTCTGGATCGTCAGCTGGTACGCACGCCGCATGGGTGAGAGCAGCCAGGATCCGTCGCAGATGATCGATCCGGCCGAGCTCCGTCGCCTGCGCGAAGTGGCAGAGGCGCGCCGCAACGCGATCCCCCCCACGGAGCCCCCTGCTCCGTGACCCTGCTCAGCGTCAACGTCAACAAGATCGCCGTGTTGCGCAACTCGCGCGGCGGCTCCGAGCCGGACGTGGTGCGCGCCGCCCGCACATGCCTGTCCGCAGGCGCGCATGGCGTCACGGTGCACCCGCGGCCGGACCAGCGGCACATCAGGACTGCGGACGTGCATGCCCTGTCGGCACTGACGCGCGAGCGCGGCGTCGAACTGAATCTTGAGGGCAATCCTTTCGCCCCGCCGCGCGAGGGCTATCCGGGGTTCCTTGCCCTGTGCGACGCCGTGCGGCCGGCGCAGGCGACGCTGGTCCCGGACGACGATGGGCAGATCACGTCAGACCACGGCTTCGATTTCAGTCGCGACATGGATCGCCTGCAGTCATTCGTCGCCGAACTGAAGGCGATGGGCTGTCGCGTCAGCCTGTTCGTCGACGCAGGCTGCGAGGGCCTTGCTGAAGCTGCCCGTGTTGGCGCGGATCGCATCGAAATCTATACCGGCCCGTTCGCCGAGGCCGCCGCGCATGGCGGCGCCGCAACCGCGCTGGCGCTGTGCACCCGGACCGCTCGCGAAGCTCACGCCCTGGGCTTGGGCGTCAATGCCGGGCACGACCTGAGCCAGGACAATCTTGGGGAGTTCCTGGCTGCCGTGCCTGACGTCTTGGAGGTCTCCATCGGTCATGCGCTGATTGGCGAGGCGTTGTACGCCGGCCTCGAGCGCACGGTGGAAGCCTACCTGTCCATCCTGCATGCAACACGCAGGGATGCCGCCAGCGCCGGTCGCTGAGCGCCGACCGGCGTCGTCATCCGGTCGTCAGTTCCGCATCACGATGCTGTCCAGGCCGCTCGCTTCTGCCAGGGCCAGTGCGCTGACCAGTTGCTGGTAGTCGGCCCCGCCTGCGGCTTCCACCTGCAAGACCGTCCGCGGATCAGCGAGGACAGCGTCCTCGAGCCGGAGACGCAGGTCGGCGAGTGATACCGGGCGATCATCCAGTGTGTATGTTCCCGCCAGCCCGACTTTGAGGACCAGGTCATTCGGTGGCTCGGTTCTTTCCCCTCGTACGGGCTGGGGCAGAATCGTTTCGATGGGGCGCGAAAGCAGCGGTGCGGTGACGATGAAGATCACCAGCAGCACCAGCATCACGTCCACGAGTGGGGTGATGTTGATCTCGGCCAGTTCACGACGGCTTGCGGGAACGGAGAACGCCATGGCACACCTCCTTCTGTCGGGACCGTGGCCCTGACGCTACGCCGTCCGCGGCATCGCCACAAGAGGGGCCGGTGCGCTCCCAAAGAAAAACGCCGCCCAAAGGGCGGCGTTCAAAGGCGTCTTTCGCGTCAGGCTTACTGTACGAAACCGATCTTCATCATCTGCGCGTTCTTCGCAGCGGCCAACACCTTGGCCATCACGTCGTAGTGCGATTCCGAATTGGCTTCGATGCGCAGCTCCGGCTGGTTGGTCGGATCACGCTGCACTTCCTCTTCCATCTTCTGCTGGAGATCAGCAACGTTCGCCGGGCTGTTGTTCCAGTAGACCGTGCCATCAGCCTCGATGCGCAGATCGATCGGCGGCGGCGGCTCACGCACCTGCGGCGGCGGGTTGATCACACGCTGCGGCAAGGCCACTTCGATCGGATACGTCATGATCGGCGCGGTCACGATGAAGATGATCAACAGCACCAGCATCACGTCCACGAGGGGCGTGACGTTGATGTCGGCCATGGGGCCCTTGCTTCCACCACTGCTGAATGCCATGGCTTACTGCCCCTTCTCTTTCGTGGCCACGTAGCCGATGTCCAGCATGCCCTGGCCCTGCGCGATCTTGGTGACTTCGGCGATGGTGCCCATCTTCGTCGTCTTGTCGCCGCGCAGGTTGAGCTTCGGCTGCGGTTGCAGCTGGGCCACGCTGGACAGGCGGGATTCCAGGATCTCCTTGGTCACCGGCTCATCGCCCCAGTACAGGTCACCATTCTCCTTGACGGAAATGGTGATCGGCGGGGTCGTCGGCGCCAGCTTGTCCGCCGGATCCTGTATCAGGTTCGCTTCGGGCAGTTCGATCTTCACCTTGTGCGACATCAGCGGCGCCGTGATGATGAAGATGATCAGGAGCACCAACATCACGTCCACGAGGGGCGTGACGTTGATCTCGGCCATCGGGCCGCTGCTATTACCACTACTGAAAGCCATGACGGGCTCCGTCTAGAACGTTGCGTTGACTGCTTGTACCGCCGGCTCAGCGAACGCGCGAGCCGGTGGCGAAGAAGTCGTGCAGGTCGTGCGCGAACGTGTCGAACTTGGCGATGGTCGCCGAGTTGGTCTTGCTGAAGAAGTTGTAGGCGAACACGGCCGGGATGGCGACGAACAGACCGATGGCGGTCATGATCAGCGCTTCACCCACCGGGCCGGCGACGGCGTCGATCGAGGCCTGGCCAGTCGCACCGATGCGGATCAGGGCGCCGTAGATGCCCCACACCGTACCCAGCAGACCCACGAACGGCGCGGTTGCACCGACGGTGGCCAGCAGTGTCATGCCGCCCTGCAGGTTGGTGCTTTCGCGGGTCACGGCCTGGCGCAGTGCGCGGTCGACGAACTCCGAGCGGCTCAGGGTTTCACCCAGACCTGCTGCAGAGCCTTCGGCACGCTGGTGGTGCGCGGCAGCCTGGGCAGCGTCAAGCGCGATCTTGGAGAACGGCTCGTTCTTCGGCTGCTCTTCCATCAGGCGGATGGCGTCCTGCGCATTCGGGGTTTCCCAGAAGGCGCTGGTGACGCGGTCGGCCTGGCCCTTCAGGCGGCTGCTGCGCAGCACGTTGATGACCGTCCAGTACCAGGACATGGCCGACATGATGACGAGGGTGAGCAGCACGACCCACGAGACGATGAACTCGCCGGGCTTGCTGATCATTTCGCTGATCATGTGCTCGAAGCCCATCTGCGACAGGGCATTCGCGGCGTTGGTGCCCCCGGCGGCGGCGGCAAAAAGGGTTTCCTGCAGCATGACGCTTACCTTTATATAAGTGTTGATAGAGGGTGTTGCGGTTCTGAAAGGATGAAACGTTGACCTTGGCCCAGGTGTTGGCCGCCGTCTTCCTTCTTAAAGCGTGAAATCCACCGGTACGCGGACCCGGCCAGCTGACTTCTGGCCATTTACGACGGAAGCATTGAAGCGCCACTTGCGTGCAGCATCGATCGCGGCACGGTCGAGGTCGCGGTTGCGGCTCGACTTTTCCACCGACACGTTGGTCACGTTGCCGTTGGCGTCCACGTCGATGATCAGTATGACCGTACCGGTGATACCGGCGCGCGCGGCGGCGGGCGGGTAACGCGGCGGGTTCATGTTCTTCGACGAGATATCCACGCTGGCGCCGATGTCCGGCGTAGGCGCAGGCGGTGCGGGCGGCGACGGCGGGGTGACGATGTCGGTCGGACGCGGCTCTGCGATGTCGACCGGCGGAGCCTCCGGCGGCGGCGGCAGCGGGGTGGTCTTCGGCGGCGCGTCGACGATGACGACCGAAGTGCGGCGCTCTTCCTTCTTTTCAGCCGGCGGAGCGACCGCCGGGATCAACAGTGCAAGCAGCGCCGCTGCGTGCAATGCGATCACGAAGGCAATACCGATGATACGGGGCCAGTTGAGGCTGTTGTCCTCTTCTTCTTCCCGGTACCTGTTGATGACCAGTTGTTCAGCCATGCGCCAATTAACTCAAGGTTGATACGAGCGCCGAGACGCATCGTCGATTCTGGGCCCTGCCGGTGGTTTTCACCGACGGAACCCCCAGCTTATACCAATCCGGCGCCCCGATGCCATCATCCGTATGGATTAATTGGCCTTCGGTGTCATCGAATCCCGTTACGGCAGCGCAATGATCTTCTTCGCGTCGTCCGGCTTCTTCAAACCCTTCCCCAACGCGGCTCTTGCCGCCACCTTGGCTTCCGGGATGCGGTCTTCCTGCCAGAGGACGCGCGCAAGGTTCAGATAGGTTTCGCCATCCGCGGCAAGGGGCGCAGCCTTCTGCCACGCATCGATGGCTTGCGGGATCTGCTCGGAATAGTAGTACGCCTGCGCCAGGGCCAGGAAGGTCTGGTGATCCGGCTTCAGCAAGCCCTTCTCCAGGCCTTCGTTGACGACGGAAATGACGTCCTTCTCCCGACCGTCCATGTTGGCGTAGGTCACGTAGAGCTGACGGTATTCCTTTTCTTCGGTCAGCTGGCCGGCAGAACGCATCTTCTCCAGCGTGGTGGCGGCCTTGTCGTACTGGTCCGCCTGTTGGTACGTCGCGACGAGGTTGAGCTGGGCCTTCTTGTCGGCCGGATTCTTTGCGGCCATCTGTTCGGCGATCTTCACCGCTTCGGCAGGGCGCTCGGCGGCGATGAGCGACGCCAGGAGCAGGCCGTACCAGTTGTCCTTAGGCTCCGGCGTGGCGGCGATGGCCTGCTCGAGTACCGGGATGGCTTCCGCGTACTTCTCCATCTGGTACAGCGCCTGGCCCTTCTGGATCAGGTCTTCGGGCTTGTTGGATTTCGTCTCTGCGAGATAACGGTTGAGGTTGGCCATGCCCGGCTCGAACTCGTCGTCCTGCAGCTGCAACTGGGCCAGCATCAGCATCGACTGGTAGTGGCCGTTGTTGTCCAGCGCATTGAGATCGATCACCTGCTGGAGCATCTGCTTGGCGGTCGCCATGTCATCCAGGTTGTACGCCGCCTGTCCACCCAGCTGGGCAGCCATGGCCTTGTCGTACTCGTTGGCATTCGGTTCGGCGAACAGCTCCTTGGCCAACGCCAGCGTCTCGGCGTCGTTGTCTTCCTTCTCGTAGGCCTTGAACAGCTTGCTCAACTTGCCCTGCATCTTGCTGGAAGGCTTGGCCTTGGGGTCTTCGCGGGTTGCGTCGGGGTAACGGACCTCCGCCTTCTGGCTGCCTTCACGCGAACTGCGATTGGAGGACCGTGCGGACTGCGCCACGGCATCGGCGACGATGCCGCCGCCAAAGGCAGCCAGCAACATCATGCTGAGTAGGGACTTCTTGTGCATGCGGAGCTTCATCTTCAAACCTCGTCAGGCCATCCGGGGGATGACGGTCCAACCCGCCTGCGTGCGGGGCCGGCAAAACTAACAGAAACCTGGTGCGTGCGGATACCGTTTCAGGTGCTGCATAGCAGCAATACCGTGGCGTGTGTCAACCGCATTTGGGCGCATTTCCCGCCTTCCTGGCAGCCTCGTAGGTGGGCACTAGAGAGGGTGCATCGCGTTGCAGTTCGCGGATGCGGTTGGTGGGGTCAGGGTGAGTAGAAAGCCACTGCGGCTGACGGCTACCACTGGCGGCCATCATGTTCTGCCAGAGATCGACGGCCTGGCGAGGATCGAAGCCCGCCTGAGCCATCAGGCGCTGGCCAACGACATCCGCCTCGCTCTCCTGAGTGCGCGATCCAGGCAGCAGGAACGCGGCCTGCGCGGTCATGCCGCCCAGCTGATTCACCGTGCTGGCCGCGCCATCGCCGTAGCGCGCACCCGCCAGTGCCCCCAGGACGCCCAGGCCCGCCTGCGCTCCCATCTGACGGGTGATGCGTTCTTCATGATGGCGCGCGATCACGTGGCCGATCTCATGACCAAGCACCGCCGCGAGCTGATCCTGGTTCTTCGCCACCGTGAAAATCCCGGTGTTAACGCCAACCTTGCCTCCCGGCAGTGCGAAAGCGTTCGGTTCCTTGTCCGAGAAAACAGCCGTTTCCCACGCGACCCTGCGCTGCTCGGGGGGCAATTGGCGCACGAGTGCGTTGACCACGCAGGTGACGTAACTGTTCTGTCGCGCGTCGCGACTCAGCGTTTCCTTGGCCTTGGTCTCGGCAAAGGCCTGCGCGCCCAATTGATCGAGCTGCGCCTGCGAGACGCCACCGACCATCTGGGTCCGCCCGGTGGGCGAGGTCGTGGTGGCGCAGGCCGTCAGCCCTAGAGCAGCGATGGTTCCGAGAATCCAGACTTTCATGCGCTCCCCTTGAGATATTGCGTACAGCGGGAGTCTGGGCAAACGCGTCTTAAACTTTCGTCAATCACATTAAGCCTGTGTCTGACCGTAGACCTGCAGGACCACCAGTGCCAGGGCGTTGTTCAGGATATGCGCGGCGATCGGCGCCCATAGCGTCCCTGTCACCCGGTAAACGCCGGCAAACATGGCGCCCATGCCGGCATAGACGAAGACCAGGAAAAGCGTGCTGGAGGGCGGCTTTCCATTGAGACCCGGCATTTCATGGACAAGGGCGAACACCAGGCTGCTCAGCACGAGGCCCAGCACGGGCCAACCCGCGTGCCACAGCCGCCCGAACAGGACGCGGCGGAACAGCAGTTCCTCGTACATCGGCGCAAGGACGACGGCGAACAGGCCCAGGAAGACGGGGTACTGCGCGAATCCGGCCTTGATCACGTCCAGGTTGCTGGGTTCCAGTTCCAGCCCCAGCGCGCGGCCGCATCCGCTCATGACTGCACTGAACAGGAAGGTCGAAATCCCAGCACCAAGCGCCCAGAACCAGGTCCGGGCCAAGCGCACGTTAGCCAGGGATTGGCCCCGTTCGATGATCGTCGCGCGTCGGCGCCAGAAGTACAGCAGCAGCGCTGTGCCGCCAGTGCTGACGAGTGTGGCCATGATGAGGAACAGGACGGGCGGAGCCCCCACATTCGCCCGCAGGGCCTCCGTGTCGATCATGCCGCCGTGCGCGTGTGCCAACTCCACACCCCGCCATGCGCCCCATCCCAACAAGCCCAGGAGCATAGCCGAGAACGAAAGCAACACCGCCAGCACGACGTCCAATGCGAACGCCGGCAGCACGTCGCGCAATGGACGTCGGCCGGGGGCTCCCGCGTCGACCAGGGAGGAGGGAACCGGGCTCATCCTCCGAACGTCACACGTCGAGGTTGGAAACCTTGAGCGCGTTGTCTTCGATGAACTCGCGGCGCGGCTCGACCACATCGCCCATCAGCGTACTGAAGATCTGGTCGGCCGCGACCGCATCTTCGATGCGCACCTGCAACAGGCGACGCGTTTCGGGATTGACCGTGGTGTCCCACAGCTGCTCGGGGTTCATTTCACCCAGGCCCTTGAAGCGCTGGATGCTGCGGCCCTTCTTGGCCTCTTCCAGCAACCAGGCCTGCGCGTCGGCGAACGTGGCCACCGGCTGCGCCTTGTTGCCGCGGACCACCTGCGCACCCTCGCGCACCAGTCCGTGCAGCAGCGCGGCGGCTTCGCGCAGCGGACGCAGTTCGCCGGTTTCGAACGCCGACAGCGACAACACCTGCAGCAGTTCCTCACCCATGTGCCGGCGCGTGGACAGCAGCGCGGCCGGCCGCTGCTCGGTGGCAGGCTGCAGCGTCAGCGCATAGCGCGCACTGCCGATGCTGCCGCGGTTGAGCTTGGCTTCCAGCGCGTCGAGCTCGTGGCGCTCGTCGATGTTCTGCTGCAGATGCGCTGCATCCAGCGGGGTGAAGTCGATCAGCGACTCCAGCAGCACCGGATCGTAGCGATGCGCGTTGCGTGCGATCGCATCGCGCGCGGTGGTGAACACCAGCAGCAGCTTCTCCAGCGCTTCGCCGGAGATCGGCGGCTCGCCATCGGCGGGAATCAGCGAGGCGCCTTCCACGGCATTGTTCGCCAGGTAGACGTTGAGCGCCGCGTCGTCCTTCAGATACAGCTCCTGCTTGCCCTGCTTGAGCTTGTACAGCGGCGGCAGGCCGATGTAGATGTGGCCGCGCTCGATCAGCTC
>CBIHLJ010000007.1:0-117833 GCA_966210745.1 uncultured Pseudoxanthomonas sp.
ATCCAGCACCTGGCCGCCGAGCGCCACGTCGTGCGTCCCTGGCGGCCCGCGCGTGGCGAGCAAGGGATGCACCTCCGCGGCAAGGCGCATGCGCTGGGCGCGGGTCAGATAGAGGTCGTCCAGCGACAGTACGGCCACGCGCAGGCCGGAGGCTTCCGCCTGCATGGCGATCTGATGGGCCAGCGTCGATTTGCCACTTCCCTGCAGGCCGGTGATGGCGAAGACCGGCGTACGTGCCGGCAATGCACGCGCGGCGGCCAGCGCCTCGCCGACGAGAACGTCGGGAAAGCCCTCGGGGTGCGTTGCCTGCGTCATCGCGCGACAATAGCGCATGCCCGGCACGCGGGCGCTGCCCTGACGACGCCATGACCGATCTGTACGCCGAAGCCCTCGCCACGTTCGCCACGCTCTTCGGCGAGGCCAAGTCGTCGGGCACCGAGATCGAGCCCAACGCGATGACGCTGGCCACCGCCACGCCGGACGGTCGTCCTTCCGCACGCACCGTATTGCTGAAGGCGTTCGACGAACTCGGCTTCGTGTTCTACACGCATACCCACAGCCAGAAGGGGCGCGAGTTGCACGACAACCCGTGGGCCGCTCTGCTGTTCCTGTGGCGCAGCCTGCGCGACGCCGGCATCCAGGTGCGCGTGGAAGGCACCGTCACGCCCGTCAGCGATGCGGAAGCCGATGCCTACTTCGCCTCGCGCCCACGCCAGAGCCAATTGGGTGCCTGGGCGTCGATCCAGTCCGAGACGCTGGATTCACGCGAGGCCTTCGAGACGCGCATGGCGGAGGTGGAGGCACGCTTCGCCGGTACCGACGTGCCGCGCCCGGACGGATGGAGCGGCTACCGCGTGGCGCCGGAAGCGATCGAGTTCTGGTACGGCGCCCAGTTCCGGCTACATGAGCGCTGGCGTTACGAATGCGATGCCGCCGGTGCGTGGAGCAAGCGGATGTTGTTTCCTTGAGCGATATCCGCATCGCCGCGGCCACGCGGGAGGACATCGCGGCATGGACCGCCCTGCGCCTGGCGCTGTGGCCCGATGCCGACCTTGCGGAACTGCGTGAGGAGGCGCTTGCCTGGGATGCCGCCTCGGCCGTCGCCCTGCTGGCTTTCGATGCCCACGGCTACGCGATCGGCCTGGCTGAAGCCAGTCTGCGGCACGACTACGTCAATGGCACTGACGGTTCGCCGGTGGGCTTCCTGGAAGGCTGGTATGTCGATCCTGCATGGCGCGGCCACGGCGTGGGACGCGCGCTGGCCGCAGAAGTCGAAGCCTGGACGCGGGCACAGGGCTGTGCGGAACTGGCGTCCGATGCGTTGCTCGACAACACCGCCAGCCATGCCGCGCACGCGGCCTGCGGTTTCGAGGAGACCGAGCGCGTGGTGTATTTCCGCAAGCGGCTGGACGATTGAACCATGGGCCCTCGACGTATCGTCTGCCTCACCGAGGAGCCCACCGAGACGCTGTACGCGCTAGGCGAGCAGGACCGCATCGTCGGCATCAGCGGGTTCACCGTGCGCCCCCCGCAGGCGCGCAAGGAGAAGCCGAAGGTCAGCGCATTCACCAGCGCGAAGATCGACGAAATCCTGAAACTCCGGCCCGATCTTGCCATCGGCTTCTCTGACATACAGGCCGACATCGCGGCCGAGCTGGTGCGGCAGGGCGTGGAGGTCTGGATCAGCAATCACCGCAGCGTGGACGGCATCGTCGACTACGTGCGGCGGCTGGGTGCCCTGGTCGGTGTCGCCGTGCGCGCCAACGAGTATGCCGATGCGCTGCAGCACGGGCTGGATGACGTACGTGCGCAGGCCGCGCGCCTGCCACGCCGGCCGACGGTCTACTTCGAGGAATGGGACGAACCGCAGATCACCGGCATCCGCTGGGTGTCGGAACTGATCGGCATCGCCGGCGGTGACGACGTGTTTCCGGAACTGGCCAAGGAGTCGCTGGCGAAGCACCGCATCCTCGCCGATGGCAGCGAGGTCGTCCGGCGCGCGCCGGACATCATCCTCGGCTCGTGGTGTGGCAAGAAGTTCCGCCCCGACAAGGTCGCGGAACGGCCGGGTTGGGATGCGATTCCCGCCGTGCGTGACGGCGAACTGCACGAGATCAAGTCGCCGCTTATCCTGCAGCCGGGACCGGCCGCGCTGACGGATGGTGTGCGGGCGATCGCGGCGATCGTGCAGGCGTGGGCGGCGCGGCGCGGCGCGTCAGAGGGGGAGTTTGCCTTTGGACACCCATTTGTGGGAGCGACGTAAGTCGCGATGAAGCACCGCGGCGGCCTATCGCGACTTACGTCGCTCCCACAGGTTTTCCTTTGCCTCAGAAATTCCGCTGGAGCTTCACCGTCTCGGTTCGCCCGCCGGCCGTCACCACGATTTCGAAACGGTAGGAGTTGCGCGGCGAGATGCGCGCCGTGCCTATATGGTCCGCGTAGCCGCCGGCGTCGACCTTGCGCAGCGTGATGGCCTGCCGCGCGCCGGACAGGTCGTGCGCGGTGACGCTGACGTCGCCCTCCGCATCGACTTCTTCCCCACCGTCCACGGTGCGCAGCGCGACCAGCACCAGCGCCGTGCCGGCGTCGCGTGGCACGCCGTACTGCCTGGCGACCGCCTCGCTCAACGCCAGCGTCGGCAGCGCGTTGTAGCGCACGCGCAGGGTGCCGAAGTCGGCCTCGGCCGGCGTGGCTTGCACGAACTCCGCGGTGCGCGGGGCCTCGCCGCCGGAGCAGGCGGACAGCAGGACCAGGGCGAGCGGGGCGGCGAATCGTTTCATGTGCATGGGGGATGTGGGCCTGGGTAGCGTACGACGTCGGGAAGGAGGCGGATGCAGGCTCAGTCGTTCGCCGCAGACAACTCGCCGCCACGCACGGTGGCGGCGTGCACGGCCTGTGCCACCAGCGTTTCGAAGCCGCCCGCCTGGAAGGTCTCGATGGCCGCCTGCGTGGTGCCGTTGGGGGAGGTGACGCGACGGCGCAGCTCGGCCGGTGTTTCGCCGCTCTCGGTCAGCATGCGCGCCGCGCCCAGCACGGTCTGCAGCACCAGCGTACGTGCCGCTTCGTCGGACAGGCCTTCCGCCTTCGCCGCCGCTTCCATCGCTTCGGCGAGCAGGAAGACATACGCGGGCCCGCTGCCCGATACGCCTGTGACCGCATCCATCGTGGCCTCTGCCTCGATCCACACGGTCGGACCTGCGGACGACAGCAGCAGCTCGGCGCGCTGCCGACCCGCCGCATCGACTTCGCTGCTGGCATGCAGCCCGGTGACACCGGCACCCAGCAGGGCAGGCGTGTTGGGCATGCTGCGTACCACCGGCACGCCTCCGCCCAGCCAGCGTTGCATCTGCGTGGTCGTGATGCCGGCCGCGATGGACACGGCGAGCGGGCGCTGTGACTGCGCCAGCGGTGCGAGGCCTTCGCACACCGCGCGCATCACCTGCGGCTTCACCGCGAACAACCAGGTATCGGCGCCGTAGGCCGCTTCCGCCGCCTCGGCGAAGACCTGCACACCGAAATCCGCAGCCAGTGCGGCGCGCGGAGCTTCGGCAGGTTCCGCCACGCGGATGCGCGAGGGGTCCGCGCCGCGCTTGACCAGGCCGCCGATCAGGCTGCGCGCCATGTTGCCGCCGCCGATGAAGGCGAGCGGATGCGTCAGCAGGGGGGAAGTGTTCGAGCGGGTCATGGAGTGGAGCCTCGTGGAAGTGGCGGGTTGGGGCGCGGCATCAGACGGTTCGCGCCGGTCGCGCGCCGAACAGTGCGGTGCCGATGCGGACCATCGTGGCGCCATGCGCGATGGCCTGTGCGAAGTCGTCGCTCATGCCCATCGACAGGGTATCGATGCCGGGGTATCGCGACGCCAGCGCGTCCTGCAGCGATTTCATGCGGCTGAATGCAGCGGCGCGTGCGGCCGGGTCCGGATGCGGCGCGGGAATCGCCATCAGTCCACGCAGTCTCAAGCCAGGCGCGGCGGCAATGGCATCGGCCAGGGCCGTGACGTCGTCGGGATGGCAGCCGTGCTTGCTCGCTTCGTCGTCGATGTTCACCTGGATGAGCACGTTCAGCGGTGGGCGATCCGTAGGCCGATAGCGTGACAGGGCGCCGATCAATCTGTGACGGTCTACCGTTTGCACCCAGTCGAAGATGCGCGCGGCGATCTCGGCCTTGTTCGATTGCAGGTGGCCGATGAGATGCCATTCCAGCCCCATGCCGGCCAGTTCGCCGATCTTCGCCTGCGCCTCCTGCACGTAGTTCTCGCCGAAGGCGCGCTGCCCGGCACGGGCCAGTGCGGCCACGGCGGCGGCGGGATGCAGCTTGGACACGGCCAGCAGATCGGGTGCTGGCCGATGGGCGGCATCTGCTGCGTTTTCAAGACGTTGCAGGGTCTCGCTGAAAGCGTCGGCGAGCATGTTCATCCAACCATTGGCGGGAACGGCAAGGGCGCTATACTGCCCTTCGGGGAAGTAACGTTCCAGTTCGCAGCAACTTGGGGAAGCAGCGTCATGGATATCGCCGAACTCTTGGCGTTCTCGGTAAAGAACAAGGCATCGGACCTCCACCTGTCAGCCGGCCTGCCGCCGATGATCCGTGTGGACGGCGACGTACGCCGCATCAACATCCCGGCGCTGGACCACAAGCAGGTGCACGCGCTGGTCTACGACATCATGTCGGACAAGCAGCGGCGCGACTTCGAGGAATTCCTGGAAGTCGACTTCTCGTTCGAGATCCCGTCGCTGGCGCGCTTCCGCGTCAACGCGTTCAACCAGAACCGCGGTGCGGGTGCGGTGTTCCGTACCATTCCCTCGGAAGTGCTGACCCTGGAAGACCTGGGGTGCCCGCCGCTGTTCCGCGAGCTGATCCAGCAGCCGCAGGGCCTGATCCTGGTCACCGGCCCGACCGGTTCGGGCAAGTCGACCACGCTGGCGGCGATGATCGACCACATCAACAAGAACGAATACGCGCACATCCTCTCGGTCGAGGATCCGATCGAGTTCGTGCACACCTCGCAGAAGTGCCTGATCAACCAGCGCGAAGTGCACCGCGATACGCATGGCTTCAACGAGGCGCTGCGTTCGGCCCTGCGTGAAGACCCGGACTACATTCTGGTCGGCGAGTTGCGCGACCTTGAAACCATCCGCCTGGCGCTGACCGCCGCGGAGACGGGCCACCTGGTGTTCGCCACCCTGCATACCAGCTCGGCGGCCAAGACCATCGACCGCGTCATCGACGTGTTCCCCGCCGGCGAGAAGCCGATGGTGCGTTCGATGCTGTCCGAATCGTTGCGTGCCGTCATTTCGCAGGCGCTGCTGAAGAAGATCGGCGGCGGCCGTACTGCCGCGTGGGAAATCATGGTGGGCACGCCCGCCATCCGCAACCTGATCCGCGAGGACAAGGTTGCGCAGATGTACTCGTCCATCCAGACCGGCCAGAACTACGGAATGATGACCCTGGACCAGCATCTGCAGGATCTGGTGAAGCGCAGCCTCATCACCCGGCAGCAGGCCAAGGAATACGCGAAGGACAAGCGTCTGTTCGAGTAAGGCCAGTAATTCGTGATTCGTGATTTGTGATTCGTCAATAGCCGGGGTTCTGATGCGGTGATGCACAGTGGATCGTCAAGGCAATGGCTCTTGCGAATCACGTCTCACGTCTCACGAATCACGGCTCCGAAAGGAGCCACCCATGAGCACCATCGATTTCACCTCGTTCCTCAAGCTGATGGCGCACCAGAAGGCGTCGGACCTGTTCATCACGTCCGGCATGCCGCCATCCATCAAGGTGAACGGCAAGATCTCGCCGATCACGCAGACGCCGCTGACATCGCAGCAGTCGCGCGACCTGGTGCTGAACGTGATGACGCCGTCGCAGCGCGAGGAGTTCGAAAAG
Organism: uncultured Pseudoxanthomonas sp.; assembly: GCA_966210745.1. Lineage (GTDB taxonomy): Bacteria > Pseudomonadota > Gammaproteobacteria > Xanthomonadales > Xanthomonadaceae > Pseudoxanthomonas_A. The sequence continues at coordinate 5,887 of CBIHLJ010000007.1, forward strand.
ACCCACGAGTGCAACTTCGCGATCGGCGTAGCCGGCGTGGGCCGCTTCCGTGTCAGCTGCTTCTACCAGCGCAACCAGGTGGGCATGGTGCTGCGTCGTATCGAGACGCGCATCCCGACCATCGAAGAGCTGAACCTGCCGCCGGTCATCAAGACGCTGGCCATGACCAAGCGCGGCATCATCATCTTCGTCGGCGCCACGGGCACGGGTAAGTCCACCTCGCTGGCGGCGATGATCGGCTACCGCAACCAGAATTCCACCGGCCACATCATCACCATCGAAGACCCCATCGAGTTCGTGCACAAGCACGAGGGCTGCATCATCACGCAGCGCGAAGTGGGCATCGACACCGACAGCTGGGACGCAGCGCTGAAGAACACGCTGCGCCAGGCGCCGGACGTGATCATGATCGGCGAAGTGCGCACCCGCGAGGGCATGGACCACGCCATCGCCTTCGCCGAAACCGGCCACTTGGTGCTGTGCACGCTGCACGCCAACAACGCCAACCAGGCAATGGACCGCATCATCAACTTCTTCCCGGAAGACCGCCGCACCCAGTTGCTGATGGACCTGTCGCTGAACCTCAAAGGCGTGGTGGCGCAGCAGCTGATTCCCACGCCCGACGGCAAGGCGCGCCGCGTGGCGATGGAGATCCTGCTGGGCACGCCGCTGGTGCAGGACTACATCCGCGAAGGCGAGGTGCACAAGCTGAAGGAAGTGATGAAGGAGTCCACCAACCTCGGCATGAAGACCTTCGACCAGGCCCTGTTCGAGCTGTACCAGGCCGGCGAGATCAGCTACGAGGACGCACTGCGTTTCGCCGACTCGCAGAACGAAGTGCGCCTGCGCATCAAGCTGGCCCAGGGCGGCGACGCCCGCACGCTGGCGCAGGGCCTGGATGGCGTGGAGATCGCGGAAGTCAGGTGATTTCGCGCAACACGCGTCAAACGGAAGGGGCGGGCGACCGCCCCTTTTTCGTGGGCGATCGCCTGCCCGCAAGGACCTCCGGCACCCGCAAGTGTTGACTTCCGGCACCTCATTGCGCGATGGCTGGATCCGATGATGTGCGGGAACCGACGCGATGTCGGCCTCTCCAGGACCCTTGCCCCATGACGCATATCCTCGCCCACACGCCCCTCTGGGTCTTCGGCCTGTTCTTCGGTCTGGTCTATTTGGGCTCTGTCCAGAGCAGGACGCGCCAGGTCTCCCGCAACCGGCTGATCGTGCTGCCTATCGCCATGCTGGCCTGGTCGGTGTACTCGGTGTGGTGGACTTTCGATGCCCACCTCACGGCGCTGTCTGCATGGGCCTGCGGCTGGGTCGCCGTGGTGGCCATCTCCCTGGTGCGGGCGCCGTCGCGCCGTGCGTCCTACGACGCATCGACGAAGCAGTTCACGGTGCCGGGCAGCTGGGTGCCACTGGCGCTGATGATGGGCATCTTCTTCTTCAAGTACGCGGTGGCCGTGATTCATGCAATGAAGCCGGGCGTTCTCGATACGACCACGGCCGTTTTCGTGGTGGCAGGCGTGTACGGATTCTTTAGCGGCCTGTTCATGGCGCGAGCGCTGCGTATGCTTGGGGGTGATGAAGCTGCCGCGCCTGGTGGAGCGGAACGCTTGACGGCGAACGGGTAGGATGGGAGGCGGCGCTTAGCTCACCCCTCCTGCGAGCACCATGCTCGCGCCACGCATAATCTATGCAAGTGTCGTCCAGATGGAAGTGCCCTCACCCGAAGACGTTGCGTCGCGTTGGATCGAGAAGTGGAACGTCGATGTGCGTGAGCACACGGGGGAATCTGACGGCTACGATCTGGACTTTGAACTCCCGTTCCAAGATCCGAGACTTTGCCTGGACGCTATCCTGCGGGTCCTGTCCCGCATCCCTTCTGATTCTGCGGACAGGCATTTCCAAGTCCTGGCCGCCGGCCCGCTGGAAGACCTGCTGGTGCATCACGGTCAGGCCATGATCGACGAGATCGATGTTCTGGCGCGACGCAGTCCGTCGTTCCGAATGCTGTTGAACGGCGCCTGGACCTCGCGGATCGATTCGGCCGTCGTCGAGCGGCTGGTCAAGTACCGGAGCGTGCAATGGTGAAGGCAATACGCAGGATGGGTTGAGCCGAAGGCGATACCCATCACAAAGATGCCGATGATGCAGCGCAGATGGGTATCGCCTTCGGCTCAACCCATCCTACAAAGGGCTTCAGCCCCTCATGCTACCGGTCTCCAACCACCGCTGGTGCCACGACAGCGCCTCTGGCAGCAGGTGCGGGGTGTGCTTGCCGTAGCTGTGATGCAGGGCGCGGTCGAAGTAATCCTGCAAAGCGTCGCGGTAGTCGGGATGCGCGCAGTTGTCGATCAACAGGCGGGCGCGTTGTTTGGGCGTGAGGCCGCGCAGGTCGGCGAGGCCCTGTTCGGTGACGATCACCGAAACGTCGTGCTCGGTGTGGTCCACGTGGCTGACCATGGGCACCAGCGCGGAGATGCTGCCGCCCTTGGCGGTGCTCGGGCTGAGGAACACCGACATGAACCCGTTGCGGGCGAAATCGCCCGAGCCGCCGATGCCGTTCTGGATGCGGCTGCCCATCACGTGGGTGGAATTGACGTTGCCGTAGAGGTCGGCCTCGATCATGCCATTCATGCCGATACAACCCAGGCGTCGCACGAGTTCGGGATGGTTGGACATCTCCTGCGTGCGCATGATGATGCGCTCGCGGTAGAAGGCGATGTCGCGCTTGAACGCTTCGTTCGCCTCCGGGCTGAGGGCGAAGCCGGTGCACGAGGCGACCTCCAGCACGCCTTCGCGCAACAGATCGAGCATGCCGTCCTGGATGACCTCGGTGAATGCGGTCAGGCCGCGGAAGCCGCTCTTCGCCAGGCCGGCCAACACCGCGTTGGGGATGTTGCCCACGCCGGACTGCAGGGGTAGCAGGTTCGGCGGCAGGCGGCCGAGCGTGACTTCGTGCTTGAGGAAGTCGATCAGGTGTCCGGCGATCCGCTCGCTGGTGCTGTCGATAGGCGTAAAGGGGCTGTTGCGGTCCGGGCCATGCGTGCGTACCACGGCGACGATCTTGGCCGGGTCGCAACGCAGCGCGGTGTCGCCGATGCGGTCGCGCACGTGCTCCAGCGGGATCGGCTTGCGGTGCGGCGGCAGCGCGGTGCCGTAGTAGATATCGTGCATGCCGTCGACGCCGGCGGGCTGCCAGTCGTTGACCTCCACGATGACCTTCTTCGCCAGGTCCAGCCAGGTCTTGTTGTTGCCGACCGAGGTCGATGGCACCAGCGTGCCGTCTTCGCGGATGGCCGAGACCTCGATCACCGCCGTGTCGATGGGGCCGTAGAAGCCGAACCACACGTGCTGCGCCACGTGGCTGAGATGGATGTCGATGTAGTCCAGCGTGCCGTCGTTGATGCGCTTGCGTGTGTCCGGGTCACTCTGGAACGGCATGCGCAGGGCGATGGCATCGGCCTTGGCGAGCGCGCCGTCCAGTTCCGGCGCGGTCGAAGCGCCGGTCATCAGCTTGATCTGGAAGGGGAGGCCGGCGGCGTGCGCCTGTTCGATGCGCGCGGCCAGCGCCAGCGGCACGGCCTTGGGGTAGCCGGAGCCGGTGAAGCCGCTCATGGCGACGGTCTCGCCGGGCTGGATGAGGCTTGCGGCGTGTTCGGCGCTGATCACGCGGTCGCGCAGGCCGGCGTGGCGGATACGGTCTTCGTGCATCGGGATGGGCATCAACGGGCGAAATGGGGATTATCGCCCCGCAGGATACGGGCGTCGGCTCACGCGCGGATTGCGCCGGATCAATGTCCTGCCGCGATCATCCATGGCGGCCGTTGCTTCGAAGCGCGGCGGAAGGCCGGGCAATCCTCGCGGTGCGCACCGGGCAGGTAGCCCAGGCTCATCAGGAACTCGTTGGTGATCTCGCCGCCGGTGAAGCGGAAGGTCTTCTTGAACAGCTTGATCCAGTCGGCCTTCGGCAACGGATGGTGGGCGTCCAGCCACGCGGCGAATCCGCCGTGGGTCGTCCGCAGCTGCCGGATGACCTGTGCGTTGTGGATCGCGGCCTCGACCTTCAGCCGGTTGCGGATGATGCCAGCGTCCGCCATCAGCCGGGCGCGGTCCTTCTCGCCATAAAGAGCCACCGTGTCCACGTCGAAGCCGCTGTAGGCGGCGCGGAAGCCCTCGCGCTTCTTCAGCATCGTCTCCCAGCTCAGGCCGGCCTGGTTGATTTCCAGCAGCAGGCGCTCGAACAGGACCGCTTCGTCGCGCTGCGGGAAGCCGTACTCGCGATCGTGGTAGGGGCCGTGCAGCGGGTGGCCGGGGGCGATGTCGCAGTATCCAGACATGGGGAACGGGGTCGAGCGGGGATTCCCGATTCTAGGCGGTCTTGCGGACAGGAACCGCCCGCGCGCGTCCGGGCTAGAATGGCGGCCATGCACGATGCCGCCACACCCCTGGCCAACCAGTTGCTGATCGCCCTGCCGGCGCTGGCAGATCCCAATTTTGCACGCAGCGTCACGCTGATCTGCCAGCACGATGACGAAGGCGCCATGGGCGTGGTCGTCAATCGCCCATCGGAGTACACGCTGGGTGAAGTGCTTCGGCAGATGAACCTCGCTTCCCACGATCCGCAATTGGACGACCAGGTCGTGCTGGCGGGCGGGCCGGTGCATCCGGAGCGTGGCTTCGTGCTGCATGACGATGCGCGCGCGTGGGAGTCCACGCTGGAAGTGGCGGACGGTCTGTACCTGACCACCTCGCGCGACATCCTGGAAGCGATGGCGGTGGGCGAGGGTCCGGCCAATGCCGTCATGGCGCTGGGCTGTGCCGGCTGGGGGGCGGGCCAACTGGAATACGAATTGGGCGAGAACAGCTGGCTGACGGCGCCCGCCGATGTCGAGCTGCTGTTCGCGCTGCCGCTGGAGCAGCGTTGGCAGGCGGCAGGCCAGCGGATCGGCGTGGACATGACGCGCCTGACGGACTACAGCGGCCACGCATGAGCCCGTGCCTGCGCCCGCAGACGTCGTCTCCACAGCACCCGGTGCAGGATGGCGCACGCGTGATCGAACGGAGGCAGATGGCATGAAGCTGGATGGCACCGTACTGGGATTCGACGTGGGCGCCCGCCGCATCGGCGTGGCGGTGGGCAGCGCGTTCGGCACCGGCGCGCGTGCGCTGGCGGTGATCGACGTGCATGGCCACGGGCCGGACTGGCCAGCGATCGACAAGCTGCATGCGGAGTGGAAGCCCGATGGCCTGGTGGTCGGCGATCCGATGACGCTGGACGGCGGCGACCAGCCCATCCGCAAGCGCGCGCATGCCTTCGCCCGCGAACTGCGCGCGCGCTACAACCTGCCGGTGGTGCTGGTGGACGAACGCACCAGTTCCGTCGAAGCCTCGCAGCGCTTCGCGCTGGACCGCGCCGAAGGCCGCAAACGCCGTCGCGACGCGGTGGCGCTGGATGCCGTCGCAGCGGCCGTGATCATCGAACGCTGGCTGGCCGCTCCCCAGGATGCGACCCAGTTGACCTGATTCTTCCCTGACGAAACTCCATGACTTCCCAACTTGATCCGGATGGACGCCTGCGTCACCTGCTGACCCTCGAGGGCTTGCCCCGCGAAACTCTCTGCCGCCTGATCGACCGTGCCGGCCAGATCCGCGATGCCGCGCTCGGTCGCACGCCGCGTCGACAGGTCCTGGACGGCACGACGGTCTGCACGCTGTTCTTCGAACCGTCCACGCGCACGCGCAGTTCGTTCCACATCGCCGCGCAGCGACTGGGCGCGGACGTGCTGAACTTTGACGCATCCACCTCGTCCACGCGCAAGGGCGAGACCGCGCGCGACACCCTGCGCAATCTGGAGGCGATGGGGGTGCGTGGCTTCATTGTCCGCCACGCCGACGACGGCGCAGTCGCGGCGCTGGCCGGCGAGGCGGGCGAGGGCACGGCCTTGATCAACGCGGGCGACGGTCGCAGCGCGCACCCCACCCAGGGCTTACTGGACGTGCTGACGATCCGCCAGGCCAAAGGTGCCGATTTCTCGCGCCTGAAGGTACTGATGGTTGGCGACGTGAAGCATTCGCGCGTGGCGCGCTCGGACCTGCATGCGTTGCGCACGCTGGGTGCCGGCGAGATCCGTGTGTGCGGACCGCAGTCGCTGCTGCCCGACGATGGCACCTTGGCGGGCTGCGAGGTGGGGCAGGATGTCGACGCCATGCTCGAAGGCGTGGACGTGGTGATGATGCTGCGCCTGCAACGCGAACGCATGGAAGAAGGATTGGTGGCCTCGCTTGAGGACTACCACCGTGACTACGGCCTGACCACGACACGACTTGCGCGCGCAGCGAAGGATGCCGTGGTGCTGCATCCCGGCCCGATCAACCGCGGTGTGGAGATCACCGACGAGGTCGCCGACGGCCCGCAGTCGCTGGTGCTGCGCCAGGTCAGCAACGGGGTCGCCATCCGCATGGCGGTGCTGGAAATGCTGCTGGCGTAAGGCGACGCTTTCACAGGCCCGACGCATTCCGGTCGGCCCTGAAGGGCCTCCTACAGGCGTTGAGGCTTACTCCGCTGCCGCGACCACCCGGTTCTTGCCGGCCTGCTTGGCCTGGTACATGGCGCGGTCCGCGCGGGCGAGCAGTTCGTCCTGTGATTCGCCCGGCAGCCAGCGTGCGACGCCGGCGCTGAACGTCGCCACGATGCCGCGGCCTTCGTAGACCAGCGGCTTGTGCGCCAGCCGGTCGCGCAGGCGTTCGAGTGTGCCCATCGCTTCCAGGAAGCTGGTGTCCGGCAACAGCAGTACGAACTCTTCGCCCCCGAAACGTGCCACGGCATCGCTCGCGCGCAGGGTGGCGCGCGCCAACGCCACGACGTGGCACAGCGCCGCGTCGCCCCCGAGGTGGCCATGGGCGGCGTTGATGTGGCGGAAGTCGTCGAGGTCCAGCAGCGCCAGGCTCAGCGTCTGGCCGCCGCGCAGTGCGCGCACCGACTCGCGCTTGAACAGTTCGTCGAAGCCGCGCCGGTTCAGCGCGTCCGTCAGCTGGTCGACCCGCACCAGTTCGGAGACCGATTGCAGTTCCTGTTCGAGGTTCATGACGCGCCGCTCGGCTTCCTCCACCTCGCGGCGTGCTTCCATCAGGCTGTCGCGCGCGCGCAGGGCCTGTGCCTGCACCCGTGCGGTGTCTTCCAGGATGTCCTCCATCCGCTTGCCCAGCTCGGCGATGCTGCGGCTGTCGCGGATGGCCTGCGCGTGGAAGCTGATGCGGTCGTGGTACTCACCGGTGCTGCTGGCCATGCCGTCCAGCCGCTCGACGAAGGTCACCATCATGTCCTTCATCGAGGCTTTGGACTCGGCCAGTCCCTGTTTCAGCAGGCCCTGCTTGTAGATGACTTCGCGCAGCCCCGCGCGCGTCTGTTCCAGCGCGGTGCGGTCCAGCGGGCCGGAAAGCAGCTGGCGTACCGCGCCGATCTGGTCCTGCAGCCAGCTGCCGTCCTCGATCAGTTCGCCGACGTTCTCCAGCAACAGGTCGAACAGGCTGCGCATCAGTTCCTGCGCATCGTTCACTTCGTGCGTGCGCAGGCCGACCTGGCGGCAGAGTTCCTTCATGTCGTGGCCGAGCTCGGCCAGCGGCTGGGCGGGCTGCCAATGGCGTACGCGATCGGCCAGGGCGTGCGCCTGCGGCAGCAGTGTGGTGTCGTCACGCAGCAGGTGTTCCATGCCGCCCACCAGCAGGTGGTGCAGCAGGTCGCGCAGCTGTTCGGCTTCGCCGGACAGCGGTTCGTCCTGGATTGTGCGGATGTACTTGTCGACCAGTTGCCGCATGGCGCGCCCGTAGCGCGGCCAATCGGCGTCGGCATGCGCGGATTGCAGGCGCTCGCCCATGCCGTGCAGTTCGCCCGGCAGACCGGCGACGCCGTCGGCGAACGCGGACAGCAGGGTGCCGGGCTCTTCCGCATGGGCGAACAGCGCCTGCAACTGCGCGCTGCTGATGGCGGTCCCCGGACGGGCCGGCGGGGTGGTGGCAAGTTCACGCGACGTCGGTGTGGCTGCCTCGCGGCGGCGTGGCCACAGCCGGCGGAAGCCGCCCGCAATACCGGAGTTTTCGTCGGCCACGTCAGCCATTCAAGTCGCTCGCACGGCCATGGGCGGATGCCCGTCGGCCACCAGGGGATGCCGGGTTATCGGCTGCAATGGGCCGCGGTTGAGGGTCGGTGGTATCCGCAGGAGGTGGGGGCGCGCGAAGCGTGACGCAGGAGGCGCCAGTGAGGCATCAGCCGGCATCCGGGGGGCAGCGGACCCGGGCTTCCTCGATGATGGCCAGTTGGGCCATGGCCTCGCCGTGGCCCATCGCCGCCGCGGCACGCACCTGGTCCAGAGTCGGGTGGGAGACGATCAGCAGCAGGTTGCCGCACTGCGGACAGGCGTAATCGGTGACCGCGTCGTGCAGTTCCATGGCCATCGCACGGCTGTCGCCCTGCCAGTTGCAGGGGCAAGGCAGCTCGCGCTCACGCCAGCCGGCGCTGAAGTAGTCGGTGACGAGTTCGGCCACGGCTCAACGTCCGCGGCGTTGTTCGAACAGCCATTCCCACATCGGGGCGTAAGCGTAGGTGGCGTCCCAGCTGTTGTGGTTGGCATCGGGGAATTCGGTGTAGCGCGCGTCGCGTGCGCCGGCGGCCTTGAGCGCGGCGTCCATGCGGCGCGACTGGGACGGCGGCACCACATCGTCCTTGCCGCCATGGAAGATCCACACCGGCACGTCCTTCAGGCGCTGCGCCGCGGCCGCGAACGGGCTGGTCGCACCCGCCACGCTATGTGCGCTCATGGTTGGACGGGCGTCGGTCCAGTCCACGGTGATGCCTCCGCAGATCGGCACCAGCGCGGCGAAGCGCGTCGGCTGCTGCAGCGCCAGTTCCCAGGTGCCGTAGCCGCCCATCGAGATGCCGGTCAGCGAAACGCGGTCGGGGTCTCCGTTGAATTCGGCAATCGCGGCATCCAGCGTGGCGAAAGCGATGGGGCCGGCGGATTCGGTCCACTCGGTGTCGTCGGGCGCCTGCGGAAACACCACCACGCCCGGGAAAGTATCGGCGTGCTGGCGCAGGTAGGGTCCCAGGCCGGCCATCGTCTGCTTCACGCCATCGCTGCCACGCTCGCCGGAGCCGTTGAGGAACAACACCACAGGCGGCTTGCCGCTGCGGAAGCGCGCGGCAGGCACGAATACCTGGTAGCGGTAGGTCTTGCCTTCGAGTACGACCTCGCGCGAGACGAATTCGCCGGTCGGGTTCATGCGGGAGGTCGTGGTACAGGACGTCATAAGGATCAACAGCAAACCCAGGCAGGCGGTGGCAAGAGAGCGCATGGTGGTCGCAATCGAAGGGGAATGGGCGGCAGCATAACCCGATGGGGAAAGGGGGCGCCTGATCGTCCGGACTACGTCACCGTTCCGGATCGGCTGGCGGCATGTCGTCCCGCATCCGCATGAAGCGGGCGAAGCGCGGCAGTCCGGTCGACGTCAGGCCGTTGTAGCGATAGGTCAGCCACGCCCCCACCGGTGGTGGCTTGGCCCGCTGGGCATCGGTGAAGCCGGTGCCGATGCGGAAGTAGCGCCCGTGGGGCGTGCGCACCTGCAGCGCGCCCATCATCCCGACGTATTTGCCTTTGCCCGGCAGATGCGCGACGACTTGCGCCTCGGCGTCCTCATGGGGTTTGTACTTGAGCAGGTCTTCACTGCGTCCGGCGCGATAGCGCGCGTCGCGTCGATGCAGCATCAGGCCCTCGCCGCCGGCGGCGACCACGCGGGCCAGTTCTGCGTCCAGTTCGGCCCGGGTGTCGAGGCGTTGCTGCGGGATCATCGCCAGGTGCGCGTTGCGTGCCGTCGACACCAGGCCGCGCATGCGAACGACGCGTTCCGCAAACGGCCCAGGGTGCGCAGGCAGGTCAAAGACCATGAAGCGTACATCGCGCCACGCCTGCGCATCGGTTCCCACGCGGCGGACGAGGGCGCTGATGTCGTCAAAGCGGCCGCGTGCGATCCACAGCTCGCCGTCCATGGGTTCGGCAGACCAGCCGCGAGTGAACGTGGCCGGTGCCGCAATCCGCGCGCCGCCACGCGTCCACAGTGCCCGGCCATCCCAGCGGGTACGCACGCCGTCCAGCTTCTCGCTGACAAGGAAGGTGCTGACCGGCACACCGTCGCGATAGGAGGTTGCCAGCATCGGCTCGGGAGGCGGGGCCGAAAAGGCGGGCCAGACCAGCAGGTACAGCAGGGCAGTGAGGAGCAGGCGCATGGCGGCGAGCCGAGGGGAGGAAGGTCAGCGTCGCGCGCAGGGTTGATCGTCGGGATCAGCGCACATCGCGGTGGCCTGTAGGAAAGCACCCCGCGAGGTGATCACTCAGATCAGCAGGATCAGCGTGGTCGGGCCGAAGAAACGGAAGATGCCCACGGGGCTGGATTCATGACCTCGTCCAACACCACGTGATCAACGCGATGCCATGCAGGACCACCATCGTCCAGAACGCGACGCGGTAGTCGGCCTTGCGCGATTTGTGCTGCAGCGTCAGTTGCGCGATCCACGCGCCGGGCCAGCCGCCGGCGAGTTCGAGCAGGTGCAGGGTGGATTCGGGGGTACGCCAGCGGCCGGTCTGCGCTGCATGCTTGTCGAGGGCGTAGGCGGCGAAGGTGATCGACGACAAGGTCAGCGGCACGAACACCGCTTCGAACGGAAGTCGGCCAGCGAGGATGGCCCAGGAGATGAAGAACCCATACGCGATCGTCGCCGCGGTGCCGGCAAGTGGGGATGCGGAATTGTCTGCGCGCCCACGTCTCAAGACGGAAGCGAGTAAGGCGCGGTCGGGAGGTTGACTGTGATCGGTCGCGTCAGCCCGATCCCCAGCACGATCATGCCGGCTACATAGGTCAGCAGGGCGGTCCGGCTGCCACGCAGGTGGAGCAAGCCAAACAGGATCAGGGCGGGTGGTGTGAAAAGTCCGGCGAAGCCCCACAACACGTGGGTACGAAATGCGTTGCGGAGCAGCCAGACCCAGCCGGTGAGCAGCAGGAAGATGGCGCTGGACAGCAGGATCAGGTGCAGGTTCATTTCCATGGACGAAGCCTTCCTTGACGCGTGGTGGACGTGGTGAAGCGCAGCGGGATCAGTGCAACAGGATCAGCGTGGCCAGGCCCAGGAAGCAGAAGAAGCCCATCACGTCGGTCACGGCGGTGACCACCACTGTGCCGGCGACGGCCGGGTCGATGTTCATGCGCTTGAGTAGCAGCGGCAACAGCACGCCGGCGGTGGCTGCGGCGCAGAAATTGATGATCAGTGCCAGTGCGATGACCAGCGACAGCAGCGGACTGCGGAACCACACGAAGGCGATCACGCCGACGATGCTGCCTATCAGCAGCCCGTTGATGAGGGCGACGCGGATTTCCTTCCACAAGAGGATCCGCGCATTGCTGGAACCCACCTGGCCCAGCGCCAGGCCGCGCACCATCAGTGTCAGCACCTGCACCGCCGCATTGCCACCGATGCCGGCCACGATCGGCATCAGCACGGCGAGCGCGACGATCTTCTCCAATGTCACCTCGAACTGGCCGATCACGCTGGCCGCCATGAACGCCGTGAACAGGTTGATGCCCAGCCATACCACGCGGCCACGCACGGCGCGCTTGACCGGCGAGAACAGGTCCTCGTCCTCGTCCAGGCCGGCGGCGCCCAGCGCCTGGTGCTCGGCCTGCTCGCGGATGATGTCGACCACGTCATCGATGGTGATGCGGCCAAGCAGGATGTTGTTGTCGTCCACCACGGGCGCGGACACCCAGTCATGATCGGAGAACTGGCGCGCCACTTCCTGCGCGCTCTCGCCCACGTCGATGGCCGGCTGCTCGTCATCAATCAGCCGGTTGATGGGCGTGGTGTCTTCGTGCGTGACCAGCGCGGCCAGCGGCACGCGGCCGAGGTACTGGTGGCGGCGGCTGACCACGTACAGGTGATCGGTGTGGTCAGGCAGTTCGCCGCGCAGGCGCAGGTAGCGCAGCACCACGTCGACGTTGACGTCGGCGCGCACGGTGACCACATCCGGGTTCATCAGGCGGCCGGCAGTGTCTTCCGGGTACGACAGCACCTGCTCGAGTCGCTCGCGGTTCTCGCGGTCCATCGACTTGAGGACTTCGTCGATGACGGTGTCGGGCAGGTCCTCGACCAGGTCGGCAAGGTCGTCGATGTCGAGGTCCTCGACGGCGGCGACGATCTCGTCGGTGTCCATGTCCGCCAGCAGGCTTTCGCGCACCTCGTCGCCGACGTGCACCAGCACCTCGCCATCGTCCTCGGGATCGACCAGGCCCCAGACGACTTCGCGCTTGCCCGGCGGCAGCGATTCCAGCAGGTTGCCGATCTCCGCGGGCGACAAGGTGTTGACCAGCCGGCGCACGGGTCCCAGCCGACCGCTGTCGAGCGCGTCGGAGAGCAGGCGCAACTGGCGTGCGGTCTTGTCGTGGCGGATGGTCTCGACCATTCGGTACTCCGGAATGGGGCCGATCCGTCAGGCGGATGCGACCGGGGCATCAAGCGTTCATTCCGCCATTATCGCCCGGGCTACGATTTATGGACACCCTGGAGACGGAGGAGAAGTGGGGCCAGATGTGGGAGCGACGTAAGTCGCGATGGGGCGTTCCCGGTGGTCCATCGCGACTTACGTCGCTCCCACAACAGGTATCTCAGGCCGCCGTGGCCGCCTTGAGCCAGCGCTCGATGCCGGCACGGTCGCGCGCCTGCAACAGTTTGGCCGCGCGGACCTGCAGGTCCGACAGATCGCTGTCACGGATCGCCTTGCGCAGTTCCAGCAGCGTGGCCGGGTGCAGGCTGAATTCCCGCAGGCCCAAAGCAAGCAGCATGGGGGCAAGGATGGGGTCGCCGGCCATCTCGCCGCACATCGCCACCGGCACCTTGTGCTCCGCGCCGATGCTGATGACATGGCGAAGCAGGCGCAGCACACCCGGGTGCAGGGGGGAATAGAGTTCGCCCAGGGCCTCGTTGTTGCGGTCGGCCGCCAGCAGGTACTGCACCAGGTCGTTGGTGCCGATCGAGACGAAATCCACCACGTCCACGAAGCCGTGGAAGGCGATCGCGGCCGCGGGCACTTCGATCATCGCGCCGAGCTCGACCTGCCCGGCGATCTCGTGCCCTTGTTTGCGCAACTGCAGGGCAACACGGCGCAGGCGGCGGCGGACTTCCATCATCTCTTCGCGGCTGCTGACCATCGGCACGAGGATGCGCACCGGCCCGTAGCCTGATGCGCGCAGGATGGCGCGCAGTTGTGTGTCGAAGACGCCGGCATGCGCCAGCGACAGGCGCACGCCCCGCAAGCCGAGCGCCGGATTTTCTTCGTCGCCGACGACCAGTCCGGTGCGGTCGGCCTTGTCCGCTCCCAGATCGAGCGTGCGGATGGTGACGGGGCGGCCGCTCATGCCAAGCACGAGGTCGCGGTAGACCTGGAACTGTTCGTCCTCGCCCGGCAGCTCGCGCCGCTGCAGGAACAGGAATTCGGTGCGGTACAGGCCCACGCCGGATGCGCCGAGCGCGTGTGCGCTGGCTACGTCCTCGAGGGATTCGGCGTTGGCCCACAGCGCGATGTCGACGCCATCGCGCGTGCGGCTGGGCTTGGAACGCAGCCGGCCGAGTTCGCGCGCCTCACGTGCCGCATCACGCAGGCGCTCACGGTAGCGACGCAGGTCCTCCGGATCGGGATTGACCACGACCTCGCCCGTGCTGCCGTCCACCAGCAGCACGTCGCCATCGTTGATCTTCTGCAGGGCCAGCGCATTGCCCACGACCAGCGGCAGGTGCAGGCTGCGCGCCAGGATCGCGCTGTGCGACAGCGTGCTGCCGGCGGCGGTGACGACGGCCACCACCCCCTGCGTCTGCAGTTCGGCCAGCTCCGAGGGCGCCACGTTGTCGCTGATCAGGATCTCGCCTGCCGCGCCGGGGGTGTCGTCCGCGCGCTGGTGCAGGTGCGCATGGATGCGGCCGATCACATGATCGAGATCGTCCATGCGGCTCTTGAGGTAGGCGTCGTCCATGCCGTCGAAGACGGCGGCCAGCCGGTCGCGTTGCAGGCGCAGCGCGTAGTCCGCCGAGTAGCGGCCGGTGCGGATCAGTTCGTCCAGACCATGCAGCAGTTCGGGGTCGTCCAGCAGCAGGGCATGCAGGTCGAGGAACTCGCCGACCTCCTTCGCCAATGCGCCGTGCAGGCGCGTCCGCAGGCTGTGCATCTCGCGGCGGGTGGCGTCGACGGCATCGTGCAGGCGGACCAGTTCGTCATCGACCTGGTCCGGGCGGATGTGCTGCTCGGCGACATCCAGGACATGCGGCAGCCGGACCCGGGCGCGTCCCAGCGCGCTGCCGCGCGACGCTCCGTGGCCCGGCAGCAGCGCCCGCATCAGGCGTCCTCGTCGAACCGTCGTTCGAACAGCGAAACCACTTCCTGCATGGCGGCGGCCTCGTCCTCGCCCTCGATGCGGACGATGACCGGCGTGCCCTGGCCGGCGGCGAGCAGCATGACGCCCATGATGCTCTTTGCGTTCACCTCGCGGCCCTTGGCCGCCAGCGTCGCGTTGCAGCGGAAGCCGGACAGCGTCTGCACCAGCTTGGCGGTGGCACGCGCATGCAGGCCGAGGCGGTTGGAAATGGTGAGTTCTTGTTCAAGCATCGTCGTGGATGACTCCATTGCGTGCGCCGGCCGCGGCGGTGGCCGGCAGTTCGTCCAATCCCTGTTCCGAATAATTCATCACCCGCAGCAGCATGGGCAGGCTGAGCGCCGACACGCGACGCACGGGGGTGCCCAGGCGGGCCAGCTTGCCGGCCAGGTTGCTGGGGCTGGCCCCATACAGATCGGTCAACACCAGCACGCCATCGCCACCGTCCACGCGCCGCAGCGCGGCCGACGCCTGCGGGAGCAGGGCATCGAGGTCGGCGTCGAACGGCACCTCGAAGGCCTCCGCCTTCAGGGGCAGCTGTCGCAGCAGCGCGGTGGCGACGGTCAGGATCGACGCGCCCACGCCAGGATGAGTCACAAGGAGAATGCCACAGGCCATGCCGGAACGTTAACAGACGGGCATGACAGGCTGGAAGCGGTGCGGATGGAACGGTAAGGGTTCCGGGATGTCCGCGCCTTGACCTCGTAGAGCGAAGCTTGCACCGCTGCCTTTGCTGTCCGAGGTTCCGGAAGGTGCCGGCCGGGCAAACCCGGCTCCACGAAACCGGGGATCAATCCAGTTCGCGATGGAAGGTGGCGACTTCTTCCCAGCCCTGCTCGCGTGCATGCCGCGCCATGGTTTCGGCGAGATAGACCGAACGATGTTTGCCGCCGGTGCAACCGAAGGCGATCGTCACGTAGCTGCGGGTCTCGCCACGCAGGCGCGGCAGCCACGTATCCAGGAAGCCGCTGACCTGGCCGACGTACTCGGCGACCTCCGGCTGGGCGTCGAGGAATGCACGCACTTTCGGGTCGCGACCGGCATAGGGACGAAGCTCCGGGTTCCAGTGCGGATTGGGCAGCACCCGTGCGTCGAACACGAAGTCGGCGTCGGCCGGTACACCCCGCTTGTAGGCGAAGGACTCGAACAGCAGGGAGAGCTGCGTGCCCTTGTTGAAGGCGAACTCGGCGATGATCCTGCGCCGCAATTGGTGGACGTTGAGTTGGCTGGTGTCGATGACGACATCGGCCTCGTCCCGCAGGGGCTGGATGATCGCGCGTTCCTGGTGGATGGCTTCCTGCAGGGACAGTCCACCGTGGCCCAGCGGGTGGCGGCGACGGGTGTCCGAGTAACGCCGCAGCAACACCTCGTCATCGGCGTCGAAGAAGATCAGCCTGCCTTCCAGGCCCAGCTGCGCCAGCGCGGCACGCCACTGGGCGAGTTTGGACAGGTCGCTCTGGCGGCTGCGCACATCGATGCCGATGGCGATCCTGGGCGGCAGTTCGTCCTCGCGCATCAGGCTGCGGACGAAGGATGGCAACAGGTCCACCGGCAGATTGTCGATGCAGTAGTAGTCGAGGTCCTCGAAGGTCTTCAGCGCCACCGACTTGCCCGAGCCGGACAGGCCGCTGACGATCACCACGGTCGGCGGAAGCGGAGGCGTGGTGCCGTTCTCTTCGTGTGCGTCCACGGGGTTGTTGCCGGCCTGCGTCATGGCGTGCTTCGCTCCAGCAGGTTGCTGTGGCGTGCGATGAACATCGCGGCAGGGTCGATGCCCTTGGTGCGCAGGATGTGCAGGCGGGTCGCCGCTTCGGTGAGCACGGCCAGGTTGCGGCCGGGCATCACCGGCAGGGTGATCAGCGGCACGTCCAGGTCCAGCACGTGGCGGGTGCCGGAATCGCCGGTCAGGCGCTCGTAGCCGTGCGGGTTGGGCTCGGTCATGGGCCGGGTGAGGTGCACGATCAGGCGCAGGTACTTGTTCTTCTTCACGGCGGTGTCGCCAAACATCTCGCGGACGTTGAGCACGCCCAGGCCGCGCACTTCCAGCAGGTCCTGCAGCAGCTCGGGGCAGGTGCCGTCCAGCACGTCCGGCGCGATCTGGGTGAACTCGGGTGCGTCGTCGGCGACCAGCCGGTGGCCGCGGCTCAGCAGTTCCAGGGCCAGTTCGCTCTTGCCGGACCCGGCCTCGCCGGTGATCAGCACGCCAATGGAATAGATTTCCATGAACACGCCATGCAGCGTGACCCTCGGTGCCAGCGTGCGGGCCAGATGGTAGGAAAGATGATTGAGCAGCTCATGTCCGCGCTTGGGGGAGAGCCACAGTGGCGTGTCGTTCTCGTTCGCCGCCTCCCGCAGGTCCTCGGGGCAGGACTGGTTCTTGCTGATCACCAGCGCCAGCGGCTTGGCCTGCACGATCTTCTCGATGGTCTCCCAGCGTTGGCGGGAATCCAGTGAGTCCAGCCAGGTCAGTTCCTCGGTGCCGAGGATCTGCACCTTGTTGGGGTACACCGCGTTGAGATAACCGGCGAGCGAGGGGCGCCGCGACACGGTGTCGCCGGATTCGAGTATCCGCTTCTCGCCCTTCTGGCCAGCCAGCCAGCGCAGGGCCAGCTTGTCCTTCTGCTGATCGAACAGTTCACGGGCGGTGATGCTGGTATTCATCATGCGGAGGCGGCCGGCAGGAGAGGGTGCCGGGCCCGGGACATAACGCGCGCACGGACACCGTCGTCGCGTTTCCATGCCGGGAGGCGGCGCCTGCCAGTGTAATGGCCCATCCGCAGGTTCGCGACCGCGTGGGCGCTTGGCGGCGCGACAGGTGCGTGTGGTGCGCGCCAGGATCAGTGAAGGCCGCTCCGCAGGGCGGAGCGACCTTGCGTGGCGTCACGTGCCGCCGGCGTCAGCCGATCAGCTCGCCGCGCGCAGCGGTGCGATGGACATCGTTGCGCTTTTCCTTGTGCTTGACCAGCAGGCGGTCGAGCTTGTCGGCCAGGATGTCGATGGCGGCGTACATGGTCTGCGCGCCGGCGTCGGCGTGCAGGGTGCGACCCGCCACGATGATCGTGGCCTCGGCCAGGTAATCGGGCTTGCGGGTTCCCAGCTGCGTACGGACCTCGAAGGGTTGCTCGAAGTGGCGTTCGAGCCGCTTCAGTTTGGTTTCGACGTATTCGCGCAAGGCGGGAGTGACTTCGATTTCATGGCCGTAAGTCTCGATACGCATGTTGCCTCCTTCGGGTCGGTAGAACCGCGCGCGGGGCGCGGATGGCGTGTCATGGAATGACAACGCGGACAGGGTCTGGGTTCCGGCAATCCTCCTCTGTCAGTTGCGATGGGAAGCGATGCTTCCAGGTTCAAAGATGGACCCGTCGGCGGCAACTATCAACCTCTGGCGCGTTCTTTTTCGCGCAGTGTGAGCTGGTGTGAAAAATGCGTTGCGCCGCCCCTGAACGCGGTCACGGAACCAGTGCGCGCCAAGCAGGATTCAGGCGATGCGCACGCGTTCGTGCGACGAGAGGATGTTCAATGCTTCGCGGTACTTGGCCACGGTGCGTCGCGCCACCGGAATGCCGGACGCCTTGAGCAGGTCCGCGAGCTTCGCGTCGGACAGCGGCTTGCGGGGGTTCTCGGCATCGACCAGCCGGCGGATCATCGCCTGGATGGCGGTGCTGGATGCTTCACCGCCGCCCTCGGTGTCGATGCCGGAGGCGAAGAAGGCGCGCATGGGAAGGGTGCCGCGCGGCGTACGGACATACTTGCGGGCGATGGCGCGCGACACGGTGGATTCGTGCAGGCCCACTTCTTGGGCCACGTCGCGCAGCGTCAGCGGGCGCAGCGCCTGCTCGCCGAATTCCAGGAAGCCGGCTTGCTGGTGCAGCAGGCAGCGCATGACCTTGAGCAGGGTCTCGCCGCGCGCTTCGACGCTTTTCAGCAGCCAGCGGGCTTCCTGCAGTTGCGCCTTCAGGTAGCCGGCATCGCTGTCGCCGCATTGCCGGATCATCTGTTCGTAGCCGCGATGGATCGCGATCCGCGGCAGCGTGCTGCCTGCGAGCGCGGCGCGCCACACGCCCCGCTGGCGCCAGACCACGCAGTCGGGCACCACATAGGTATCGTGCGAGAGGTCGCCGATCTGCGCCCCGGGTTTGGGATCGAGCGTGCGCAACAATTGCACGGCCTCGTCCACCTCGGCGACCGGTCGCTTCATCTCCTGGGCGATGCCGGCCACGCCGCTGCGCGGCAGGCGCTCCAGGGCCGTGTCCGCGATCTGCAGGGCCAACGCCTTGCCCGGCGTGTCGTCGCTCAGCACCGCCAATTGCAGATGCAGGCATTCGCCCAGCGTCCGGGCTGCGACGCCCACCGGGTCGAAACGCTGCACCTGGTGCAGGACGACGAGGACGTCCTCGTCGTCCGCCTCGATATCCGGACGCAGCGCCTGCACGATGCCGGACAGCGGTTCGCGCAGGTAACCGTCTTCTTCCAGGGCATCGATCAGCGTGGCGCCGATGCGGCGGTCGCGCGGGGAGAGGTGGGACAGGTGGAGTTGCCACAGCAGGTGCCCGTGCAGCGTATCGGCTTCGGCCACGCGTTCGGCCGGGCTGCCGCCGTCTTCGTCGTCGAACGAGCCACCGCCCGAGGAGGTCCACGGGCCTTCATCCGGCGACCAGTCGTCGCGATCATCGGGCGCGTCGCGTTCGGCTTCCCTGGGGCTTTCTTCGGGTGGACGATCATCCTCGGTGCCATGCGCGGGCGCGGGTTCTTCGTCGGCCTCGGTCCAGTCGAGCAGTGGATTGGTCTCCACGGCCTCGGTCAGCTCGATCTCGAGTTCGGCGGTGGACATCTGCAACAGCCGGATGGCCTGACGCAACTGTGGCGTCATGACCAGATGTTGTCCCAGCGATGTCTGCAGGCGTGGCTTCATGTCCGACCCAGGAACCCGAAAGGCGGCCAAGAGCCGCCGACGGGATCACAGGCGGAAGGTTTCGCCCAGATAGACCCTGCGTACGTCCGGATTGGCCAGCAATGCGTCCGGGGCCCCCTGCGCCAGAACGCTACCGGCATTGAGGATATACGCCCGGTCGCAGATTCCCAAGGTTTCGCGCACGTTGTGGTCGGTGATCAGCACGCCGATGCCGCGGTCCTTGAGGTGTTTCACGATGCGCTGGATCTCGCCGACCGAGATGGGGTCGACGCCGGCGAAGGGTTCGTCCAGCAGCATCAGGCGCGGGCGGGCGGCGAGGGCGCGGGCGATTTCCACGCGCCGACGCTCACCGCCGGACAGGCTGGCGCCCAGCTGGTCGGAGACATGGGTGATCTGCAGTTCGTCCAGCAGCGAGGCCAGTTCGCGTTCGATGCCCGCGCTGTCCAGGTCCTCACGCAGTTCCAGCACCAGGCGGATGTTGTCGGCGACGCTGAGCTTGCGGAACACCGAAGGTTCCTGCGGCAGGTAGCCCACGCCCAGCTTGGCGCGCTGGTACATCGGCTGCGCGGTGATGTCCTTGCCGTCCAGTTCGATGGTGCCTGCGTCCGCAGCCACCAGGCCGACGATCATGTAGAAGCAGGTGGTCTTGCCGGCACCATTCGGACCCAGCAGGCCCACCACTTCGCCCGGCTGCAGGGTCAGCCCGAAATCGGCGACGACCTCGCGCTGCTTGTAGCGCTTGCGCAGTCCCTTCGCGGTCAACATCAGTTCTTGCCCTGTGAGGGTGCCGCCGCCTTGGGCTGGATCACGGTCCGTACGCGGGTGCCGTCGCCGCCGCTTTCCATGTTGCCGGACTTGGTGTTGTAGACCATGCGCTGTCCGCTGTTGGAGCCGCGGTCGGACTTCACGGTGTAGTTGCCGATGAAGGTGATGGTCTCCGACTTCATGTCGTACTCGACGCGATCGGCCTGGGCATCCATCCAACTGCCGTCGTCCATCTGCTGCTTCATCTTCACCTGCTTGCCGGTGAAGATGGAGCGTGAGATTTCGCCGTCGGCCATGTGGATCTCGGCAGCGTTGGAGCGGATTTCCAGCGACCCCTGGGTGACGACCACGCCACCGCCCAGCACGGTCTTGCCATTGCCTTCCATGTTGCCGGACTGGCTGCCGGAATCGATGGTCATGGCCTGGTTGCGGTCCGTGGACTTGGCCATGGCACCTGCGACGGGCAGCAGGAGCAACAGTGCGGCACTAGCGAGCAGAGCGCGGTTCATAGATGGATCTCACCTCGGATTTGAATGTGTAGTCCTTGGTCTTGAGGTTGGTCTCAAAACCGCGCCCGCTCAGTCTAGAGCCGGGCTGGGTAACCGTCACCACGTCATCGGTCTGCGCCACGTCCCGGTCAGGGAACACGTTCAACGTGTCCGTGCGGAATTCCGCTTGGCGGGTGCCGCCCTTCGGTGACGTGCCATGCACGTCGCCCTTCAGGCGCAATTCCTCGCCCTTCGCGCTTAGCCAGCCCGTCTTCGAGCGCAACTCCCACGACCGGCCTTCTTCTTCCGGCAGCAGGAACAGCGGGGTGGTGATGGTGAAGGTCTGGTCGTGCGGGTTGCGCGCCATCTCCGGTGCGCGCACGGCGACGGCCTCCTGGCCCTCGCCGTTCAGCGCGATCATTTCGAAGTCGCGCATCACGTAGTCCGACCGGTCGATCACCACGCGGTTGGCCTCGGGGATGTCGCGGTTCTTCCAGGCCGACCAGCCACTCACGATGGCTGCCAGCAACAGGACCAGGCCCAGCGTGGTGCGCCAGCTCATGCGGTGCCGCCTTCGAAGGTGGGTGCATGGCCCTGCACTCCCAGCAGGAGGTCGCAGGCCTCGCGCGCCGCGCCTTGGCCTCCCGCCCGGCGGGTGCGCCAGTGCGCGTGCCGGGCCGTCCATGGGTGCGCGTCCGCGGGTGCGATGGCCAGGCCCACGGCGGAGAACGGCGGTACGTCGGGCAGGTCATCGCCCATGAAGGCGACCTGCTCCAGGCCGATGCCGGCCGAATGGCACAGCTCATGCACCTTGGCCAGCTTGTCCTTGATCCCGGTGAAGACCTGCACGCCCAGCTCGCGGCCCCGGGCGACGGCAACCGTGCCGCCGCGGGCGGTGATGAAGGCCACGTCGATGCCGGCGCGCTTCAGCAACACCAGCCCCTGGCCATCCTGCACGTGGAACGCCTTCTGTTCCCGCCCTTCGCCGTCCAGATACAGGCGGCCATCGGTCAGCGTCCCGTCCACGTCGAAACACGCCAGGCGAATGCGCGCGGCACGGGACAGCACGTCATCGGTCAGGTCATGGAGATGGCGAAGGGGCATGGGGACAGGATCGGGTGGGGATGGTGGCAACGCAAGGGTTCAGCGACGGACAACCCTGCGGGTTACACCACGCGGGCGCGCAACAGGTCGTGAATATTGAGGGCGCCGACGGGGCGCTGTTCATCGTCCACCACGACAAGACCGCTGATCTTGTGGGTTTCCATCAGGCGCGCAGCCTCCACGGCCAGCTGATCTGCGCCGATGGTCTTGGGCGCGCGGGTCATCACCTCGGCGATGCGCGCGCTGCGGACATCCAGCGCGGGGTTGTCGAGCGTGCGACGCAGGTCGCCGTCGGTGAACAGCCCGGCCAGGCGGCCGTCGGCGTCGACGACCGCGGTCATGCCCAGGCGCTTGCGGCTCATTTCCACCAGCGCCTGGCTCAGGGTCGCGTCCACGTCCACGCGCGGTACTTCGTCACCGGCATGCATCACGTCGGTGATGTGCAACAGCAGTCGGCGGCCGAGGCTGCCGGCGGGGTGGGAGCGGGCGAAGTCGTCGGCGGTGAAGCCGCGTGCATCCAGCAAGGCCACGGCCAGCGCATCGCCCATCGCCAGCGAGGCGGTGGTGCTGCTGGTCGGAGCGAGGTCCAGCGGGCAGGCTTCTGCGGGAACGCTGACGTCCAAGTGAAGGTCGCTCTCGCGCGCCAGCGTGGACTGTGGCCGGCCGGTCATGCCGATGACGAGGTTGCCCTGGCGCTTCAGCACCGGCAGCAGCATCAGGACTTCATCCGACTCGCCCGAATACGACAGCGCCAGCACGATGTCGGCATCGGTGATCATGCCGAGGTCGCCGTGACCGGCTTCGCCCGGGTGCACGTAGAACGCTGGCGTGCCTGTGGATGCAAGCGTCGCCGCGATCTTGCGGGCCACATGGCCGGACTTGCCCATACCGGTGCACACCACGCGGCCCTGGCCAGCGAGGATCGCGTGGCAGGCCGCCGAGAACGTGCCGTCGATACGGGCCGCCAGAGCATCCAGTGCGCGCGCCTCGATCTCGATGACCCGACGGCCGCTGGCCGCCAGACTGGCAGGCGAGACAGCGGAGGGCAGGGGGGACGGCTGGGACATGCGGACGGGGCGCCGGCGGGTAGAATGGCCGGGTATTTTATTAGGAAAGCCCGTTGGACGCCGAAACCATCCGTAAACTGATCGAATCCGGCCTGCCGGGCGCCCGTGCCGACGTCCAGGGCGACGATGGCGTCCATTTCGAGGCGACCGTGGTGTCAGAGGCCTTCCGCGGCAAATTGCCGCTGGCCCGGCACCGCATGGTCTACGCCACGCTGGGCGAACTGATGGGCGGTGCGATCCATGCGCTGCAGCTCAAGACCGTGACCCCCGACGAGGCCGGCGGCGCCCGCTGAGGCAAGCCTGCCGGCGCTCCACGTCGATTCCGACCCACCCGCATTCTCCTTCCCGGATTTCCATGCAGAAGATCATCGTCACCGGTGGCAACACGCTCAACGGCGAAGTCACCATCTCCGGCGCCAAGAACGCCGTGCTCCCCATCCTGTGCGCGACCCTGCTGGCGGATGCGCCGGTGGAGATCACCAACGTGCCGCACCTGCACGACGTGGTCACCACGGTGAAGTTGCTGGGGGAACTGGGCGCGGGCATCACCATCGACGAAGGCACGCTGGCGAAGGGGCGCGGCATCACCGTCGATCCCACCACCGTCAGCCGCTTCGTCGCGCCGTACGAGTTGGTCAAGACCATGCGTGCGTCGATCCTGGTGCTCGGCCCGCTGGTCGCGCGCCATGGTGCGGCGGTGGTGTCGCTGCCGGGCGGCTGCGCAATCGGTTCGCGTCCGGTCGACCAGCACATCAAGGGCCTGCAGGCGCTGGGTGCGGAGATCACCGTCGAAAACGGCTACATCAAGGCGCGCGCCGCACGCCTGAAGGGTGCCCGCTTCGTGTTCGACATGGTCACCGTGACCGGCACCGAGAACGTCATGGCCGCGGCCACGCTGGCCGAAGGCACCACGGTGCTTGAAAACGCCGCGATGGAGCCAGAGGTCACCGACCTGGCCGAATGCCTCAACGCGCTGGGTGCAAAGATCGAAGGCGCGGGCACCTCGCGCATCGTCATCCATGGCGTCGAGCGTCTGGGTGGCGGTCGCCATTCGGTGGTGCCTGATCGCATCGAAACAGGCACTTTCCTCGTCGCCGCAGCGATGACCGGCGGCAAGGTCACTGCGCGCAATGCGCGTCCCGGCACGCTGGAAGCGGTGCTCGACAAGCTCACCGAGGCCGGTGCGAAGATCGAGACCACTGCCGACAGCATCACGCTGGACATGCAGGGCAAGCGTCCGAAAGCCGTCAGCCTGACCACCGCGCCGTACCCCGCGTTCCCCACCGATATGCAGGCGCAGTTCATGGCGCTCAACTGCGTGGCCGACGGCGTGGGCGTGATCAACGAGACGATCTTCGAAAACCGCTTCATGCACGTCAACGAACTGCTGCGGCTGGGCGCGGACATCCGCGTCGAAGGCCACACCGCCATCGTGCGCGGCGTTGAGCGGCTGGGCGGTGCACCGGTGATGGCGACCGACCTGCGTGCATCGGCCTCGCTGATCCTGGCTGGCCTGGTTGGTGATGGCGAAACCACCATCGACCGCATCTACCATCTGGACCGCGGCTACGAGAACATCGAAGAGAAGCTGGGCGGCCTGGGCGCGAAGATCAGGCGCGTGTCGTGAGCAAGCACGCCCCCACGCTTTCCGGGGTCCGCACGCGCTTCCCGTTGCGCCGCAAGATCCTGCTGGGCATCGTCATCGCGCTGCTGGCACTGGTCGCGTGGCTGCATTACACCGGCTCGGCAGCTACGCATGGCATCACCACCCGCGACATGGACTGGAACGGTGACGGCACGGTGACCCAGGGCGAGATCGCGCAGGCGGTGTTCTCGGTGATGGTCGAGCAGACGCAGGACGGAAAGCGGCAGTGCAACGCTTACGCGTGGCGCAACGGCAGCGGGACCATCCGCATGGACTGCAAGACGGTATTCCAGCCCGACGCGGATTGAAAAAAAGCCCGGCGTTGCCGGGCTTTTCAATGCAGGAAGGCCGGAGGCGCGTCAACGCCAGGACTTGAGCGTCAGGTCGATGGTGTCCTGTCCGTTTTCACGCTGCAGGATGCGCGCAGGCACCGGGGCGTCGGCCACGACCCAGACGATGGTCTGCTTGTCCCCGTCGGTGCGTACCACCTTGGTGGCGTCCTGTGGCTTGCCGCCGATGGTGATGCGCTCCTTGCCGGCAACCTGGTAGGTCATCGGCTTGGCGCGACCGTTCTCCACCATGCGGTAGGTCAACGGCTTGCCTGCCGCCACGTCGCGGACGATGGCCAGGTTGACCAGCAGGGCATCCATGTCGCCGGCGGCCAGCTTCACCGGGCCGGCGCGGTCGGGCTTCACGTCACCGCTCCAGGTGGCTTGGGCCTTCGACCAGTCATAGACCGTGTTGACGTTCTTCTTCTTGATCAGCAGACGCGAGCTGTCGCTGCTGCTGAGCGGTCGCATGCGGCCATCCTGCACGTCGAACACGGTCTTCTGGCTGAGGTCCACGGCCTGATTGCGCACGCTCAGCGAGTACTGCCAGCGGTTGCCGGGCTGTGGCGAGACCGACATCTGGCCTTCGCCCACCATGCCCAGCGCACTGGCGCTGTACTGCGCGGTGAAGGCCTCGACGGCCAGGGCGGGCGCACTGACGCCGGCGAACAACGCGGCAGCCAGCAACGTACGCGACATGGGGAATGCGGTCTTCATCATGTTCATGGTGCTCCTTGGTATTCGACCAGGCGGAGGTCCACGCCGTCCTGCCCGTTTTCCCGCTGCAGGATGCGCACGGGGGTGGGCACGCCATCGGCGACCCAGAAGATGGTTTCGTCGTTGCCGCCATTGGCCCGGCTCACGCGCAGCGCGCTGTAGCTCAGGTCTTCGACGGTCACGTTTTCCGGTTCGGGCGATACGAGGTACTGATATTCGCGGATACGTCCATTGTCCACCACCCGGTAGTCGAGCTGTTTCCCGGGGGCGGCATCGCGGATCACCGCCAGGTTCATCAGCAGCGCGCTCATGTCGCCCGGCTGAAGGGGCAGGGGTGCGCGCCGGTTCTTCTTGATGTCGCCCTGCCACTGTGCCGTGCGGGTGGTCCAGTTGTAGGTGCCGACCATCTTCTTGCCCATCAGCAGAGCGCGGCGGATCGTGGCCTGGCTGAGGGGGCGGAACTGCCCGTCGGCGGTATCGAAGACGGTGCTCTGCTCGATGTTCAGCCCGGCCAGCCGAGCGAAACCGCGCGTGCCCTTCACGTTCAGGTCGATCTGCCACTGGCTGCCCGCCTTCGGCACGACCTTCATGCTCGCACTGCCGGCCAGCTTGCCTTCGTTGTAGGCCTGGTAACTGGCCACGAACGGCTCCAGCGCCAGTGCGGGCGCGGCAGAGCCGGCCAACACAAGGCCGAGCAGCAGGGAGCGAGGAGTGAGAAGCATCGGAGGAGCGGGTCAGGGCAGCAGGCGGTCGGCTGAATCTAGGGACAGGGCATTTAATAGCGGCTGACCGTGACAGAGAGTGATGTCGCCCTGTTCAGCCAAGTTGCCGCTGGCGGCCAGGCGCAGCACGGCCAGCAACAGGGCGTGCTCGCGCGGGAGCAGTCGTGCGGCCAGTGCTTCCGGGGTGTCGCCGGGCAGGACCGGTACCCGCGCCTGGGCGATCACAGCCCCGGCATCCAGTTCAGGAATGACGAAGTGGACACTGGCGCCATGTTCGGTGTCGCCAGCCTCAAGCGCGCGGGCGTGGGTGTGCAGGCCGCGGTATTTGGGCAGCAGCGACGGATGGATGTTCAGCAGCCGGCCGCGGAAGCGGGCGATGAAGGCATCGCCCAGGATGCGCATGTAACCTGCGCAGACCACCCAGTCCGGACCGGTGGCGGCGACAGCGTCCGCCAGGGCGGCCTCGTATGCGGCGCGATCCGGGAATGCCGCGGGTCGCGCGCTCCAGCGCCGCGCTGCCGGGACCAGACGCAGGGCAGGGGCGGTCGGCTTGTCGGAGAACACGCCCACCACGTCGGCATCGAGGGTGCCATCGGCAATGGCCTGCAGGATGGCCTGCAGGTTGCTGCCGCGGCCGGAGGCCAGGACCGCGATGCGCGCGGTCATGCCTTCACGCCGTGACGCTTGGCGCGCGCCAGTGGCCAGGCCAGCAACGCACCGACTGTGGCCAGCAGCATGTCGGCATGCGCGTCCCACCCATCACCCTGCTGGCCGTTGTAGGACTCGGCTGCCTCGGGCGACATCGTCAGCGCGATGCCCCACTCCAGCCATTCGTACACCAGGCTTGTGCACATGATCAGCATCACCGCCAGCGTGAACGCCTGGCCCACCGATAGCCGTGGCCAGCGCTGGCGCAGCCAGTGCCAGACGGCGGGCGTGAAGCAGACCCCGTACATCAGGTGGATGAAGCGGTCGAAGTGGTTGCGGTGCCAGCCGAACGCCTGCGCCGGCGACCAGCCGGTTGCCGTCTGCAGCCATGCGTCGTAGGGCACG
Organism: uncultured Pseudoxanthomonas sp.; assembly: GCA_966210745.1. GTDB lineage: Bacteria > Pseudomonadota > Gammaproteobacteria > Xanthomonadales > Xanthomonadaceae > Pseudoxanthomonas_A. The sequence continues at coordinate 33,158 of CBIHLJ010000007.1, forward strand.
TAGGAGTACAGCCAACGCGCGCCGATGCAGTGCGCGACGATGAAGGCGCAGATCAGGGCAAAATGCGCCGGCCGCAGCGGCCAGCGGCGGTCATGCCACCACAGCCAGGCCAGTCCGAGCACGGTCAGGCTGCTGTGCATGGCCTGTTCGACCGGCCACCGCGGCGCGATCCAACTGGCGGCGAACACCGCCAGCGTCAGTCCGAAGACAATCCCCTTGCTGCGCGGCATGCCGCGCTCAGCCGATGCGGACGCGTTCGCCGCCGTGGGCGGTGACGACTTCACCGATCTGCCAGTGCGCCAGTTGCAGGCGGACGAGATCCGCCTGCACGGCGGCAAGCTGGTCCGGCGCAACCACCAGCACGAAGCCGATGCCGCAATTGAAGGTGCGCCACATCTCGGTATTTTCCACGGCGCCTTCGCGCTGCAGCCAGTCGAACACTGGCGGCAGCATCCACGCACTGGCGTCGATGTCCAGGCCCAGGCCGTCCGGGATCACGCGGATGATGTTCTCGGTCAGGCCGCCGCCGGTGATGTGCGCCATCGCATGCAGGTCGTGCGCCTGCAGCAGCTCCAGTACGGGCTTCACGTACAGCGTGGTCGGTGCCATCAGGGCATCGGCCAGCTTCACGCCGCCCACATCGATGTCGGCGGGACGGCCGGCGCGGTCGTAGATGCGCCGCACCAGCGAGTAACCGTTGGAATGCGGGCCGCTGGAGGCCACGCCGATCAACACGTCGCCCGCGCGTACCTTGGCGCCGTCGAGCAGTTTCGACTTCTCCACCGCCGCCACGCAGAAACCGGCGAGGTCGTATTCGCCGGGGCCGTACATGTCGGGCATCTCGGCGGTCTCGCCGCCGATCAGTGCACAGCCGGAAAGTTCGCATCCCCGGGCGATGCCACCGACCACCGACACCGTGGTGTCCACGTCCAGCTTGCCGGTCGCGAAGTAATCCAGGAAGAACAGCGGCTCGGCGCCCTGCACCAGCACGTCATTCACGCACATGGCGACCAAGTCGATGCCGATGGTGTCGTGGCGGCCCAGTTGCTGCGCCAGCTTCAGCTTCGTGCCCACGCCATCGGTGCCGGAGACCAGCACCGGTTCACGGTATTTGCCGGACAGGTCGAACAGCGCGCCGAAGCCGCCCAGGCCGCCCATCACCTCCGGCCGGAAGCTGCGCTTGACCAGCGGCTTGATGCGTTCGACCAGCTCGTTGCCGGCGTCGATGTCGACACCCGCGTCGCGATAGGTCATCGGGGTGGGGGCGGAAGGCGTCGGCTGGGTCACGGGCGGTCGTCGATGGGGCAAGAGGCGTGATTTTAATGGAATCGACGCGCCTCGCGGCTGTCCTGAACGGGTGGCGTTGGCGATGGCGTGCCATTCGGGCAACAATTCACAGGGTCTGCAGAGCCCAAGGACGCTCGATGCGCTGGATCCCAGGTTTCGCCCTCGCCACCGCCGTGCTGTTGGCGGCCATTACCACGACGCCCGTCGCATACGCCCAATCGGGCTTGCGCACCGAAGGCGACGCGGTCTCCGCGCGCGGGCTGTATCAGGCCGAGGTGCCGGTCAACGGGCAGGGCGAGGAAGAGCGGCAAGGCGGTTTCGCACGCGCTCTGGGGACGGTGCTGGGCAAACTGTCGGGCGACCGGTCGGCGATGTCGCGCCCTGGCGTCGGCGCCGAGCTGCGCAACGCCAAGGACTACGTGGACGGCTACGACTACCGGCAGGACCAGGGTACGTCGCCCACCGGTGCCCCCACCTTCCGCACGACACTTGTGGTGCGTTTCGACGAAGACCAGGTCAATGGCCTGGCGGGCGCGCTTGGCCTGCCCGTGTGGCCGCAGCCACGCCCGAAGCCGGTGGTCTGGCTGGCGATCAACGACGGCAGCGGTCCGCGCCTGGTCGGCTTGCCTCAGTCCAATGCCGCGCGCCCTTTGCTCAACCGCGCCATCGAGCGTGGCTACGGCCTCGGCCTGCCGGCCGGCGGTGCGGCGGAACAGGCGCTGGTCGGCGCCATCTGGCGCCAGGACACCGCCGCCGTCGCGCGCGCATCGGCGCGTTACAGTCCGCCGATGCAACTGGTGGGCAAGCTGTACCGCAACAAGGGTGGTTGGACAGCCGACTGGGTGTTCGTCGATGCCGGCAAGGTGCTGGCCAAATGGTCGGTGACCGATGCCGATGCGCGTCGTGCGATGGCATCCGGTGCCGACGGCACGGCTGATGCGCTGGTGAAGCGATACGGCAAGCGCGGCAGTGCGGGCCCCGCGGGCACTTATCGTGTGCTCTTCACGGGCATCCGCAGCACGGACGATTACCTGCGCCTGACCGGGCATCTGCAGAAGATGGCGGTGGTCCGGGGCATCACCCCCGTGCGCGCCAGTGGCGACGTGGTCGAGTTCGATCTGGAGCTTGTCTCGGGCCTTGCAGGATTCCGTCGCACCATGGGCGAGGAAGCCCCCTTCACCGGGGGCGAAGGCGAGCCACCGGCCTACCAGATGCGCTGATACACAAGGATGCCCATGGATCTTTCCCCCACGCCGGTCGGAACGCTGGCCCGCCGCTGGCAATGGCTGCTGATCGCAGTGATCGTCGGCTGGCTGATCTGGCTGCTGGCACCGGTGCTGACGCCGTTCGTCTGCGCGGCCCTGTTGGGCTGGCTCGGTGACCCCTGGGTCGACCGGCTTGAACGCTCAGGGCGCTCGCGTACCGTGGCGGTGGTGCTGGTGTTCACGCTGATGCTGCTGCTGCTGGTGTTGGCATTGGTCATCCTGGTGCCGATGATCGAACGTCAGGTGGTCACGGTGATCGAATCGCTACCGGCGTACCGGGACTGGTTCGTTCAGACGGCGCTGCCGTGGGTGGAGCGTCGCACCGGGCTCGAACTGGTCGCCTGGCTGGATCCGGACCGGCTGACGGAATGGGTGCGCGGGCACTGGCAGCAGGCCGGTGGGGTGGCTGCCACGATGTTCGGCTATTTCTCGCGCTCCGGCTTCGCGGTGATGGCATGGGTGGCCAACCTGGTGCTGTTGCCGATCCTGACGTTCTATTTCCTGCGCGATTGGGATCTGCTGGTCGAGCGCATCGCCGCACTGGTGCCACGCGACCACATCGCGACCGTCACCCGACTGGCGCTGGAATCGAATGAAGTGCTGGGCGCATTCCTGCGCGGCCAGTTCCTGGTCATGCTGGCGCTCGGCGCGATCTATGCGGCCGGCCTGTCGGTGGTGGGCCTGAAGGTGGGCCTGCTGATCGGCATCATCGCTGGCCTGATCAGCTTCGTGCCCTACCTTGGCACCGCCACCGGCATCGTGCTGGGTGTGATCGCCGCACTGGTGCAGTCCGGTGGCGACTGGTCGCTGGTGGCGATGGTGCTGGGCGTGTTCGTGGTCGGCCAGATGCTGGAAGGTTACGTGCTGACGCCGCGCATCGTGGGTGATCGCATCGGCCTGCATCCGGTGGCGGTGATCTTCGCCATCATGGCCGGTGGTCAGTTGTTCGGTTTCCTCGGCATGCTGCTGGCGCTGCCGGTGGCGGCGATCGCGAACGTGCTGCTTCGCTTCGCCCACGAGCGCTACACGCAGAGCCGGTTGTATGCCGGCGACCGGCCGTCCATCGTGCTGGATTCGTACATCGACAAGGGCAGCGTGGAGCAGGCGTCGGCGCGCGACATCGATACGCCGTGAGCAGGGACATGCAGGGCACCGATCTTGGTCCGCAATTGCCGTTGACGCTGCGCTATCCACCGGATCAGCGCTTCGAGAGCTTCATCGGTCCGCCGGAAGGCGCGTTGGCGGCGCTGGATGCACTGGCGACCAGGCCGGGTGCTGACTGGGTTTATCTGGCCGGCCCTTCAAGGACCGGCAAGACCCATCTGGCGCTGGCACTGTGCGCCGCCACCGAACAGCAGCATCGTCGCGCGGCCTATCTGCCGATGGCGGCTGCGGCCGGCCGGTTGCGCGATGCACTCGACGCACTGGAGGGCAATGACGTGGTTGCGCTGGACGGTATCGAGGTGATCGCGGGCGCGCACGAGGATGAAGTGGCGCTGTTCGATTTCCACAACCGCGCACGTGCCTCCGGTTTGAACGTGCTGTACACCGCGCGCGGCATCCCGGACGACATCGGCCTTGGTCTTCCCGACCTGCGTTCGCGCCTTCAGCAGTGCTTGCGCGTGATGCTCGACCCCCTGGACGATGCCGGCCGCCGCGATGTGCTGCGCGAGCGTGCGCAGCGGCGAGGCCTGGTGCTGGAAGATGCCGCGCTGGAATGGCTGCTTACGCGGACCGATCGCGACCTGGGCACGCTGGTGGCACTGCTGGACCGCCTCGACCGCGCATCCCTCGCTGCACAGCGGCGCATCACGGTCCCGTTCCTGCGCAGCGTGCTGTAGGAGCGGGTCATGCCCGCGGTGTTTTCGGCTTAGCGCAGGGAAGAACGCTGTTGGCTATGCGCTCAGCGTGGCTTCCAGGTCGGCAAGCCGTTGCGGCGTGCCGACATCGGTCCAGCGCCCCTGCAGACGCTCGCCCGTCACGCGTCCTGCGGCCATGCCGGCATGCAGGAGGGGCAGCAACGGGAAACGCGGCTTGCCACCGGGCGTGACACGGAGCTCGCCGGTGATGTGCTCCTGCCAGTGATCCAGCAGTGTGGGGCGGTAAAGCCCCAGGCCAGCGTACGTCAGTCGCTGTTCGCCTTCGCGGTGCAGCTGGCCGGCAGCGTCGAGTGCGAAGTCCCCGCGCGGCGCAAAGACCGGAGGCTCCACCATCACCAGATGTGCCAGGCCCTGCGGTTCGCGCGGCAGCCGCGCGAAATCGAAATCGGTCCAGATATCGCCATTGACCAGCAGGAAGGGCGCTTCGCCCAGCAGCGGGCGCGCGTTGAGCATGCCGCCGCCGGTTTCGAGTGGCGTGTCGCCTTCGTACAGGTAATGGATGTTCATTCCCCAGCGTTTGCCATCACCCAGCGCCTCCGGGAACCGGTCAGCCAGCCAGCTGGTGTTGATGACGACATCGCGCACGCCGAGCGCTGCCAGCTTTTCGAGATGCCAGACGATCAGTGGTTTGCCTCCGGCTTCGATCAGCGGCTTGGGCGTGTGGTCGGTCAACGGCCGCATGCGCTCGCCAAGACCAGCCGCGAAGATCAGTGCCTTCATGCGATCTCACCCCGCGCATGCAACACCGGCTTGATGCGTTTGTCGAGCAGGGTGTGGAGGCCCGCGAGTTCGGGGTAGCGCGGCAGCACCTCGTCCAGGTAGCGGATGAAACGCGGCACGTCGGGCAGGTAGCGGGTCTTGCCATCGCGGTAATGCAGGCGCGAGAAAATGCCGAGGATCTTCAGGTGCCGCTGGATGCCCATCCAGTCGGCATCGCGCAGGAACACCTTCAGCTCCGGCACCGGCAGCCCGGCACGGGCGGCACGTGCGTGGTAGCGCGCCAGCCAGCCGTCGACGCGTTCGATCGGCCAGCTCAGGAACGCATCCTTGAACAGGCTCATCGCGTCGTACGCGACGGGGCCGCGCACGCAGTCCTGGAAATCGATCACCGCCGGCCCCGGCGTCACCGGCATCAGGTTGCGCGGCATGAAGTCGCGGTGGGTCAACACGCGGGCCTGCGACAGCGCGTTGTCCATCAGGCGACGCTGCGACAATTCCAGCCCTTCGGTCTCGCCGCAATCCAGCGTCAGGCCCAGGTGGCGGCGCAGGAACCATTCGTCGAACAGGCCAGCATCGCGCTGCAGCAGCGCCTCGCCGAACTCCCCCATGCCGTCCGGCGGCGCAATGGCCTGCAGGCGCAGCAGCTGTTCGATGGCGGCGTCGAACCAGGTGTCGGCATTGTCCTCGCTGATCACGTGCGCCAGCGTCGGGCCACCCAGGTCTTCGAGCAGCAGGAAGCCGTGTTCCGTATCGATGGCCAGCACATCCGGCACGCGGACGTCGCCACTGGCCAGCAACTCGCGCATCGCCAACCACGGCCGCACATCCTCCAGGCCGGGCGGGGAATCCATCACGATCCGTCCGGGTCCGTCGCCCAGGCTGCGCCAGTAGCTGCGGTAGCCCGCGTCCATCGACGCGCGTTCGAGCTGCGCGTACGGGTCGCCAAGCGCACCGCGCGCCCACTCCAGGCGCTGGGCGCCGCGTCCGGAAGGGTCCTGAATCGTTGGGTTCATACAGTCGCGGCCACGCAGAGGCGATAAGGCGTACAGGGTAAACTGGCGTCCCACCGACTTGCGAGGCTTGCATGGCCCACCTCCAACCCGTGCTGCTGTCCGGCGGCTCCGGCACGCGCCTGTGGCCGCTATCGCGCGAGGCCTATCCCAAGCAGTTCCTGCCGCTGGCGGGTGACGACACGATGGTGCAGGCGACATGGCGCCGCGTGGAGGTCATCGCCGAACTTGCGCCTATCGTGGTTGCGAATGAAGAGCACCGCTTCCTGGTCGCCGAACAGCTGCGACAGGTTGGAGCGCCCGCGCCGGCGATCCTGCTGGAGCCCGTCGGCCGCAATACGGCCCCTGCGATTGCGGCGGCGGCGCTGCAATCGATGGCGGACGGTGGTGATCCGCTGCTGCTCGTGCTGCCATCGGACCATGTGGTCCGCGATGTGGCCGGCTTCCAGCGCGCCGTGCGCGAAGCCTCGGCTGCCGCGGATGCGGGCGCGCTGGTGACGTTCGGGATCGTTCCCGCAGCGCCGGAAACCGGCTTCGGCTACATCCAGGCGGAAGCGGGCGAAGGCCTGCGAAAGGTGTCGCGCTTCGTCGAGAAGCCCGATGCCGCCACGGCCCAGTCTTACCTCGATGTCGGCGGGTACTACTGGAACAGCGGTATGTTCCTGTTCCGTGCCAGCCGCTACCTCGAAGAACTCGCGCGGTTCCGTCCCGACATCGTCGACGCGGTGCGCGCTGCGCATGCGGCGGCTCGGCACGACGGCGATTTCGTCCGACTGGACAAGGAGGCCTTCGCGGCCTGTCCGTCGGACTCGATCGACTACGCGGTGTTCGAGAAGACGGAGCATGCGATGGTGCTGCCGGTCGACATCGGCTGGAGCGATGTCGGCAGCTGGTCTGCGCTGTGGGATGTCGCCGAGCGCGATGCCGACGGCAACGCACACCACGGTGACGTGATCGCCGTTGACAGTCGCAACAGCTATGCCTACGCGCAGCGCCTGGTCGCGCTGGTGGGGGTGGACGACATCGTGGTGGTCGAAACGGACGACGCGGTGCTGGTCGCACGCAAGGACCGTGTGCAGGAAGTCAAGCTGGTCGTTGCCCAGCTGAAGAAGGAGCAGCGCAGCCAGGCCGTCCTGCATCGCGAGGTGCATCGTCCGTGGGGCAGCTATGATTCCGTCGACAACGGCGGCCGCCACCAGGTGAAGCGGATCAAGGTCAAGCCGGGCGCCGCGCTCAGCCTGCAGATGCATCACCACCGCGCCGAGCACTGGATCGTGGTCAGCGGCACGGCCAAGGTGACGCGGGGCGACGAGACATTGCTGCTGTCCGAGAACGAGAGCACCTACATCCCGCTGGGCGTGAAGCACCGCCTCGAGAATCCCGGCAAAGTGCCGCTCGAGTTGATCGAAGTGCAGTCCGGCAGCTACTTGGGTGAAGACGACATCGTCCGCTTCGAGGATGTCTACGGCCGCAGTGAGTAATGGCGTGAGCTGCGCGCGCTACCGCCTGGACGATCTGGTGGTCGATCTGGAGCGGCAGCGCGTCGAGCGCGACGGCGCGCTCCTCAACGTGGCGGGGCTCAGTTTCCAGTTGCTGCGCCATCTGGTGGAGCAGGGCGACCGCGTCGTGGGTTTCGACGAGCTCATCCAGCGCGTGTGGGCACCGGCGGTCGTCAACGAGGAGACCGTCACCCAGCGGGTGAAACTGCTGCGCCAGGCGCTGGGGGACGACGGACGCCGTCCGCGCTACTTGCGGTCGGTGCGTGGGCAGGGCTACCAGCTATGTGTGCGGCCGGAACCGATGCCTGTCTTCGAGCCCGCAAACATGCCGGAACCCGGATCGCATCGATCACGCCGGGTGGTCATGGCCATGGCAGGCGTTGTGGTGTTCGCAGCATGTGCGGGATTGTGGGCGTGGAAGCAGCATGTCGATGGCAAGGACGCCCGTACGCTGGCCTCGGCGACCGCCCCGCCCTCGTTGCTGCAGCGTGCCGCCTACTACGCCAGCATCGGCCAGCGCGATGACAACGAACGCGCGGTCGAACTCTTCGACCAGGCCCTTGAAGAAAAGCCCGGCAACGTGGATGCGCTGGTCGGATTGAGCCGCGCCTACAGTGCCCGCGTCTGCCTGTTCAATTTTCCCCCGGAATGGGCGGCGCGCGCGCAGGCGCTGGCCGAGCAGGCTATCCGCGCGCAGCCCGGGCGCGTGACTGCCCATGCCGCCCTGGGTTACTCGCATGACTGTCGCGGACGCATCGACGATGCGCTTGCCGGTTACGAACGCGCGCTTGCCCTGGATCCCGCCGCCGACAGCAGCCGCGCGTCCGCGGCCTACCTCTACGACCGCAAAGGGCTGCTCGCCCAGGCGCTGCTCGCGAACACATCATTGCGCGGCGATCCTGCGCGCGTGCGCTACCTGCAGGTGCAGATCGCGGGCATCCTGGATCTGCTGGGCTACCCGCAGGCCGCGGAAGCGCGTTATCGCCAGAGCTTCGCGCTGTATCCCGACAACGTGTTCTCCAACATCGCGTGGCCGCGTTTCCTGTTCCGCCACGGCCGCACGACGGAAGCGCAGGCCGCGCTGGACCAGGCCATGCGGCGCGGCACGGAACATGCCGACCTGTTCCAGCTGGCGGCCGAACTGGCGCAACTGCGGGGTGATCCCGCCGCGGCCCTGGCCGCCTATCGGCAGGCCGAAGCCTTGCGTCCCGGCGCCAGCCTGCCGACGACGCTGGCCCGCCTTCATGCCGGCGCCGTCGACCCGGCGTGGGCCAGTGCGCGTGCCGACGGCCTTGTCCGCGAGTTGGAAGGCGGTGCGGGCTACCCCTCCGACTGGCTTGAAGTCGTGTTGCTGCGCGAGGCCGCCGGTGATCGTGCGACGGCGCTCGCATCGCTGCAACACGCGGTGGATGCGGGTTACAGCGATGCGGCTTACCTGCGGATGTCGCCGTTGTTCAGGACGATGGCAGCCGAGCCAGACTTCGCCCGCAGCGTGGATGCGCTGAACCGGCGCGTCGCGCTCGAGCACGGCAAGGTGCCCGTTGCGTTGCTGGAAAGCCTTACGGCATCGCCTTGAGCACGTAGTCGCCAAACATCTGCTGCGACTGCGGGTGTACGTTGCGCTGGTTGAACGAGGTCCGCGTGATCACCGTCACCAGCTGCCGTTCGGGCACGATGAAGACGTAGTTGCCGCCGTTGCCCGACATCGCCCACGCTGCCTGCTCTCCTTCCGCACGCGGGAAACGGAACCGCCAGAACTGGTAGCCGTAGTCCGCATCCTCGCGCGCCTGCGCATGCACCGTCAGTGCCGCGTTGATCCAGGGCGTGGAGATGATCTGCCGGCCCTGCCAGCGGCCACCATCGGCCAACAGTTGCCCGAGCTTGGCCAGGTCGCGACTGCGGTAGCGCGTGCCGCCGCCGCCCATGCCCACACCTTCCGACGACCTGTTCCACTGCACCTGCTGGATGCCCAGCGGGCGTTCCAGTGCCTCGGCAGCAAAGGCCGCCAGCGGCTTGCCTGTTGCCCGTTCAATCACCGCACCCAGCAGGAAGCTGCCCGCCGTGCAGTACGAAAAGGCCCGGCCATGCGGGCTGTCCTCGGGGCGCGTCATCCAAGGCGCGAAGCCACGCACCGGCAGGTCCAGCGCGAACCGGGTCCAGTCCTCGCTCACGTACATGCGTTCTTCGTTGCCGGCGGAGAACGGGTTTTCGTCGTCGCACTCCCAGGCCGAGCTCATCGTGAGCAGGTCTTCCAGCGTCATCCGCTGCTTGCGCGGACTGGGGTTCTGCCACGGTTGCCTGTCGGCGAAGTAGGGATACACGGGTGCCTGCGCACCCGGGAGGTGCCCTTGATCGATCGCCGCCCCCAGCAGCAGGGCGGTGACGCTCTTGGTGGCCGAGCGCGTGTCGTTGAGCACGTCCGGGCCACCGCCGTTGAAGTAGCGCTCGTAGACCAGCTTGCCCTGGTGGGCGATGACGATGCTGGTGACCCCCGGGTAATCCCCCTTGGCGATGGCCGCCTCCAGCGCATGCAGACGCTCAACCTGCCAACCGCCGCGACGGGCGTCGGCGGTCTGCCAGCCATCCTGCGTCAGCGGGGGCGCGCGATAGGCATCGGGCAGGACGGGGGCGCTGGCGGCCGGTTCCGCCGCGTGTGCCACGGGCGACATGACGAGGAACAACAACAGCAGGGAACGACGCATGGCATGACTCCTTGGAAGGGAGCGTCATTCCATCGCGGGCCTCGGTGAAGCGCCTGACAGCCGAATGAAGATTTATGAAAGCGGTCGTCCGCGCCGCGCGGGCGCAAGAAAAAGCCCCGCATGGCGGGGCTCTTCATGGCGTTGGGCCGTCCGGGTGTTTCCGGGGCCTCAGGCCTTCTTTTTCACCATGGCGTAGATGAAGAGCAGCACGATGGCGCCCACCACCGAGGCGATGAAGCCGGCCGGATCGCCCGGGCCGTACCAGCCCAGCGCACCGCCGATGAATCGGGCCAGCAGCGCGCCGGCGATGCCCAGCAGGATGGTCATGAAGATGCCCAGCTTGTCGTTGCCGGGCTTGAGGGCCCTTGCCAGCAAGCCGGCGAGGAAGCCGATCAACAACGTCCAGAGGATGCCGCCGCCAAAGATCTGTTCCATCGAGTCGCTCCGGTTGGGATTGCGGGGGTGTCCGGAGGGTAACCCAGGACTCCCCCGCGAACCATCTGGGTCAGCAGCAGCCGTGGTCGCCGTGCTGCTCGCCACCGGCCACCACACCCACGCCCGTGGTTTCGCCGCGGACGCTGGCGGCATGGTGTTCGGCGATCACGCGCGCCACGCAGGCGGTGACCTTCTTGCCCATCGGGATGTGCAGGAATTCGTTCGGCCCGTGGGCATTGGAATGCGGGCCCAGCACCCCCGTGATCATGAACTGCGCGCCGGGGAACTTCTCGCCCAGCATGCCCATGAAAGGAATGGTGCCGCCTTCGCCCATGTACATCGCCGGGGCGCCGAAGAACTCGCGGCTGGAGGCGTCGATGGCCTTCTCCAGCCACGGCGACATGGCGGGCGCGTTCCACCCGGTGCTGGCCTTCTCCAGGTCCAGGCTGACCTGCGCACCGTTGGGTGCATCCTTCTCCAGCAGGTCCTTCAGCAACTGGCCGGCCTGTTTGCCATCCAGCGTGGGCGGCAGGCGCAGCGACAGCTTCACCGAGGTGTGTGGTCGCAGCACGTTGCCGGCTGACGACAACGGCGGCATGCCGTCCACGCCGGTCACCGAAAGCGCCGGGCGCCAGGTGCGGTTGAGCACCAGCTGCGCCAGGTCGTCCGCCATCGGGGTCATGCCCGGCAGGAATGGAAACTTGTCGAACACGGCCGTGTCCAGCACGCGCGCGGCTTCCTGGGCCTGCGCAAGGCGGTCCGCGGGGATCTCAACCTGCAGGCCCTCCGGCAGGATGCGGCCGGTCTGTTCGTCCTCCAGCCGCGACAGCAGCTGGCGCAGCAGGCGGAAGCTGGACGGCACCACGCCGGATGCGTCGCCCGAGTGCACGCCTTCCTCAAGCACCTTGACGGTAAAGTTGCCGCCGGCCAGGCCGCGCAGCGAGGTGGTGCACCAGAGCTGGTCGTAGTTGCCGCAGCCCGAATCCAGGCACACGACCAGCGACGGCATGCCGATGCGGCCTGCCAGGTGATCGACATAGGCCGGCAGATCGTAGCTGCCGGACTCCTCGCAGGCCTCGATCAGGATGACGCAGCGCGCGTGCGGCACGCCCTGCTGCTGCAGCGCCTGGATGGCGGCAAGCGAGCCGAAGATCGCGTAACCGTCGTCGGCGCCGCCGCGGCCATACAGCTTGTCGCCTTTGATGACCGGGATCCAGGGTCCGAGGTCGTCGTCCCATCCGGTCATCTCGGGCTGTTTGTCCAGATGACCGTACAGCAGGACCGTGTCGACGCCCGTTTCCGGGCCGCTGGCGGGAATCTCGATGAGGATCAGCGGCGTGCGGCCTTCCAGGCGCACCACTTCGACCTGCATGCCGGGCACCGATTGGGCCTTCGCCCAACGCTCCATCAGCTGGACTGCCTGTTCCATGTATCCGTTGGCCACCCAGTCCTTGTCGAACATCGGCGACTTGTTGGGGATGCGGATGTACTCGACCAGCTGCGGGACGATGTCGTCATCCCATTTCTCGGCTACGTAGCGGTCGACTTTGGCGGTATCCATGGCAACTCCGGGGTACTGAAGACGTAGCGCTCCATTCTACGCCCTTGCCTGGGGTAGGACTTTTCCTACGCATGGCCGGGGTGTTTACGGGCAGATTCGCACGCGCCGTGGCGATACCTTGACGCCCATGGGCGCTGGACACTTTCCCTACCGTCGCGGGCCTCAGGCGATCGACGGAACATGACGGATGCGTCGACGCATCCGCCATCCATGGAGAGTCCAACGTCACAAGGAGAGTTGTCATGAAGTCGTTCATCCACATCGTATCTGCCGCTGCTCTTTCACTGCTGCTCGCCATGCAGGCGATGGCCGCAGAGAAGGTCAACATCAACACGGCGGATGCGGCCGCACTTGATCGCGTGCTGGTGGGCGTGGGTCCGGCGAAGGCTGTCGCCATCGTCGAATACCGCAAGGCCAACGGGCCGTTCAAGAGCGCTGAGGAACTGGCGATGGTGAAGGGCATCGGCCTGAGTACCGTGGAACAGAACCGCGACCGCATCGAACTGCGGGCTGGTGCGACCCCGGTGCGCAAGCCGGGCGCCGCAGCCGCAACGCCCGCAAAGCCGGTAGCGCGGCGCTGATGGATTCCCGTGTCCGGCGCTTCCACAGGATGTGGAACGCCGGACACAGGGGCTGGATGCCAAGGGGGAAACAGGCAGGAGGCCGACAAGGACGTAACTACAACGCGCAGGATGCGCAAGGGCAGGAACAGGCACTGGCCAGTCACTGTCAGGACGCCGACACGGAGGTGGACATCGCCCGGGTGCGCAGGAAGCGCATCCGGGCGATGTCGTTCTGGGGCGGCCGCATGGCTGCCCAGGAAGTGCGAAGGGGCTAGAATCGCGCCGCATCCTGACGGGGAAACACCATGCCGGACGTGTCGCGCATCATTCCTGCCAACGAGTACCGGCGGGAGCGATGGAGGAATGGCTTAGGCTGGACGCGCGAGATCGTGCGCGTGCCCGACACCGAGGCATGGGACTGGCGCCTCTCGATCGCCGAGATCGAGCATGACGCCGCTTTTTCCGCGTTCCCCGGCATTGATCGCGAACTGGTCCTGTTGCGTGGCAATGGCCTGCGCCTCCGTTTCGACGGGATGCGCGTAGCGGACCTTGCACCACCGCATGGTCGCCATCGTTTCGCGGGCGAAGACGCAGTGACCGGCGAACTGGTAGACGGCCCCACGCATGACTTCAATCTGATGTGGCGACGCGACGTCGTCCGCACCGAACTGCTGCATCGCCCCTTGGTTGGACCGATGCTGTTCTTCACCGAGCCTGGCGTGCATTGGGTAATTCACCTGCTCGCCGGGCAGGCGGCGTTCGATGCCGATTGCGGGCTCGGGAATCTCTGGAGCGGTGACACCGCCATCCTCGCCGCCGGGCCGGCGCGTACCCGCTACGCGCTGCACGGTGGTGGCGAACTGTTGGCCATCCGCATCGAGGATGAGGGCGCTGGCAAGAACGCCTGAGCGGATGGCGTCAGTACACGTCGCGGCGGTAGCGGCCGTCACCGCGCAGTTGCTCGACCTTGTCGTCGCCGAGTATCCGGCGCAGCGCGGCGTCCACGTCCGGCGCCATGCCCGCGAGGCTGCCACACACGTACAGGGCGGCACCTTCGTTGATCCACTGACGAAGACGCTCGGCCTGCGACAGCAGGGCGTGCTGGACGTACCGGTGTTCACCTTCATCCCGGGAGAAGGCCAGGTCAAGGTGTTCGAGCACACCCTGTGAATGCCATGCCATGAGTTCGTCGGCATGGAAGAAGTCGCGGGTACGCTGGCGTTCGCCGAACAGCAGCCAGTTTCGGGTCGCTCCCGCCCGCATCCGTGCCTTCAAGTGCGCACGCAATCCCGCCAGCCCCGTGCCGTTGCCAATCAGCACCATCGGCACGCGTGCAGCGGGGGAATGGAAGTTGGGATTCTTCCGGATACGGAGCGGGATCGTTTCCCCAGGTCGGGCATGCAGGCACAGCCATCCGCTACCGAGTCCGGGCGCACCGTCTGCGCGCTGCATCAGGCGGACCAGCAGGTGCAGCGCGCCATCTTCGGGTATCGACGCGACGGAGTACTCGCGATGCGGCAGCGGCACGCAGACGTCAACGAGCGCCTGCGCGTCCAGAAGCTGGGGCGCTCCGGCGGTGGAGGGCCACTGACTGCGTGCGAGCGCGTCGGCCAGCGTCACCCGTTCGCCTTGCCAGTCCACGACCGCATCGCCCTGCAGGCCACAGGCAAGCAGGAGAGCCTCGACATCGGCGAGGGCGTGTCGTGGACCGATCTCGGCAATGTCGCCGGCCGTCCATGCCGGCATCGTGCCTTCAACGGGCTCCAACGAAAGATGGAACGCGGGGCCGCCGAGACTTCCGGGATTCAGTTCGATGCGATCGCGCAACCGCCAGGATTCGTAGCGTGGCGCCGACCAGTCGGGCATGTCGGCGCCATTGCCGAGCTGGCCGATGTGGTGCTGCCAATGGCGCAGCGCGCTGTCGTCGGCGTTGTCTACCTCGACCATGTCGAACAGCGGTTGCGCGCCATGGCGGCGCAGCCAGTCGTCAAGTTGATGGCCGAAAGCGCAGAAGTGCGTGTACTCACGGTCGCCCAGCGCAAGCACGGCGTACTGCAAGCCTGCCAGAGGAAGCGATTGCGGCATCACCCGGCGCACGAAGCCCAAGGCGGGGTCGGGTGGGTCGCCTTCACCGGTCGTACTGACCACGAAGACCGCGCGGGTCATGCTCTTCAGCCTGACCGCATCCAGGTGCTCGAGTCCCGCGCGTTGCACGGCCACACCGCTCTGGTGGAGCGTGGTGGCGGTCAGGTTGGCCAGTTCCAGCGCGAAGCCAGTCTGGCTGGCATGCACGACCCACACCGCATCCTGCACGGCCTGCGTGCTGGGCTGGGCGGCGCGCTCGCGCACGCGGGCGCGTTGCAGGAACCAGCCCGTCAATCCTGCATACGCAAGCAGCGCTGCCGCAGCGGCATATCCGCGTGCCGCCGATGGCGTGGCCAACCACCAGTCGCCCTCGTGGAGGCTTGCGAACAGCCACGCGCATGTGGCCAGCAGCAGGATTGCAAACGTATTGCCCAGCAGCGGAGCGATTCCGCGCGAGGGAGCCGGGGACGCGCTCATGCCTCGAGGTGTCGCTCGAACGCGGGCGTCATCGTTTCCTGCAGGCCCTGTGCAGAGCGTTGCAGGAAGCGCGCGGCCAATCCGTGGCGCGCTGCGAATGCCCGCCCAGCCGTTGCCCCCATCACGGTCAACGCGGTCGCCCACGCATCGGCTCGCATGGCATCGGCCGCGACCACGGTGACCGCTGCTGCGGCATCGGTCACCGGTTCGCCACTGCGCGGGTCGATGGTGTGCGAGTAGCGGCGACCTTCATGCGCATAGGCATGCCAGCGGTCACCTGAGGTCGCGGCCGCCACGCCATCGAGGATGAGCACGCGCGGCTCCAGACCCTTGCTGTCCACTTCTTCATCCGGCGATGACTCCACCAGTACGCGCCAGGGCTGGCCGTCCAACTTGCGACCATAGCCGTACAGCTCGCCGCCGACTTCGACCAGCGCGCTGTCGATGCCACGACGGCGCAGCAGCGCCGCGACGACATCGACGCCGTAGCCCTTGGCGATGGCCGACAGATCAAGCATGAGGCCCCCGGGCTGCTTGACGCGGCGTTGGTCGGCATCGAAGCGGAGGTGCTGCCAGCCAACGCGCGCGCGCGCCGCGACGAGATCGGCCGGCGTGGGACGCCCGCGCCCGCCCGCATGCGCGCCGAAACCCCACGCGGCCACCAGGGGCGACACGGTCGGATCGAAGGCGCCCTCGCTGGCGGCCGCGATCTCGAGCGCTGCCGTCAGCACGTGCAGGAAGTCGTCCTGCAACGCGAACCATTCTCCCGCCATGTCACGGCTGAAGCGCATGATGTCCGTGTCCGCATGCCACGTGCTCATCTGTGCCACGACCTGGTCCAGGCGCGCCTGGACCGCGTCATGCAGTGTGTGGAGATCGAGGCGCGCCGTGCCGGCGAATTGCACCGACCAGGTGGTGCCCATGGTCTGCCCGTGCAGGGCCTGCACGGGCGATGGAGGTGCGGAGGGTGGGGAGAGGGAGACGTCCATTCCAATGCGCGCCGCCGGATGCCTGTCCGGCGGCGCCCTGTGCGTCACTGCGGCAGCACTTCGAGCGTGGCCACGTAGCTCAGGCGACGCTGCCTGGCCTGCGGGATTGACGTCTTGTCGTCCTGTGTCCCCGTTTCAAGCCAGTACATGCCGGCTTCCGGCCAGGTCACGCTGAACTCGCCGCGGGCGTCGGTGGCGACCTTGATCTCTTCCTGCGCGTTGCGATAGCGCGTGCCGCCGCGCGTGATCTCGAATTCCAGGCCAGCCGCGGGCTTGCCGTCGACCAGCATCCGGAACGTGGCTGCTTCACCCGCGAACAGGTCGTTCGGGTGCGTCACCGGCACCAGTTCGATGCCTTCCCCCGTGCTCTTCAACGCGGTGTCGTTCGGTGCCCCATTGGTCACGAACGTTTCGATGCGGCCGATCGACTGCGATACCTGCAGGTTCTTGGCATCCTTCGGTACCTTGGTCGCCAGGTCTTCAGGCTTCGCGCCCCGCAGGCCGCCCGGCTTGCCGTCGGCGCCTTCCCAGCGAACCATCAGGTTCTTGTTGACCGTGGCGATGCGGTAGGTGCCCTGCTGTTTCAGCTCGATATCGAACACCGTGCGGTACTTGCCCGTAGCGAGGTTCTGCGCCTCGGCGGTGGAGCCATCCGGCGCAGTGATGACCAGGCCTTCGGTGCGAAGCGGCACGTGGTTGAAGTAGAACAGGTCGTTGGACACCGCGGCATCCACCGTGATCCACGGATTGGTGCCGGCGATGACGGTCTGCGACGGTTGCAGCCACGCCTTGTGCGCCAGCGCGGTGGCGGGGATGGCGGAGGCCAGGACAATGGCAACGGCGAGGGAACGCTTCATCGGAATCTCCAGCGGTGCAGGTGAAAGAGGGTCAGGGTTTGACCGTCAGCGTGACGGCGCCCAGTTCGGTGGCGCCCTGCGCCTTGCCCGACTGAGGAGCGCCCTTGGCGGGCCAGGTGAAAGGGATCTTCAGCAGTTCACGACCACCGACTTCGCGCGCTGCCTCGACGACCAGCGTGTACTGGCCGGGTGCCAGCTTGGCCAGGTGCTGCTTGTCGCTGAAGCTCAACGCGTGCTTGCCGACCGGCTTGGTGGGTCCCGTCACACCATCCACCGGCACCTTCAGCGCGCGGCCGGATTTGCGCCACCACTGGCGCATGTCCGGCAGCCACTTGGTGCCATGGCCTTCAGAGTTGCTGGTCTGCTGGTACCAGATCGAGAGGTTGGCGGCGACCTTCTGGTCTGCGCCTTCGATCCACACGGCGACATAAGGACGGTGGTACTCGGCCACGTTGAGTTTTGGGATCTCGACATTGACGTCGAGCGTGGCGGCGTAGGCCGGCGTGGCCAGCAGGCCGCTGAGCGCGATGGTCAGCGTGGTGTGGACGACGATCTTCGACATGCGAGGTTCCGGGTAGGGGAAAGGGTCAATGGATGAAGAGCAGCGCGATCAGCAGCGGTACCAGCAGGCCCAGGCCCACCATCGGCCAGGTCATGCGGCGCTGCCGGCCGTGCAGGTAGAGCAGGAACAGGCCGGTGATGCAGAACACCAGGCAGGCCACGGCGAAGATGTCCAGGAACCATCCCCACGCCGGTCCGGCATTGCGGCCCTTGTGCAGGTCGTTGAAGTAGGAGATCCAGCCTCGGCTGGTTCGCTCGTACTCGACGGCGCCGGTTTCGCGGTCGATGCTCAGCCACGCATCGGCGCCGGGCCCGGGCATCGAGAGGTACAACTCCGTGTCGGACCACTCTGCGGGTCGCGTGCCGATCGATATCGACAGTTCCTGCTCCAGCCAATCGCCAACGGCCGCAGGCAGGGGTGCATTGCCTTCCTGCCGATCGCCCAGCGTGGCGACGACGGGTGCAGGAAGGGTGGCGGTAAGGTTGGTGACCTCGGGCGTGGCTTCGATCTTCGCGGCGTGGTTAAGCGTGATCCCCGTGATCGCGAACAGCAGCATGCCGATCAGGCATACCGCCGAACTGATCCAGTGCCACTGGTGCAACGTGCGCAGCCAGAAGCCACGGCGTTGTTGCTGGAGGGCAGGGGAAGCGGGAGGGGACAACGGCAGTCTCGGCGCAGGTTGGGGCGGGTAGTCATTACATCACAGATGAGAATGGCTCTCAATTAAGGGTGCGCCCCTCCCGCGTGGAGAGGGGAAGGCACTTCAGAGTCAGAAGTTGACGTTGAGGCTCAGCCACAGGTTCCGCGACTTGTCCTTGTTGTTGTAGTCGTCCAGGTACGACACTTCGTTGGAGGTGTAGATGCCGTCGTTGTTGAGGTCGCTGAAGACCGTCTGGAAGGTGGTGAAGTCCTCGTCGAGCAGGTTGTTGATGCGGCCCGATACCGAGACATGCTCGTTGAAGCGGTATTGCGCGCCCAAGTGCAGCACCGTGTAGTCCTGGTAGTCGCGGCGCACGCCATTGAGGGTGTCGCGATAGCGCTTGGAACGGGCTTCCGCCAGCAGCTGCAGGCTGAAATTGTCGGTCGCCTGCCAGTTCAGGCTGGTGTTCGCCATGTGTCGGGCGGTGTTGGTCAGCGGCAAGCCCCTCTGCGCACCACTCAGCTGCTCGCTGTCGGTGAGGGTGTAGTTGGCACGCAGCGACAGGGTGTCGGTGATGCCCCAACGCCCCGCGACCTCGGCGCCCTGAATGCGCACTTCGTCGATGTTGATGTTCTGCGCGTAGGTGGTGTACCCCAGCTGCGCGTAGTCGCCGAGGTTGGCACAGGGACGCACGCCGCCCGTCTGCTCGCAGCTAAGGCTGGTTTCACCGCGTGCGATCTTGTCGTCGAAGTCGTTGCGGAACACGGTGACATTGAAGTTGTGCGCGTCGTCCGGCGAGGTCCAGTAGAGCGCGATCTCGCTGTTGACGCTTGTTTCGGGCTGCAGGTCCGGGTTGCCGACGAAGGGCGTGGTGCCCTGGCCACCGAAACCGGTGACGCCGTCGTACAGATCCGTGGTCTTGGGCGTCTTGAAGCCGGTGCTGACGCCACCCTTCAGTGTCCATGCCTCGCTGACATCCCAGACGGCATAGGCACGCGGACTGAGCTGGCTGCCGAAGATATTGTGGTCGTCGTGTCGCAGGCCCAACGTGACGGTCAGCGCCTCGACCGGATTCCAGTTGTCCTCCGCGAACAGCGACCACATCTTGTGTTCCTGCACAGTGCCGCCGCCATCGCCGCCGCCTTCCATGCCGAACACGCCGTCTTCCAGCTCGCCATCGATGAGCTGTCCACCCACCACGAAGCGATGCGCATCGCCGACGGCGAAATCCAGCTTCGCATCCAGCGTGTACTGGCTGCTGTCCATGGTGCGTTTCGGACGCGGCAGAAAGGTGGAGACCGCGATGCCCTGGCGCTCGGCGACGCTCAATCCTGCGTACGCTCCCGTGCCCTGGAATATCTGCCGATGCAGCAGGCGTTCGGCCACCGTGAAGGGCAGCGTGCGGCCGTGGTTGCCGGTGTCGATATGCGCCAGCGACACGAAGCTGTCGCCGAAGGCCCATTGGCCGTTGTGCGTTACCGACCACTGGTCGCGGGTGAATTCCTGGTCGGCCGCGTAACCCACCTGCGGCGCCGCGCGCCAGATGCCGGCCAGCCCGTCCACCGTGCCCAGTGGGTAGGTTTCGGTACCGAGATTGTTGATGTACGGCGTGTTGTCATACACCTGCTTCGACGTGTCGTAGTCGAAGACGACGCTCTGGTTGTCCGTCGGCGTCCAGCTCAGCGTGACGCCCGCGCTCTTGTTGGTGTTGTCCACCGTCTTGCCGCCGCCACCGAAGCCCAGTGCCCGCTCGAACACCGTGCCGTCAGGCGCCGTGATGGCTTCATATTCCGGCGTGGATGCATTGCGCTCGTACCAGGAGCCGCGTATCCCCAGGCCCAGGCGATCCTTCACCAAGGGTCCCATCAGGGCGAAGTCGAACGTGCTGTCGCTGCCGAAGTCGCTGTTCTCCTGGAAGCCGTAGCCCACCGTGGCCGACCCGCGCCAGCGATCGGACACCTTGCGGGTGATGATGTTGATCACGCCACCCAGCGCGTCGGCGCCATACAGCGTCGATGCGGGACCGCGGATCACTTCGATGCGCTGGATCATGTCCAGCGGCGGGATGTGGTTGAACTGGTTGCCGCCGAACGAGTTCGGGTAGATGTCGCCGTGGTTGTTCTGGCGTTTGCCGTCGATGAGGATCAGCGTGTAATCCGGCCCCATGCCGCGGATGCTGATCGTCTTCTGGCCGGTCTTGTCCGACGTCTCGCCGACGTCCACGCCTTCCAGGTCGCGCACGGCGTCGATCAGCGTGATGTAGGGACGCTGGCGCAGCTCTTCCGCCGTGATCACGCTGATGCTGGCCGGCGCATCGGTGATCTTCTGTTCGAAGCCGGCGGCGGTGACCACGACGGTGTCGAGATCCGTGGCATCGGTGGCGCCATCCGGCATCGACTGGGCGAGTGCCGGCGCGGACACGACGGCGATAAGGGCGATGGCAAGACGGGTGCGGCGCAACGGCGCCTGCAGGGAGCTGCAAGAGTTCTTCATGAGGTTCATCGAAGTGGGGACAGGGTAGGGAGGCACGCGCCTGGCGGCGTGCGGTCATGCAGGCCCGCGCGGTACGGGCGAAGAGGCCGTCAGGCTGCGTGCGGCGGCGCTTGGCCCGGATGCAGTCGGAGGGCGGGACAGATACGGCCAGGAGGCAACGCGTCATGGGAGATACGGCGCTGCGAATGCAGGTCGCCACTTCCGGGGGTGTCGGAATCGCGGGAAGCAAACACGGCCGGCGTAGTGACCGGCGACGCGAGAGTGAAGACCTGCAGTGCGCTGAGACGCGGTTTCTTCAGGTGATGCGCGCGGTGTCGAACGTCGTACGGTGGGTCGCCATCCTGGACATGCGCCGACACATGCCCGGTGTAGGAGACGGCATGGACACTGGAGGCATCGGGGTGCAGCAGACCGGCAGCGGCGAGGCCCAACAGGGCCAGCACGCCCCACAACACGGCGGCCACCAAGCCCGCATGCCAAGACGACGCGTGTCGACGGGACACGCGGATTGGGCTGGCAGCGGTGGGACGGACGTGGATCAAGCGGCTCCCCGGCGACGTGCCAAGAGCGGCACGTCGAACAGGGGTCATTTTAAATGAGAATACTTATCAAGTGCAAACAAGAACGAATCTTGTCCGCGTCGCGAGCGCGGGATCAGGTCTCGGCCCACTGCCTGAGCAGGTTGTGATACACACCGGTCAACTGGACCAGCGCGGGATGGTCGGGCACATCGGCGCTCAGGCGGCGGATCGCGACATCCAGGTCGAACATCAGTCGCCGGTGCCCGTCGTCGCGCACCATGCTCTGCATCCAGAAGAACGACGCCACGCGCGCGCCCCGCGTCACCGGGGTGACCTTGTGCAGGCTGGTGCCGGGATACAGCACCATGTGTCCGGCCGGCAGCTTCACGCTCTGCGTGCCGAAGGTGTCTTCGATGATCAGTTCGCCGCCGTCGTACTCGTCCGGCGCACTGAGGAAGAGCGTGGCCGACAGGTCGGTCCGCACCGGCTCCACGCCACCGCGGCTGCGGTCGTAGCGGATGGCGTTGTCGACGTGGTAACCGAACGACTGGCCGCCGCCGTAGCGATTGAACAGGGGCGGATAGATGCGCTTCGGCAGGGCTGCGGAAAAGAACGTGCTGTTGCGCGCCAGCGCGTCGAGCACCATGGCGCCGACATCACGTGCAGCAGGTGAATCTTCCGGCAACTGCGCGTTGTCCTTGGCCTTCGCCGACTGATAGCCGGCGGTGATGCGGCCGTCGGCCCAGTCGGCGGCGTCGAGCACCGCGCGGGCGTGCGCGACCTGGGTCGTTGTCAGCACATCAGGAATGGGCAGCAGCATCGTCGGTCGCCTTTGAACGGAAAACCCCGCCCATTCTGCATGGGCGGGGCAAGTGGGGCCTAGCGCATCCCGCGGATCAGAACTTGAACGTCGCCGTCAGCACGGCGGAGCGGGCCGCGCCCGGCGTCGCCCAGCCGTTGTTGCGCACGCGGGTGAAATACGCCTTGTCGAACAGGTTGTCGATGTTCAACTGCAGTCCGAAGCGTGCATTGAACTGGTAACCCGCCATCGCCCGGTGCATGGTGTAGCTCTTCACGCGCGGTGCATTCGCCGTGCTCGCCGTGTAGAAGTCGCCCTGGTAGGTGACGCCGTAGCCGAACGTCCAGCCCTGCAGCGCGTAGGTGGTCCAGGCACTGGCCGAATGCTCCGGCGTATTCGGCAGCGGATTGCCTGCCTGGGCATCGATGCCGGTGGTCTCGCGCACATGGTCCGACACGCTCTGCAGGACTTCGCTGTCCAGATAGGTGTAGTTGGCGAAGATCGACCAAGCGTGGGTGATGTTGCCGGCCACACCCAATGCGATGCCGTCCACGCGCGCCTTGCCATCCAACTGCTGCGTGCCGGACGGATTATCCGGGTTGTTGGGATCGGCCACCTTGTAGTTCTGGCGCTCGTTACGGAACAGGGCCGCCGTCACTGCCAGTCTGTCTTCCAGCAGATTCCACTTGGTGCCCAGTTCGATGTTGACTGCAGTTTCCGGATCGACCTCGCAAGTCGCTGCATTGCAGGCTCCGTTCACGGATGCCTTCGATGGCGTCTTCGAGTTGGCGTAGGACAGGTAGATACTGCCATTCTCCGCCGGCTTGAACAGGACGCCGGCGCGGTACGAGAACAGGTCATCCTCATTCCTGAGGGTGGGACCGACGGTGATGGCGCCGCCCGCGGCAGGCGTGGCAAAGGTCAGTGTGCGCGTGTCGCCTTCGTTGTGTTCGTATCGCGCGCCCAGTGCGAGTTCCCATCTCGGATTGAACTTCAGCGTGTCGAACGCATAGAACGCCTGGTTGTCCAGCGTGCCGTCCGTGTGCCCTGCGCGGATATAGTTGGCCGGCGCCGTGTACACGTTATTCGGGTTGTGGATGTCCATCACCGGATAAACAGGAGCCGTGCCGTCGGCGTTGCGCTGCGTGTTGCCGTTGTCCAGTTCGTAGGTTTCGTGCATGAACGAGGCGCCGGCGACCAGTGCGTGCTCAACACGGCCGGTGCTGAACCGCGTGGTCAGGTCGGTCTGGCTGAGCGCCAGGCCGTTCGTCGTGTCGCGGGTTGTTCCGCGCGGGCCACTGGGCTGGTACGTTCCCGGCGAAGCACAGGGCTGGCCGTTGGCCGGGTTGACACCGCTGTCGAGACACCAGGTGCCCTGGGTCGGATTGACCACCGTGTACTGGTCCACCTTCTGATAGCGGGCCAGGCTGCGCAATGAGGTCGTATCGGTGAAATCATGCTCGAACACGCCCGTCAGCACGTCGACATCGATCTCCTGCGTGTCCATGTTGCGGTAGCCGAAGTAGGCTGCACGGCTCACGCCGGGCAGCAACCCGCCATAGGCCGCGAAATAGGGTAGTCCGTATTCCGGAATGTTCTCGTCGTGCTGGTGCAGGTAGCTGAGCGTGAAGCGGGTGTCCGAGCCGAGGCCGATCGCGAATGAAGGCGCAACGCCCCAGCGCTTGTATTCCTCGACATCCCGATCGGGCACGTCGTTGCGATGGACCATCGCGTTCACACGCAGCGCCTGGCCCTTGCCCAGGTCGGTATTGCTGTCCACGGTTGCCCGACCGAAGCTGTCCGTGCCGGCACCCAGCGTGAAGGTATTGAAGTCGCCCTCCCTTGCCATCTTGCTGACCAAGTTGATGTTGCCGCCTACCGAGCCCGCGCCCGACATGGCTGAATTGGCGCCGTTGATCAGTTCGATCGATTCGAGATTGAAGTTGTCCGTGCGGGTGTACTGGGCGCTGTCGCGCACGCCGTCCACAGTGATGTCGGTGGTGGCGTTGAAGCCGCGCAGGTTGATGCTGTCGCCATAACCGCCGCCGCCTTCGCCGGCGCCGAAGGTGATGCCGGGCAACGTGCTGAGCACGTCCCGCAGCCCGAGCAGGTTCTGCTGTGCCATCACCTCACTGGTGACCACGGTGATGGTCTGGGGCGTGTCGAGCAGTGCCTCGGTGTACTTCGGTGAACTCGCCTTCTGCACGCGTTCACCGTGCACTTCGACGGTATCGAGTTCCTTGGCCTGCATGGCCGCGTCGGCGGGGGCATCGCCGGCCGGGGCGGCAAAGGCAGGTGTGGTGATGGCCAGCAGCAGGGCAGTGGCGAGGGGAGAGTGGCGCAGGTTCATGAGTATCCTCAGGTGCGGTGAAGGAACACCCGGTGGCGAAGGCTGGCGGGAAGTGATGGAGACGGGTCGACCCCGGTCGGCGCAAGGATCGGAAGGCAGCAGCAGGGCGGCGCCGACGGATGCGGCGCACGCGGTCAGGCGTAGGGCGGTCCGCGGCCCGGGTGACGGATGTCGCGCGGCGGTGCCATGTCGGTGTGACCACCAACGTCAGCGCGTGTCCGGGACAACACCGGCCCGCAGGGGGGCGAGACGACAGCGTCATCGCCTTCGCACTCCGCCGGCACCGGTGGGCTTTCCGTTGCCTTGTCCACCAGAGCGGCGGACGCAGCGTGCATGTCGTCCCGTAGATCGGACATATCATCGTGCTGGGATGACGCTGCCGATGCGCTTCCGGTCTGGGCGACCATGTCAGAGAAGATCCGGGGCGAACCGCCTGCCAGCACGAGCAGGCACGCCAGCAGCAAGCTGGCGAACATGGTCGGGAAAGGGCGGGTCTCGCGCAGCACCAAGGCCTCGGACGGGTCGGCTGCGACAGCCTGTCGCAGCGGTGCGACAGGATAATGAGAATGATTTGCGATTACAACAAAAGCTTCACATTCCGGACTCAGTCCCTGTCGTCCCGGGTCCAGACGCCACCGTGCTCGATCCGGGTCGGAAACTTCACCACCGGCGAATAAGCCGGTGCGCAGAGGGCGCGCCCGTCCCTGACATCGAACCGCGCACCATGCAGCACGCACTCGATGCTGCCCTCGGCCGGGTCGAAACTGCCCGACGACAGTTCGAAATCCTCATGACTGCACTTGTCCTCGAGCGCATACAGCGCCCCGTCCTGGTTGACGACCACGATCGGTGTGCCGGTGACTTCGTCGAAGACGGTCTTCATTTCCCCGGGCAGCAACTCGCCGGTGGCACAGACGAAGGTCCATGTCCCGCTCATGCCGTGTCCCCCGATAGCGGCTTCTCCAGGACCTCGAAACGCAGGTCGTCGCGCTTGGGAATGCCGTAGCGCGCATCGCCATAGGGGAACGGCTTCTTGATCCCGGTACGCGCATAGCCGCGCCGCTCATAGAAGGCGATCAGTTCATCACGGAGGTCGATCACGGTCATGCGCATTGCGGGCAGTTGCCATTCGGCGCGCGCGATGCGCTCTGCTTCCACCAGCATGGCTTTTCCCACGCCGGCGCCCTGCAGGTCGGGACGCACCGAGAACATGCCGAAGTAACCGGCGCCGTCGTCGTCCGCCACGTGTGCACAAGCGAGTAGCGCACCGTCCCGTTCGGCAATGATGATCCTGCTGCGCGGCCGTTCGATGTCGCGGCGAAGCCCGTCGTCGTCGATGCGCTGGCCGTCCAGAAGGTCGGCTTCGGTGGTCCAGCCCTGCCTGCTGACGTCGCCCCGGTAGGCGGACGTCACCAGGGCGACGAGTTCGGGGATGTCGGCGTCGGTGGCCGTGCGGAATGTCAGGGTATCCATGGCCGGATTTTACGGAAATCCGGCAACCTGTAGGAGCGACGTCAGTCGCGACCGCGATCCCGCCATGCCCCGACAGGTTCTGCAGTAGAAGAACGCGCGATCGCGACTGGCATCGCCCCTGCAGAACGCAGTCGTTACGCCAGCAGGCTACGCGCCTTCTTCAGGGCGGCAATGAAGCGATCCACTTCCTCGTGCGTGTTGTAGAACGCGAACGATGCCCGCAGCGTGGCCGCCACCCCGTAGAACTGCAGCAGCGGATGGGCGCAGTGCTGGCCGGACCGGACCGCGACGCCCTCCAGGTCCAGCAGCGTGGCCAGGTCGTGTGCGTGCGCGCCTTCGATCAGGAACGAGATCACTGCCGCCTTGTCCGGCGCGCGGCCGAAGATGCGCAGGCCGTCGATCCTGTCCAGCTCCTCGGTAGCATGCGCCAGCAAGTCTGCTTCGCGCGCTTCGACGTGCGCCATGCCCAGCGCATCCAGGTAGTCAACCGCCGCACCCAGGCCGATGAAGCCAGCGATGTTGGGCGTACCGGCCTCGAACTTGTGTGGCGCGTCGTTGAAGACGGTGCCCTCGAAACTCACTTCCTTGATCATCTCGCCACCGCCGATGAAGGGCGGCATGGCCTGAAGGTGCTCCCTGCGTGCCCAAAGCGCGCCGGTGCCGGTGGGGCCGCACATCTTGTGGCCGGTCAGGGCGTAGAAGTCGCACCCGATGGCCGCGATGTCCACCGCACGATGCGGCACGGCCTGCGAGCCGTCGACGACGGTGACGATGCCGCGCTTGCGGGCCTCGCGGCAGATCTCGCGGACAGGATTCACCGTGCCCAGCACGTTGGAGGTGTGGGCGATGGCCAGCAGCTTCACGTCTGGGGTCATGGCGGCATGCAGCGCATCCAAGTCGAGGGTGCCGTCTTCGCGGATCTCCGCGACCTTCACCGTCGCGCCAGTGCGCTGGGCCACCAGCTGCCACGGCACGATGTTGGCGTGGTGTTCCATGCGCGACACCAGGATCGTGTCGCCGGCGTTCAGGCGTGGCAGTGCCCATGAGTAGGCGACCAGATTGATCGCGAACGTGGTGCCGCTGCACAGCACCAGTTCGTCCGGGCGCACGTTGAGAAAGCGTGCCAGCTTCCTGCGCGCGCCTTCGTAGGCCTCGGTGGCCTCGGTGCCGAGCGTGTGCACGGCGCGGCTGACGTTGGCGTTGTGCTGTCGGTAGAACGCGTCGACGGTTTTGATGACCGATGACGGCTTCTGGCCGGTGTTGGCGCTGTCCAGGTAAATCAGCGGCTTGCCGTTGACCTGGCGCGTCAGCAAGGGGAAATCGGCACGGACCTGATCCCAGTCGACGCCGGTTTCCGCCGCAGGCGCATGATAGGTCTCGCGGTTCATGCCGCGCCCAAGGTCGCCAGCGCCGCATCGACGCGCGCCACCAGCAGGTCGCGCAGCCCCGCATTCTCGATGACCGACAGCGGTTCGCGGCAGAATGCGGCCGTCAGTAGCTGCTGGGCTTCCGGCGCCGACAGGCCGCGGGAGCGCAGGTAGAACAGTGCATTGGCTTCCAGTTGGCCGACGGTGGCGCCATGAGCCGCCTTCACTTCGTCGGCGTGGATCTCGAGCACCGGCTGGGTGTCGATCTCTGCGTTGTCGGAGAGCAGCAGGTTCTTGTTCGACAGCGCCGCGTCGGTACCGTCCGCGCCCTCGCGGATCAGGATGCCGCCGTGGAAAACCGCGCGGCCGCGACCGGCACCCAGGCCGCGCCACGTCAGCTCGCAGGCGGTGTCGCGGGCAATGTGGTCGATACCCAGGCGCGTGTCCACATGGCGGCGACCGTGCGCCAGCAGCACGCCATTGGCGATCAGGCGCGCGCCATTGCCTTCCAGGCGGACATTCAGTTCATGGCGGGACAGGCCGCCATCCAGTTCCAGATCCACGCGACGGTACTCGGTGTCGCGGGCCAGCACCGCGTCGGTGCGCAGCAGCGTGGTGGCGCGTGCGCTGTCGGCTTCGACGCGTGCATGCGTCAGGCGGGCGCCCTGCGCAAGGTGCACATGGCTCAGGGCGTTGATCAGGTGCGCATGCGCGCCGATGGCGACATGGTGCTCGACCACGGTCAGTGCGGCATCAGCGCGGAGTTCGATCAGGTTGCGCAGGTGCCAGGCGCGGTCGGCATTGTCCTCGGCGCCGATGAAGACCAGATGCAACGGCTGTTCGCTGCGCGTACCTTCTTCGGCGCGCAGCAGGACGCCTTCGGTGGCGAGCGCGGCGTTGAGGCGGGCGAACACTTCGTCGCCGCGCTCGAAGCGGCGCTGCAGGAAACGCGCGGCATCGCCTCCCTCGGACAAGGCTTCGGACAGCAGCTGCAGGCTGACCCCGTCGGGCAGGTCGGTGGTCAGCGACAGCGCGACGGAATAGCGGCCGTTGACGAACACCGCACGCGGTGCCGGGATGTCGGCCAGCACCATCGGGTCCACGGCGGGCGCGGCGTCCACGCCGGCGAAGCTGCGACGCTCCAGCTGGCGCAACGAGGTGTACTTCCACGCTTCCGTACGCGGGCCGGGCAAGCCGTCGCGCAGGGCTTCGTCCAGTACGGCGCGACGCGACGCGTCGCCGTTGAAGCCGGCGGACAGGGAATCCAGCAGCGCGCTCATCAGGCAACCTTCTCCGGCGCCACGCGGTCCTTGATCCACGCGTAACCGTGCTCTTCGAGTTCCAGTGCCAGTTCCGGGCCGCCGGATTCGACGATGCGGCCATTGGCGAGCACATGCACGACGTCGGGTTTGATGTAGTCGAGCAGGCGCTGGTAGTGGGTGATGACCAGGAAGGCGCGGTCGGGCGAACGCAGGGCATTGACGCCCTCGGCGACGTTCTTCAGCGCGTCGATGTCCAGACCGCTGTCGGTTTCGTCCAGGATGGCCAGCTTCGGTTCCAGCACGGCCAGCTGGAAAATCTCGTTGCGCTTCTTCTCGCCACCGCTGAAGCCTTCGTTGACACCGCGGTGCAGCAGTTCGTCCTTCAGGTGCAGCACGGCCAGCTTCTCGCGCACCAGCTTGAGGAACTGCATGGAATCCAGTTCCGTCTCGCCACGCGCCTTGCGCTGGGCGTTGAGCGCAGCGCGCAGGAAGTAGGTGTTGTTCACGCCCGGGATTTCGACCGGGTACTGGAAGGCAAGGAACACGCCGGCGGCGGCGCGTTCTTCCGGCTCCAGGTCGAGCAGGGGCCTGCCTTCGAATTCGATGGTGCCGGCGGTGACTTCATAGCCCTCGCGGCCGGCAAGGATGTTGCCCAGCGTGGATTTGCCCGCGCCATTGGGACCCATGATGGCGTGCACCTGGCCCGGCTTCACGTCGAGCGAAAGGCCTTTCAGGATTTCCTTGCCGGCGACGCTGGCGTGGAGATTGTCGATCTTGAGCATGTTCGTTTCCGTTTCGTTCTCTTGAGCCCCTCTCCCACCGGGAGAGGGGTTGGGGTGAGGGGCGATGGAGTCCATATGTTTGATGCCACCGGACTTCGTTGCCCCTCATACGCCCTACGGGCACCTTCTCCCGCAGGGAGAAGGGAAAAGCCGTCAGCCCACGCTGCCTTCCAGCGACACTTCCAGCAGCTTCTTCGCTTCCACCGCGAACTCCATCGGCAACTCGCGGAAGACCTGCTTGCAGAAACCGTCGACGATCATCGACACCGCGTCTTCCTGGCTGATGCCGCGGGCGCGGCAGTAGAACATCTGGTCGTCGCTGATCTTCGAGGTGGTGGCCTCGTGTTCCAGCGTCGCCGTCGGGTTCTTCACCTCGATGTAGGGGAAGGTGTGGGCGCCGCACTTCTTGCCGATCAGCAGGCTGTCGCACTGGGTGTGGTTGCGCGCGCCGTCGGCGTTGCGGTCCACCTTCACGAGGCCGCGGTAGGTGTTCTGGCCACGCCCGGCGCTGATGCCCTTGCTGACGATCTTGCTCTTGGTGCGCTTGCCCACGTGGATCATCTTGGTGCCGGTGTCGGCCTGCTGGCGATGGTGGGTGAGCGCCACCGAGTGGAACTCGCCGGTCGAGTCGTCGCCCAGCAGCACGCAGGACGGGTACTTCCAGGTGATCGCCGAACCGGTCTCGACCTGGGTCCAGCTGATCTTGCTCCGCGCGCCGCGGCATTCGCCGCGCTTGGTCACGAAGTTGTAGATGCCGCCGCGGCCTTCCTCGTCGCCCGGGTACCAGTTCTGCACGGTGCTGTACTTGATTTCGGCATCTTCCAGCGCGACCAGCTCAACCACCGCGGCGTGCAGCTGGTTCTCGTCGCGCATCGGCGCGGTGCAGCCTTCCAGGTACGAGACGTAGGCCTTGTCCTCGCAGATGATCAGCGTGCGCTCGAACTGGCCGGTATGGCCGGCATTGATGCGGAAGTAGGTGCTCAGTTCCATAGGGCAGCGCACGCCCTTGGGGATGAACACGAAGCTGCCATCGGAGAACACAGCCGAGTTCAGCGCGGCGAAATAGTTGTCGCCCACCGGCACCACGCTGCCCAGGTACTGCTTGACCAGCGCCGGGTGTTCCTTGATGGCTTCGCTCATCGAGCAGAAGATCACGCCCTTCTCGGCCAGTTCCTTGCGGAAGGTGGTGCCGACAGACACGGAGTCGAACACCGCGTCCACCGCCACGCCGGCCAGCTTGGCGCGCTCGTGCAGCGGCACGCCGAGCTTGTCGTAGGTGTCCAGCAGCTCCTGCGGTACTTCGTCCAGCGAGGCGTACTTGGCCTTCGGCGCGGAGTAGTAGCTGATGGCCTGGAAGTCGATCGGCGCGATCTTCAGCTTGGCCCAGTGCGGCACCGGCATGGCCAGCCAGTGGCGATAGGCGGCCAGGCGCCACTCGGTCATCCACTCGGGCTCTTCCTTCTTCGCCGAGAGTGCGCGCACCACGTCCTCACCGAGGCCGGGCGGCAGCGAATCGGATTCGATGTCGGTGATGAAGCCGGCGTCATAGCGACGTCCCAGCTGTTCCAGGATTTCAGCGTTTTCGGTGGCCATGGGGCTGCCTACGGGTCAACTGGCGGCGACATGCACGGCGATGGGGCGCCTGCGCGTGTCGTCGGAGGAAGGGGGAGGGGTGATCATCTGGGCCAGCGTGAAGCCGCGCAGGGCGTCGGCCACCACGTCATTAATCAATCGCCAGTTGGCGCGGGCGCCACACTGGTGGGCGATGCCGCAGTGGCTTTCGCTCTGGCTGCATTCGGTCATGGCCAGCGGACCTTCCATGGCCTCGACGATCTCGACCAGGGTGATGTCGGCCGCGCCGCGGCTGAGGCGGTAGCCGCCGTGCACGCCGCGCAGGCCTTCCACCAGCCCGGCCTGGGCCAGCGGCTTCAACACCTTGCTGACCGTGGGCGACTCCAGGCCGGAATGCTCGGCCAGGTCGGACGCACTGAGCACTTCGCCCGGCCGTGCGGCGAGCACGGTCAGGACCACGGTGGCGTAGTCGGTAAGCTTGGTGACACGGAGCATGGGGGAGGCGGGCCTTTAAAACGTACCGAAATTGTACGCTTTTGGCCCTCGTGGCTCAAACCCCGACGGATTCCCCGTTCAGGCGTGCGGACGGGGGCTGACGAATGTCACCCGCGATGGCTGACAGCTGCGACTGACGCCGGGGGCGCCCGGTCAGGAAGATGGGCGGCGTCCACTCCCGGACAGCCTCTCTCCAAGGACAGTCGCCATGAACACGATCCAGGGTCACACCGAATCTGCTTCCTCCCGTCACGGCCTGGACCAGGGTTTCCTGTGGCGCGTGCTGCTCGCCATCGGTGGCGTCTATCTGGCAGTGAAGCTGTTCCGCGGGCTGGGCCAGCTGTTCTGGACGCTGTTCGGATTGGCCTTCGGTCTGTTCTGGATGGTCAGTGGCCGCGTGCTTCCCTGGTGAATGTGTCCATGGTGGAGGTTTTCATAGTGGAGTCCGCCAGCACCGCTCACTGGGCTGCGGCGGGCGTCGGGGGCGGTGCCGGCAGCACCATGCCGAAGTAGGGCGGCGGCGGCGTCCTACCCGGCGGCAACGCCTCCGGCGCCGGCTGTCCTGCGGCGCCGAGCGCGTGCACGAAGCGGTAGATCGCGCGGCGGTCTTCCTCGCTCATGTCGCGCACGGCGAAGTCCGGCATGATCGGGCGGGTACGCAGGTTGGCGCTGTATTCCAGCCATTGCGCCTCGGTCAGCTGCTGCATGCGCAGGCGCAGGTTGCTGGCGTAGGTCGTGCCCCACGGGCCGTGGAAACCCATCGGCGAACCCACCAGCCATCCCGCCTTGTCGACCCTGCCGCCCGATTCGGCATAGCCCGGGGTGTGGCAATCGTTGCAGCCGGCGATGCGGACCAGGTATTCGCCGCGCGCGAGCAGATCGCCTCCCGTCGCTGACGTGGACGCAGGCGGCAGGCTCGCGACGGCGCGTGGCCCGGCGGGCTGGCACGCGGCCAGGAACAACAGCGAGACGGGCATCAGCAGGGCACGGACAGGGCGCATGGCGAGGACAAATCGAAGGGAACCGGGCAAGGAACGCACCGCCCCGTGGGGACCGGCCATGTGTCGCGCAATGCCGTTCAGCGGCATGGAAGGTGGGAAACGCGGCGGCATTGGGCGAGAATCCCCCCTCCGCACTCCACTGCCTCCCTGGACACCGCATGCCCCGCAAGATCGAAGCCCGCCAATCCGACATCCATGGCAACGGCGTGTTCGCCATCGCCCCGATCGAGAAGGGCGAGCGCGTGGTGGAATACAAGGGCAAGCGCCGCACGCATGACGAAGTGGACGCCGACGACACCGGCGACGTGGATTCGGGCCACACGTTCCTGTTCACGCTCAACGACGATTACGTCATCGACGCTAACCACAAGGGCAACAAGGCGCGCTGGATCAACCACAGCTGCGACCCCAACTGCGAAGCCGTGATCGAAGAGCACGACGGCAAGAACCGCAAGAAGGACAAGGTCTTCATCGAGGCGATCCGCGCGATCAAGCCCGGCGAGGAGCTGACCTACAACTACGGCATCACCCTGTCCGAACCGCACACCGCGCGCCTGAAGAAGATATGGGCCTGCCGCTGCGGCAGCAAGAAGTGCACGGGCACGATGCTGCAACCCAAGAAGGTTCGCTGATCCCCATCAGGCACGGATGCCGCGGAAGGCCGAACGGTTGAAATGACCGAAGGCAGGTGTAGCGCGCGTGTCCCGCCGCTAACGTGCGCGCACCGGACCACCACCCAGCCTCCATGACCCTGCCACGACTGATCGGCCTGCTTGCCCTGGCCCTGCCCTGTGCCTTCGTCCATGCCGTCGAGATCGATGGGCGCGTCGACCCTGCCGAATGGCAGGGCGCGCACCATGTCACCGACTTCCGCAAGACCCAACCGCTGACGGGCGAGCCGGGTTCGTTGCCCACCGAGGCCTGGATACTGGCCACGCCGGACGGCCTGGCCATCGCATTCCGCAACGCGCACCCTGCCGGCGTGCCACGCACGCGGCAGAGGGTGCAGCGCGATTTCGACGAACAGGTCGACCGCGTCAACGCGTTCATCGATTTCGATGGGGATGGGCGCACCGGCTATGCGTTCACCGTCAGCTCCACCGGTGGCATTGCCGACGAGGTCATCACCAACGAAAACCAGTTCAACAGCGACTGGGACGGCCAGTGGCGGCATGCCGTGGACGAAGACGAGCAGGGCTGGAGCGTCGAACTGCTGATCCCGTGGCATACCGCGCCGATGCGCGATGGCATCGACGGACAGCGCACGCTGAAAGTGTTCCTGGCGCGCGTGATCGGCGTGACCGGCGAGCGCATGGCCTGGCCGAGCGCCAGCTTCGAGCGCCCGCGCTTCATGTCCGATTTCGCGTCCGTCACCGTGCCGCGTTACGACCAGTCGCTGCTGGCGCTGACGCCGTATGTGTCGGGCCTGTACGACAACGTGGGCCGGCGCAACGACTTCAACGGCGGTGCGGACGTGTTCTGGAAGCCCAACGGGCGCTTCCAGCTCACCGCCACGGTGAACCCGGACTTCGGCCAGGTGGAGGCGGACGACCTGGTGGTGAATTTCAGCGCCACCGAGACCTTCATCAGCGACAAGCGGCCGTTCTTCACCGAGAACCAGGGCATCTTCGAGCTGACCACGCCGTCGGACGACAGCCAGCAGCTGTACACGCGTCGCGTGGGCAGCACGGGCGACATCACCGCGGCGCTCAAATTGAACGGCAGCCTGGGCAAGGCGAACTACGGCCTGTTCTCGGCCGACGAGGATGGCGAGTACGGAAGGAGCTTCCATGCGCTGCGCGTGGTGCGCGATTTCGACAAGCAGAACCTCGGCGCGATGCTGACCCGCGTGGAGCAGGACGCCACCGACCGCGAGGCCACCGTGCTGGGCGTGGACCACAACTGGCGGCCGACGGCGCGCTGGAACATCCGCAGCCGTCTGCTGGGCAGCCGCATCGATCAGGCCGGGGATCGCACGCAGGACCTGGGTGCGACGGTGTGGGCCGACTACGAAATGGAGGATGGCTGGCGCCAGCAGTGGATCGCCATGCACTTCGGCAACGACCTGCAGATCAACGACTTCGGCTATCTCTCCCGCAACAGCACCAACTACCTGCATTGGGAAGTCCGCAAGCGGTTCACCGGTCTGCCGGATGCCTCGCGTTACTCCTCCAAGGACTGGCGCTGGCGGGTGAGCAGCAGCCACAACAACCACGGCGACAAACTCAACGACCAGTTCCGGATGAGCCGCGAGGGCCAGTTGCGCAACGGCAGTTACGAATACGCCCAGATCAACGTCAACAGCGCGGGCCTGAGCGACTTGCTGCTGCGTGGCAACGGCGTGGTGCGGCTGCCGGCGAATTTCAACACATACTTCGAGTACGAGCGGCCGCGCAAGGGCGACTGGGCGCACGAGACGGAGCTGGAAACCTTCACCGGCGGCCTGGCCGGCAACCGCAAGCTGGGCGCGGGCGCCGGATACACCGCCACCTACTTCATCAGTGATGCCTTCAGCATCTACTCCGGCGGCTATGCGCTGTACACCCCCGACTGGCTGGTATGGCAACGCGAGGATCTGGTGGGCGGCTTCAAGCGACGGCAGTTCGATCTCAGCGCCGGCCTGGACTGGGTGGTGGATGACCGCCACGAACTGCGGGTGAAGATGCAGGCCATCGCGCTGGACGCCCGCGTGCAGGACGCCTGGCGCTTCGATCCGCAGGGCTACGCGCTGGCGGCGACCGACACGGTGGAGGACTTCAGCGTGCGCAACCTGGGGTTCCAGGTGCGCTACCGCTACGAGCTGGCGCCGCTGTCGTACCTGTACGTGGTCTATGCCCGCGGTGGCTACGAGCAGCGCACCGGCACCGAAGGGGTGGAGGACCTGCTGCAGGACAGCTTCCGCCTGCGCGACGACGAGCAGTTGGTGGTGAAGCTCAGTTACCGCTTCGAGATCTGAGGGTGTCGCCGCCTTCAGGTGACGCGCAAGGCCTGGATTCCGGGCGGCGAGTATCGGGAACCTTGCGCGCAAGGTTCCCGATACTCGCGTTTGGGCAGGCGCGGCCTTGCGCCCGGGTTCCGGCAGCTGGCGCGCGCGTCTTCGCGACTCATGGCTCGGTATCGGCGCCTTGCACGCAAGTGTCTGCTGCTTGCGGATGGGACTCAGAAGGTCGCGCGCAAGCTTCGAGGGTTCGCAGGCGAGTCTCCGGAACCTGCGGACCTACGTCAGGCGGACGTCACGGCGTCGCCGCGGGCACCAACCGCAACTCCACGTGGCCGTCGTTGATCCGCAGCGAGTCAGCGCCCAACGCGCCGGGTGCCTGGGCCAGATCCTCTTCGGTGAGGGTGTAGAGCGGCCGGGTGCGGGCGTACTCGCCGATTAGCTCCTGCAGGACCTCGCGCGACCCGCCGGGCAGGCCGCGACCGGCGGCGCCGGTGCCCAGGTGTTCGATCCGCGGATCCACCAGGTGCAGGCCGCGGGTGTCTGGGTCGTAGCGCAGTCCGCTGCTGACCACCACGTTGCCGTTCTCCAGGCGTTCGCCCGTGG
Source organism: uncultured Pseudoxanthomonas sp. (assembly GCA_966210745.1). Classification (GTDB taxonomy): domain Bacteria; phylum Pseudomonadota; class Gammaproteobacteria; order Xanthomonadales; family Xanthomonadaceae; genus Pseudoxanthomonas_A. The sequence goes on from CBIHLJ010000007.1 coordinate 69,349, forward strand.
CCAGCGCGATGTCGTAGTCCATCTGCAGCGTCAGCCGTTCACCGGGCGAGGGAATGCGCACATCCGGATCGCTCAGCGTGAGCGATGCGAAGCCTTCCAGCAGCGACTGTTCCATCGGGAAACCGGCGCGCGCCGCCGTTTGCAGCTGGGCGGCATTGAAGCGCAGCACATTGCCGGTATCGGCCATGGCGAAGGCGGACAGGGCGAGCAGGGCGAGCGGCGCGACGCGCAAGAGCAGGTTCTTCATTGCAGTCCCTTATTGCAGGTGGATGACCACGCGGCCGTCTTCGATCAGCGTGCTGCCGATCCGCTTGCTGGCCGGCAGGCGCCGCAAGGTGTCGCTGTCGATCCGGTATACCGGTTCGGAGCGGGCGTACTCGGCCAGCACCGTGTTGACCAGCTGGCGCGTGCCGCCGGACATCAGCGAGCCGGAGCCCGGCACGTCGACCGACAGGATTTCAGGGTTGTCCAGATGCAGGCCCTGGGTGGCTGGGTCGTAGCGCAGGCGGCTGGCCAGCGCGAAATGGCCGCGGCTGACATCGCGTGCGCCCAGTGCGCTCACCCCGATGTCGAAATCCAGACGCAGGCGATCATCGCCCGACGGAATGCTGAGGCGCGGATTGGTGAGCGTGGCCGATACCAGCCCGCCCAGCTTGTCGAATTCGCGCGGGAAGCTGTGGTTGAGGTAGCGCTGCAGCTGCGGCTGGGTGAAATTGATCTGGTTGCCCAACAGGCCGGTGACCGTGTTGAGAGTCTCGCAGCCGGCGAGGGCAAGCGCGGTGGTACCGGCGAGGGCGGCGACCAGGAAGCGGCGGCGGGTACGCATGGGAAGCTCCGTGACGGGTCGCCGCACCTTAGCCGGCGCCGCCTGTCCGAAGGCTAACCGGCGAGCGCGGGATCCTGCTGGAGTCGTTGCTTGCGTTCGGCCGTGTAGTGCCACCACGGCACCGGTCCGCTGCCTTCCATGAATCGCACGGCGGCGATGAAGCAGTCGCAGAGGCAGGGATCGTGACGCTGGCCGGTGGTTTCGTTTACGCGTCGGTAGAGTGCGAAGGGATCCTGGCCGACAAGCTCCTGCGGTCGGGCGATGCCGATGCCGCGCAGGTCGGCGGCGATGGACGGCCCGATGTTGGGGATGTCCTCGAGTACCCGCGCGTCGTCGGCATGGCGTGCTTTCCTCGACGCAGGCTGGCGCGGGATGGGCGGCATGTCAGCCTGCGTCGCGACCGCGTTCCTTCAGCGATGCGATGAATTCGCCCATGTGCGGGCGCAATGGCGCGAACAGGTCGTCGGCGTCCTTGCGATGATCCAGCATCAGGCCGCTGAGCAGCTTGGTGCCGACGACCAGCGCGGCGCGCTCGTCGCCGCTGAGGCCGCGCTGGCGCTGGAGCTTTTCCAGGATGCGCATCCAGTCGTCGTGGCAGGCGTGTTCGAACTCGATGGTGCAACGGCCGTTGCATTGCAGGCCATCGTCCTCGATGGGCGTGACGGTGATGCGATAGCGGTGGGTGTTGTTGGGCATGGCGGCAGGCGCAGGAGCGCGGTGGGGACCAAAGCCAAGATAGGCCTGTGCGTGCAGTGGAACGAGGGCTGCTGTCGCGATGGACTGTTCTGCCGGACGGCGTCGTTCAGTCAATGCGGGGCGTGTCCACGGAGGCTTTGAACAGCGGCAGTGGGTCGTAGGCGCCCTGTTCGCCATAGATGCCGTAGTGCAGGTGCGGCGGCGTGCCCTGCGCGTTGCCGGTGGTGCCGACATAACCCAGCACATCGCCGGGCTGGACGACGTGTCCGGTGGACAGATCGTCGGCCCAGTCGTCCAGGTGGGCGTAGTAGTGGCGTTCGCGGCCGGGGCCGAGCACCCAGACCTGCTTTCCGCCGAGTCCGCCGTCGCGCACCGACACCACCACGCCGCGCGTGGCGCTGACGACGGGTGTGCCACGCTTGGCGAAGATGTCCACGCCCTGGTGGGTGCGGTCGCTTCCGCGCGGGGCGCCGAACGTGTCCGCGATCTGCCGGGCAGGTACGCCCCGCACGGGCACCGGGAGTCCGCTCGGCGGCGTTGCACGCGAAACGTCCCACAGCATGCGCGCCGACGCCATGAACGGCCGGCCCCACGCCCAGGCGAGCAGCACGGCCAGCGCCACCAGCCACAGCAGCGACCATGCAAGGCGTCGAAAACGGCGCGCGGCGGGTCGCATGGCGCCGGTCAGGGCAGCGCGGGCGGCTGCGGCTGCGAGAGCTGGCGTTCGAGCTGTGCCTTCAGTGACGGGTCGAGCTTCAGCTGTTTAGCCAGTTCATCCAGATAGGCGCGTTCCATGAAGCTCTGATCGTCGGCGACCATCAGGCTGGCGAGATACATTTCGGAGGCGATTTCCGGCGTGCTGGCCGAACGCGCCACCTCGACCGGGTCCAGTGGCTTCTCAAGTTCCGCATGCAGCCACCGCTGCAGTTCGCCATCGTTGCTGATGCGGGCGAACTCGCCCTCGATCACCTGGCGTTCGCGCGCATCGATGTGGCCATCCGCCTTCGCCGCGGCCACCAGCGCTTTGAGGATGGCTTGGCTGTGCAGTTCGGCCTGCGGTGGGGGCAGGCGATCCACGGTCTGAGGACCGGCACCGGCGGCGAATCCACCCTGTTGTTGCTTGTAGTCGCCGTATGCGCGATACGCCATCACGCCGATCGCCGCCAGGCCGCCATAGGTCGCCAGCTTGCGCGTGGTCTTGTTCTTGCCCAGCAACAGGCCCAGCGCGCCGCCGGTGACCGCGCCCTTGCCGAAGTCGGCGTTGAGCAGGCTGCCGCCGCCCTGGGAGGATTTCAGCAGATGGTCGAGGAAGCCCTGGATCTTCATGCGTTGCATACCTGGTTGGAAGAAGGACAGCAACAGAGTTGCGGGCGAGGCCGGGCGATCACAAGGGTGACCGATGGCACGCCGCTCGGCGAAGCACGCGCGGGCGGGCATCGCACTGATGCGCGCCGGGGGAATGCTGTGCGGGCAAGATGATGTGCCGAAAAAAAACGGGACGGCATGGCCGTCCCGTTCTGGTGACACGAGGTGCGCAGCGATCAGGCTGCGGCGTCCTTCAGCTTCTTCAGCGGACGGACCTTGACCTTCACCGAGGCGGGCTTGGCAGCAAACCACTGCTCTTCCTTGGTGAACGGGTTGATGCCCTTGCGCTTCGGCTTGGCCGGCACGTTGACGGCGCTGATCTTCAGCAGGCCCGGCAGGGTGAAGGAGCCGGCGCCCTTCTTGTTGACGGAAGCGTGCACGGCGCTTTCCAGCGAGGCCAGCACGGCGCGGACGTCCTTGGCGGCGATGGCGGTCGCTTCGGCGATGTGGGCGACGAGGCCCGACTTGCTCAGCGCTTCCTTGATCGGCTTCGGCGCGGCCGGCTTGGCGGCGGCCTTCGGTGCAGCTTTCTTGGCGGCCTTCTTCGGCGCGGCCTTCTTGGTGCTCTTTGCCATGTGTCCTGTCTCTACTGTCGAGTGGTTGGGTAATCGGGCCGATCGCATCGGCAAGCGAAATGTAGGGCAAAGGAATCGCGCCGCCAAGGGCAGGAAGGCCCCAAAACGGCTTTTTCTTCGGTTTTTTTCGATTTTCTTCGGTTCGGCGCTCGCCGCACGTCGGAAATGGCCGTATGTGAGGAGCAAACCAGCCCGCCTGCGTGTACCGGAAGCGGCACCCGTCGCGTTCCGCGGCGACCGGATACCGCACCGCAATGCACACTCACTCTTCCTCGTGCCTTGGCCTGTAAGCCTCCACCAGTTTCTGCTGCACGTTAGGCGGCACGGGCTCGTAGTGGCTGAAATCCAGGCTGTAGCGGCCCTGTCCTGCGGTCATCGATTTGAGTTCGGCCGCGTACCCTTCCAGTTCCGCCAGCGGCACCTGCGCCTTCACCAGGATCTCGCCGCGCAGCGCATCCGTGCCGTTGATGCGCGCCCGCTTGCCTGCCAGGCCACCGGTGATGTCGCCCACCTGTGCCTCGGGTACAGCGACTTCCAGGTCGACCACCGGTTCCAGTACCTGTGGCCGCGCCTTGGCGATGGCGTCGAGGAAGGCCTTCTTGCCGGCGGCAACGAAGGCGACTTCCTTGCTGTCCACCGCGTGGTGCTTGCCATCGTGGACGATCACCCGGATGTCCTGCAGCGGATAGCCGGCCAGCGCGCCGCTGCCCAGCACCTGGCGTACGCCCTTCTCAACCGCCGGCAGGAACTGTCCGGGGATGGTGCCGCCCTTGACCTCGTCCACGAACTCGAAGCCGCCGCCGCGCGGCAAGGGTTCGATGCGCAGGAAGACTTCGCCGAACTGCCCGGCGCCGCCGGTCTGCTTCTTATGGCGATGGTGGCCTTCGGCCTTCGCGCTGACCGTCTCGCGGTAGGCGATGCGCGGTGGGCGCGTCTTCACTTCCACGCCGTGGCGTTCCTTCAGGCGTTCCAGCATCACCCGCAGGTGCAGGTCGGACAGGCCGCGGATGACGGTCTCGTTCAACTCAGGCTGGTGTTCGACCACGAACGCGGGATCTTCCTCGGCCAGTTTCTGCAGCGCCACCGACATCTTCTGCTCCTGGCCCTTGCTGGCGGCCTCGATGGCCAGGCCGAACATCGGCCTGGGGAAATCGATCGGCGCCAGCTGGATGTGGTCCTCGTCGTGGCTGTCGTGCAGCACGGCGTCGAAGTGCAGATCGTCCACTTTCGCCACTGCGGCGATGTCGCCGGGAATGGCCTGATCCACTTCTACGTGATCCTTGCCCTTGAGCTTGAACAGATGCCCGACCTTGAACGGCTTCTTGCCGTCGTCGACGAACAACTGGGTGTCCTTCTTCAGCGTGCCCTGGTAGACGCGGAAGATGCCCAGCTTGCCGACGAACGGGTCGTTGACGATCTTGAAGACATCGGCGATGACATGCGCGCGCGCATCGGGCACGGCCTCGATGGGTTGCGGGCCGGTGCCGTTGAGCTTCACGAACGGGGGCGGGTTGGCTTCGGCCGGATTCGGAAACAGGCGCTCGGCCACGTCCAGCAGTTCCCTCACGCCCACGCCTGTGCGCGCGGAGGCGAAGCACACCGGCACCAGATGTCCTTCGCGCAGGCACTGCTCGAAGGCATCGTGCAGTTCCTCGCCCGATAGTCCGCCTTCGCCCAGGTCCAGGTAGTGCTCCATCACCGTCTCGTTGATCTCGACGACCTGGTCGATGATCTTCTGGTGCCAGTCGGCGACGGGACCGAGATCGGAGTCGCCCAGGGCCTGGCCATAGCAGTCGATCACGGCCTTGCCGCCGTCCGCCGGCAGGTTGAGCGGCAACAGTTCGGGGCCGAATTCCTCGCGCAACGCGGCCAGCACGCCGGCGCAGTCGGCACCTTCGTGGTCGATCTTGTTGATGACGATGGCGCGGCAGAGGTTGCGTTCGCGTGCGCGCTCCATCAACCGGCGCGTGCCGTGCGCGATGCCGGTATCGGCATCCACCACGACCAATACGGTTTCCACGGCGGAGAATGCCGACAGGGCGGGCCCGCGGAACTCCGGGTAGCCGGGTGTGTCGATCAGGTTGACGTGCATGCCGCCGTGATCGGTGCTGGCGATGGCGGTGTCGATGGAATGCCCGCGCGCCTTTTCGATCGGGTCATGGTCGGACACGGTGGTGCCGCGCTCGATGGTGCCTGCCACCTGGAGGGCGCCGCCGGCATGCAGCAGGGCTTCGAACAAGGTTGTTTTGCCGGCGCCGGGGTGGCCCGCCAGGGCCACGTTGCGGATCTGTTGTGTGCTGTACGACATGAGGCCGTTCCTCCCGAGGGTTGGGGTCGAAGGGCCGTCATGGCTGTCCGGGCTGAGCGCATCCCGTGAGCGGTGTCGCTCGGCGGGCGGTCATGGCGGGCGGTCAGCATCGGCGCCGCTGCCGGAGGGGTCAAGTCGCACTGCGGAACGCGGCGTGAACATCAGCGGGTGTACGCTGCGCGTCCCTTACCCGAGGAGCACGACCATGGCTTTGAAGCGTTATGCGGATGCGGTGTGGAACGGTGACCTGCAGTCCGGCAAAGGCAGCCTGAGCACGCCGCAGAGCGGCCTGTTCGAGGCGCAGAACTACTCCTTCAAGACGCGCTTCGGCGACGAGAAGGGCACCAACCCGGAGGAACTGCTGGCGGTCGCGCATGCGGGCTGCTTCAGCATGGCGCTGTCGGCGGTGTTGGGAAAGGCGGGCTTCACGCCGGACAAGATCCAGACCCGTGCCGAGGCGACGATGGAGCCGGGCATGGATCCGGGCCCCACCGTCACCGGCATCAAGCTGACGGTATCGGCCAGCGTGCCGGGCATCAGCGCTGCACAGTTCGAGGAGATCGCCCAGCAGGCGAAAGCAGGCTGCGTGATCTCGCGCGCGCTGTCGGTACCGGTGTCGCTGGAGGCCACGCTGCTTTGACGGCCGTGCGGGGCGCGCTGCTGGTGCATGGCGCCGGTGGCGGTGGCTGGGAATGGAACATATGGCGGGGCGTATTCGAGGCCGCGCGAATCCGGGTGGAAGCGCCCGACCTCGAGCCCGTGCGCGACGGACTGGCAGCGACGCGCCTGGAGGACTACCAGGCCCAGGTCTGCGCTGCGCTCGCAGACCTGCCCCGGCCACGCGTCCTGGTGGGTGCGAGCCTTGGCGGCCTGCTGGCCTTGGGCGCCGCTGCGGACGCGGATGCCGTGGCGCTGGTCAATCCGTTTCCGCCCGCACCGTGGCAAACCGGATTGCCCGTGCGCGACTGGCCCTGCATAGTGCCGTGGCGACGCGATGCCCGGCTTGCCGGCACCCGCAGGGCGTTGCCCGGGGCGGACGAAGCCACCGCGCTGTTCGCCTTCCGGCATTGGCGCGACGAAGCCGGCGCGGTCCTGCGCGAGGCGCAGGGCGGCGTCGCACGGGAACGTCCCGGATGCCCGACGTTGTGCGTGGTGTCGCGACACGACGATGACGTGCCGCCAGAGGTGACTCGGGCCATGGCGGATGCCTGGGGCGCGGAAACACTGCAAACGCTTTCGGATTCGCACGTCGGGCCGTTGCTCGGGCGTGAGGCTGCCGGCATCGCCGCGCAAGCTGTCGAATGGCTAAACCGGGCATCGCCGACCGCCTGAGTTCAGCCATGTTTCACCCGGTGCACCCGAGCATGCCGGCACGCCACTCCGGCGTGGGGAGTACCCGACATGAAGCGTCTATCCGCGGCCGTGCTGGCCATCGGCTTGCTGACCACGGGCGTGGCGTCCGCACAATCCTCGCGTTACTACGGCACTGAGGACCGTAGCGGCGACCAGCCCTATTACGACTATGCGCGCGTAGTGCGGGTGGATCCGGTCATCGACAGCGGATACCGAAGCAATGGCGGCGGAGAGCGGTGCTATTACCGCGATGCCGACGATGTTTACGTTCGCGACATCCCGCGCGACGATGTCTACGACAATGGCGATTACCGCGATGTCTACGAACAGGACCGCTACGGCGACCGGCGCTATCCCGCTGGTGGCAGCGAATCGGGCCGTACCGTGGCCACGGTGATCGGCGGCATTGCCGGCGCAGTGCTCGGCAGCAAGGTCGGCGATGGCAGTGGCCGCTACGTCGGCACCGCCGTCGGTTCGATGGTCGGTGGCATGGCAGGCCGTTCCATCTACGACAGCGCGCAGCGCGACCGCCAGGTCCAGCGCGGCCGGGTACGGGTCTGCGATCCAGTGCCGGTGAGCGACGGGCGCTACAGTGACGATTACTACGGCGGCGGACGCGTCAACGGTTACGACGTGACCTACGAGTACGCCAACCGTACCTACCGGACGCGCACGGACCATCATCCGGGCGACCGCATCCGCATCCGCGTGGATGTCCGCCCCGAATGATCGTGCGGAGGTGTCCGCTCCGCGGACATCTCGCCTGACAACGGATATCAGCTGGAAACCGAGGGGCCGAAAGGCCCCTCTTCTGTATCCGGGTTGCCGCAGTGCGCGAGAGACCGCATAGTCCGGCCGGTCACCAAACGGGGAGCGGGGCATGCGGCGTCTGGTATGGGGAATCGGGTGTGCTCTGGGGTTGGCAGGTGTCGCGCAGGCGCAGGTGCAGGTACTGACGGCGACGCGCGTGCATACCTCCGATCCTGACCGTCCCGTTGTGGAGGCGCTGGCATGGGATGCCACCGGCCGCGTGCTGGCGGTCGGTGATGCGAAGACATTGCTCGCGCGGTATCCCGATGCGAAGCCCATCGATGCGGCCGGCAAGACCGTCATCCCCGGCCTGATCGACGCCCATGGCCACGTGATGGGCCTGGGCTACGCGCTGATGCGTGTCGATCTGGTCGATGCACGCGACAAGGCCGAGGTGATCGCGCGCCTGCGCGCGTACGAGAAACAGCTTCCACCCAACGCATGGCTGCTCGGCAGCGGCTGGGATCAGAACGACTGGCCGGAGAAGGCATTCCCGACGGCCGCCGACCTGGATGCGGCCTTTCCGGAGCGTCCCGTCTGGCTCGAGCGCGTGGATGGCCATGCCGGCTGGGCGAACAGTGCGGCGCTGCGCGCGGCGGCGACCAAAGCGGCGCGTCCGCTGGAAGGCGACTGGCAGCCGGACGGCGGGCGTATCGAGCGCATCGAGGGCAAGCCGAGCGGGGTGTTCGTGGATGCCGCGATGTCGCTGGTGCATGCCGTCGTTCCCACGCCCGATAGCGCCTACCGTCGACAGGCATTGGAGAAGGCGTTGCAGGCCGCAGTGCGCAATGGCCTGACCGGTGTGCACGACATGGGCGTGTCGCGCGAGGATCTGGCGCTGATGGTTCAGTTCGCCGACGAACAGCGCCTGCCGCTGCGCATCGATGCGTATGCGGATGGCGACGGCGCCGCGCTTGCCGACCTGTGCGCACGCGGTCTGTATGGTCATGCGGGCGGCCGACTGCAGATGCACGGCGTGAAACTGTATGCCGACGGTGCACTGGGCAGCCGTGGCGCTGCGTTGCTGGAGGACTACAGCGACGACCCCGGCAATCGCGGCCTGCTGGTGACCGAACCCGGCGCGCTGGAAGCCGCGATGCGCAAGGCGCACGGCTGTGGCGTGCAGGTGGCCACCCATGCGATCGGTGACCGTGGCAATCGCCTGGTGCTGGATGCCTACCAGCGCGTGCTGGGTGGCACGGCGAAGACTGACCATCGTTGGCGCATCGAGCATGCGCAGGTCGTTGCGCCGGAGGAGTTCCCGCGCTTCGCCGAGCTTGGCGTGATCGCTTCGATGCAGCCCACGCACGCCACGTCCGACATGCCGTGGGCGCAGGACCGGCTGGGGCCGGTGCGCATCGCGGGCGCCTATGCGTGGCAGCGCATGCAGGCCAGCGGCGTGAAGCTGGCGCTGGGTTCGGATTTTCCGGTGGAATCGGTCGACCCGCGACGGGGTCTGCACGCGGCGGTGACGCGGCAGGATGCGCATGGTCATCCTGCAGAAGGCTGGAGGGCGGCCGAGCGCTTGAGCGCTGCGGAGGCGCTGCGGGGCTTTACCGCGGATGCGGCCTGGGCTGCGCACGACGAGCGCGAGGTCGGGCGGCTCGCGCCGGGGTTCCGCGCGGACTTCGTGGTGCTGGACGAAGATCCGCTCGCGGTGCCGGGCGAGCAGCTGGATGACCTGCATGTGCGTTCGACGTGGGTCGACGGCAAGCCGGTCTACGAAGGCGAGTAGGCCGGGTTTCTTGTAGGAGCGACGTCAGTCGCGACCGCACGGCCATCGTGGTTAGGGACGCGCGGGTCGGGCGCGCTACTCCATTCCCGGAATTTCCTGCATGCCTCAGGCCATGCAGTCGCGACTGACGTCGCTCCTGCAGAGGCCGTGATCGCTACCAGTCGATGCGACCCGTCACGATGGTGCGTACGTGGCCGCCGGACCAGACGTCACCGGCCTCGTCCACGCGCAACTTCAGGCGGGCGTCGTAGCCGACTTCGCGGCCCTGACTGACGATGTATTGTCCGTTGCGACCCGGCAATGCGTCGCGCGATTTCAGCCACGCCGCCAGCGTTGCATTGGCCGCACCGGACGCAGCATCCTCGAACGCGGCCGGCGCGCCGACGAAGGCGCGCACCGCGAGGTCGTAGCCCTGGCCGTGCGTACGGGCGTAGGCACAGACACCCATGCTGTCAGTGGCGGTTGCCAGTGCACTGATCGCGGTCCAGTCGGGCGCGGCGGCGCGCAGCGCGGCCTCGTCACGTACTTCGGCCAGCCACCAGCGGCGTCCACCATCGACCAGGGCGGGTGGCAATGCGCCCGCCGGCAGGTTTGCGATGGCGCCACGCAGTACATCGTCGCTGTGCGTGTCGCCCACCTTCACCACGTGGGCACGTGGCGTGCGTACCGCGATAGTGCGGCCGGTAGCATCGTCTTCGACACGCAACGGCAGCAGGCCGGCCACGCCCTCCTGCACAAGCACGCCATCGACGGGTACGGCGAGTCCGGCCTCGAGCACGACATGCGCCGTGCCCACGCTGGGATGGCCGGCGAACGGCACTTCGCGGCGCGGACTGAACATGCGTACGGCGTAGCTGGCGCCGGGTTGCGTGGGCGCGAACACGAACGTGGTTTCCGGCAGGCGGGTCCAGCGGGCGATGGCCTGCATCGCCGTGTCGTCGAGGCCGGCGGCATCGAGCACGACGGCCAAGGGATTGCCGGCGCCTGGGCGGTCGGCGAACACGTCCAGCTGGACGTAACGGCGAGAAGTCATGTCGGGGTTTCGCGTGGGGGCCGCGCAGCTTACCAAGTCACCCGGCCGTCGATGACCAACTGCACCTGACCGCCGATCCAGACCTGGCTCTCGTCATCCACTTGCACCTGGATGCGGCCGTCTCGGCCCAGTTCGCGGCCTTGGCTGGCGAGATAGCATCCGCCGCTGCCGGGCAGTGCGCCGGCAGCGTGAAGGGCCGCGGCGATGCAGGCGTTGACGCTGCCGGTGACCGGGTCTTCCGGGATGTTGTCGGCAGGGCAGAACGCACGCACGGCGAGGTGGTGGTCGCTGCCTGGCGGTGTCCGGCCGAACACGGACAGACCCACTGCCCCCGTGGCCGTGGTCAATGCAGCGATGCTAGCGAGATCGGGCGCCAGGTGTCGCACGGCTGCAGCGTCCTCCAGCTCCACGAGCCACCAGGAAGGTCCGTTGTTCCATAGCGCGGGACGGAGGCCGGCAACCGGGAGTGATGAAAGGACGGCATCCAGGGCGGGCAGCGGCGGCGTCTCGACCAGGTGCGCCTGCGGTGTCCTCAGCTGAATCGTGAGTTGCGGTCCGCTGTCGTCGATCCGGACAGGCAACAGCCCGGCGGCGCATTCCTGTACCACGCGGTCGGATGCGGCGACCAGGTCAGCCTGCAGCGCGACCCAGGCTGCACCCACACTGGGATGCCCGGCGAACGGAAGTTCCTGCCGGGGCGTGAAGATGCGGATGCGGTAACTGGCGTCGGGCGTTGTCGGCGGCAGGAAGAAGATGGTCTCGGACAGGTTCGTCCAGGCTGCGAACGCCTGCATGCGGGAGGTATCCCAGCCGGCCGCATCCAGCACGACGCCCAGCGGGTTGCCTGCGCCCGGCCGGTCGGCGAACACGTCGACCTGCAGGTAGCGATGTGACGTTCGTTGCATGCGGTACGGTCCGGTCGGCTGCGTGGGGTTCGGCTAGAATCGCGGGCTCACGCCCGAAGGGTTCGGGCATTCGTCCCCATTCTATCCATGCCCTCTGCCACCCCCGCGTCTGATCGTTGGATTGTCCTCAAGTTTGGCGGCACCTCGGTGTCGCGTCGCCATCGTTGGAACACGATTGGCACGCTGGCGAAAAAACGCGCGGAAGAAAGTGATGCCCGCATCCTGGTGGTGGTGTCGGCCCTGTCCGGCGTCACCAATGAACTGACCGCGATTGCCGATGGGGCGACGGACGGCGCGGAGCGCGTGGCAAAGCTGGAACAGCGCCATCGCGAGTTCGTCGCCGAACTGGAACTCGATGCGGACACCGTGCTGGGCGAGCGCCTCGCGGGGTTGCGCAACCTGCTGACCGATCCGCGCGCGGCCAGCCGCACGCTGGACTGGCAAGCCGAGGTACTGGGGCAGGGCGAACTGCTGTCCTCCACGCTGGGCGTGGCCTACCTGCGCGCGCAGGGGCTGGACTTCGGTTGGGTCGATGCGCGCCACTGGCTGCAGGCGAACTTCCTGCCCAACCAGAGCCCGTGGGCGCAGCGGCTGTCGGTGTCGTGCAATACCGCGCCCGACCAGGACTGGCGCCGCGCGTTCGCGGGGCAGTCCAGCCGCTTGCTGCTGACGCAGGGCTTCATCTCGCGGCATGCCGATGGCGGTACCGCCATCCTCGGTCGCGGAGGCTCGGACACGTCGGCGGCGTACTTCGGTGCGCTGCTCGGCGCGCAGCGCGTGGAGATATGGACCGACGTGCCCGGCATGTTCAGCGCCAATCCGCGCGAAGTGCCCGATGCACGCCTGCTGACGCGGCTGGACTACTACGAGGCACAGGAAATCGCGACCACAGGCGCCAAGGTGCTGCATCCGCGCTCGATCAAGCCGTGCCGCGATGCTGGCGTGGCGATGGCGATCCTGGATACCGAACGCCCCGACCTTCCCGGCACCACCATCGACGGAAGCGCGATCACGGTGCCCGGTGTGAAAGCGGTCAGCCGCCGCAACGGCATCGTGCTGGTGTCGATGGAAGGCATCGGCATGTGGCAGCAGGTGGGCTTCCTGGCGGACGTGTTCGCGCGCTTCAAGAAGCATGGCCTTTCGGTGGACCTGATCGGTTCGTCGGAGACCAACGTCACCGTGTCGCTCGATCCGAGCGAAAACCTGGTCAACACCGACGTGCTGGCCGCGCTGTCTGCCGACCTAGCCGAGATCTGCCGGGTGAAGGTGATCGCACCGTGCACGGCGATCACCCTGGTGGGCCGTGGCATGCGGTCGCTGCTGCACAAGCTGTCGGACGTGTGGGCGATGTTCGGCCGTGAACGCGTGCATCTGATCTCGCAGTCGTCGAACGACCTGAACCTGACGTTCGTGATCGATGAAGCGGACGCGGAGGGCCTGTTGCCCGTGCTGCACGAGGCGCTGATCGACAGTGGCGCGATGCCGACCGATGAAGCCAGCGTATTCGGGCCGAGCTGGCGCGAGATCAACGGCGCCGTCCGCCACCGCGGCGTGCGCTGGTGGAGCGCGCCGGCCGCGCGTGAGCACTTGCTGTCGCTGGCGCAGGCCGGCACGCCGCGCTACGCCTACAACCTCGACATCGTGCGCGCCCGCGCCCGCGCGCTGGCCGGCATCGCGGCGGTCGATCGTCGCTTCTTCGCGATCAAGGCGAATTCGCATCCGGCCATCCTGCGCACGCTGGTGGAAGAAGGCTTCGGCCTGGAATGCGTCTCGCGTGGCGAACTGGAGCGCGTGTTCGATGTGGCGCCATCGCTGCCGATGGATCGCGTGCTGTTCACCCCGAGCTTCGCGCCGCGCGCCGAGTACGCCTTCGCGCTGGAACGCGGCATCAACGTCACCTTGGACAACGTCGAGGCGCTGGAGCAATGGCCTGAGGTGTTCCGCGGCCGCCGCCTGTGGTTGCGCGTGGACCTGGGTCGCGGCGACGGCCATCACGACAAGGTGAAGACCGGCGGCAAGACTTCGAAGTTCGGCCTGCCACTGGCCAAGCTGGAAACGTTCCTCATTGCCGCGCGTGCGCTGGATGTGCGCATCACCGGCCTGCATGCCCACCTCGGCAGTGGCGTGGAAAGCCCCCAGCACTGGAACCAGATCGCCGACGAACTCGGCGGCCTGGCGGATCAGATAGGCACCATCGAGACCATCGACATCGGCGGCGGTCTGCCGATTCCCTATGCCGAGGGCGACGAGCCGTTCGATCTGGCCGCGTGGGGTAAGGGTCTCTCGGCGATCAAGGCGGCCTATCCGGCCTACCAACTGGTGATCGAACCGGGGCGCTACCTCGTGGCCGAGGCGGGTGTGCTGCTTGCGCAAGTGACGCAGGTCGTCGAGAAGCTGGGTATCCGGCGCGTCGGCAGCGATGCCGGCATGCACACGTTGATACGCCCTGCGCTGTACGACGCCTGGCACGACGTGGCCAACCTGTCGCGCCTGGATGACCCGGAGCAGGAGCCGTTCGACGTGGTCGGTCCGATCTGCGAGTCGAGCGACATCTTCGGCAAGCGCCGCAAGCTGGCGTCGGCGACGGCCGAAGGCGACGTGCTGCTGTTCTCCGATGCGGGCGCCTACGGCTACGTGATGGCCAGCCACTACAACCTGCGTGGGCTGCCGGTGGAAGACGTGATCGAAGGAGTGCCCGGCGATGTCGCCGCAGGCTGAGTTCATCGTATCCAGCCTGCTGGCCGCCGCAGCACTGACCGTCGCGGCCGTGGTGCTGATGGATGCGGACCGCCGCACGCCCGGCATGGCGGAGGTGGCATCCGCGTTGCGCTTCTTGCCGGCCTCGGTGCTGGCAGCCGGGCTGGGCGCATGGTCCGTCACCCGCTGGCACGGGCGTGCCAGCGCTGCGGGACGTCGGTGGAAGGCCGGCGGCATGACGCTGCGCATGCTGTTGGTGGTCTTCCTGCTGTTCCCGCTCGCCATTGCGGCATGGGCGGTGGTGGCCACCGGCATCGACCAACTGGTGGCCAGTCGACCGGCAGGATCTGCGGGCGCTCTGGCCTGGTTACCGGTCATCGTGTTCTACGCTTCCCTGGCGGCGGTGCTGTTCGGCGCCGCGCCGCTTTTTGCCATTGAATACTTCGCCTGCCGCCGCTACCTGCGCCGCCAGGCCGCTCCTTTGACGGATCACGCATGACGACTTTCGACAAATCCAGCATCCGCACGTTCCGTTTCGTCCGTTGTTCCTTCGAGGCGGAGACCGGGATCGCGCGGCTGGTGTACGCCTTCGACGAAGGCCCGGAGCTGACCGAGACGGTGACGATCCCGGGCGCGCCGTTCACGCTGGACGCGACACGCGCACAGGCGGTCGAGCAGGCGATCCGGCTGCTGCACCTGGTCACCGGCGTCAGCTACTACAAGGCGGCCGTGCCGAACGAGATCCGCATCGACGGCTATGCCATCGACGCCGCCACTGCGGTGCTGATGGAGCAGGTGTATGTCCACGGCCTGGGCGAGTTCGCCTACCGCAACGGCCTGAGCCTGCATGGGCGGGTCCGTTTCCCGGTCGCGGCGCAAGCGCCGGCGCCGGCGCCGGTGGCGGCGCTGCGCGAACATGCGCTGGTCGCCATCGGCGGCGGCAAGGATTCGCTGGTCAGCATCGAGGCGCTGCGTGGCGCCGGCATCGGCCAGACCGTCACCTGGATCGGCGGCTCGCAGTTGATCGCGGCCTGCGCCGCACGCACCGGGCTGCCGACGCTCAATGTCGGCCGCGCGCTGGCGACGGAGCTGTTCGACTACAACCGCCAGGGCGCGTGGAACGGACATATTCCGGTCACGGCGATCAATTCCGCCATCATGGTGCTGGCCGCGCTGCTGCACGGTGTGGACCAGGTGGTGTTCTCCAACGAGCGATCGGCCAGCTACGGCAGCATGATCCCCGGCACTGGCGAAGTGAACCACCAGTGGTCGAAGGGGTGGGCGTTCGAGCAGGCATTCGGCGCCTATGTGCAGTCGCATGTCGCGGCGGACCTGCACTACTACTCGCTGCTGCGGCCCATGTCGGAACTGGCGGTGGCGCGGCAGTTCGCACGTACCGACCACTACGATGCGCACTTTTCCAGCTGCAATCGCAACTTCCACCTGCTCGGCGAGCGCCCCACCAACCGCTGGTGCGGCGTTTGCCCGAAATGCCATTTCGTGTTCCTTGCGCTGGCGCCGTTCATGCCCAAGCCGCGACTGGTCGGCATCTTCGGCCGCAACCTGCTCGACGACATGAACCAGACCGCAGGCTTCGACGCGCTGCTCGAGTACCAGGACCACAAGCCGTTCGAATGCGTCGGCGAAGGCCAGGAATCACGCGCGGCGATGGCCACGCTGGGCGACCGGCCGGAATGGCGGGAGGACGCGATCGTGGCGCGCTTCAATCATGAAATCCGCCCGCAGCTCGATGCTGGGGAACTGGCGGTGGCGCCCTTGCTGGAGATCGGCGGCGAGCACCGCATCCCGGCTGCGCTTTGGGAGCGCCTGCGTGCGAATTTCGCAGCTTGAGGGTCGACGTGTTGCGCTGTGGGGCTGGGGGCGCGAAGGTCGCGCTGCCCATCTTGCCGTACGGTCGCGGCTGCCGTCGCTGCCATTGACGCTGTTCTGCAGCGACGCGGAAGCAGTCGAGGCCGCCGCGCTGGGCGATGCGTATCTCTCCATCGAAACGCAGGCGACGGAGGAGCGGCTGTCGGCCTTCGGGATCGTCATCAAATCGCCGGGCATCAGCCCCAATACCCCGATGGCGCTGTCGGCGGCGACGTCGGGGACGCGCTTCATTGGCGGCACCGGCCTGTGGTTCGCCGAGCACGCCGGTGACGACGGCGTGGTGGCGCACACGTTTTGCGTCACCGGGACCAAGGGCAAGAGCACGACGACCTCGCTGCTCGCGCATCTGCTGCGCGCGGCGGGAAAGCGCACGGTCCTGGCCGGCAACATCGGCCTGCCGATGCTGGAAGTGCTGGATCCGCAGCCTGCGCCGGACGAGTGGGCCATTGAGCTGTCCAGTTACCAGACCGGCGATGTCGCGGCCAGCGGTGCGCGTCCGGATGTGGCGATCGTGCTGAACCTGTTCCCCGAGCACCTGGACTGGCACGGCAGCGAAGCGCGTTACATCGAGGACAAGCTGCAGCTCGTCACCGCTGCGCAGCCCCGCATCGCTGTACTCAACGCGGCCGATCCGCGCCTGGCCGCGCTCGAGCTGCCGCGCAGCGAAGTACGCTGGTTCAACCAACCCTATGGCTGGCACCTGCGCGGGGACGATCTGTACCGCGACGACCTGTTCGTGATGGATACCCGGCCGCTGCCCCTGCCGGGGCGCCACAACCGCAGCAACCTGTGCGCGGTGCTGACGGCATTGGAGGCGCGCGGCATCGACGCGTTGCCACTGGCCGCGCATGCGCAATCGTTCCGCCCGTTGCCCAACCGCCTACAGGCGATGGGCACACGGGACGGTATCACCTGGGTCAACGATTCGATCAGCACCACGCCGCACGCCACGCTCGCCGCGCTCGAGTGTTTCGCGGGACGCCGCATCGCGCTGCTGATCGGCGGGCATGACCGGGGGGTGGACTGGTCCGATTTCGCGGCGCACATGCGCCACGAAGCGCCGGCCACCATCATCACGATGGGCGCCAACGGCCCGCGCATCCACGCGTTGCTCGCTCCTGTGGCGCGCGAGGCGGGGTTCAGGCTGATTGGCGTCGAGACGCTGCCGGACGCGATGTCGACCGCACGTGAGGCATTGCGCGACGGGGGCGTGGTGCTGCTGTCGCCCGGTGCACCGAGCTTCGGGCAATACCGGGACTACGTGGCACGCGGTCGACATTTCGCCGAGCTCGCCGGCTTCGATCCGGACGCCATCACCGCCATCCCCGGCCTCGGATCGGGCTGAGCCCGCACGGTCTGTCAATTCGCCTGCAATCCGCGGGCGTACACTCGCAGGCCATCCCCCAAGGAGGACGCGTGATGCGCCGCATGCTGCTGTTGCCCTGCCTGCTGTCCCTGTTCTGGTCGCCTCTGCTGCAGGCCACACCCGTGGCCAAGCCCGTGGAGTGGAAGATCGGCGGCGACACATTCGCCGGCGTGCTCGTCTACGACGATGCGGTGAAGCAGCCGCGTCCGGGCCTGCTGATGGTGCCGAACTGGAAGGGCGTGAACGAGTCCGCGATCGAGAAGGCGCGCCTGGTCGCTGGCGACGACTACGTGGTGCTGGTCGCCGACGTCTACGGCAAGGGCATCCGGCCGAAGACCGATGCCGAAGCCGGACCGGTCGCCACCGCGATGCGCGCGGATCGGCCGAAATTGCGCGCCCGCGTGCAGAAGGCGGTCGAGGTGCTGAAGCAGCAACCCGGCACCTTGGTCGATGCCACGCGCATCGGCGCGTTCGGTTATTGCTTCGGCGGAAGCACGGTGCTGGAACTCGTCCGCGCGGGCGATGCGTTGGCCGGCGTGGTCAGCCTGCACGGCGGACTCGCCACCGATCTGCCTGCAACCGGTCCGGTGAAGTCGCCGGTGCTGGTGCTCAACGGCGGCGACGATACCTATGTATCCGCTGCGGAAATCACCGCATTCCAGGATGAGATGCGCAAGGCCGGCGCCGATTGGCAGTTCGTGAACTTCAGCGGCGCGGTGCACTGCTTCGCCGAGGCGGATGCGCAGAATCCACCGGGTTGCGTGTATCACGAGCGCTCGGCAAAGCGCGCCTACCGGATGATGGCGGACTTCTTCGCGGAGGTGTTCGCCAGGTGACGCTCTACGTGGGTCAGTGCCCGCGCTCGACGGCGTAGCGCGCCAGACCCCGCAGGGCCGCCAGGGCATCGGACTCGGGCAGGCCATCGAGGGCCTGTTCGGCCATCGTCGCGTAGTGATGCGCGAGCCCGCGGCTGTAGTCCAGTCCGCCGGTCGCACGGATGGCGGCCAGGACGTCAGGCATCGCGTCCGCGTCTCCCTCCCGCACGATGGTGCGCAGGCGCTCCGCCGTGACGGTATCGGAATGGCGGATCGCGTGGATCAATGGCAGCGTGGCCTTGCCTTCGGCGAGATCGTCGCCGAGGTTCTTGCCGAGGGCTTCGGCATCGGCCGTGTAGTCGAGCACGTCATCGGCGATCTGGAAGGCGTAACCCAGCGCCATGCCGTAGTCGTACAGCTTGCGCTGCGTGCCCGGTTCCGCGCCGGACGCCATCGCGCCGAGTTGCGTGCCCGCTGCAAACAGCACGGCGGTCTTGCGTTCGATCACACGCAGGTAGGCGGCTTCGTCGGTGTCCGGGTTGTGGACGTGCAGCAGTTGCAGGACTTCGCCTTCGGCGATCCGGTTGGTCGTGTCGGCCAGCAGGCGCATCACGTCCATGCGGTCCAGTTCAACCATCAGCTGGAAGCTGCGCGAATACAGGAAGTCGCCGACCAGCACGCTCGGCGCGTTGCCCCACAGGGCATTGGCCGTGCTGCGACCGCGGCGCAGGTCGGATTCGTCCACCACGTCGTCGTGCAGCAGGGTGGAGGTGTGGATGAACTCGATGATTGCCGCCAGTTGGTGATGCCCCGTGGTTGTCGGACCGCAGGCCTGGCCGGCCAGCACCACCAGCATGGGTCGCAGGCGCTTGCCGCCAGCGGAAATGATGTGGTCGGCGATCTGGTTGATCAGGACCACGTCCGAGGCCAGCCGCGCCCGGATCAGCGCATCCACGGCGGACATGTCGGCCTGGGCCAGTGACTGGATGCCGGGGAGGGCGAGGGCGGTGCGGATGGATTCGACGACGGACATGGGGCGACGGGCCGGAAAGTCACGTAATTATAGGGTCTTGGGTGCGGCAATGCCCTACGGGCGGGTGGGTCGGCGGCCGATGGCGAGGGTCGGGCAGGTATACTCCACTGGTCTTTGCCCGCGCTTGGCGGGCATCCCTGAACGGATATCGATATGGCCCGCGGCATCAACAAAGTCATCCTGGTCGGCAACCTCGGCAACGACCCCGAAACCCGCTACACGCAGGGCGGCATGGCGATCACCCGGATCAGCCTGGCCACCACCAGCGTGCGCAAGGACAAGGACGGCAACCAGCAGGAGCGCACCGAATGGCATCGCGTGGTGTTCTTCGGCAAGCTCGGCGAGATCGCCGGCGAATACCTGCGCAAGGGCAGCTCCGTCTACGTCGAGGGCTCGCTCCGCTACGACAAGTACACCGGTCAGGACGGGCAGGAGAAGTACTCCACCGACATCATCGCCGACGAGATGCAGATGCTCGGCGGCCGCGAAGGTGGAGCGGCTGGTGGCGACCGGCCGGCCCGTGCGCCGCGCCAGGACTACGGCAACCAGGGCGGTGGTGGCCAGCGTCGCTCTGCGCCCGCGCCTGCTTCGCAGCCGGCGCCGATGGATGACTTTGCGGATGACGATATTCCGTTCTGAGGCGCTCGTGCCGCTCGCCGCCAGTCCGATAGTGCGAATTCAGGAGTAGTGGCGTGATGACATGGCTGGTCACCGGCGGTGCCGGGTTCATTGGCGGGAATTTCGTGCTGCGCGCGGTCGCCAGCGGCGTCAAGGTGATCAATCTCGATGCTCTGACCTACGCCGGCAACCTGGATACCCTGGCATCCCTGCAGGGCAATCCGCTGCACGTTTTCGCCGAAGGCGATATCGGTGACCGGAACCTGGTTGCACGCCTGCTGGCCGAGCACCGGCCCGACGCGGTGCTCAACTTCGCCGCGGAGAGCCACGTCGATCGTTCCATCGATGACCCGCGCGCCTTCATCCAGACCAACGTCGTCGGCACGCTGGGCCTGCTGGAAGCGACGCGCGATTACTGGAAGGCGCTGGACGGCGAACGTCGCGGACATTTCCGTTTCCTGCATGTGTCTACGGATGAGGTCTACGGCTCGCTGGGCGATGCCGGCAAGTTCACGGAAACCACGCCCTACGCGCCGAATTCACCGTATTCGGCCTCCAAGGCCGCCTCCGACCACCTGGTGCGCGCGTTCCACCACACCTACGGGCTGCCGGTCCTCACGACCAACTGCTCCAACAATTACGGACCGTACCACTTCCCCGAGAAACTGATTCCCTTGGTCATCGCGCGCGCCTTGGCGGGAGAGCCCTTGCCGGTGTACGGCGACGGCAAGAATGTCCGCGACTGGTTGTTCGTCGGCGACCATTGCAGCGCCATCCGTACGGTGCTCGCGAAGGGACGGGTCGGCGAAACGTACAATATCGGCGGCAATGCCGAGAAGCAGAACATCGAAGTCGTGCACACGATCTGCGCGTTGCTGGATGCCCGTGCGCCCCGGCACGATGGTCGGCCGCGCAGCAGCCAGATAACCTTCGTCGCCGACCGGCAGGGACATGATCGCCGTTATGCGATAGATGCATCCAAGCTGCGCAACGAACTGGGCTGGGATCCGGAGTACACGTTCGAGCAGGGCATTGCGGAGACCGTTGATTGGTATCTTTGCAATCAGGATTGGGTGCGGCGTGTACTGGACGGCAGCTATCGTCTGGAACGCGTGGGTACCGCTGTCTGACAAAAGGGCATCAGATGACGACACGCAAGGGCATCATCCTGGCGGGCGGCTCCGGCACCCGCCTTTATCCTCTGACCCAAGCCATCAGCAAGCAGCTGCTACCGGTCTACGATAAGCCGATGATCTATTACCCGCTCAGCGTGCTGATGCTGGCGGGCATCCGTGACGTCCTGGTGATCAACATGCCGCACGAGCAGATCTTGTTCAAGACCCTGCTCGGTGACGGATCCCAGTGGGGCATGAACATCCAGTACGCGGTCCAGTCAAGTCCTGATGGCCTGGCGCAGGCTTACCTCATCGGTCGCGATTTCGTCGATGGGAAGCCGAGCTGCCTGATTCTGGGCGACAACATCTTCTACGGACATGGGTTCACGGACCAGTTGCGTCGTGCGGATGCTCGCGAGAACTGCGCCACAATCTTCGGGTATTGGGTAAATGACCCTGAACGTTACGGCGTCGCGGAATTCGACAAGGACGGACGCGTGATCGGCATCGAAGAAAAGCCACCCACACCGCGATCCAACTATGCCGTCACCGGTCTTTACTTCTACGATGGGCAGGCGAGCGATTACGCGGCTTCACTCAAACCATCAGCGAGAGGTGAACTGGAGATCACGGATCTCAATCGCTGTTATCTCGATGCAGGCAACCTGCACCTGGAGCTGCTTGGTCGTGGACATGCCTGGCTTGATACCGGCACGCATCAGTCGCTGCTCGAAGCGTCGACTTTCATCGAGACCATTGAGGCGCGCCAAGGGCTGCGCGTGTGCTGCCCCGAAGAGATTGCCTATGGCAATGGCTGGATAGATGCGGATCAGCTGGAGAAGTTGGCGGTACCGCTGGCCAAGAATGGGTATGGGCAGTATCTGCTTTCGCTGGCCGCACGTGGAGTCGTCAGATGAAGGTCATTGAAACCAGTCTGCCCGGTTGTGTGATTGTCGAGCCGACGGTCTTCGGCGACGGCCGCGGTTTTTTCTTCGAGACATGGAGCGCGGAGCGGTACGGCCAGCATAGTCTTCCAACGAAGTTCGTGCAGAGCAACGTGTCGTTCTCCTCGCGTGGGGTGCTGCGCGGTTTGCACTACCAATGGCCGAGTCCACAAGGGAAACTTGTCAGCGTGCTGGTAGGCGAAGTCTATGATGTCGTCGTCGACATCCGTCGCGGATCATCGACCTTCGGCCAATGGGCGGCGGTGATCCTGAGCGCGGAGAACAAGCGCCAGTTCTGGATTCCGGAAGGGTTCGCGCACGGCTTCGCGGTGTTGTCAGAGCAAGCGATCTTCAGCTATCTCTGCACGGCCCAGTACGACAAGGCGGCAGATGCAGGCATACGCTGGAATGACCCTGCGATTGGCATCGACTGGCCCGTGTCCGCGCCCGTGCTGTCCGCCAAGGATGAAGCCGCACCGCTGCTGGCCGACATCGCGCCCGAGCGGCTGCCGGTATGCGCGCCGTGACGTTCCTGCTGCTGGGGGCCAATGGACAGGTCGGCAATGAGTTGAGGCGTGGCCTGGCGGCGATGGGCGAGGTCGTGCCTACGACGCGGTCCGGTCAACTGCCCGATGGTGGCCGCTGTGAGATTGCCGACTTCGACCGGCCGGACACCCTGGTTGAACTGGTCGAGCGCATCCAGCCCACAGTTGTCATCAATGCAGCTGCCTACACGGCGGTGGACAAGGCGGAAGACGATATGGAGGCCGCATTTCGCGCAAACGTGGAGGCGCCGGGTGTGCTGGCGCGGGTGTGTGCGGACCGCAGTACTCCTTTCGTGCATTACTCGACGGACTATGTCTTCGACGGCCAGGGCACACGTCCCTACCGCGAGGATGATGCGACCTCGCCGCTAGGTGTGTACGGCGCCAGCAAACTGGCCGGCGAAGAGGCGGTGCGTGAGGCCGGCGGCCGTCACCTGATCCTGCGAACCGCGTGGATCTATGGCCGATATGGCCATAATTTCTTGAGAACCATGCTGAGGGTGGGGGCCGAGCGGGATGAACTGCGCGTGGTGGCCGATCAGCGCGGCACACCGACCCCCGCAAGCCTGATTGCGGACGTGACGGCCGAGTTGCTGCGCAAGCAGACCCCGGTTTCCGGCACCTTCCACCTCACGCCGCGCGGCGAGACGAGTTGGCATGGTTTCGCGGAAGCCATCTTCGATGAAGCCGTCGCACGGGGCTTGCTGGCGCGCGCGCCCCGCGTTCTGGCCATCACAACGGCGGATTACCCCACGCGGGCACAACGCCCTTCCTACTCGCGGCTTGATGTAGGCAAGCTCGAGCAGCAACTGGGACATCCGCTACCGGACTGGCGGACTGGCTTGCAACAGATGCTCGGCGGCTGACGGCCGGCACGCAGCCACGCCCCGCCACCCATGCATCCGCGACCGTTGAACCCGGCTCGTGGGTGTGGAACGATGGCTGCCTGCATCGCCTGGGGAGGCAGTATGACGAAGTGGATCCATGTGGCCGTCAAGGCCATCTTGTTGTGCGTGTGCTTTGCCGCCGCGTCTGCGGACGCGGCCAATGACGTCGACGTGGGTGCGTTCGTCCGCAAGGACAAGTTCGATGACATCAAACTCTCGCCGGGTGGCGAGTACTATGCCGCCACCGTCAGGCTGGAGGACAGGACCGCACTCGCGATCATGTTGAGGAGCGGCAACAAACTCACCGCGCATTTCGTGCTGGGTAAGAACACACATGTATCCGGTTTCTGGTGGGTCAACCCCGAGCGTGTTCTGATTGCCATTTCCGAGAAGTACGGCGCGCTGGACGAACCGCAGCCGACCGGTGAGTTGTACGGGATCAATGCCGACGGCACCAAGCTGGAAATGCTGGTCGGCTATCGGGTGCAGAGTCGTGGCGCAGGGACTCGCATCCAGCCCAAGAAGGTCGAGGACGTGGCCGCGTTCCTGGTCGACACACTTCCGGGTGACGACAAGAACGTCATCATCTCGGTATGGCCCTTCAGCGAAGACCCCTACACGCGCGCGGAGCGCATGGACGTGTACTCCGGTCGACGGACACAGGTGGCGCGCGCGCCGATCCGGCGTGCCAGTTTCGTGACCGACAACGCCGGCACCGTGAGGTTCGCCAGTGGCGCCGGTTCCGACAATATCCGAAAGCTCTACTATCGGTCGGGTGAAGGCGCCGAATGGTCGCTGATCAACGATGAGTCCGCGACTGGCGTCGGCGAGTATGCGCTTGGATTTTCCGCAGATGATCGCATCGCCTATCTGCTGAGCGAGCAGCGCAAGGGTCCCGACATCATCGTTGCCTACGAGGTGGGTTCGGGTCAGCGAAAGACCGTGCTGCAGGATGCCACCGTCGATCCATACGGCATCATCTACAGCGATGGTGTCGTGGGGCTGGATGCCGCCGCGACTGGCGGCCGCGTGCCGGTGGGCGCGCTCTATATGGATGGGCGTCCACGCACGGCCTTCTTCGACAAGTCAGCCAAGGAGGCGATCCTTCAAAGGGAACTCGAGCAGGCCTTCGCCGGACACACTGTCGGTATCACCTCCATCACAGCCGATGGCGGCACTGCGCTGGTCGAGATGTCCAGTGACCGCAACCCGGGCGATTTCTACCTGTTCCGCATCAACGAGAGGAAGGCGGATTACCTGCTCAGCCGTCGGGACTGGTTCGACCCCGAGGCGATGGCCGAGTCCAAGCCGGTGCAGTTCGTCACGCGTGATGGCTTGCCCCTGCATGGCTACCTGACCTTGCCCAAGGGCGTGGAGCCAAGCAACCTCCCCTTGGTCGTGCTTCCGCACGGCGGACCCTTCGGCGTGCGCGATATGTGGCACTTCGATGACGAAGCGCAGATGCTTGCCGGTGCTGGCTACGCGGTCCTCCAGCCGAACTTCCGGGGATCCGGCGGCTACGGCCGCACCTTCCGGGAGGCGGGTGCCCGTCAGTGGGGCCTGGCCATGCAGGACGATGTCACCGATGCGACCAAGTGGGCCATCCAGCAGGGCATCGCCGATCCTCGTCGCATCTGTATTTATGGTGCGAGTTACGGTGCATATGCGGCTGTCACGGGAGCAGCCAGGGAGCCCGGGCTCTATCGCTGTGCGGCCGGATACGTGGGTGTCTACGACCTGCCGATGATGCACACACGCGGTGACGTCCAGCGACGGGGATCGGGTGAGACCTATCTCAACGAGTGGATTGGCTTGCGCACCGACCTGGCCGCGGTCTCTCCGACCAACATGGCCGACAGGATCAAGGTGCCGGTGTTCCTTGCCGCCGGTGGCGAGGACGAACGCGCGCCGGTTCAACATACTGAAATCATGGAGCGTCGCCTGAAGGCCGCAGGCGTGCCTGTCGAGTCGCTGTACTACAAGACGGAAGGGCATGGCTTCTACATGGAAGCCAACCAACGCGAGTACTACACGAAACTGCTGGACTTCTTCCACCGCCACCTTGGCGGTGCGAAGGCGAAGTAGGCAGCCTGTTCGATCGTGCCGCAACGGCGCCTGCGGGCGCCGTTGTCGTTCAAGCCTTGCGCATCATCCGCTTCAATGCGGGTGCCGCCACCAGCGCCAGGGCCGCGCACCCCAGGCCGATCCACATCATCAGCCAGAACAGATCCGCGTACCCTGCGGCTGCCTGCGCGATGTCCCATGTCTGATCCTCCGGGATATCCACGGCTGCCAGCTTGCCGAACTGTGCCGCCAGGGTTTCAGAGAAGGCGGTGGCGAGCAGCCACATGCCCATCATCAGCCCCACCACGCGTGGCACGGACAACTCGGTGACGGCCGCGAGGCTGACGGGTGCAAGGCACATCTCGCCGACTTCCAGCAGCAGGTAGGCGAGGACCAGCCACCACACGCTGGCCATCACGCCAGTGTCCCCCACCTGTTGCGCGGCGATGGCGAGCGGTACGAATGAAAGCCCGCCGAACAGCAGGCCCAGCGCACCCTTCAACGGCTTTGACGGATCGCGGCCACGCCGCCCCAACGCCGCCCACAGCCACGCGAAGATCGGCGCCAGCACCACCAGGAACAGCGCGCCGAGATAGGTGAGCGATCCCGCTGTCTGCGGGAGTACGACGGAATCGCGAAGTACCAGCAGCACCATCACGCCGGCAGTTCCCAGGAAAACGGCGCGCGGAAATCCCGTCATCGGGTTGCGCTCGGAGGCGCGAACGGCGACGACGAAGGCAAGGGGCATCGCCAGCAGCCCCCACGTGGACCAGGGTGCGGTGGAGAGGAACATGCGGGCATTCGCCGCCAGGCTGTCCGACCACACCACCACGTCTTGGGCCTGCACCAGTGACGGGAACAGGTCTTTTGTCAGCAGACGGTCGGTGAACATCACCCATGAGCCGTAGGTCTGCTCGTAGAGGGTGAAGAAGGCCAGACACATGGAGATCATCGCCATCAGCGCGATCATCTGGCGCCGCTGCGGCGGGGTGCATTGCGTGGTGACGAACCAGGTGAACCAGCCCAGCACCAGCATCAGCACCACCAGCATCAGGACCAGTGCCAGCGACAGCTCGCCGCCCAGTGCGAAGGCACCGTTGGCCGCCGCCCACATCAGCCAGGCCAACGGCAGCACGCCGAGCGATGCACCAAGATAGATCGCCACCTCGCGCGGAACGCCGAGCACGGGTGCGCGGAGAGCACCCGGGGAGGGCGGCTCCGCATGGCCCTGCAGGTAACGCTGGCCCCACAGGAACATCGCCAGACCGAGCAGCATGCCGATGCCCGCCGCGCCAAAACCATACTTCCATCCCAGTGTCTCGCCTAGGTAACCGCACACCAACGAGGCCAGCAGCGCACCAAGGTTGATGCCCGCGTAGAACAGACTGAAACCGCCATCGCGGCGCGGATCACCCGGCGGATACAACCGCCCGACGATGCCGGTGATGTTGGGCTTCAGGAAACCCACGCCCATCACGATCAACGCCAGCGACAGGTACATGGTGCGCAGCGCGCCTTCGTCGCGCGTCACTACACCGCTATCCGAGACCGCGGCCGCTCCTTCCAGCGCCATGCCGGCATGCCCGGCGACCAGCAGCAGGCCGCCGAAAACAACCGCCTTGCGCATGCCCAGCCAGCGGTCGGCCAGCAGACCGCCGATCACGGGGATGCAGTAGACCAGGCCGCCATACGCACCGATCAGGTCGTAGCCGGCGCCGTCGGCGAAGAGGTGGTACTTGGTCAGGTACAGCAGCAGCAACGCCTTCATGCCGTAGAAGGAGAAGCGCTCCCACATCTCGGTGAAGAAGCAGACGTAGACGCCCTTGGGATGGCCGAGGAAGTCGTTGCGGCCGGCAATCGCGGGGGCAGGGTGGCTCAAGGACCGCTCCAGCATCGGGGAAACCGGCCGAGTATAGGCGGCACGCCGGAGCATGCAGCTGGACTTGCCGGGCAGCGGACGCTAGCGTGTCCGCTTTCCGCCATTCGGGAACGCATCATGAGCTCGCCGGGGACCCCGCAACTTACTTTCCGTGCCGTCGTGCTGGCCATCGTGCTGGCCGTCGTGCTGTCGGCCGCCAATGCCTACCTGGGCCTGTTCGCCGGCCTGACCGTGGCCACCGCCATCCCGGCGGCCGTCGTTTCGATGGGCGTGCTGCGCCTGCTGGGCGGCGGCACGATCCTGGAAAACAACATCGTGCAGACCGGTGCCTCGGCCGGCTCATCGATCGCGGCCGGCGTCATCTTCACCATCCCGGCGCTGATCATCCTGGGCTACTGGCAGGACTTCCAGTATTCCTGGGTGCTGGCGATCGCCGGCCTCGGCGGCCTGCTGGGCGTGCTGTTCTCGGTGCCGCTGCGCCGTTCGATGATCGTCGAAGAGCCGCTGCCGTTTCCCGAAGGCAAGGCGGCGGCCGAAGTGCTCAAGGCCGGCGAGAATCCGGGCCCCGGGCTGAAGATCCTCGCCTTCTCCGCCGCCATCGGCGCGGTGCTGAAGGTCGCCGCCCACAGCGGTATGCGCCTGATCCCGGATACTGCCGCCGGTGCGGGCTTCTTCGGCAAGTACCTCGGTTACATGGGCACCAACCTGTCGCCGGCGCTGCTGGGCGTGGGCTACATCGTCGGTCTGAACATCGGCATCGTGGTGCTGTCCGGCAGCATCCTGTCGTGGCATATCGCCATTCCGCTGTACCACATGGCGTTCATGGGCACCGATCCTGCGCTCGCACAGAGCATCGCGGGAGCGGGGCCGGAGGACATCGCGGGTGCGATCTGGTCGGCCAAGATCCGCTACCTGGGTGTCGGCGCCATGTTGATCGGCGGTGTCTGGACGCTGTTCTCCCTGCGCAAGTCGCTGCTGTCGGGCGTGAAAAGCGGCATCGCGGCCGCGCGCGCCGGATCGGGTGGTGCCGAAGTCGCGGAGACCGAGCGCGACCTGCCGATGAAGTGGATGCTGGTGGCGCTGGTGGTGTTCGTGCTGCCTCTGCTGCTGCTGTACCAGGCCATCGTGGGCATGTGGCACGTCAGCATCCCGATGGCGATCATCATGATCGTGGCGGGGTTCCTGTTCGTGTCGGTGTCGGCCTACCTAGCCGGCCTGGTGGGTTCGTCGAACAACCCGGTGTCGGGCATCACCATCGCCACCATCCTGTTCGCCTCGGTCGTGCTGCTGTTGCTGCTGGGCGAGAGCGGACGCATGGCGGTCGGTGTCGGCGGCGCGCCGCTGGGTGCGGTCGCCGCGATCATGATCGGCGCGGTGGTGTGCTGCGCGGCGGCCGTGGGCGGCGACAACCTGCAGGATCTCAAGGCCGGCTACATCGTCGGCGCCACGCCGTGGAAGCAGCAGCTGATGCTGGGCATCGGTGCGTTCTCCTGCGCGCTGATCATGGCGCCGGTGCTTAACATCCTGTCCGAGGCCTACGGCATCGGCGCGCCGACGGCCGAACATCCGAATCCGCTCTCCGCACCGCAGGCCACGCTGATGGCGTCGGTCGCCAAGGGCCTGTTCGGTGGCGAGCTGCCGTGGGGCATCATCGCCATCGGCGCCGTCATCGGTGCGGTCATCATCGCCATCGACGAGATGCTGAAGGCCCGGAAAAGCAGCTTCCGCGTGCCGGTGCTGGCGGCGGCCATCGGCATCTACCTGCCGCTGGAGCTGATGGTGCCGATCTTCCTCGGTGGCCTGTTGGCGTACCTGGTCGAGAAGCGCCATGGCATGGTCGGCACGAAGGACGAGGAGGCGCGCGACCGCCTGCACCGCCCAGGCACGCTGTTCGCCGCCGGCCTGATCACCGGCGAGGCATTGATGGGCATCGCGGTCGGCGTGGCTATCTACGCCACCAAGGATCGCGACGTGCTGGTGCTGCCCGAGGCGTTCCAGCAGGGCGAGATCGTGGGCCTGGTGATCCTGGCCATCGTCGGCTGGCTGCTCTACCGCACCGGCGCCAAGTCGAAGGCACTGGGCGACGTGGAGCCCGGTCCCCGCTGACCGGACACATGGCGCAAAGGCGTGACCTCACGCCTTTGCGCCGCGGCGCGCTTAGCGCCTACCATCGGGGTTTCCCTGTTGCCGGAGCCCCGGATGAAGCTGAAATCCGCCCTGTTGCCCCTCTGCCTGCTGGCGGCGCTGCCGTCGTTGGCCCACGCGCGTGGCCTGGACGTGCGTGACCTGCAGAAGCTGGACCGCGTGTCCTCGCCGGTCCTTTCGCCTGACGGCGGCACCGTCGTTTTTGCCAAGCGCATCGTCGATGCCGAGGTGGTCAAGGCCAGCAGCAGCCTGTGGGTCCGCAACCTGCTGACCCGGGACATGGCGCCGCCGAAGCGGCTGACCCCGGAAGGCTGGAACGTCAATTCGCCTGCCTTCTCCGCCGACGGCAAGACGGTGTACTTCCTCAGCGGCAAATCCGGCACCCAGCAGCTTTACGCGATACCGGCCGCGGGTGGCACGCCCAGGCAGCTGACGACCTTCGCGCTGGACGTGGCCAGCTACAAGCTGTCGCCGGATGGTACGCGTGTGCTTTTCAGCACCGATACCTTCGCCGAGTGCAAGGCCGACTTTGCCTGCACGAAGAAAAAGCTCGACGACACCGCCGCGAAAAAGAGCTCCGGCGTGGTCTACGACGGCCTGTTCGTGCGCCACTGGGATACCTGGGCCGATGGCCGCCGCAGCCGCCTGTTCGTCGCGGCGCTGCCGCAGGGCAAGGCCAAGCCGACGGCTGTCGCCACATCACTGAGCGACACGATCGATGGCGATGCGCCTTCCAAGCCGTTCGGGGGCGCCGATGAGTACACCTGGTCGCCGGAAGGCAACGCCGTCGTCGCCGCGATCCGTGTCGCCGGCAAGGGCGAAGCCTGGTCCACCAATTTCGACCTGTACCAGTTCGCCGCTGATGGCGGCACAGCGCCCGTCAACCTTACCGCCGCGAATCCCGCGTGGGACACCGGCCCGGTCTTCAGTGCCGACGGCAAGACGCTGTACTACCGCGCGATGAAGCGCCCAGGCTTCGAAGCCGACCGCTTCGGCCTGATGGCGATGGACCTGGCCACGAAGCAGGTGCGTGAGATCGCGCCGACATGGGACCGTTCCGCCGATGGCATCGTGCTATCGAAGGATGGCGCGACGATCTACACGACCGCGCAGGACGTGGGCCAGCATCCCCTGTTCGCCGTGGATGCATCGAGTGGTGACGTGAAGAAGATCGTCGGTGACGGCAGCATCTCGGCCTTCGACATCGCCGGGGACACGCTGGCGCTCACCCGCAACACGCTGAAGAGTGGCGATCAGCTGTTCACGACGAATCTGTCCGGCGCGCCGCTGCGCGCCATCACGCCCAGCGCCGGCGAAATGCTGAAGGACGTGTCGTTCGGTGGCTACGAGCAGTTCACCTTCAAAGGCTGGAACAACGAGACCGTGCATGGCTACGTGGTCAAGCCGCACGACTACGTGGAAGGACAGAAGTATCCGGTCGCGTTCCTGATCCATGGCGGCCCGCAGGGCAGCTTCGGCGACGGCTGGAGCTACCGCTGGAATCCGCAGACGTACGCGGGGCAGGGCTACGCCGTGGTGATGATCGACTTCCATGGTTCCACCGGTTACGGCCAGGCCTTCACCGATGCGATCAGCCAGCACTGGGGCGACCGTCCGCTGGAAGACCTGCAGAAGGGTTGGGCCGCCGCGCAGGAGAAGTACACGTTCCTCGATGGGAAGAACGCGTGCGCCCTGGGCGCCAGCTACGGCGGCTACATGATCAATTGGATCGCGGGCAACTGGAACGAGCCGTGGAAGTGCCTGGTCAACCACGACGGTGTATTCGACATCCGTTCGATGGGCTACGTGACCGAGGAGCTGTGGTTCACCGAGTGGGAGAACGGCGGCACGCCGTACGACGTGCCGAAGAACGTCGAGAAGTTCAATCCGGTCAACCACATCGCCAAATGGCGCGTACCGATGCTGGTGGTGCAGGGCGAGAAGGACTACCGCGTGCCGGTCGACCAGGGCCTGTCCACGTTCACCGCGCTGCAGCGCAAGGGCATCGACTCCAAGCTGCTGTACTTCCCCGACGAGAACCATTGGGTGCTCAAGCCGCAGAACAGCATCCTGTGGCACGACACCGTCAATGCCTGGCTGAAGCAGCACATCGGCCGCTGAGCGTCATGCGATGGCCGGCCGTGCGCCGGCCATCGTCTTTTCCGAAGTCCGTAGGGGAGTCCTGATCGATGGCGATCGAAGCCACCGCACCATCCACTGCACTGATCCAGAACGACGCCGTCGTGATGGGCCTGCTCGCCGCCACGCTGGCATTCGTCTTCTGGGGCGCCTCGCGTCCGGCCGGCGCATGGAAGAAGTTCTACGCCGTCGTACCCGCGCTGTTGATGTGCTATTTGCTCCCGGCGATCTACAACAGCGTCGGGCTGATCGATGGCAGCGCGTCAGGCCTGTACGCGATGGCGCGCGACTACATGCTGCCCAGCTCACTGGCGCTGTTCTGCATCGCCATCGACCTCGTCGCGATCCTGCGGCTGGGGCCCAAGGCGATCATCATGTTCCTGACCGGCACAGCGGGCGTGATGCTGGGTGCCGTCGTGTCGTTCCTCGCACTGGGCATCATCCATCCGGAAACCGTGGGCGGTGATACCTGGAGTGGCATGGCCACGCTCGCCGGCAGCTGGATCGGCGGTGGTGCCAACCAGGCCGCGATGAAGGAAGTATTCGCCGTCGATTCCACCCTGTTCGGGCAGTTCGTCGCGGTCGATATCCTGGTCGCCAACGTGTGGATGGCGTTCCTGCTGTTCCTGATTCCGCGCGCCGCCAAGATCGACCGCTGGATGGGGGCCGACACCCGCGTGATCGACGACCTGCGCGAGCGCATGGAGAGCTACAACGCGCAACACGCGCGCAATCCGTCGCTGACGGACCTGATGATCATTCTCGGCATCGGCCTGGGCACGACCGGCCTGGCCCATTTCCTTGCCACGCCGCTGGTCGAGTGGATCAAGACCCTACCGGCGGAATGGAGGCTCGAAGACTTCAGCCTGACCTCCACGTTCTTCTGGATGGTGGTGATCGCCACCACGGTCGGCCTGCTACTCAGTTTCACGCGCGCCCGCCAGATGGAGGGCGCCGGTGCATCGAAAGTCGGTACCGCGATGCTGTACGTGCTGATCGCCACCATCGGTATGCACATGGACCTGAAGGCGCTGGTCGACAAACCGTGGCTGTTCCTGCTGGGCGCGATCTGGATCCTGACGCACGGCCTGCTGCTCTTCATCGTCGCCAAGCTGATCAAGGCGCCGCTGTTCTTCGCTGCCGTGGGTTCGCAGGCGAACATCGGCGCGGCGGCGTCCGCGCCGGTCGTGGCCAGCGCATTCCATCCATCTCTCGCTCCCGTTGCGGTGCTGCTCGCGGTGTTCGGCTATGCGCTGGGTACGTACTGCGCGTACATCACCGGCATCGTGCTGCGCGGTATGGCGGGGTAGGGCAAGATCAGGGTCTCCTGTAGGAGCGACGTAAGTCGCGACGTTGATATTTCCGGTCGCGACTTACCGGTGCCGGCGTGCCGGCACCACTCCTACAGAAGCAAAAAAAGGCGAAGCCATTGGCTTCGCCCTTCTTCTTTCCTCATTTCTGTCCGATCAGCAGCAGCGAAACCCGCTCCTGCCACCGAACCGCGCTTCCTGCCGTTCGCGGAAGAAGGTCTTGTAGTCCATCGGCTCGCGGTCCGGATGCTTCTCGAGCACATGCCGGACATAGTTGTCGTAATCCGGCACGCCGCAGCACAGCCGTGCCGTCTGCACCAGTCTTCGCCACACACGCTTGTGCGTGGCGAAGTGCGAGAGCGGAACGAGTTCCGTGCCCATGGCTACAGCCAGGCCTTCTGCTGTTCTTCGCTCAGCGCGACGAACGGCGTCTCGCGGTCGCTGCGCTCGCTGCTGCGACGGGCCTTGGCGATCGCCCGCAGCGCATACACCAGCACGCTGAGCACCACGAACAGGAACAGCACAGTCAAACCCGTGTTGACGTAGCTGTTGACCACCACCTGGTGCATCTGGCCCATGCTCTTCGCCGCGCCGAGCAGTTGGCCGTCGGCGATGGCGGCCTGGTACTTCTTGGCCTGGGCCACGAAGCCGACCGCCGGATTGCTGTCGAAGATCTTGATCAGCCCCGCGTACGTGGTGCAGATCAGCAGCCAGATGGTGGGGATGACCGTCACCCACGCATAGCGGTCGCGCTTCATCTTGAACAGCACCACGGTGCACAGCATCAGCGCGATGCCGGCCAGCATCTGGTTGGCGATGCCGAACAGTGGCCACAGCGTGTTGATGCCGCCGAGCGGATCCACCACGCCCTGGTAGAGGAAGTACCCCCACAGTGCGACGCAGCCGGCCGTACCGATGACGTTGGCACTCCATGAATCCGTCCTGCGCAGCGGCGGGATGAAGTTGCCCAGCAGGTCCTGCAGCATGAAGCGGCCCGCGCGAGTGCCCGCATCCACGGCGGTCAGGATGAACAGCGCTTCGAACAGGATGGCGAAGTGGTACCAGAACGCCATCATCGCGTCGCCGCCGGGCAGGGCATCGTGCAGGATCACCGCGATGCCGACGGCCAGTGTCGGTGCGCCACCGGCGCGTGAAATGATGGTGCCTTCACCGATGTTGTGGGCCGTCTGTTCCAGCATCTCGGGCGTCACCAGGAAGCCCCAACTGCTGACCTTCGCGGCCACGTCCACCGCGGTGGTGCCGACGGCGGCGGCGGGGCTGTTCATGGCGAAGTACACGCCCGGCTCGATGATCGAGGCGGCGACCAGCGCCATGATGGCGACGAACGATTCCATCAGCATGCCGCCGTAACCGATGTAGCGCGCATGCGTTTCATTGGCCAGCAGCTTGGGCGTGGTGCCCGAGGCGATCAGCGCGTGGAAGCCGGAGACTGCACCGCAGGCGATGGTGATGAACAGGAACGGGAACAACCCGCCCTTCCACACCGGACCGTCGCCCGTGCTGGCGAACTGCGTGAACGCCGGCATCTTCAGCGAAGTGACTTCCGGGCTGGCGATGACGATGCCGATGGCCAGCGCGACGATCACGCCGATCTTGAGGAAGGTCGACAGGTAGTCGCGCGGTGCCAGCAGCAGCCATACAGGCAGTACGGCTGCCACGAAGCCGTAGCCGATCAGCATCCAGGTGATCTGGGTGCCGGTGAAGGTGAAGGCCGGGCCCCAGGTGGGATGCGCACCGACCTTGCCGCCGAACCAGATCGCCAGCAGCAGCAGGATGATGCCGACCACCGAGATCTCGCCGATCTTGCCGGGACGGATGTAGCGCATGTAGACGCCCATGAGGATCGCGATGGGCATCGTGGCGATCACCGTGAACATGCCCCACGGGCTCTCGGCCAGCGCCTTCACCACGATCATCGCCAGCACCGCCAGGATGATGATCATGATCAGGAACGCGCCGAACAGCGCGATGGTGCCGGCCACCTGGCCCATTTCCTCCCGGACCAGGTCGCCCAGCGAGCGGCCGTTGCGGCGGCTGGAGATGAACAGGACCATGAAGTCCTGTACCGCGCCCGCCAGTACCACGCCCGCGATCAGCCACAGCATGCCGGGCAGATAGCCCATCTGTGCGGCCAGCACCGGGCCCACCAGCGGGCCGGCGCCGGCGATGGCGGCGAAGTGGTGGCCGAACAACACGTGCTTGTTGGTGGGGACGTAGTCCAGGCCGTCATTGTTCAGATGCGCGGGGGTCGCCCGGCGCGGATCCAGCCCCATCACGTTCTTCGCGATGTACAGGCTGTAGTAGCGGTAGGCGACCAGGTAGATGGACACCGCCGCCACGACGATCCACAGCGCGCTTATCTGCTCACCCTGGCGCAGCGCCACCACACCCAGGCACACCGCGCCGAGCAGCGCGAGCGCCGCCCAGCCGATCTTGGAAAAACCGTTCATCCGGCAACCCTCCGACAAGTCCGGACAAGGGTCACCCCATGCAGGAGGCCGGTCAATCCGTAATCCCGGATTCAGCGTTCGACTTTGGTCGCAGTGCGACGGCGTACTGCCTCAGAGCCAGCGCGAGCGCTTGAACAGCCGGTACAGGCCGAAGCAGGCCAGCGCCACGCCCGCGATCAGGATCGGATAGGCGAAGCGTCCGCCCAGTTCGGGCATGTGCTCAAAGTTCATGCCGTACCAGCTGGTGATCAACGTGGGTGCCGCGAGCAGGGCCGCCCATGCGCCGAGGCGCTTGACCGTCTCGCCCTGCGCCAGCGTCACCAGCGACAGGTTGACGCTCAGTGCGGTGGTCAGCATCTCGCGCAGCGTGTCGGTGTACTCGTTCACGCGCAGCACGTGGTCCTGCACGTCGCGGAAGTAGAGGCGCACTTCTTCCGGGATCAGCGCGCTCTGCGAGCGGGTCAGTTGCGCCAACACGTCCTGCAACGGCGCCACCGCCAGCCGCATCTGGGTCAGTTCACGCTTCAGGTCATACAGCTTCACCACCGTGCCGCGCCGGTAGGTGTCGGCGAAGATGTCCTTCTCCAGGGCGTCCAGGGTCTGCTTGAACTGGTCGATGATCGGGCGGTAGTTGTCGACGATGTAGTCCAGCACCGCGTAAAGCCCGTACGAAGGACCCAGCGCCAGCAGGTCGGCTTCGCGCTGCACGCGCTCGCGCACCGGCGCGTACGACAGCGACGCACCGTGGCGCACGGTCACCAGGTAGCGGGGGCCGAGGAAGGCATGCGTCTCGCCGAAGCGGATGCGGTCGTCGACGACCTGGGCGGTGTGCACGGCCACGAACAGCGAGTTGCCGTAGGCCTCCAGCTTAGGGCGCTGATGCGCGTTCTGCGCGTCCTCCACGGCCAGGTCGTGCAGGCAGAACTCTTCCTGCAGTTTCTCCAGGATCGCATCGGCGGGCTCGTACAACCCTACCCAGATGAAGCTGCCGTCGTCGATCGCGAGCACGTCGCTGATCTCGTCCAGGCCGATGTCGCGCCGCTTGCCACCCTTGTCGTACACCACGCAGTTGATGACGCACTGGGGCAGGGCGGGTTTCGTATCGACAGTGGCGAGGTCGTTCATGGCGGGAATCGTGCGCCATGCGCGCGGTTGCGGCAACCCTGGCTCCCTGTAGGAGCGATGTGAGTCGCGACCGTCGCGACGACGCTCCATGGATGGGCGGCAGACACGGATCCTGCGGCGCGAGGTGATGTCTCGTCCGCAGGATCCGTCTTTCGAGAGGTCTGGGTGGTTTTGTCTCTGCGGTCGCGACTCACGTCGCTCCTACAGGGACGCATGCATTACTGCGCGACGAACCGGATCGCCTGCCCGCCGCCCGGCGCCAGTTTGAGCGTCAGCGTGTCGCCACGCATCACGCTGCGTTCCTCGATCACGATGTCCTGCGGCGCGGTCTTCCAGTTCGCCTTGTCGCCATCGCGGTAGATCTGCGCGGTGTAGCGGCGGCCATCGTCGAGGAACGAAAGCGGCACGCTCAGCGTGCGGGCGTCTTCATCGGTCAGCGCACCCAGGTACCAGTTGTCGCCGCCGCGTTCCTTGCGCGCGACGGTAACGTAGTCGCCGACCTCGCCGTTGAGCACGCGCGTGTCGTCCCAGTCCACCGGCACGTCCTTGATGAACTGGAACGGCGCCGGGTTCTTCTCGTAGTTCTCCAGCAGGTCGGCCGCCATCTGCAGCGGGCTGTAGATCACCACGTACAGCGACAGCTGCTTGGCCCACGTGGTGGCGATGCCGTCGGTGGAGCGCGTCTTCATGCCGAAGATGCCGGGCGTGTAGTCCATCGGCCCGGTCAGCAGGCGGGTGAACACCAGGTTGGCTTCGTGCTCGGGCGGATTGCCGGGTTGGCCCCAGGCGCTGAACTCCATGCCGCGGGCGCCTTCCCGGGTGATCCAGTTCGGATACGTGCGACGCAGGCCGCTGTCCTTGATCGGCTCGTGTGGGTTGACGGCGATATGGCGCTTGGCCGCTTCGGTCACCACCTTCATGTGGTGGCGCGCCATGTCCTGGCCTTCGTGCCAAGCATAGTGGCGCTTGCCGTCGCTGCCGGTGACCTTGGCCTGGCTGGCATCGGCCACGTAGCCGGTCTTCACCGCCGGCACGCCGACGCGCTGGTACAGGTCGAACGCATCGCCGAGCTGCGACTCGTAGTGCGCGGCGTTGCCCGAGGTTTCGTGGTGGCCGATCAGCACGACGTTCTTGGAGCGCGCATAGGCGCTCAGTGCTTCCAGGTCGAAATCCGGATACGACCTGGTGAAGCTGAAGTCCTCGCCGTTGCCGAACCAGTCGCCGTCCCAGCCCACGTTCCATCCTTCCACCAGCACGCCGCCGAAGCCGTGCTTCGCGGCGAAGTCGATGTGCTTGCGGACGTTCTCGTTCGTGGCGCCGTGCTTGGGCCCGGAAGCCCAGCTCTTCAGCTCCAGGTGCATTTCCCACCACACGCCGACGTACTTCATCGGCTTCACCCATGACACGTCGCCGAGTGCATTGGGCTCGTTGAGGTTCAGCGTCAGGCTGGACATCGCCAGGCCCGCCGCATCGTCGCTCAGCAGCAGCGTGCGCCACGGCGTGGCGAACGGGGCCGCGCGCACCACCTTGCCTTCGCCGATGCCGGGTGTCAGGTCGGCTTTCAACTTACGGTCTTCCACGCGGGTCAGGTTCATGCCGCTGTAGTCGACCAGCGCGGCCTCGTGGATCGAGAGGTGGGTGCCGTCGTCGAACTTGAAGGTGATCGGCGTCTGCGCGTCGCCGACCTGCTGTACCGGCGTGCGGTGGTACAGGTATTCCTCGCGGTTCCACTCGCCGGCGGGGATCCACCACGCGGTTGCATCACGGGCCAGCGAGAATTCGGTCAGCTCCTCGCTGATCTTGACCTGCTCCAGTCCGGGCTGCTTCGGGAATCGGTAGCGGAAGCCGACGCCGTCGTCGAACACCCGGAACACCACGTCGAAGCTGCGGAAAGGCTTGGCCTTCTCCTTCAGCGTGACCGTCAGTTCGTTGTAGTGGTTGCGGATGAACCGACGTTCGCCCCAGGGCTGTTCCCACGTCTCATCGAAGGAGCGCGTGCGCGGCTGCACGATCTCGATGTTGCGCTCGAACTTCGGCGCATCCAGCAGCAGGAAGCCGAGCCGCGACGATGAGATGACCGGCTGTCCCTTGCGCGACACGGTGTAGGCGGGGCGCCCGTCGTTGTCGGTGGACAGTTCCACCACGATGGTGCCGTCAGGCGATGCGACGCGCGGACCCGGGGCTGCTTGCGCGACGTCCGCGCCAACGGTGAGCAGGACGACGAGCGGGAAGAGATAACGGAGCATGCGACCCTCGCGGTGTGCAGAGGGCCGCATCGTGCGTGGCGAGACTCAGCGCGACAAGCGTCGCGGCATGAATACGTATGCAAGCGCGAGGTGCGTCGGCAGCAGCAACGCGATCCATGGCTGGTTGTACTGCAGGCGTAACGGCAGCCAGTGCAGGAACCAGGCGATCAGGGCACCGCCCGCGATGGCGCAGGCCAGCCAGCCGAACCAGGCGGGCGGCGTGCGGCGGCGCAGCACGGAAATTGCGCCAGGAATCAGCAGCACGCAGAGGGGGTTCAGCAGCAACAGGTTGCGGTTCGCCCACGCGGCCCAGTGGTCGGTGAAGCCCCACAGGTAGACCAGCAGGCCGCCGGCGACGAAGCACAGCAGCCAGAATGGCACCGCAGCGGCGGCGATGGCGCGCGGCCAGCGGCGACCGGTGAAACCGATCAGCAGCGCCGCCACGGCGCCCGCGCCGAGCCAGGGCAGCCAGCGACGCGGCGTTTCCGCCGGTTCGGCCGCGATGCGATGCGGCAGCAACTGCATTTCCGACTGCACCAGCGGGCGGCCTGCACTGTTCTTCGCTTCGCGCAGGCTGTCGGCCAGCCGCATGGGGACGTAGGCCTCTTCCCAGCGCGACATCGGCTTGTCGGCCGACGGTCCCAGCCCCACGTCGAAGCCCAGCCACATCCATGTCGCCGGCGAGGCGAGTCGCACGGCTTCGCTGCGGAAGGTGTTGCCGCGCGAGCGGCCGGCGAGCTGCGACTTCAGCGTGCCGCCGAGCGCGGCATCGAGTGCGTCCCGTACCTGTGTCGAGCAGTTGGAGGTGAAGTAGTCGTAGCGGTAGCGCGCATTCTCCGGCCTGGCCCGTTCGACCAGCGCATCCGCCAGTGCCTGCGCCTGATCCGGCGCCAGGTCCAGCCACTGCAGCGAGACGCCGCGGCCGCTGTCCCGGTACTGCAGCAGATCCTGCTCGAATGGCAGCGCCATGAGGTAGTACATCATGTGGCCGCGGGCGAAATTGCCGACGAAGTCGGCCTCGCCCGGGTCGAAGAAGCCGAAGTTGTACGAGATCGCGTCGCCGCTGGCCGGATCGACGACGACGATCGCGTTGTGGCCGAAACGCTCGAAGAACACCTCCCCCGGCTGCATCGTCGCCACGCCGATCCGCGGTGCGGCCCATGCCGTCGCGGCCAGCAACCACAGCACGCCCAGCAGCGCCAGGCGTGTTGCCACGCTACGCATCGGCGAGCACTCCGACATGGAAGGCGTGTACGCGGCGTGCATCGGCACGGGCGACACGGAACATGAAGCGCCCGAGCGTGAGCTCCTCGCCGGTCTCCGGCAGGTGGCCTATCGCGGCGGTGATGAGGCCGCCGACGGTGTCGTACTCGTCGTCGAGGAAGTCGGCGCCGAAACGTTCGTTGAAATCGGAGATCGGCGTCAGCGCATCCACGACGAACTGGCCATCGGCCTGCGCGGCGATCAGCGCGGCGCCATCTTCGGCTTCATCGTGTTCGTCGTCGATCTCGCCGACGATCTGTTCCAGCACGTCCTCGATGGTAACCAGC
The DNA here is from genome assembly GCA_966210745.1 of uncultured Pseudoxanthomonas sp. Taxonomy (GTDB): domain Bacteria; phylum Pseudomonadota; class Gammaproteobacteria; order Xanthomonadales; family Xanthomonadaceae; genus Pseudoxanthomonas_A. The sequence goes on from CBIHLJ010000007.1 coordinate 109,794, forward strand.
CCGGCCACGCCACCGTACTCGTCGACGACGATCGCCATGTGGTTGCGCGACAGCCGGAACTCCTTCAGCAGCAGATTGAGCTTCTTCGACTCGGGGATCAGCACGGCAGGGCGCAGCAGTTCCCGCACGCTGCCGGGGCCATTGTCGGCCACCACGCCGCGCAGCAGGTCCTTGGCCAGCAGGATGCCGAGGATCTCGTCCTTGTCGTCGCCGTGCACCGGGAAGCGCGAATGGCCGGATTCGACCACGTCTTTCATCAGATCGAGGAAGCGTGCTTCCACGGGCAACGAAACCATCTGCGCGCGCGGCACCATGACATCGCCCACGGTGAGGTCGGCGACGGCGATGGCGCCCTCCATCATCTTCAGGGTATCGCCGCCGATCAGGCCGTCGGACTGCGCATCGCGCAGGATGGCCACCAGGTCGTCGCGTGTGCTGGGTTCGCCGGAGAACGCCGAACTGAGGCGGTCCAGCCAGGAGCGCCGTTTCTCCGAAGGTTTGTCGGAGCCGTCCGGCGCAAAGGTACTGTCGTCTTCTGACATCTCGGGGGATGTGGTCGCCCACGGGGCGTGGCGGTCAGTCTAACCCGGTTGGGCGCCGGACGCAGGCGGTGTGGACCCGGTGGATGGCGCCGCTTCGTCCCCGGGTGCCTCGTCCGGCAGGTCCAGGCTGTAGCTGCAGCCCACCAGCGTCTTGCCGGGGTGCGAGGCGACGTTGCTGACGTTCAATACCACCGATTCGATCAGCAGCTTGCCGGACGTCGTGTCGCGGGTTTCTTCGCTGCGCAGCTCCTTGCCGAACATCGCCTTGGCGGGCGTGTCGATGGCGGTTTCGAGCGCCAGTTGCTTCGCCAGCGGCCGGGGATCGGGCAGGTCGAGCAGCGCGATCACGCTGCCGCCGGAGAACGCGATGTGGTCAGTGTCGTGCCCGAAGACGCGGATCGACCTGGCCAACCGGTATTCGGTCATGAACATGTTCGCCTGCGGCAGCGGCTGCCAGCCGAGTGCGACCGCCTTGAGCGGATCCTCCAGCGCGGGTGCAAGCGCGGTCAACCGGGCGATGTCGCTCCGGCACTCGATCAGGGCGGGCAGGTCCGGTGGCGCGTCCTGCGCGGCAGCAGACAAGGGGAGGATCAACACCAGTGTCGGTACGAACGTCAGAGTGCGCAGCATGCGGTTAGTCTTCCGCGTAGGGATCGGCGATGCCGAGTTCGGCCAGGATCTCGCGCTCCAGCTGTTCCATGCACTCGGCTTCCTTGTCGTCCTCGTGGTCCCAGCCCAGCAGGTGCAATGCGCCGTGCACGGTCATGTGCGCGTAGTGCGCCGCCAGCGGCTTCTTCTGTTCCTTCGCTTCGCGTGTCACGACCGGCGCACAGATCACCAGGTCGCCGAGCAGCGGCATCTTCACGCCCTTTGGCAGTCTGACGCCCTCCGCCATCTCGGCCGGGAAGCTCAGTACGTTGGTGGCGTAGTCGCGTCCCCGGTAATGCCGGTTGAGCGCGCGGCCTTCCTTGCTGTCGACGATGCGGATGGCGAGATCGGCTTCGCGGATGCGGCCTTTCAACGCCGTTGCCACCCACTTGCGGAAACTCACCGCGGAGGGAATGCCGGCGCGTGGCAGCGCGTAGCTGACGGCGACTTCGAGACGGACGGGGCCTTGGGTCATGTTATTCGCTCGTCATTCCGGCGCATGCCGGGCTTTCAACAGCCGCATGGCTGGTCATCCATTCTGATGTTGCCTGATGATGGGCCCATGCAAGCCAAGGGGAAGATCAACCTGGATCCCAGCTTGCCCCGGGATGACGGCGATCAGGAAGGCTGCTCGGTCGACTCCGCATCCTTGCCGTCCCGCGCATCGTAAGCCCGCACGATCTTCGCCACCAGCGGATGACGCACCACGTCGCGGCTCGTGAAGAAGTTGAACGAAATGCCGTCCACGCCGTGCAGGACGTCCAGCGCATCCTTCAGGCCGGACTTCTGGTGCTTGGGCAGGTCGATCTGGGTCAGGTCGCCGGTGACCACGGCGGTGCTGCCGTACCCGATGCGGGTCAGGAACATCTTCATCTGCTCGATGGTGGTGTTCTGCGCCTCGTCGAGGATGACAAAGGCATCGTTGAGCGTACGACCGCGCATGTAGGCCAGCGGCGCGATCTCGATGACGTTCTTCTCCAGCAGTTTGACCACCTTCTCCACGCCCAGCATCTCGTACAGCGCGTCGTACAGCGGGCGCAGGTAAGGGTCGACCTTCTGCGACAGGTCGCCAGGCAGGAAGCCGAGCTTCTCGCCGGCCTCCACCGCCGGGCGCACCAGGATCAACCGCTGCACGCGTGATTCGTTCAGCGCTTCCACCGCGCTGGCGACGGCGAGGAAGGTCTTGCCGGTGCCGGCCGGCCCGATGCCGAAGTTGATGTCGTGGGTGGCGATGGCGTGCAGGTACTTGGCCTGGTTCGCGCCGCGGCCGCGCACGGTGCCGCGCTTGACCTTGATGGCCACGTCCTGTGGCTGGTAGTCATCGTCGGCGATGCGGTCGACGTTGGCCGCATTGAGGCGCAAGTGGATCGCTTCGCTGTCGAAAGTCTCGCCCGCCGTTTCTTCGTACAGCGCGTGCAGCAGCTTTTCCGTGGCGGCGACGGATTTCTCAGGTCCGGTGACGCGGAAGATGGCGCCGCGATTGGCGATCTCCACGCCCAGGCGCAGTTCGATCTGGCGCAGGTGCGCGTCGAACGGGCCAGCCAGGTTGGCCAGGCGCTCGATGTTCTCGGGTTCCAGGGTGAATTCGTGTTTGCTGGGGACAGTCATGGGCCGGGGGAATACTCGTGGCAATAGCGGTTAGTGGCGCGTCTCGTCGCCCGCGTCGTCCACCGGCCATTGGTGGAAGACATAGACCTCGTCATCGACGAGGGCCTGGTCGAAGTGTTCGGCTTCCGGTGCGTCGTGGCGCTCGATCTGCAGAGGCTCGTCTTCCACCGCGATGACTTCCCAACCCTGCTCGCGGACGAATTCCACTGCGCGGCGCATGGGGTCTGGCGTGAAAGCGGGGCGCAGGTAGCAGGTGATGAAAGCACCACCGGCCTCCGCGAAGTCGGGACTGTCGGGCAGGGGGCGGGCTTCCAGCGTGAACACCCACAACTGGACGTTATCGGTGGAAATGGCGGCTGTTCCTGCAAACACAAGGCGGGGCGGCAGCGTAACCCGGCGCCCCGGAACCGGCCAGCCAATGCCGTTCGTCGGATCGGCCTTGAGATTTAATTAAACATAAAATTAAATAAGCCGCATGACGACCCCCAAGCCACCCGCCGGAACCATCCGCACGCCACGATCCGCGCACGGCACCACGCCGGGCGCGACGTTGAAGAAGCCTGCACGCAAGCGCGCTCCCGGGCGGCGCCCGACCTCCGAATCGGCCGATCTGCGCGCCACGCTGCTCGACGCCGCGTTGACCTGCTTCGTCAGGAAGGGCATCGCTGCGAGTTCGCTGCGCGACATTGCGACGGAAGCCAGCGTCACGCCGGCACTGGTGCACTACTACTTCGGCGACAAGGCGCAACTGCAGCAAGCGGTGGTCGCCGAGCGACTGCTGCCCGTGGTGGCGCAGATGCGCGCGCCGGTGATGCAGGCCGGTGATGACGTTGCCAGCCTGGTCGCAGGCTTCGTGCACGGCATCGGCGGCGTGGTCGCGCAGCACCCTTGGCTGCCGACATTGTGGGTGCGCGAGATCCTCTGCGAGGGCGGCGCGCTGCGCGAGATGATGATCAGCCAGGTCGGGCCGATGCTGCCGAAGATGATGGCGGGCCGCTTCGCCGCCGCGCAGCAGGCGGGAGAACTCAATCCGGATATCGATCCGCGCCTCCTGATGGTGTCGCTGATCGGGCTGACCATGTTTCCGATGGCCAGTGCGCCGATCTGGCGCCAGTTGTTCGGTGCCGACGACATCGATTTCAACGACCTGCGCCGGCACACGCTGGTGCTGCTGGACCGTGGACTGGAGCTTGACCGTGCGAAATGAACTGCCACGCGGCCTCCTCGCGGCCGCCATCCTGATGCTGGCGGGCTGCGCCGCCGATGCGCCCGAAGCCTTGGGCACGCTGGAATGGGACCGCGTGACGCTGCCGTCGCCGGTGGCGGAGAAGATCGTGCGGGTCGATGTGCGCGAAGGACAGCAGGTGGCGGCCGGCGCCCCGCTGCTGCAACTGGAACTTACCCGCACTCAGTCGCAGCTCGCGGTCGCACAGGCGCAGGCCGTGCAGAGCCGCGAAGCCCTGGCGGAGCTGCGCGCCGGTCCGCGCCGCGAGGCCATCTCGCAGGCCCGCGCCAGCCTGGCCGCCGCGCAAGCGCAGGCCCGTGATGCGGACGCCTACTACGCGCGCCTGCAGCCGCTGGGCAGGCAGCGGCTGGTCGCGGCTTCCGAAGTGGATCGCGCACGCGCCGCATCGCAGAGCGCGCAGGCCCAGGTCCGGCAGGCGCAGGCCGCGCTGCTGGAACTGGAGCATGGCACGCGCGTCGAACAGGTCGCGCAGGGTGAAGCCGCCGTCGCCTCGGCGGACGCACAGGCGCGCGTGCAGGCGGTGACGCTGGAGAAGCTCAACATCACCGCGCCGCGCGCAGGACGCATCGACAGCCTCCCGTACAAGCTAGGTGACCAGGCACCGGTGGGCGCGCCGCTCGCGGTGATGCTGGTGGGCGAGGCCCCCTATGCGCGCGTTTACCTGCCGCAGGCCATGCGCAACCGGCTGAAGGTCGGTGACACGGCGAGGGTGCGCCTGGATGGCGAGGACACGACCTACGAAGGGCGCGTGCGCATGATCCGCAGCGAGCCCAGTTTTACTCCGTACTTCGCGCTGACCGGCCAGGACGCGGAGCGCCTGAGCTATCTGGCGGAGATCAGCCTGGGCACGGATGCTGCAGGTCTGCCGGTGGGTGCGCCGCTGCACGTGGTGTCCGATGAAGCGCAGTGAGCCGCAGCCTGCAATCCCTGCAGGAGGGAATTCAGCCCCGATGCTTGATGCTGATGACGTGCGGTCGGAGTTGAAGCCCTTCCTGCAAGGGCGGGACGATCTTGCGATCCGCGTCCGCGGACTGACCAAGCGCTTCGGCGCGCTGGTGGCGGTGAACGATGTCGACCTCGACGTGCCGCGGCGCAATGTCTACGGCTTCCTTGGTCCGAACGGCTCCGGCAAGTCCACCACCATCCGTATGTTATGCGGGCTGCTGACCCCGGCCGCCGGCGACATCGAAGTGCTGGGCCTGCGCATTCCCGAGCAGGCCGAGCAACTGCGCACGCGCATCGGCTACATGACCCAGAAGTTCTCGCTGTTCGAGGACCTGACGGTGCGCGAGAACCTCGAGTTCCTCGCCGCAGTGCAGGACATCCCGCGCGCGCAGGCCCGGCGGCGGATCGACGCGCTGGTCGAGCAGTACCACTTCCAGGACCGGCAGAAGCAGCTCGCAGGCACGATGAGCGGCGGACAGAAGCAGCGCCTTGCACTGGCGGGCGCGGTGATCCACGAACCGGAACTGCTGTTCCTCGATGAGCCGACCAGTGCGGTGGACCCGGAGTCGCGCCGCGACTTCTGGGAGAAGCTGTTCGAACTCGCAGACGCGGGCACCACGCTGCTGGTGTCCACGCACTACATGGACGAAGCCGAGCGTTGCCACCGCATCGCCATCCTCGACCGCGGCGTACTGGTGGCGGACGGTACGCCCGATGCGCTGACCGGCGAACTCGCCGGCCGCACGCTGGTGGTCGAAGCCGCGCAGCCACGGCAGGCGCAGAAGGTGCTGGTCGGCCTGCCCGGCGTCATCAGCGTGGCGCAGATCGGCAACGTGCTGCGCGTGCTGCTGTCGGAGAACGGACAAGCCGCGGACCGTATCGCGCAGGGCCTGCGCGCGGCCGGCATCGGCGCGGACGTGTCTGCCGCATCGGCCAACCTGGAGGACGTCTTCGTCTCCGCTACGCGCGGCCAGCCGGCCCGTGAGGAGGCCGCATGAAGTTCCGCCGCCTGATGGCCGTGATGGTGAAGGAGCTGCGCCAGATGCGGCGCGACCGGATCACCCTGGCGATGATCGTCGGCATCCCGGTGATGCAGTTGCTGCTGTTCGGCTATGCGATCAACACCAATCTGCGCGACCTGTCCGCCGGCATCGCCGACCAGTCGCGTACCGCGGCTTCGCGCGCGCTGGTGATGGACATCGTCGCCACCGGCGTCGTCACACCCACCCGGGAGGCGGCCACGCCGCAGGAACTGGTCCAGGCCATGCGCCGTGGCGAGATCAGCATCGGCGTGGTCATTCCGCCGGACTACGAGCGCCGCCGCGCGGAAGGTCGCGAGGCCGTGCAGATCTTCGTCGACGGCAGCGACAACGCCGTGCAGAGCGCCGCCGCCCAGCTCGCGCAGATGCCGCTGGACGGCAGCAGCGGCCCGCTGGCGACGCGCACCATCAGCGTGGTCGGCTTCTACAACCCGCAACGGCGATCGGCGGTGAACATCGTGCCCGGGCTGATTGGCGTGATCCTGACCATGACGATGGTGCTGTTCACCGGCGTGGCCATCGTGCGCGAACGCGAGCGCGGCAACATGGAGCTGCTGATCGCCACGCCGGTGAGCAGCGCCGAGCTGATGATCGGCAAGGTGCTGCCCTACGTGGCCATCGGGCTGGTGCAGACCACGGTGGTGCTGGCGCTGGGCATGTGGCTGTTCCAGGTGCCGCTCGGCGGCAGCCTGCTGCATGTCTACATCGCTGCCTGCCTGCTGATCGTGGCGAACCTGACGCTGGGCCTGCTGATTTCCACCCGCGCGCAGTCGCAGTTCCAGGCCATGCAGATGACGTTCTTCATCTTCCTGCCGTCGATCCTGTTGTCCGGCTTCATGTTTCCGTTCGCCGGCATGCCGGAGGTGGTGCAGTGGATTGCCGAGGCACTGCCACTCACGCACTTCCTGCGGCTGATCCGCGGCGTGATGCTGCGTGGCGCCAGCCTGTGGGAACTGTGGCCCGACGTGCTGGCGCTGCTGGTCTTCACTGCGGTGATGATGACGGCGGCGATCCTGCGGTTCCGCAAGCGACTGGACTGATAGGCTGGCGCTTCATCCCGACCCTGGAGTGCGGCAATGGACGAAGCGGCGATCGGTGCAGTGGTGGACGCCATGTACGCGATGATCTCCGGCCCTGCCGGTCCACGCGACTGGTCGACCCAGGACGCGGTCTTCCATCCTGACTGCCGGCAGATCCGCACGGGTGTCGATGCGCAGGGCGCGCCGTGGCGCCTGTCGTTCTCGCTGGCGGAATACCGTGCCAACGCCGACGCGCTGTTGGCGGACATGGACTTCTTCGAAGTCGAGACCGGGCGGGAAATCCGCGTATTCGGCAACATCGCCCATGTCTGGAGCGCCTACGAGGCGCGCCAAGACCCGGGCGACGCCGCGCCTGAGCGGCGCGGGATCAACAGCATCCAGCTCTACAAGGGTGAGGAGGGCTGGAAGATCATCCACATGATCTGGGACAACGAGCGCGACGGCGTGCCGTTGCCCGCTGTCGGTTGACCGACGTCAGTCGGCGCCGGCGACGCGTCCGCGCAGGGAGTTGCTCAGCGCCTCGGTGATCACCACGTCGACGAACTGGCCGACCAGACGCGGATGGCCGGGGAAGTTCACCGAGCGCATGTTCTCGGTCTTGCCGGTCAGCTCGTTCGGGTTCTTCTTCGAGGGCCCTTCCACCAGGACCGATTGCACCGTGCCCACCATGCGTTGCGAGATCCCTGCGGCGCAGGCGTTGATCTGCTGCTGCAGGCGGTCCAGGCGCGCGTGCTTCACGGCGTCCGGCGTGTCGTCTTCCAGGTCCGCAGCCGGCGTGCCGGGGCGGCGCGAGTAGATGAAGGAGAAACTCTGGTCGAAGCCCACGTCCTCGATCAGTTTCATCGTCTTCTCAAAATCGGCATCGGTCTCGCCGGGAAAGCCGACGATGAAGTCCGAGCTGATCGAGATGTCAGGCCGCACCGCGCGCAGCTTGCGGATCTTCTGCTTGAACTCCAGCGCCGTGTAGCCGC
>CBIHLJ010000008.1:0-106542 GCA_966210745.1 uncultured Pseudoxanthomonas sp.
CCCCAATAAACCTCAACCCCACCCCCGGCTCCGTCGCGATGTAACGCGGTGCGGTGGCGTCGTCATGCAGCTTCTGCCGCAGCTTGCCCACCAGGATACGCAGGTAGTGGGTGTCGTGCTGGTGGCTGGGGCCCCACAGCTCGCGCAGGATCTGCGGTTGCGTCACCACGCGGCCGGCGTGCTGCAGCAACAGCGCGAGCAGGGCGAACTCCTTGCGACTCAGCGCGACTGGTTCACCGTCCAGCGTCACTTCGCGGCGGCCCAGGTCCACATGCAGGTGGCCGTCGTCGAACAGTGACATCGCCGCATCCGCCGGAGCGATGCGTGCGCGCAGCAGGCCGCGGATGCGCGCCATCAGTTCCTGCACACCGAACGGTTTGGTGACGTAGTCGTTGGCACCGCCATCCAGTGCGGCGACCTTCTCGCCCTCGCCGCTGCGTACGGTCAGCATGATCACCGGCACCTGCGACCACTGCCGCAGCTCGCGCAGCACCTCATGGCCATCAAGATCGGGCAGGCCGATGTCCAGCACCACCAGGTCGGCGCCGTGCGCGGCCAGTTCCGCCAGCCCGGCGTGCCCGCTGTCGGCCAGCGCCACCCGGTAGCCCTGCGCGCGCAGGCTGATGTCGAGGAACCGGCGGATCTGCGGTTCGTCGTCGATGACCAGCACGCGCGCCGGCGGCGCGGAGGCAAGGGACGGCGGTGCGGTGTAGGTCAAACCGGTTCCTGCGGCGTGGGCGTCAGCAGCGGCAGGGTAATCCGGATCACCGTGCCGCGGCCATCCGGGCCCGGCAGCGCCTGCACGCTGCCGCCATGCGCGCCCACCATGCCCTGGCAGATCGCCAGGCCAAGCCCGGTGCCGTGGCGGCCGCGGTCGCCACGTTCCACGCTGTAGAACATGTCGAAGATGCGCGCGCGTTCGTCTTCCGGAATGCCCGGGCCGCGATCCCGCACATCGACGCGCAGCGCGCCATCGACGAGCTTCGCGTCGAGCTGCACCGGTTCGTCCGGTGGCGAGAACTTCGCCCCGTTCTCCAGCACGTTGAACACCGCCTGCTCGATCAGCGCCGGGTGCACCCAGATCGCCGGCACGTCCTTGGCGACCGTGGTCTGCACGCGTACGTCCGGCTGGTAGCGCTGCAAGCGCGACACCGCCGACCCCAAAAGTTCGTCCACGCCGATCCAGTCGCGGTTGAGGGTGAGGCCGCTGTGCCCCAGCCGCGTCATGTCGAGCAGGTTCTGGATGTAGCGGTCCAGCCGCTCGCCTTCCTGCTGGATGGTGTCCAGCAGGGCGCGCCGGTCGTCGCCGCCCATCGCGTCCCAGTAACTGGCCAGGCTGCTGGCCGAGCCGATCATCGAGGCCAATGGCGAGCGCAGGTCGTGCGAGACCGACGACAGCAGCGCCGACCGCAGTCGCTCGGTCTCGCCGCCGACGCGCGCGTCTTCCAGTTCGGCCACCAGCCGCGTGCGCACCACCGCCTGGGCGATGTCTTCCGCCATCGCCTCGGCCAGGCGGCGCTGCTCCGGCAGCAGGCGCACGTCGTCGTCGAAGCGCAGACCCAGCACACCGAGGCTGCCACGATCGCCCCGCAGCGGCAGGAACCAGCGTCCCGCGCCGGCCAGCGTGTCGGTATGGCGTCCGGTAGGCTGGCCATGCTGCTGCGCCCAGTCGGCAGCGGCGCGATCGATCTCGCTCAACGCGATGCCGTCCGGCTCCTCACGTCCCTGCACGCGCAGCCACGCCTCGGCGGACAACGCGCGCGCCAGCGCCTTGCGGCCAGCGACCAGCACCTGACCCAGGTCCGCCGCGCCGGCCAGGTCGCGGGCCAGCGCCTGCAGCGCGGTGGCCTGCGCATTCGCCGCGCGCAACGCTACTACCTGCATGCGCAGGCGCGAGGCCAGGCGTCCGGCGACCAGTGCGGCCACCAGGAACAGGAACACCGTGGTTACGCCCTGTCGCGCGCCGATGTTGAAGGTGAAGCGGGGTTCGATGAAGAAGAAGTTGTAGGCCAGGAAGCTCAGCAGTGCGGCTACCACCGCGGCCGTCATGCGCGTGCGCGCCGCCACCAGCACCACCGCGACGATGAACACCATCGACAGATCTTCCAGTCCCACCCAGCGCTCCGACACCGCCGCCACGCCGACCGCCAGCGCGGAGGCCACCGCGGCGAAGCCCAGATCGTGCCGGCCCAGCAGTTCCGACAGGCGCGTCCCGCCACGGCGCGAACGCGCACGCGCCTCCGGCGTGCTGATGATGACCAGTTCGTAGTGCGCGCCGCGCTGCAGCAGCTGCTGGGTCAGCGTACGGTTGAACATGCGCGCCACCGGTCGCTCGCGCGTGCGCCCCAGCACCAGCGTGGAAGCGCCATTCTGGGTGGCGTGGTCGAGCAGCGCATCGGCGATGCGCGCGCCGCGCAGCACGTCGGTCTCCGCACCCAGCCGGCGCGCGAGGGCGAACGCCTGGTCGATCTCGCGCTGGCGCGCCTCGTCCACCGCATCGGATACCTGCACCGTCACCACGCTCCACGGCGCGTCGCGGCGTTCGGCGATGCGGCGCGCAGCGCGTACCAGGTACTCGGACTGGCCCCGCCCGTCGATCGCCACCAGCACGCGCCGGCGCAGCGGCATGCCCGGCAGGCCACGGGCGGCCTGGTCCTCGCGCAGGTCGGCGTCGACGCGGTCGGCGGCGGTCTGCATGGCCAGTTCGCGCAACGCGATCAGGTTGGACGGGGAGAAGAACGCCTGCAGCGCCTGCGATGCCTGTTCCGGCAGATAGACCTTGCCCTGGTGCAGGCGTTCGATCAGCTCACGCGGCGGCAGATCGACCAGCACGATGTCGCGCAGGCGGTCGAACACGGCATCCGGCACGGTCTCGCTGACGCGCACGCCGGTGATCCGGTGCACGACATCGTTGAGGCTCTCCAGGTGCTGGATGTTGATCGTGGTGTGCACGTCGATGCCGGCATCGAGCAGTTCGATCACGTCCTGCCAGCGCCGTTCGTGGCGGCTGCCGGGCGCGTTGCGGTGGGCCAGCTCGTCCACCAGCGCGATCTGCGGGCGCCGCGCCAGCAGCGCATCCAGGTCCATCTCTTCCAGCCAGCGGCCCTGGTAGGCCACGCGCTTGCGCGGCAGGATGTCCAGCCCCTCGGTCAACGCCGCGGTCTCGCCACGGCCGTGCGTCTCCACGATGCCCACCACCACGTCGCGACCTTGGCGGCGCAGTTCGCGCGCGCGCGACAGCATGGTGTAGGTCTTGCCCACCCCCGGCGCCGCGCCCAGGAAGATCGTCAACCGCCCGCCCTGCTCGCGCTGCAGATGGTCGATCAGGGCATCGGCCTGGCGTTCGCGGGCGTCGGTCATGGGCCTATTCTGCCTGTTGTCGTTATGCGTCCACCGCGCGCCGCATCCGGAATGCGGTCAGCGCAGTGGCACATGGTGAGCCAGCACCACGACCACCGCGGCATAGCCGATGGCGGCCATCAAGAGGACGGTCCGGAACGCCACCTCGCGGCGCCAGGCGCCGAGGCGTCGTTTATGGCCGGCCAGGCCCTTGGGACATCGGTCGTGGTCCATGGTGCATTACTCTGGTTTTCCGGCCCCATCCAGGGCCAGGTTGAGCTCCAGCACATTGATGCGGGGGGCGCCCAGCAGGCCGAACTGCGGGGCCTCGGTGTGGGCGGCGACCAGGCGCTCGACCTCGCTCACCGGCAACCTGCGGACGCGAGCGACGCGGGCGACCTGGATCCGCACGGCGGCCGGGGAGAGATGCGGATCGATGCCCCCGCCGGACTGGGTCACCAGGTCGCTGGGCACTGCATCGGGCGCAACGCCCTCACGCGCGGCGACAGCGGCCCGGGCTTCATCGATGCGGCTGCGCAGGTCGGGGTTGGTGCGTGCCTGGTTGCTGCCGGCCAGCGCCATCACGTCATACTTCGCGGCGGACGGACGCGACTGGAAGTAGCGATCATCGGCGAACGGCTGGGCGACCAGCGAGGAGCCGATCACCTTGCCGTCGCGCTCGATCAGGCTGCCGCTGGCCTGGTGCGGGAACAGCAACGAACCCAGGCCGGTGCCGGCCAGTGAGTACAGCAGGCCGAAACCGAGCAACGACACGCCGGCCAGCACGAGGGCCGGGCGCCAGACCGGCGCAGCGTCAGTGGGATAAACGGATGGGGTGTTCATGGGAAGTCCTCAGGCGCCGGTGATGGCGGCCAGCAACAGGTCGATGAGCTTGATGGCAGCGAACGGCAGCAGAACGCCACCGACGCCGTAGACCAGCATGTTCCGGCGCAGCAGCGCGGTGGCGCTGGCCGGGCGGAAGCGCACGCCGCGCAGTGCCAGCGGGATCAGCAGCGGGATGATGACGGCGTTGAAGATCAGCGCGGCCAGCACGGCGTTGGTCGGGCTGGACAGCTGCATCACGTTCAACGCGCCCATCGACGGGATCGCCGCGGCGAACAGCGCCGGCAGGATGGCGAAGTACTTCGACACGTCGTTGGCCAGCGAGAACGTGGTCAGCGCGCCGCGGGTGATCAGCTGCTGCTTGCCGACTTCGACGACCTCCAGCAGCTTGGCCGGGTCGGAGTCCAGATCGACCATGTTGCCGGCCTCCTTCGCCGCCTGCGTGCCGGAGTTCATCGCCAGGCCCACGTCGGCCTGGGCCAGCGCAGGCGCGTCGTTGGTGCCGTCGCCGACCATCGCGACCAGGCGGCCACCGGCCTGTTCCTGGCGGATGCGCGCCAGCTTGTCTTCAGGACGCGCCTCGGCGATGTAGTCGTCCACGCCGGCTTCGGCCGCAATGGCGGCGGCGGTCAACGGGTTGTCACCGGTGATCATCACGGTGCGGATACCCATCGCCCGCATGTGGGCGAACTTCTCCTTGATGCCGTGCTTGACCACGTCGGAGAGTTCGACCACGCCCAACACGTGGTTGCCGTCGCTGACGACCAGCGGGGTGGCCCCGTTGCGTGCGACCTGTTCGACACGCGCGGTGAGTTCGGCCGGCGCACTGCCGCCCAATGCCTTCACGTGCTGCAGGATGGCGTCGGCCGCGCCCTTGCGGATGCGGCGTGCGCGGCCGGGGCCGTCACCGGCCAGGTCCACGCCGGACATGCGGGTCTGCGCGGTGAAGGCGACGAAGTGCGCCTGCGCCGGATCCACGAGCGTGGCGCCCTGCTCGCGCGCTAGGCGCACGATGGACTTGCCCTCCGGCGTGGGGTCGGCCAGCGATGACAGCATGGCGGCATCGCGCAGCTGTTCGTGATCGATGCCGGCCAGCGGATGGAACAGCGTGGCCTGGCGGTCGCCGTGGGTGATAGTGCCGGTCTTGTCGAGCAGCAGTACATCGACGTCGCCCGCGACTTCGACCGCCTTGCCCGACTTGGCCAGCACGTTGGCGGCCAGCGCACGGTTCATGCCGGCGATGCCGATGGCGGGCAGCAGGCCACCGATGGTGGTCGGAATCAGACAGACCAGCAGCGCGACCAGCAGGAGCGGATCGAGCTTCGCGCCGACGAAGCCGGCGATGAAAGGCAGCGTGATGACGACGATCAGGAAGGTCAGCGTCATCGTCATCAACAACAGACCGAGGGCGATCTCGTTCGGCGTCTTCTGCCGGTTGGCGCCTTCGACCAGCGAGATCATGCGGTCTAGAAAGCTGTGGCCGGGTTCGGCAGTGATCTTCACCACGATCTCGTCGGACAGCACCTGGGTGCCGCCGATGACGCCGCTGCGGTCGGTGCCGGCTTCGCGCAGCACTGGTGCCGATTCGCCGGTGACGGCGGACTCGTTGATGGTGGCCAGACCCTTGACGATTTCGCCGTCGGCCGGGATCTGTTCGCCCGCGGACACGATGACGTAGTCGCCGGGCTTCAGCTCGGCCGCGGGAAGGCGGCGTTCGGCGCCACCCAGCGGCGTATCGATGCGGCGCGCCACCAGGTCCTTGCGAGCGCGGCGCAGCGACGCCGCCTGGCCGCGGCCGCGCGCTTCGGCGACGGCTTCGGCGAAGTTGGCGAACAGCACGGTGACGAACAGCAGCACGGTCACCGACCAGCCGATGCCTGGCGTAGTGGTGCCGGCCAGCGTAAGACCGGCGGTCAACAGTGTGCCCAGCCAGACCACGACCATGACCGGGTTCTGGAAGGCGTGTTGCGGGGCCAGCTTGGTGAAGGAGCCGATGACGGCAGCGCGGAAGCCCGCGCTGTCGAGCAGGGCCGGCGCGCGGCCGGCGTGGCGTGAGGGAGCAGAGGAGTGGGTCATGTCGGTGTTCTCAGAGCGCGCTCAGGGCCAGGTGGTCGGCAACGGGGCCGAGGACCAGTACGGGCATGAACTGCAGCAGGGTCAGGATGACGACCACGGCGATCAGGGTGAGCGCGAAGGTCGGGGTTTCCACCTTGAGGGTGCCGGGGCCTTCGGGCGTGGCGCGCTTGCGCGCCAGCGAACCGGCGATGGCCAGCGGGATGATCAGCGCGGGGTAGCGGCCCAGCGCCAGCATCAGCGAGGCGCTGAGGTTCCACCAGTACGTCGCGTCGCCCAGGCCCTCGAAACCGGAGCCGTTGTTGGCGAAAGCCGAAACGTACTCGTAGAACACCTGACTGATGCCGTGGAACTCCGGATTGGAATTGCCGGTGATCGAGGGCACGGCCAGCGTGATGGCGGTGAAGCCCAGCAGCGCGAGCGGCTGCAGCAGCACCAGCGCGGCCAACAGCTTCACTTCATGCGCTTCGATCTTGCGGCCGAACAGCTCCGGCGTGCGGCCGGTCATCAGGCCGGCCAGGAACACGCTGAGCAGCAGGTAGACGAGGAACTGCTGCAGGCCGCACCCGATGCCGCCCCAGATCGAATTCACCAGCATGTTGCTGATGGGGACCAGGCCGGTCAGCGGCGCCAGCGAATCGTGCATCGAATTGACCGAGCCGTTCGATGTCTGCGTCGTGAAGGCCGCCCACAGCGCGGACGGCGCGGCGCCGAAGCGCACTTCCTTGCCCTCCATCAGCGCGATGTCGGTGGACGTGCCGGACAGGCTTTCGGACCACACGGCCGCGCCGGCGGAGACCACCGACATGGTCAGCATGGTGCCGAACACCAGTGCGGTGAACTTCCTGCGCCCGGTGAAGCTGCCCACCATGAAGGCGATGCTGACCGGAATGAGGATGAGGGCCAGCGTTTCCAGCAGGTTGGACAACGGCGTGGGGTTCTCCAGCGGCACGGCGCTGTTGGGGCCGTACCAGCCGCCGCCGTTGGTGCCGAGTTGCTTCACCGCGACCATCGGCGAGACGGGCCCCAGGGCGATCTTCTGCTCGGCCATCTCCGCGCTCGCGTCGATCGGCGTGGCGACCGGACCGCCGTCCAGCGTGGCGGGCACGCCCTGGCTCGTCAGCGCCAGCGACCACACCAGGCATAGCGGCAGCAGGAAGCGCACGGTGGGACGGATGACATCGGCCCAGTAGTTGCCGACATCGGCATCGCCGTTCGTGTTCGTCGCAGCATCCTTCTCTCGCCCACCGAACAGGCCGCGCAAGGTGGCGGCGACCAGCGCCAGGCCCATCATCGGCGTGATCACCTGCAGGCCCACGATCGCGCTGGCGTGCGCCAGGTACGACAGCTGTGCCTGGCCGGAATAGTGCTGTTGGTTGGTGTTGGTCAGGAACGACACCATGGTGTGCAGCGCCAGGTCCCAGCGCATGTTGGGGATGTCGTTGGGATTGAGCGGCAGCCAGGCCTGGGTCATCAGGACGACCCACACCACCACGCCCAGCACCAGGTTGCTGAGCAGGAAGGCCTTGGCATAGCCCTTCCAGCCCATGCCCCGGGCGGGATCGACGCCGAGCAGGGCGTACAGCGGGCGTTCGATCAGGCCGAACAGCCGGTCGCCGCGCATCGGCGCACCGCGCATCACCGCGGCCAGGTAGCGGCCCAAAGGCCAGCCCAGTGCGATCGCAAGCGCGAAAACAAGGAGGAATTCAGTCATGGGAGTCGTCCATCGGCGTGCGTGCACGCCGGGTGATCAGCAGGAACAGAAGACCGGCGCCGGCGAGCAGGCTCGCCAGCCCCAGAAACAGGTAGAGGAAGGACGCGAGCACGGCCGCCGTCAGAACGAGGCCTGCAGCGCCGCTTCCACGCGCGAGCCGGCCAGCCCCGGGAACAGCGTCTTCGCGCTGCTGTCGGTGGCGTGCGCAGTAACGCGCAGCTCGAACGGCGCCTTGAACGCCCACACGGCGCCCAGCTGTGCGTGTGCGTAGCTGTCGTCATAGGCGTCGTCCAGCCAGTAGTAACCGGCAGCAGCTTCCAGGCGGACCTGTTCGCTCAGCGGAAACTTGGCGCCCAGCTGCGCATAGGCGCCCGCTTCGTCGGTCGCGAGCGCTTCGGTGGAGTAGCCCAGCTGCGCCCAGTAGTTCTGCTTCCAGGTCAGCGTGCCGATGGCCTCGGTCCAGTTGAGGTCGACCGTCGTGGACGGATACCGGTAGTGGGTGAGGTTGACGTCGAGCGCCCAGTCCTCGGACAGCGTCCCGCCCCAGCCGACGGTGACGTCGATCTCACTGCTGGCCTTCGTTTCCGGGGCGAACTCGACGTTCGAGCCCCAGATCGCGCCGTACAGACCGTTGTCGGCCGTGGCCTTGAAGCCCGCCTGCACCGCAGGATCGCCCTGCGTCTGCGTGGTGCCACGCCACACGTAGTCGGTGGTGATGGCGCCGGAACCGGTGAAGGTGGCAGCCGTGGCGGACGAGGCGGCGGCCAACAGCAGACCGGCGGCGAGAGAAGAAACGACGAACGCAGGCATTCGCCTGCGTGAAACGGAGGAAATGAAAGACATGAGTGCGATCCAGGCGGAAGACGTTCCGCCGACCGCGAAAGTCTGGTCCCGCACCGCATAAAGCCGCCATGCGCTTCCCGCGCACCGCCGTAAATTCGGCGTAAAGCGGCGTGCCTGGCCTCAGCCTGCGTCGCGCGCCTGCGTCGCAGGCGCACCCAGCACGTACTCCGCATCCTGGTCGAAGGTGGGTGCCGCGAATGGCGCCGGCCCGGGTGTGCGGCCGAAGGCGATCGGCCGGGTGACGCCGCGGTAGCTGCCTACGATGGGATGCGCGATCTCGGCCACCATGTCCTCGGCCAGCACCTGCGGATGCTCGAACATATCCTCGACGCGGCGCGCGGCTGCACAGGGCACCTCGTCGCCGAAGTGGGCTTCCCACTCCATCGCGCTGCGCGCCTGCAGCGCCGCATGCAGCTGCGGCACGATCCCGGCGGCATGCTGGGCCCGCTTGCGCACAGTGTCGTAGCGCGGATCGTCCGCCAGTGCATCCAGCCCGGTCAGCCGGCACAGCGCCTTCCAGAAACGCTGCGTGTTCGCGGACAGGTACAGGTAACCCTCGCGCGCGGGATGGATGCCGGTGACGCCGCCCGAACGCATGTCGCGGCCGATGTCCAGGGCCTCACCTTCGGCCCAGATCATGCGCGCCGACTGCATGGTCAACGCGCTGCGCAGCAGCGACACGCCGACGAACTGGCCAAGCCCACTGCGTTCGCGTTCGTACAGCGCCGACGACACGCCGGCAGCGAGCAGTGCGGCCGCGTAGTAGTCCACCACCGAGCCGTAGATGATTTCGGGTGCACCGCCGCGCTTGCCCTGCAGCGTGCACATGCCGGTCATGGTCTGCAGCACCTGGTCGTAGCCAGCCTTGTCCTTCATGGGCCCGTGCTCGCCATAGCCGGTAACCGCGCAGTAGATCAGGCGCGGATTGATCACCGACAGGCGGTCGAAGTCGATCCCGAGCCGCTTCGGCACGCTGGGACGGAAGTTGTGCACCAGCACGTCGGCTTCGCGCACCAGCCGCAGCAGCGCGGCGTGCCCGGCCGGCTGCTTCAGGTCCAGTACCACGCCCTGCTTGCTGCGGTTCACGCCGAGGAATGCCCGGCTCTCCTTCTCCAGGGTGGATGGGTACTGGCGCAGGTTGTCGCCGTCCGGCGGCTCCACCTTGATGACGTCGGCGCCCTGGTCGGCCAGCAGCGTGCAGCCATAGGGGCCGGCGATATAGGCGCTCAGGTCGAGCACTTTCACGCCGCTGAGCGGCCCCGCCGGACCCTGGCGAAGACGCGAACGGAAGGGAGACGCGTTGTCCATGGAAGAAGCCTCCTTCAGCCGCCGCCGCGACGGCAACGACAAGTCTGTGCCACGTGGCGGGCCGGATACAGCCAGCCGCCATATTTTCTTCTGCCACAAATTATTGCGAGCGCCGGTGTCTTCATGCCGGTGGCAACGACAGCCAGGTGAGGCGCCATGCGCCATCCTCGCGGCCGCCCGCGCGGAAATAGGGCCAGAACAGCAGTGGCGCGCGATAACCCAGTTGCATGGCGATACCCGCGCCATCTTCGCCATCGCTGACGGGCAGCACCTGCAGCCAATCGTCCTGGGGACCATCCGGCAGCCGGATGGTCTCCTCGGTCTTGAAGCCATCGATCAGTTCAGTGGCGTAGACCAGCGCGCCGCGCGTCAGGCCGACGTAGCGCAGGTCCAGCACCTGCTGCCTGACCTCACCCCCGTCCGGCGCGCGCGACTCCTGCACGTTGCGCAGCGCGTGGTGGTGCAGGACCGGCCGCAGCGGGAACACGATGGTCAGCAGGTCGCCCGCGCTCCAGCGCCGTGTCACGCTGGCGAAGGTGCCGGGCACCACGTCCGCGTCCACCGCCTCACCATTTACGCTGATGGTGGCGCCCTGTGCCCATGAGGGCACGCGCAGGCGCACTTCGAAGCTGGCGTCATGCTCCGGCTCGACTCGCAGCGACACGGTACCGTCGAACGGATACGTGGTGTGCTGGCGCAGCCGCAACGCGCCCGCACGCGGATGTACCAGACGCGCTTCGCCTGGCCCGTACAGATTGAGGCTCACCGCGTTGCCGGCCTGCGTATACGCGATGGACGGCAGTTCTTCCAATGCCATCGCGCCGCTGGACTTGCAGCAACGCCAGTAAGTGGTATGCACGCGCCGCCCATTCGGGAACGAGTAGTAGCACCAGTCCTCGCCGTTGGGCGCGTGGGCACCGAGAAGATCGTTGTAGGCGGTGCGCTCGATCTCTTCGGCGAAGCGCGCCTCGTCGGTCAGCCGCAGCAGTTCGCGGTTGAACTGGATCCACGACAGCAGCGAGCAGGTTTCCACGTAGGCATTCGGGCTGAAGCTGCCGCGCGCGTTGAACACTTCGCGTGAACGATGGGCGACGCCGCCCCAGGGTCCGCCGCCCAGGGTCAGGTGGTGCTCGCGGATGTTCTGCCAGATATGCTCCAGCACGTCGCGCAGGCCGGCATCGTCGGTGGCGCGGCACAGCTTCACCAGCGCGACCAGGTTCCACAGCAACTGGTAGGCCTTGCCGGTGGCGATCTCGGAGGCGTCGGCGCCGGCCTCGAGGGCAGGCAGCAGGCGCAGCGCGGGGTGCGCGTTCGCCTGTTCCAGCACGCGTTGTGCGAGGGCGAGGAAGCGCGGTTCGGCGGTTTCCTCGTGCAGTTCCAACACGGCGTCCATCAGCACCGTGGCCGACATGCCGTGGTGGTTGCCGAGCGTGGTGATGTCGATGCCGGAGGCCAGCGCCTGCGCGCACAGGTCGGCGATGCGCTCGGCGGCCTGCGTGTAGCGCGGGTCGTGCAACGCGCGCGCGGTTTCGACCAGGCCGAGGATCAGGTAGGCATGCACCCAGATGTCCCAGGTGCGCAGCGCCGGTGCGCCATCCCAGCTCGGCGGCTTGGGCGGCTGAGGATGGGTGAAGCGGCGTTCTTCCGCGTAGGTGCCCAGGTAGCCGTCGGCCTCCTGCACGGAGAGCAGGTAATCGGCGACACCACGCAGGTTCTCCCCCAACGTCGCATCACCGCTGCGAGCGTAGGCGCGGGCCGTGGCCGACAGCCACTTGCCGGCGTGTTCGCCATACCAGTCGCCCTCGGTGTTGCGTGCGCGATGCTCGGGCGAGAACAGCACGATGGCGGGACTGTCCGGCGCGGTGATGAAGTGCGAAAGGCGGCCACGCAGGTTGGCTTCCAACGCGGCGCCGAGCACACCGCCAAGCACGACGGACGACGACCCGGCCGCGGCGGTCGTCGTCGTCATGCGGCGTCCACCACGCAACGGAAGCCGATGCGACCGGAACGATCCTTCCCGGGCGCCATCAGCAGCAGCTTGCCGTGCTGGTCCAGCCGCTTGGCCTGTGGGAAATACCAGTGCGAGGTGCGGGGCTCGTAGTCGCTGCCGCCGCGCACGATGGCGGCGCGCGTGTGCTCGTCGTGGAACTCGTCGGTCCACTGCCAGACATGGCCCACTAGGTCCATCACGCCGAACGGGCTGGCGCCCGCGGCATACACGCCGACATCAGCGGGCGGTGGCAGCGTGCGGCCGCGGAACACCGGCGGTGCGGCATCGTCACGCCACGCATCGCCCCATGGATACAGGCGGCCGTCCGTGCCCTGGGCGGCGTACTGCCATTCCCAGCCGTGCGGCAGCCGTTTGCCCGCCCACGCGGCGTAGGCGCGCGCATCTTCCAGCGACACCCAGGTGACGGGCTTGTTCTCCCAGTCGGCCTGCGGCGAACCGTTGCGCCAGTCGCGCAGGAAGTTCTGGGCGTCCCGCGGGCTATACGACGTCGCCTCGATGAAGGCCTTGAACTGCGCGTTCGTCACCGGATGACGGTCGATGTGGAACGACGCGACCTGCATGCGATGACGATGATGGCGACGCGCGGTCGGCTCCCACGGGAACTGCACGTCCACGCCTTCCCACACCTGCCCTTCGATCTCGATGCCCTGCACGGCGAACAGGAACTCGCCCGCCGGGATCGTCACCATGCCGTCCGGCGCGACAACTTGCGGCGTGGTCGGCGCGATCGGCAGCAGCACCTGCGGCAGCGCAGTCCATTGCGTGGACAACGATGCCAGCGGCGTGGCTGTGCGCTCCGCCATCTGTGCCAGGAATGCGTCGAGGCCGTCTTCGTGCACACCTTCGCGCAGTGCCAGCAGTGCGCCGAAGCCGCGACCTTCCAACGTGGTCTCCAGGATCGCCTGGCCGTCGATGATGCGCGGCGACAGCGGGGTACCGTTCCACAAGTCGATGTAGCGCGTGCCGTCCACGTGCGGCACGGCGAGCTGTTCACCCGCGATCACGTACTCGTGGCGATTCACCAGCGTCCACAGCGTGCGCCCTTCGCCGGGGAAGCGGCTGGCGAAGATTCCGGCCTGCAACGTGCGCTCGTACGGGCGCCAGTCCAGGCTGACGAACAGCGATGGGAAGCGGCGGTAGATCGTGGCGATGCGACGCAGCGACTCGGCATCGCGCGGCGTCAGCTGGTTCCACAAGCCCCACACGTTTTCCCACGCGTTGTAACCCACGCCATTGAAGAAGATGTACTGCAGGTCGTGGTTGCGGTCGCGGCCCCATCGGTTCTCGTAGTTGATCATGTGGCGCGGTTCCAGCCACTTGAACTTCGCCACCGGCGGCACGACTTCGTTCGGCGCCTTCTTGCCCCAGCTCTGCACGTTCCAGATCAGGTGCTCCTCGGCGCTGATCGTGGATTCCGGCTGCACCACCACCGGATGGCCCAGCGCATCGCAGGCGTCGAAGAACGCGCGCGGCACGCCGTTGTAGGTATCGCCGTTGATGCCGTCCGCGCCAACCGCCTTGACGATCTTCGCGATGGCCTGCCAGTCCGGCTTGCCTTCGTCGCGGGTTCCGTTGTCCCACGGCATGGTGGTGAGGAACACGCGCACGCCGCGACGATGGAAGTCATCGACGGCACTGCGCAGCGCCTCCAGCCCGCCAGGCAGGCTGCGCGCGAAATCGAACTGGTTGCGGTCGTCCACGCCGATGTTGGGGTACACGCACCACAGCAGCACGCTGTCCAGGCCGCCGAAGCGGGCGTCCAGGTCATCGAGGTAGCGATCGACCGTGTAGCGGCCGGCGACGGGATCGTAGAGGTAGCGGTCCTCCACCATCACCTGCGCATGCACGAAGTTGCGCTGCGCCCACTGCAGTTCGGGCCGGCGGTAGTTGGCGTCGTCATAGCCGATGCGGGTCAGGTGTTCGCGACGCCAGTCCTTCAGCTCCGCGACCCAGTCGTCGGCCGAGGCGTTGGCGTCGATCTTCCACTGGCCGATGTCGGCGAACGGCCAGCCCGGTGCCTTGCCCGGCGTGGGCAGGTAGCGCTGGGTGGTGACGTGGGAAAACTTGTACTCGGTCTTCACCGGCGATGGCAGCGCGCCGGTGGTGTCCGGTACGTCGGAAGGATCGGGGGACGTGGGGGAATTCATGGGATGGGTCTTTCAATCGGAACCGGAGATACCGCAATACGCGGCGAGGGCAGCCTTGTGGTCGGGCGCATCGACCTGCGTTGCCAGCCATGCAGCGACCTCGTCGCACGTCGGGATGCTGGCCTGCGCACCCAGGCGCGTGCATGCCAGGGCCGATGCCGCACTGGCGAAGCGTAGCGCGTCCGCCAGCGGTGCATGCTGCGCCAGCCGGGCGGCGAGCGCACCGCAGAACGTATCGCCCGCGGCCGTGGTGTCCACGGCATCGATGCGGAACGCCGGCTGCAGGAACAGTTCGCCCCCGCGCCTGGCGACACAGCCGCGGGCGCCCAGTGTGGCGACCACGCACGGCACCGGGAGGCGCGACATCTGCGCGACCAGCGTGCCGGGACCGGCGAGCGCGGCAAGTTCGCCTTCGTTGACCACCAGCAGGTCGACGTCCTGCAGCAACAAGGGCGGAAGCGCGGTGGCGGGCGCGGCGTTCAGCAGCACGTGCACGCCGGCGGCGTGTGCCACGTGTGCGAAGCTCGCCACGGCATCCAGTGGCGTTTCAAGTTGGAGCAACAGGTGGGTGACGCCGAAGAGGGAAGGCAGGTGGTGCGGGCGCAGGGCAGCATTTGCGCCCGGCGCCACCGTGATCGCATTTTCCGCATCGTCGGACAGGCAGATGAAGGCGGTCCCGCTGGCCACATCGGGCACGCGGACGATGTGCGTTGCCACGCCCGCATCCGTCAACGCCGCTTCCAGCACCGTGGCGTAGGGATCATCACCAAGCGCCAGCAGCATGCGCGTCGCCACGCCACCCGCACGCGCGCAGGCCACGGCCTGGTTGGCGCCCTTGCCCCCGGGGAAAGTGGCGAAGTCGCGACCGAGCACGGTTTCGCCCGGCGCGGGCACATGCGGCGCGCGGACAACGAAATCCAGGTTGGCCGAACCGGCCACCAGTACCGGCGCCTTCATGGCGACACCGCTGAATAGACCTGCCGGTAGAAAGGCGCCGCGATCTTCGGCAGCGCGGGGGCGCCGTCCGTCGGCAGGTGCTGCGACATGAGCACGATCACCAGCCTGCGGCTACGGTCGATGGTGAACCACGTGGACGCAGCACCGGACCAGCCGAACTGCCCTTGCGAGCCAGGTCGCGTGGTCTTCGCGGTATCGGTGACCACGTAGCCGCCCAGACCGAAGCCCTCGCCGGCTTCCGGGTAGGCGACAGGCGGATCGAAGCGCGCGAGCTGGTCCTGCATCATCTGGTCCACGGTCGATGCCTGGAGCAGGCGGATGCCATCCAGTTCCCCGCCGTTGGCGAGCATGCGCGCAAAACGCAGGTAATCGGCTGCGGTCGAGTACAGGCCGCCCGCGCCGCTGCGGTAAGCACGCAACGGAATGCCCGGCTCGCGCGCGGAAGGCGTATCCGCCAGCACGCGATGGCCCTCGGCGTTGCGCGTGGTCAGCGCCATGATGCGTCTTCGCTGCGATGCCGGCACCTGGAAGCCGGTGTCGCGCATACCGAGGGGCGCGAAGATCCGCGTCTGCAGGAATTCATCGAACGGCGCTCCACTGGCCACCTCGACGACCCGTGCCAGTACCTCACTGTTGACGCCGTCGTACCGGAACCGGGTGCCGGCTTCAGCGGCCAGCGGCGCGCGTGCGACACGGCGTGCGTAGTCCGCCAGATCTTCCGCGTCTTCCGGCGCCTGTTGCTGAAGCAATGCCGACGCCACCCGGATATCGTCGCCGCCCGTGGCGAAGCCCGCCGTATGGGTCAACAGATGGCGCACGGTCAGGGGGCGAAGCACCGCCATGAGGTGCGGCTTCGCTTCGTCGCCACCCACCACGCGCTGCAGATCGGCGAACTCGGGCAAATGACGCGCGACCGGATCATCCAGTCGCAATCTGCCCTCCTCCACCAGCATCAGCGCCGCCACCGAGGTGATGGGCTTGGTCATGGAATAGATGCGGAAGATCGCGTCTTCGCGCAGGGGCGTGCCCTGCAGACCGGCCTGCCCCATGACGCGGTGATAGACCCGCGCATCCTTGTGCCAGACATCGGCCACGACACCCAGGTATCCCCCCTCGCCTGTCGCCTGCCGGAGCTGCTCATCCAGCCCATCGGGTGACGCTGCCGGCTGTGCCGCGGCGAGCCAGGGCAGGACAAGCAGTGCCAGGCCGAACCAGAGCCGCCCACGGCCACCTGTGTGCACAGGTGGCGTGGGGGCGACAAGCTTTGCCGGCATCCGGCGTGGGGACAGCGAAGGATCCAAGATCAGAACGTGATGGTGTGGGTGATGGACACCATCCTGCCACGACCCGCCCAGTAGTTCTGGAAGCCTTCCAACTGCGACCAGCTGAGGATGTACTGCTTGTCGGTCAGGTTCTCGATGCCGAGCGAGAACTTGCCGAAACGCTCGGTCTCGTAGTTAACGCCGAGGTCGAACAGGGTGTAGCCGTAGGTGTTCTCTTCATAATCGAACTCGCGGCCGTCGAAGTCCCGCACATCGCTGCCCGACAGATGACGGTCCGCCAGTCGCGTTGCGCCCAGCGTCACGTTGCCATTGGGCAGGAAGTTCCATGTCACCGATGCCGAGATCTTGTCCGGGTTGATGTCCAGCACGCCCATCGGCTTGTTGAGCCCACCGGCGTCGTAGTCGCCATTGGGCGCGGCAGACCAGAACGCGGTCTTGCCTCGGATGCGCGAGTACAGCGCACTGACTTTCCACTGTTCGTTGAAGCGCCAGTCGCCGCTCAGTTCGACACCCTTGATGCGCGTGGGTGCACGACTGAGGATGAAGTCGTTGTTGTTCGGATCGATCGCCAGCGACGTGCCGAACGGCGTTTCGGAATCGTAGTGCGAGGCAC
The DNA here is from genome assembly GCA_966210745.1 of uncultured Pseudoxanthomonas sp. Taxonomy (GTDB): domain Bacteria; phylum Pseudomonadota; class Gammaproteobacteria; order Xanthomonadales; family Xanthomonadaceae; genus Pseudoxanthomonas_A. Next base: position 17,132 of record CBIHLJ010000008.1, read on the forward strand.
TCAATGAACCGCGCTCGCCGCGCCAGTTGATGCCGAACTCGGTGTTGTCCACCACGATGGCCGCGATGTCGGCGATACGGTCAACCGACTGGCCTTCCACGCTGATGTTGCGCAGTGGGATGCCGATGTTCGGCAGACCGAAGCCCTCGCCGTACGACGCGAATGCCGACCACTCGTCGGTGATGCGCCAGATGGCACCGTAGTTGACCAGGTTCTCCTTGTACTGCACGCCGCCACCCTGCACGAACACGCTGTTGCGGTACGGCGTGGTGGTGTAGCTGTCGACGTGCAGGTCGCCGTCCTCGCGACGGTAGCCGCCGCTCAGCGTCACCGGGCCGATATCCCAGGTCAACTGGGCGTAGGGCGCCTTGCTCTCGTACTCCATCGGCGGCACCCACAGACGGTTGGTCAGCGCGAGGCGCTGCTGCGCGGTGTCCTTCACCAGGTCGATGCCGGTCCGTAGTTCAAGCCCGGACACGTTGAACAGTTCCGAACGCGTCCAGCCGATGCGGAAACCCTTCTTCTCGGTGACGATCTCGGACTGGTCGAAGATGCGGTCGGCTTCGTCGAAGTCGTCGTCCACCTTCACGAGCTGCTTGTCGTCGCCGTTCTCGGGCAGGTAGCGCATCGCCTGGTCGGCATAGTAGGCGTCCACGCCCAGCGTGCCGCCGAGGAAGTTCCCGTGCGTGTACTTCACCGCATACTGCTTGAAGTCGTTGAACTCGGCCTTCTGGCCGAAGATCTGCCCGCGCTCGGACGTATTGGTGACCGGTACCGGGCAATCCTCGTCGACATAGCGGCAACCCTCGACCTGGACGTAGTTGCCCTTGCCCTCGATCTTGAAGTGGCTCAGCGTCGCCTGCAGGCGCTGCTCACCGCTTTCGCCGAAGTTGATACCGCCCTTCAGGAACAGGTTCTTGGCTTCCGAGTCGGATACCGAGCCGCTGGTGTTCATGCCGATGCGGCGACCGTTGCCGTCATAGGAAATGCCGCGATCGATGATGGAAGCACCACCCAGGAAGTCCACGTTGTCCTGCTTGTAGGCGTGGTTGACGCCCAGTTTCCAGCCGGCGCTGTCGTCGCCGAACTGGCTGGAGTATCGCGAAACCACGGTGGTCTCGTGACCTTCCTTCTCCGGTACCTTGGAGAGGTAGTTGATGATGCCGCCGGCGGCGCCGATGCCTTCGGACGCAGACGGCCCGTTGATCACTTCGATGCGCCCCACCATGCCCATGTCGGTGAACGTCGCATTGCGTCCGCCTTCGCGCAGCGGTGAACCCTGCGGCACGCCATCGAACAGGCGCAGCGCGATGCGGCCGCGCAGCGTCTCGCCAGTGTTGCTCATCGCCTGCGACGATTCCGCATATCCGGGGACGGTACGCGCCAGCACCGCGGTCGCATCTTCGGTCACCAGCAGGGTGTGCTGGATTTCTTCGCGCGATACCAGGGTGATGGCGCCGGGAATCTTGTCCACGGCTTTCGGCGTGCGCACGCCGGTCACGATCACCTGGTCCAGGTCGACGGCATCCTTCGCCCGCTCTTCTTCGGCTGCCGCATCCTGCGGCAGCGGGGTGTTCTGTTGGGCCTGGACGCTGGCGCTGACGGCGGCGGCCAGCAGGAAAACGCCGAACGCGGCGGGTACCTGTTTCATGGTCTGTTCTCGGAATGCTTCGGTGGACGGCACGGCGGCACAGCAGGCGACCGCTCCGTGACAGGGATGTGCGTGCAAGAAAGGCCGCCAGGGACGGCCGGCGTGCCCAGCGTTCCTCCCAGACGCTTGAACCCGACGATGTTCGAAGCGTAGGCGGACGCCCGTCACGGAAGAATCGCCCGCGGATATGTTCACAGGCTAGTTTTTGTAGCGTGCACTGCAACATCGCGCGGCGATCAGGCCTGCCCGGTGGCGACGCGGCTCTCCTGCAGCAGCACGGTGACCAGGCGGATACGCACCGTTGAACGCGACCACACCATGCCGATCCGCCGGGGTTCACTCGCCAGCGGCAACGGGATGCGGACCAGATCCAGGCCCTCCGGCCACGGACGCGCCCAGTCCGGCACCAGCGATACGCCCAGGCCGCGGTCCACCATCACGGCGATGGCATTCAGGCCATTCAGTTCGAAGCGCTCGCGCGGCACGATGCCGGCGCGGCGCAGGTAGTCATCTGCGACCCGTCCACCCCATTGATTCCGGTCGTACCGGATCAGCGGCTCCTCGCGCAGCAGATCGTGCGGGTCACGGCCCGCCATGCGAGCCGGCGCGATCATCACCAGCGGCTCTTCGCGCAGCAGTTGCCAATCACAGGTCTTGGGCAGGTTGTACGGCGCCTGCAATACCAGCGCCGCATCGAGTTCGCCGGTTTCCACCGCGCGGTACAACTCGGCCGAATAGCCCGGACGGATGTAGACGTTGATCTGCGGGAACTTGTCGACCATCCGCGCCAGGATGTCCGGCAACATGCCGGCGAGCGCCGTGGGGCACGCACCCAGACGCAGTTCGCCGGAGACTTCGCTGTCGTTGGCGACGCTGCGCATGTCGGCCACGTCACGCAGCAGGTCGCGCGCGCGCTGCAGGATGCGCGACCCCTCTTCGGTCAGGCTGACGGTGCGGCCGGCACGCGCGATGAGCGGCGCGCCGAGTTCCCGCTCGAGCGTGCGGATCTGCTGCGCCACGGCCGCCGGCGTGATGTTGAGCACGCGTGCCGCCGCGGCCATCGAACCGCGGTCGGCCACCACCACGAACGTATTCAGGAACTGGGTATCCACGCGCCTCCCCTTGTCGCCCTCAGGCTACACGAGGGCAGGCCACGCGACGATGGGACATATGGCCCATGCGCCATCAGCGCGTCGCGCCCACTGCATCCTGGCGGTGGATGGTCAGCCCGCTCAGCGACTGCGCCGGCGGGGGGAACAGCCAGCTGGCCGCATAGCCGATGACGATGCAGAGCAGGATCGAAATGCCGAGATAGAAGTAGGGATGCACCAGGTCCATCGACCAGATCAGCAGCGTGAGCACGATGGCGCCGGCGATGCCGATCGCCACGCCCTGCGCATTGGCGCGCCGGGTGAACATGCCCAGCGTGTAGGCACCCGCGAAGCCACCACCCAGCAGACCCGCCAGTTCGATCGACACGTCGAACAGGGAATGGATGTCGTAGCGCGACAGCAGCAGCGCGATGCCGATGCCGAGCAGCCCGACCAGTACGCCCATGATTTCCGCGAACAGCACGCTTTTCTTCGGCGTGGGGTTCCTGGCCAACTTCTCGTAGAAATCGACCGATGCCAGGGTGGAGACGCTGTTGATGATGCTGGACAGTGTGGACATCGCGGCGGCGAAGATGCCGGCGATGATCAGGCCGGTCACGCCCATCGGGAGCTCGGCGGCGATGAACAAGGGGAAGGTGGCATCGAGCGGGAGCAGCGGGTTCATCCGCTCCGGGTGCGACTGGTAGTACACATACAGCGCCGTGCCGATGGCGTAGAAGAAGAATCCGCCGGGCACCATGATCGCCGCGAACGTCCAGATGGAACGCCCCGCTTCCTTGTCCGACTTGGTCGACAGCACGCGCTGCATCAGCACCTGGTCCTTCGGGAAGGTCAGCACCACGTCGAACAGCACCAGGAAGATGAAGCCCCAGACCGTGGCCTTGGTGAGGTCGAAGCTGAAATCGAACAGGCGCGTCTTGTCTTCCGCCATGGCGACCTGCACGAGCTCTGGCACGCCTCCATTGAGGTGGTAGATGATGAACCCGATGGCGAAGATCGCGCCGCCGAACATCACGAAGACCTGCACGAAGTCGGTCCAGATGACTGCCTTCATGCCGCCTAGCGTGGTGTACAGGATGGTGAACACTCCCATGATCAGGATGCTCCACACCACGTCCACGCCGGTGATGGTCGCGATGGCCAGCGCCGGCAGGAAAAGGATCACGCTCATGCGGCTGCCGATCTGCATGGCGATGCAGAGCGCGCTGGCCAGCATGCGGATGGCGGGGTGGAAACGCTTCTCCAGATAGGAGAACACCGACATCAGGTCCAGCCGGCGCAGCAGCGGCACGATCCAGACCGCGACGAACATCAGGCCGAGCACGGCGATCAGGTTGTTGGTGAGGTACTGCCAGTTCGTCTCGAATGCCTTGGCCGGAATGGCGATGAAGCTGATCGAGCTGGTATTGGTGGCGTACAGGCTCACCCCTGCGGCCCAGAACGGAATGCTGCGACCACCCACGAAGAAGTCCGCGGTGGAGGCGCGCTTCTCCTGCAGGTAGAAGTACATGCCGATGCCGACCATCGCCGCCAGGTAGACCACGATCACCAGCCAGTCCAGCCACGTCAGCAGATGGCTGCGCGCAGAGACCTCCACCATGCGGATCGCGCCAACCGATGCGTCGGCACCGGCAAAGCCGTCACCCCACGCGGTGACCGGCGCCGGCATCGCGTCGGTCGACGCAGGCAGCTTCGCCCACGCGCGCGTGACCGTGTGGAAGGTCGCAAGGCGTGGCGCCCGTCCACCGGCCGCATCGGGCTGCAGCAGATACAGCACGTGCGCCTGGCCGACGGAGCGCGCGCCGCCGGCCGTCAGCACCCTGCCCGGCACCGGCGGCAAAGCCTGCCAACCGTGGTCCGGCGACCAGCGCCACAAGGCGTCGCCGCTCTCGCCAGCAATGGTGACGACCAGTTCACCGCGCTGCGCGACCAGCGTGTCCGCGGCACCGTCGCCGTCCCAGGCCGGCATGGATTGCCAGGCCGTGCCCGCTGCAGCGTCCAGCCTTCGCCGGAACACGTGATTGACGCCCAGTTCGTCCTGCCCCACGACATGCAGCACGCCAGTGCCTTCCGCCACGCGCAGCCTTGCCAACGGAAGCGGAAGCTGCGGCAAATCACGCAGTACGAACCGCCCGTCCGCGAAGGTCGCTTCCGCGACCACACGCACGGCGGATTCGCCCGACGACGGGCGTACCTGGTAGAGCCGCCCGATGGCTGCGTTCTGCCAGCCAGCGGCGTCGGCATCCGGCGGCAACGCCACGGCGCGCCACTGCTTCTCGGCGGGTATCCAGTACCACGCCCCGACATCCGAAAAGGCGACAAGGTGCGGCCCCACCGTATGCAGCGCGCGTACCTCGGCTGGCGGTGCCGGCACGGAAGACTGGCTCACGCCGGCAAGGCTTTCCGCGTGCGCCGGCAACAGCGCGGTGCCGAGCATGAAGAGCGGCAGCAGGACCAGGAGCCTGCCCATGCGACGTACCAGCGCAGCCATGCCGGTCCCAGTGCCCGTCGTGTACGTCACGCCCGCCCCCGTTCTGCCAGGGCAAGGACCGCGCGCGCGCGCGCCAGGAACGGCGCATCGACCATGCGTCCATCGACCGCGAAGGCGCCTTCGCCTGCACGCTCTGCAGCATCGACCGTCCGTCGGGCTGCTTCGATTTCGCCTTCGGACGGCGCGAACACAGCATTGGCCCACGCCACCTGGCGCGGATGCACGCAGCTCTTGCCCAGATAACCAAGCGCCCGTGCGGCCTCCGCTTCGGCCCGGAAGCCCGCCTCGTCGTCCAGCCCCGGAAAGGCCGCGTCATAGGCGAATACACCCGCCTCCGCCGCCGCGAGGCGCAGCGCGTACTGGGTCGTGTGCACGTTGCGCAGATCACCGCGGCGGATGCCGTGGGGCTCGAACAGGTCGCCCAGCCCCAGCTGCAGGCCGCGCACGCGAGGATGCGCTTTCGCGATGGCGACCGCATGCCTGAGCGCTCGCGGCGTCTCGATGTTGACCAGCAACCCGACCGCCCTGCGCGAAGGCAGGCGCACCTCGATCGCTTCGATCTCGGCTACGGCCTGCCTGAGCTGCTCCGCCGATTCGATCTTCGGAAGATTGAGCAGGTCGATGTCCAGCGGGAGAATCGCACGCAGATCGGCTTCCCATGCTGCGGTGCTCCACGCATTCACGCGGACGACCACCTGCTTGCCCGCGGCGCGATGCGGCGCATCGCGGAGCAGCGCCACCACCTGCGCGCGCGCTGCCTGCTTGTCGGCCTCGGCCACTGCGTCTTCGAGGTCGAGCGACAGCATGTCGGCATCACTGGCCAGCGCCTTGGCGAACAAGGCGGGGCGGCTTCCGGGGACGAACAGTTTGCTACGCATGGACGGCGCTCATCATGGCGCGCAGTCTGCGGCAAACAGACGGGGGGCAAACCCCGCGCCGGCATCTTCAAACGATAGTTTTTCCAGCGTCCGGGAATGTCGCAACGCAACATTCCCTGATGCTGCCGGACACTCAGCGCTTCACGTCCAGGCTGTTCTCGCCAAGGAACGCCTGCACGTCGGCGGCGCTCACAAGATTGAAGTCGCCCGGCAGCGAGTGCTTCAGGCAGGCCGCCGCCACACCGAAATGCAACGCGTCGGCGCTTGCCATGCCGGTCAGACCACCATGCAGCACGCCGGCAGCGAATGCGTCGCCGGTCCCGATGCGATCGACGATGGGCGAGACCTCATAGGCCGGGGTGACATGCAGCGCGCCATCGCGCAACGCGGTGATGGCCGACAACGCGTGATGGTCGACGCTGCGCTGCACCCGGACCGTCGCTGCCATCTGGCGCAGATGAGGGAACGCCTTGAACGCGGCGGCGGCGCCCGCCGCGAAACGTTCCTGCGGCGTCGCCTGCGGGAAATCCAGACCCAGCACGACCTGCAGGTCGCGATGGCTGGCGAACAGGATGTCCGCCTCGGCCATCAGGCCAAGCAGGATCGTCGGCGCATCACCGCCCCACGCTTCCCACAGCTTCGGCCTGAAGTTGCCGTCGAACGAGACCTTCACGCCCGCTGCGCGCGCCGCCTTCACTGCATCGAGGACGCCATCCGCGGCCCGATGGCCGAGGGCCGGCGTCACGCCCGACACATGCAGCCAGTCCGCACCATCGAGCAATGCAGCCCAATCATGCCGACCGCCGCCGGCACGCGCGAACGCCGAATCGGCGCGGTCATAGAGCACCTCGCTCGGCCGATGGATGGCGCCGGACGTCAGGAAGTACAGGCCCATCCGTCCCGATGCCTGCTGCACGGCCGAGGTATCCACGCGGTGCCTGCGCAGCTCGCCCAGTGCCGCCTCGCCGAGCGCGTTGTCGGCGACCAGCCCCACCATCCTTGCCTCATGGCCGAACCTCGCCAGCGACACAGCCACGTTCGCCTCCGCGCCACCGACATGCACGTCGAGGACGGGCGATTGCAGCAACACCTGACGACCCGGTGCGCCCAGCCGCAACAGCAGTTCTCCGAAACAGACGATCTTCCCCATCACCCTTTCCTCCCGTTGCGACGACACGCGCCACCTCATCGACAACCTGTTCCGGCTTGTCCTCGGGACAAGATAATCCGTGTCAGCCGCCAGTTGTTGTTGCAGCGCACACTCTGTTAGCGTTCGTTTTGACCAGCGGTGTCATTTTACCAGCTGGCAGGATCTGTAAGGGAATAAACCGCTTTATTTTCGATCAAAACAGTCGCTACACGCGGCCATGGTCCCTTGAGGAGGGGAGAACATGCCAGTCAGTCATCACCGCCGGAAGACACCGGTTACCTTGCTTGCTGTCTCGATCGGCCTGGCGCTGCAGATGAGCGCAGCCGCACACGCCCAGGAAGCAGCGCAATCCACCGAATCGAGTGAAGCCGCCCCGGCCCAGGCTGATGTTTCCACCCTGGATACCGTCAGTGTCACCGGCTACCGCGCCAGCGTCGAAAAGGCGCTCGACATCAAGCGCGGCGAAGCCGGCGTGGTTGATGCGATCGTGGCCGAGGACATCGGCAAGTTCCCCGATCTCAACCTGGCCGAATCCCTGCAGCGCATTCCCGGCGTAGTCATCACCCGCGACGCCGGCGAAGGCCGCAACATCTCGGTGCGTGGCCTGGGCCCGGATTTCACCCGCGTGCGCATCAACGGCATGGAGGCGCTGACCACCGTCGGCTCCACCGATCAGAACGGCGGTTCCAATCGTGGCCGCGGCTTCGACTTCAACGTGTTCGCCTCGGATCTGTTCTCGCAGCTGATCGTGCGCAAGACGGCGCAGGCGGATGTCGAAGAAGGCTCGCTCGGCGCCACCGTCGACCTGCGCACTGCGCGTCCGTTCGACTATGACGGCTTCACGCTGGTGGCCAGCGGGCAGGCCAGCTACGCCGACATGGGCAGTTCGACCGATCCGCGCCTTGCCGGACTGATCTCCAACACGTGGGCCGACGGCAAGTTCGGCGCGCTGCTGTCGGTCGCCTACTCCGAGCGGCAGGCACTGGAAGAAGGCAGCGGCAGTGGACGCTGGGCACGCGGCACCAGCAACAACGGCTTCAACCCCACATCGCCGTATGCACCCGCCCTGTCTGCCGACACGTTCCATCCGCGCTTCCCGCGCTACACGCTCATGGAACACGACCAGAAGCGCACGGGCGTGACGGCGTCGCTCCAGTTCAAGCCGACCGACCGCACCCAGTTCGCCTTCGATGCGCTGTACTCGAAGATCGATGCCGTGCGCGACGAGAAGTACATCGAGGCTATCTCGTTCAGTCGCGGCACGTCGCAGAACGGCAAGCCGGAGACCATCGTGCGCGATGGCGCGGTGGAGAACGGCGCGCTGGTCTATGGCCTGTTCGATGACGTGGACATCCGCTCCGAGAGCCGCCACGACGAATGGAACACGGTCTTCACCCAGCTGGGGCTGGAAGGCGAGCACGAGTTCACCGACAACTTCAAGATCTCCGGCAAGCTCGGCACGTCGAAATCGGAACATGAGAATCCGATCCAGACGACGATCATCATGGACAAGCTGAACGTCGACAACTACAGCTACGATTACCGCGGCGACCCCTACAAGCCGGTGATCGACTACGGCATCAGCCCGACCGATCCCACCGGCTGGACGCTGGCGGAGATCCGCATCCGCCCGCAGTACGTCGAGAATGACTTCGACGTCGCCCAGTTGGACTTCAACTGGAACATCAGCCCGGGCTTCCGCCTGAAGGGCGGCGTGCAGGCGAAGGACTACAGCTTCTCCACGCGCGAGCTGCGCCGCTCGACCGAGGGAATGACCGACGTGCCGATGTTCACCGACGGCACCCGCATCGTGCCGACCGATCTGACCGAACAGGCCAGCCTGGATGGCGTGAGCGGCTCGCCGGGTACGTGGGTGATCCCCGACTACCAGGGCATTGCCGACTTCTACGACATCTACAGCAACACCGGTCCGTTCGCCCTCGGCGAGCGCGCGGTGAACACGCGCAGCGTCGAGGAGGAGGATCGCGGCGTCTACCTGATGGGCGAGTTCTCGACCGATCTTGGTGCGATTCCGGTGTCCGGCAACTTCGGCGTGCGTTACGTGCGCACCAAGCAGTCCTCCACGGGCACCGCCACGGCCAGCGGAACGCCGGTCGCCACGACGGTCTCGCGCGAGTACAGCGACACCCTGCCCTCGATGAACCTGGTAGCCGAGATCACGCCTGACTTCCTGGTCCGACTGGGTGCGGCCAAGGTGATGACGCGTCCGGGCCTGGGCAGCCTGACCCCCGGCGTCACCGTCAATGTCAGCGGCGGTGCGCGCACCGTCAGCGGCGGCAACCCGAACCTGGATCCGATCCGCGCCAAGACGGTCGACCTGGGTTTCGAGTGGTACTTCAATGAAGGCGCGATGCTGGGCCTGGGCCTGTTCTACAAGGACATCGAGAGCTTCATCCAGACCACGCGCGTCGTGCAGCCCTACTCGTCGAGCGGCCTGCCCGCCAGCCTGCTGGACGGCACCGGCGCTGGCGTGAACGACGACTTCGTCTTCAGTGTTCCGCTCAACACCCCGGGCGGCGAACTGACCGGTTTCGAAGCCAACTACACGCAGCCCTTCACCTTCCTGCCGGGCAAGTTCGGCAATCTCGGCGTGCAGTTGAACTACACCTACGTCGATTCGCAGATCCAGTACCTGACCTCGACCGGTGCCAACTCGTTCAAGACCGACCTGACCGGCCTGTCGAAGCACTCCTGGAACGCGACGCTCTACTACGAAGGCGAACGCTTCTCCGGCCGTGTCTCGGCGACCAATCGCGACGATTTCCTGTTGCAGGTACCGGCCACGGAATCGGGGTTCGACGTGCATGGCCAGACCGGCACCACGACGGTCGATGCCTCGGTGCGCTGGAAGATCAACGACAAGCTCGAGCTCAGCCTGGAAGGCATCAACCTGACCGACGAGCCGCAGGAGTCGTGGGTGTCGAACCCCAGCGTCACCCTGCCGCTGGACTACAGCGAGACCGGCCGCCAGTACCTGCTGGGCCTGCGCTACAAGTTCTGATGCGTTGACAGTCCCGCGCCTCGCCCAGAGGTGCACGCGAAGCCCGGCCGCCTCTCCCGGCCGGGCTTTTTTTCATCCGTGTGCCGCCGGAGGATCCGCGAAGCGACGTATCCCATCCCCCACTGCTCCGCATGCCCACACCGGTTGTCGCACAGGCCCGCAGGGAGCGAAGGCCGCGCCACCGGTTCGACCGGGCCACATCCACCGGTCTTGTTGCACTCGCCTATCCAGTCCACGTGCGGACGAACGGTCAGCCTGCCCTGCTCGCGCGGCGCGCGCTCGGCAGATCTCGTCGGCACCCGTCGCGTGCCCGGATACCTTTCTTCGGTCACCGACTCCAAGCTGCGCGAACGCTCCATGAAGCGCGGTCCCGCTTGCGAGCCATCGCCCACCGGTCCAGATTCCAGATGGGTGGACAAGCGAAAGGCCCGCCTTGCGGCGGGCCTTCATCGCCACGCATGGCCGGCGGTGATGCCGGTCCGCGCGGACTCAGCGCAAGGGTTCGCCGCGGGGATAGCCGGCGATGGGTTCCATCACGTCGAGGTTCCATTCGCTCTCGACGAAGGGTTTGCGGGCTTCCTTGTACTGCGGATAGCCGCCGACCTGGTCCTGGCTGTCGATGATCTCGCCACGTCCTTCGATGACGTCGGCGACGATGCGGCGGTCGATCAGGTCGCGGTTCCAAGGCGTGGCGCCCACGTTCTCGATGATCGCATCCTGTACCTTGCCGGTCGGCAGCAGGGTGACCCCGAACGGCAGCGCAGGTGCATTCTTCACGCGGTTGAGAATCACCGGCGCAGTGGTGTAGCTGCCCGTTTCCTGGATGCTCTTGTTGCCGATGCGATCGACCACCAGGTTGTCCTGCGCATACAGGTCCAGGTCGCCGGATCCGCCGATCATCAGGAACGCGAGCGGCTCGGTCGACTTGCCGGCGCGCATCACGTTGCCACGCACCACCATCTCGCCCTTCGAGTACGGATGACCCAGCCATTCTTCCGCGATCAGGTTGTAGTGGATGGCGCGCTGGCCGGGGTTGTAGATCAGGTTGTTGATCACCTGGCCACGCGCACCGCCCTTGAACAGCGGGCTGCGCTCGTAGTTGTGCGCGTACAGGTTGCCGACGATCAGGACCTCGTTGACGTGGTCGTGGATCAGCGAGCCCTTGGAGTGTTCGCCCTTGGCGTGGATCGAATTGGCCAGACCTTCGCCGACGATGTTGTTGCTGTAGGTGATCCGGCGCGATGCGTTGGCCATCCACTCGGCTTCGTTCTCGCCATGGAAGCGCGTGCTGGATGCACTGAGGTTTTCATCCGTGGCCCAGGTGAGCGAGCAGTGGTCGACGATCACGTCATGTGCGCCGCGCACCGTGGTGATGGCATCGATGTCGCCCGAACGCTTGGGCAGGCCGCCATCGCCGGGCCGGACGCGGATGTGGCGGATGACCACATCGTGGGTGGCGATGGTCAGGCCGCCCTTGACGAGGGTCACGCCGGGATGCGGTGCGGTCTGCCCGGCGATGGTCAGGAACGGCTCGGTGATCCGCAGTTCCTTCATGCCGAGGTCGATCACGCCACCGACTTCGAACACCACGATGCGCGGACCCTTTCCCGTGACCGCTTCCTTGAACGAGCCGGGGCCCTCGGCGGCCAGGCTGGTGACACGGATGATCTTGCCGCCCCGCCCGCCGGGCGTATGCGCCGCCGCGCCCTGCGCGCCGGGGAATGCAAGTGCGGGCGCGTCGGCGGCGAGGACCGGCGTCATCGCCGACGCCATCAGCAGTGCGGCCAGGCCGCAGGTCAGCCCGAAGGCCCGCGCAGGAAAACGGATATGAAGCATTGGCTCCCTCCCAGGAGTGGATCGACGCATCGTGGCATCGGGATGGGTTTTGCGGCAGTGCACATTGTCAATGACACCGGTTTACCATATACAGGCCATCAACCTGCACTGTCACTCGGCGGTGCAACAAAACACTGCGGGGAGAGCCCTCTTGAGTACTGACCACAGCGCGCCGTCCGACGCACGCATGGAAGCCCCGGAACTGGCCGCCATCGCGGAAAGCTTCGTCAGCGCGAGGCGCCAGGGCCGTGCATTGCCGGGATTCCCGGGCACGATTCCCTATGATCTGGTGACCGCGTATCAGGTGCAGGATCACGCGATAGCGCAGTGGCCCGACCGCGTGGTCGGCTGGAAGGTCGGCTTCATCGCACCGGAACGACGGGATGCATCCGGTGATGAGCGCCTGCTGGGCCCCATCTTCGCCCGCCAGGTCAAACTGGCTACCGGTGGTCAGGAGAGTTTCCAGGTATTCGCCGGGGGCTTCGGCGCAGTGGAAGCCGAGTACGTCCTGCGCCTGGACGCCGATGCCCCGGCCGACAAGACCCACTGGACCCCGGAAGAAGCCGCCGCCGTACCGTCGACGCTGTTCACCGGCATGGAAGTGGCCAGCAGTCCGCTGGCGACGATCAACCAGCTCGGCCCGCGCGTCGTCGTTTCGGACTTCGGCAACAACAATGGCCTGGTGATGGGTGCCGAGATTCCCGGCTGGGCCGAACGCAGCGATGCTTCGCTGACCTGCACGACCTCGATCGACGGCCGGCCGGTTGGCAAAGGCGGCGCCACCACGCTGCCCGGCGGCCTGCGCGCGGCGTTCGCGTTCGCGCTGTCGCGCTCAGCGCGCCGCGGTCGCCCGTTGAAGGCGGGCGACCTGATCGCCACCGGCAACGCCACGGGCATCCACGACATCCTGCCGGGCCAGCAGGCCCTCATCGAGTTCGATGGCCATGGCAGCATTGAGTGTGTCGCGGCAGCCGCGACGCCGAAGGACGAAGGGGATTGGCGCGCATGATGAACCGTCGTCGTTTCCTGGGCACCAGCCTCGGCGCCGCGGTCGCGCTTCCGCTGGCGGGGAGTCGCGCCCTTGCCGACGATGGGCGGCACGTGCTGACCGCCACCGATGTGCACGTGAAGGACTATCCCACCGTCGAAGCCGTGCGCTGGATCGGCGAGACCATGGCGCGCGAGACCGGCGGCCGCGTGACGCTGCGCCAGTACCACTCGGGCCAGCTCGGTCGCGAATCCGAAGCCATCGACATGGCGCGCTTCGGTGCCATCGACATGACCCGCGTGTATGCCGGCGCGCTGAACAATGCCTTCCCGCTGACCCAGGCGCTGTGCCTGCCGTACGTATTCGATTCGGTGGCGCACATGCGACGCGCGATGGACGAAGGCGTGGGCAAGGCGGTACTGGACGGCTTTTCCCGCCGCGGGCTGGTCGGCCTGGCGATCTACGATTCCGGGGCGCGCTGCTTCTACAACACCAAGCACCCGATCCGCACGCCGGAAGACCTGCATGGCTTGAAGGTCCGCGTGCCGGTGTCAGACATCTTCATCCGCATGCTGCGCCTGTTCGGCGCCAATCCCACCCCCCTGTCGCTGGGCGAAGTGTTCTCCGGACTGGAGACGCGGATGATCGACGGAGCGGAGAACAACATCCGTAGCTTCCACTCCAGCCGCCACTTCGAAGCGGCGCGCTACTGGTCGCAGACCAACCATTCCTACGCACCCGACGTGCTGCTGGTGTCGCAACGTACGCTGGATGACCTGCAACCGCGCGACCGTGAGCTGCTGGTCGAGACTGCACGCCAATCGGTGGGCGTGATGCGCTCGCTCTGGGACGCCTCGGAAGCGAAGGCGCGCGATGCCGTGTTCGCGGCTGGCGTGGAGCACAACGAGGCCGACCTTGCCGCCTTCGCGCGCGCCTCGCAGCCGCTGTTGTCCGAGTACCGCAGCGACCCGGCGATCGACGCGCTGTACCGCCGCATCCGCGACCTGGCCTGAGGACCGACGATGTCAGAAGAAACCACGCCGTCTCCCGCCACGCCCGTACAACGCGGCATGGACCTGCTGTCCAACGCCGCCATCGCGATCGCCGTCGCCGCCCTGCTCGGACTGGTGGTCGTGCAGGGCTGGCAGGTAATCGCCCGCTACATCATCAACGACTCGCCCAGCTGGACCGAGCCGGTCACCGTATTGCTGCTGACCACCGCCATGAGCCTGGGGGCTGCGGCGGGCGTGCATACGAACCGCCACTTCGGCTTCTTCCTGCTGGCCGATGCTGTGGGCCCTCGCCTGAAGAAACTGCTGCACGCGGTATCCCCGCTGGTGATCGCCGCAATCGGCGCGGTGATGGCGTACTGGGGCGCGGTGCTGCTGTTCGACGGGCTGGACATCCGCATCGCCGGTGCGCCGATGCCGCAGAGTATCGGCTACCTGCCGTTGTCGCTGGGCGGCGTGCTGATGGTGGTGTTCGCCCTGTACCGACTGCTCCTGGTGCTGCGCGCGCCGCTGACCGACGAGGCCCGCTGACCCATGGCGATCACCCTGCTGTTCTCGATCTTCGCGATCCTGCTGCTGATCGGCGTGCCGGTGGCCTACGCATTGGCCGCCGCATCGCTGGCGACGCTGCTCTACCTCGACCTGCCCAGCATCGTGCTGGTGCAGCAGATTTCTTCGGGCACCGGCTCGGCCTCGCTGATCGCGATTCCGCTCTTCATCTTCGCTGGCGAGATCATGTTGCGCGGTGGCATCTCCGAGCGCCTGATCAGCCTGGCGGCGTCGCTGGTCGGCCGCCTGCGTGGCGGCCTGGGCCAGGTCAGCATCCTGTCGTCGCTGTTCTTCGGTGGCGTGTCGGGCTCGGCCATCGCCGACGTGTCGGCCGTCGGCGGCACGATGATCCCGCAGATGGTCAAGCGCGGTTACGACCGTGATTTTGCCGTCAACGTCAGCATCACCGCCGCACTGGTGGCGCTGCTGGTGCCGCCGTCGCACAACCTGATCCTGTTCTCGGCCGCGGCTGGCGGCGGCCTGTCCATCGCCGATCTTTTCGCTGCCGGCATCGTGCCCGCGCTGCTGATGACGGTCGTGCTGATGTTCACGGGCTGGGCGGTGGCGTGCAAGCGCGGCTATGGCACGGAACCGTTCCCGGGCATGCGGGCGGTGCTGCTGCGCCTGGTTTCCGCGCTGCCGGGGCTGGGCCTGGTGGGCCTGATCTTCTTCGGCATCCGCGCGGGCATCTTCACGGCGGTGGAGAGCGCCGCCATCGCAGTGGTCTACGCACTGCTGGTAACCAGCGTGCTGTACCGCCAGTTGTCGCTGAAGGAATTCTTCGCCACGGTGACGCACGCTGCGCGCACCACCGGCGTGATCCTGTTCGTGATCGCCACCGCGGCGGTGTTCGGCTGGCTGCTCGCCTACCTGCAGGTGCCAGCGGCAGCCGTCGAAGCGCTGCAGTCGATCGCCCACAGCAAGTACACGGTGCTGCTGCTGATCATCCTGGTGCTGCTGGTGCTGGGCACGTTCATGGACCTGGCGCCGATGATCCTGATCTGCACGCCGATCTTCCTGCCGGTGGCGAAGGCCTACGGCATCGACCCGATCCACTTCGGGCTGGTGCTGGTGCTGACCGGCGGTATCGGCCTGGTGACGCCGCCCGTCGGCTCGGTGCTCTTCATCGGTACCGCCATCGGCAAGATCACCATCGCACAGAGCATGCGCACGATCTGGCCGTTCTGGCTGGCGGGGCTGGCGGTGCTGCTGATCGTGGCGCTGTTCCCGGAGCTCTCGTTGTGGCTGCCGAAGGCGATCAAGTGACGAGGCGCCTGCCCGCGCGCCTGCTCTGCGCCATCCTGCTTGCGCTGGTCGGCCCTGCGGGCGCGCAGTCGCCGGCGGAAACGCCATCGCTGGCCGGTTTCGAAGACGCCATCCATCATTGGCGCAACGTACACGGCGACAAGTATCCGCGCCATGCGCCAGACGACGTCGCGAAGATCGCCGACAACATCCTGCGCTATCAGCGCCTGGATGGCGGCTGGATCGAGAACCAGGATCCGGCACGGATTCTGGATGATGCAGAAAAAGCGCGCTTCGACGCCGAGGCGCAGAAGTCAGGCGGCAGCTTCGACAACCGCAACATCTACACGCAGCTCGACTATCTGGCCACCGCGTATGCGCTCACCGGCGATACGCGCTATCGCGACGGCAGCCTCAAGGGCATCGCGTTCACGCTGGCGCAGCAGATTCCCGCTTGCGGCGGCTGGCCGCATACGGCGCCGGCCACGCAGCCCTACCATCCGCATATCACCATCGCCGACGACGTGACGGCTGGCGTGCTGGGCACGCTGCGCAAAGTCGTGTCGGACACGCGCCGCTATGCCTTCGTCGATGCCACCTTGCGGGCACGCGTACAGTCCGCCATCGATAGCGGCGACGCCTGCCTGCTGCGGTTGCAGGTACGACAGGGCAGCACGCTGGCCGGCTGGGCCGGCCAGTACGACGCGCGGACGCTGCTACCCGCCCAAGGACGCAAGTTCGAACTGCCGTCCATCGCAGGCCAGGAAACCGTCGGCGTGATCCGCTACCTGATGTCCATCCCGGATCCGTCGCCCGCCATCGTCGCGGCCGTGGACGGCGCGGTGGACTGGTTGCGCAGGGTGGAGATCACCGGTTGGCGCATCGAGACCTTCGACGCGCCGGCGGAACAGTTCCAGTACCACAGCAGTACCAAGGATCGTCGCCTGGTCGCCAATCCATCGGCCACCGGCCTGTGGGCGCGCTTCTACGACGTGAAGGACAACAGCGTGGTGCTCGCGACGCGCGACAGCGTGCGGGTCGCGCGCTACGAAGACATTCCGCGCGAGCGTCGCACCGGCTACGAGTGGTACGGCAGCTGGCCGAAGTGGCTGCTGTCGACCGAATACCCGCAATGGACATCGCAGCACACGTCGTCGAAGTAGAGGACTCCTGATGGCAATGAAGTCGTGGATGATCGCCCTGTGCCTGTTCGCACCGCTGGCAGCGCTGGCGGAGGATGGTCACCGCGAACCGGCGTGGAAGCGCGGCATCGAGCACCAGCGCCAGGCGGACCTGGGTGACGGCACGTTCCTCAATCCCGTGCTCGCGGGTGACCGACCCGATCCTTCGGTGCTGAAGGACGGCGAGGACTACTACCTCACGCTGTCGTCCTTCACTGCCTATCCCGGCCTGCCGCTGTGGCATTCGCGCGACCTGATCAACTGGCAGCCGGTCGGCCATGCGATCACGAAGAACGTCGGCTCGATCTGGGCCCCGGACCTGGTCAAGCACGATGGCCGCTACTACATCTATTTCCCCGCGCGCGTCGGCGGTACCGAGTCGCCGCGACGCAGCAACTTCGTCGTGTGGGCGGACGACATCCGCGGCCCCTGGAGCGAGCCCATCGACATCGGGCTGCCGGGCCATATCGACCCCGGCCATGCGGTCGGCGAAGACGGCAAGCGCTACCTGTTCCTCAGTGCGGGCGACTACGTTCAGCTGGCCGAAGACGGCCTGAGCACGGTCGGCGAGGTGAAGCACATCTACGACGGCTGGCGCTATCCGGAATCGTGGGACGTGGAAGGCTATGCGCAGGAAGGCCCGAAGATCACCTTCCGCGACGGCTGGTACTACATGATCACTGCCGTTGGCGGCACGGCCGGTCCGCCGACCGGGCACATGGTGATCGTCGCGCGCTCGCGCTCCATCCACGGGCCGTGGCAGAACGCGCCCAACAATCCGGTGGTGCGCACCACCTCGCGCGACCAGTACTGGTGGTCGCGCGGCCACGCCACGCTGGTGGAAGACGCCGGTGGCCAGTGGTGGATGATCTACCACGGCTATGAGCGCAACTTCTGGACGCTGGGCCGGCAGGCGCTGCTCGATCCGATCGAGTGGACCGACGACGGCTGGTTCGTCGCGAAGGGCGGCGACCTGAGCCAGCCGCTGCCCAAGCCGGCGGGCAAGGCGCTTTCGCCGCACGGCATGGCGCTGTCGGACGATTTCCGCAGCGGAAAGCTGGGACCGCAATGGGCGTTCTACGACCCGGCACCGGGCGAAACCGCGCGACTGAGCTTCGGCGACGGCGTGATGTCGCTGCAGGGCAAGGGCACCTCGCCCCGCGACAGCTCGCCGCTGGGCATCATCGCCGGTGACCTGGCCTACCAGTTCGAGGTCGAAATGGACATCGAACCCGGCGCCCAGGGCGGCGCGGTACTGTTCTACAACGACCGCCTGTATGCGGGCGTGGGCAGCAATGGCGAACAGTTCGTCATGCACCGCTACGGCCTGGAGCGCCCCGGCAAACTGCTCCCGAGCGCCAAGGGCGGAAAGCTCTGGCTGCGGGTCACGCACAACCGCCACATCGTCACGATCCAGACCAGCACCGACGGCAAGGCCTGGACCAAGTACCCGGTTCAGATGGAAGTCTCCGGCTACCACCACAACGTGGCGGGCGGCTTCCTGGCCCTCAAGCCGTCGCTGTACGCCGCCGGCCAGGGCAAGGTCCAGTTCCGTAATTTCCGCTACCGCGCGCTGGACTGACCCCCAGCCGCTAGAATCCCCACGACAGACGAACGGACCCGTACCCACTCCATGCCCGCGCGCAAGAAGCCCGAAAGCCCCGCCTCCCTGCCCACTGGTGGCAAAGCCGCGACCATCAACGACATCGCGCGGCTTTCCGGCGTCTCGAAGAAAACCGTTTCGCGCATCATCAACCACTCGCCCCTGGTCCGTAAGGACACCCGCGAGAAGGTGGAGACCTTGATGCGGGAAGTCGGTTACGTGCCCGATCCGATGGCGCGCGGCCTGGCGTTCCGCCGCTCGTTCCTGATCGGCATGGTCTACGACAATCCGACCGCGCAGTACATCGTGAACATGCAGTACGGCGCACTGGATGCGTTGCGCGATTCGGGCTTCGAACTGGTGGTGCATCCGTGCGACAGCCGCAGCCCGGGCTACATCGACGGCGTGCGCCGCTTCGTGCAGCAGCAGAAGCTGCATGGCGTGATGCTGGTGCCGCGCGCCTCGGAAGACCAGGCGTTGGCCGACATGCTGGCCGAGATCGGCTGCCGCTATTCGCGCATTGCCTCGGTTTCCATGGACGAGCCATCACGCATGGTGGTCACCCACGACCGCGACGGCGCGGCCGAAGCGGCCGAATACCTGCTGTCGCTCGGCCATACCGACATCGCGCTGATCACCGGCCCCAGCGCATATCGCTCCTCGATCGAGCGCACGGACGGTTTCGTGCAGGCGCTCGCCAAACGCGGCCTGGAGATTCCGAAGTCGCGCATCATCGAAGCTGGTTACACCTTCGAATCCGGCGTGGTCGCGGCCGAGAAGCTGTTGTCCGGCAAGAACCGGCCCACCGCCATCTTCACCGGCAACGACGAAATGGCGGCCGGCGTCTACAAGGTCGCCATGCGCGCCGGCATCAACATCCCGCGCCAGCTGTCGGTGGTCGGTTTCGACGACAGCCCGCTCGCCTCGCGCCTGTGGCCCTCACTGACCTCGGTCCGCCGCAACACCCGCGACACTGGCCGCACCGCCGCCGCGATGCTGATCCAGCCGGAAGGCACGCCGGTGCTGGCCGCTGCCAGCATCCGCCCGCACCTGATCATCCGCGACTCTTCCCAGCCGCCCGAGTAAACGACGCCACGGAGCCAGGGAAAGAGTGCCGCACCGCAAAATGACACCGGTTACCAAAGTCCCGTAGAATCCGCCCCACACCCCTTACCGACGCCGCCGCACGGCGCGTCCGCACCGACGGAGCCCCGCCCATGTTCTGCAAGACCTACCACGCCACCCACCCGGACATGATGGACGGCGCCACCAACGACCAGCTGCGCGACCGCTACCTGATCGGCAACCTGTTCGTCGCGGACACGGTGCAGATGAACTACTCGCACAACGAGCGTTTCGTGATCGGCGGTGCGGCCCCGGTGTCGACGAAGGTCGACCTGCCCCGCCAGACCGAGCCCGCCTCGGCCGCTGGCAAGCCGTTCCTGGAGCGTCGCGAGCTTGGCGTGATCAACGTGGGTGGCGGTGCCGGCAAGGTCACCGTCGACGGCACGACCTATGCGCTGGGCCCGAAGGATGGTCTGTACGTGGCAATGGGCAGCGCCGATGTGGCGTTCGAGTCCGACGATGCGGCCAACCCCGCCAAGTTCTACCTGACCTCGACCCCGGCGCATGCGCGCTTCGAGACCAAGCAGCTGTCGATCAAGGACGCCGTGGCGCTGGAGCGCGGTGCGCTGGAGACCAGCAACGAGCGCACGATCTACCAGTTCATCGTGCCGGCGACCTGCCAGTCCTCGCAGCTGCTGCTCGGCCTGACCGTGCTGAAGACCGGCAGCGTGTGGAACACCATGCCGCCGCACCTGCACGACCGCCGCAGCGAGGTGTACTTCTACTTCGACCTGGCCGAGAACGACCGCGTCTACCACTTCATGGGCGAGCCGGAAGCGCAGCGCCACATCGTCGTGCAGAACGACGAAGCCGTGGTGTCTCCGCCGTGGTCGATCCACATGGGTTCGGGCACCAGCAACTACGCCTTCATCTGGGCGATGGGCGGCGAGAACCTGGACTACACCGACATGCACGTGCTGGACATCTGCCAGCTGAAGTAAGCGCCGTCATGCAGAGCCGAGCTTGCTCGGCTGCACCACCATCCGAAGCCGATGCACCAAGCGGAGCAAGCTCCGCTCTACCAAAGCGCACCACACCGAGGGAATCCACGATGGCAAGCAATCCGTTCAGTCTCGAAGGCAAGATCGCGCTGGTCACCGGCGCCAATACCGGCCTCGGCCAGGGCATCGCCGTGGCGCTGGCCGAAGCCGGTGCTGACATCGCCGCGGCCGGCATCGTGGAAGCTGCGGAAACCGGCGAGAAAGTGCGCGCCCTTGGTCGCCGCTTCCTCAACCTGGAAGCGAACCTTATCAGCATCGACCCGGTCGAGCGCCTGGTGAAGGAAGCCGTCGAGGGCCTGGGCGGGCTGGACATCCTGGTGAACAACGCCGGGCTGATCCGTCGCGCCGATGCGGTGGATTTCAGCGAGAAGGACTGGGACGACGTGATGAACGTCAACATCAAGTCCGCGTTCTTCATGTCGCAGGCCGCGGGCCGCCATTTCATCGCGCAGGGTAGCGGCAAGATCATCAACATCGCCTCGATGCTGTCGTTCCAGGGCGGCATCCGCGTGCCGTCGTACACGGCCTCCAAGAGCGGCATCGCAGGCATCACCCGCCTGCTCGCCAACGAATGGGGCAACAAGGGCATCAACATCAACGCCATCGCGCCCGGTTACATGGCCACCGACAACACCGCCCAGCTGCGCGCGGACGAAGCACGCAACCAGGCGATCCTCGACCGCATCCCGGCCGGTCGCTGGGGCGAGCCGTCGGACCTGGGCGGCACGGCGGTGTTCCTGTCGTCGCGCGCGTCGGACTACGTCAATGGCGCGGTCATTCCCGTCGATGGCGGGTGGTTGGCGCGCTGACGCGCGCACTTGCTGTGCCTCTCTGTAGGAGCGACGTAAGTCGCGACCGCAGAACCAGGCAGGCAGTGGACGCGGATTGATACGGAAAAAGCCGGAAGGCGCCTTCGCCTGGAGCGGCTTCGATCCTTGCCGGAACGTCTTCCGGCTTGGCGGTCGCGACTTACGTCGCTCCTACAGGGGCTTCTGCACGCGTGCTGGCGAATACCGGAGACTGGCAATGCTTCGCTCTTTTCTGATGATCGCGCTCTGTGCCTGCGCTGCGCAGGCCAGCGCGCAGGTGCAGCCCCCACGCCAGGTCTTCATCGCCGGCGACTCCACTGCCAGCCACTACGGGCCGGAACGCGCACCGCGCGAAGGATGGGCGCAGCAGCTGCAGGGGTTCCTGGATGACACCTATGTGGTCCGCAATCACGCCCAGAGCGGGCGGAGTTCGCGCAGCTTCATCGCCGAAGGCTGGTTCGATGGCATGGCGAAGGACATGCATGCCGGCGACGTGCTGTTGATCCAGTTCGGCCACAACGACGAGAAGATCGAAGACCCCACACGCTACAACGAACCCCGGCAGGCATTCCCCGAATGGCTGGGTCGCTACCTGGCGTTGGCGCGACAGAAGGGTGCCACGCCGATCCTGGTGACGCCGGTCGCGCGCCGCAAGTTCGACCATGGGCAGTTGCTCGACACGCACGGGTTGTACGCGCAGGCCGTGCGTGATCTTGCGTCGCGGGAGAACGTGGGCCTGATCGACCTGTCGGCTGCCAGCATGGACTGGCTGCGCGCGGCGGGCAATGAGGCCAGCAGAGCGTACTTCATGCATGTGCCGGAACAGGGCCAGCAGGACGACACCCACTTCCAGCAGCGGGGCGCGGTGATGGTGGCCTGCCTGGTGGTGGCGGGTTGGAAGCGGCTCGACCCCTCGCTCGCTGCCCACGTGAAACGCGATACCGACTGCGGCGCACCCGCGACCGCGCTCGCGGATCGCAAGGCGCAGGCGAATCCGTCCCTGATCGTGCACGAACGCGACATCGCGGCGGCGCAGCCCGGGCCGCATGGCGGCGCGGGCGACACGACCGCGTATCCCTTCTTCAAGGAAGCACCCGCGCTCGCCTTCGAGTTCCGCAAACGCGTGTTGCGCCGGGGCGCCGGCATCGGCCTGCACCAGCACCACAAGGACGAGATCTACTACGTGCTGGGTGGAAGCGGCATCTACGAACTGGATGGCAAGGCGCAGGAGGTGCGCGCCGGTGACGCGATGCTGACCCGGCCCGGCAGCACGCACGCCATCCGCCAGCACGGCGAGGACGATCTGGTGCTGCTGATCATGTACGGGAAGAAGCAGGAGTGAGTGGAAAGGAGTGAGGAGTGAGTAAAGGCGTGCTTCGCTTACTCCTCGCTCCTCTCCGCTCACTTCTCGCTTGCAGGTGCCGGCCGGTCCCAGCGGCGATACGTGGCTGCGAGCGCACTGCGCAGACGCCGGTACTGCGCGGTGCCGGGTTCGGCCTGCAGGCGGCCGGCGACCGCCTTCCACCCACCTTCGTGGTCGCGGGACCACTCGCGCACGACGGCGCGACACGGCTGTCCCACGATCTGCGCCAGCGCGCAGGCCATGAAGATGTCGCCGGCGGTCCAGTCCGGTTGCTGCTGCATCGCTTCCACGTAGGCGCGCGGCACGGTGTAGTAGCGCGCCATCTCGTCAGCAAAGGACGCGGGGTAGCGGCTGGCGTAGTCGTTGATGTCCGCCAGGTGGCGATCCACCGAGGCATCGCCGGTGGCAGGGGCATATGTCACCGTGGCGTCCTGCGCGGCGACGGGCGCGCACAGCGCGGCCGACAGGCAGGCCAGCAAACCAACGGTGGGCAGCGCGCGCTTCACGGCACCATTGTGCCCCACGACCATGGCCTTCGCTGGGCGCATTCAGGCATCCGGTACCGATTCGATCGTCGCAAGCGCATCCGACAACTGCCCGGCGTTCTCCACCACCCGCAGGCGCGGCGCATCGTGGGCCACGCCATGCTCGGTCTCGAGCGCCCACGTCACGTGGTACGGCATGTGGATGCCCCAGCCGCCGAGCCCCAGGACGGGCTCGATGTCCGACCGCAGCGAATTGCCGACCATCGCGAACCGCGACGGTTCGACCTCCAGTTCGCGCAGCACGCGGGCATAGGTCGGCTCGTCCTTCTCGGATACCACTTCGATGCGATGGAAGAGGTCGGCCAGGCCGGATTGCGCGATCTTGGCTTCCTGGTGGAACAGGTCGCCCTTGGTGATCAGCACGATCTCGTGATCGGCGGCGATGCGCTCGACAGCTTCGCGGATGCCCGGCAGCAGATCGACCGGATGCAGCAGCGTGGCACGCCCGATCTCGATCACGCGGTGCAGGTCGCGCGCGCTGATGCGTTCGTCGGTCAGCTGGATGGCGGTTTCCAGCATCGACAGCGTCATGCCCTTCACGCCGTAGCCGAAGATCTTCAGGTTGCGACGCTCGACGTCCAGCAGGTGCTGGTGCGTGCGTGCGTCGGCGAGGTCCACATAGGTGCCGAGGATGGCCTCGAAATCGGCCTCGGCCTGACGGTAGTAATCCTCGCTCTTCCAGAGCGTGTCGTCGCCGTCGAAGCCGACCCATCGGATGCGCGCCATTTGAACCCTGCCCTGCATTCTCCACGAAGGCCGCGAAGGATAGCAGCCAGTCCAGCCATCAATGGAAACGGCCGCCATGCGACATGGCGGCCGTGGTGGCATTGCTGCATGCCTCTACGTCGTGCGCTATCCCCCGCTGCTGGGCGGTGGTGTGCTGCCGTCGGTGGCCGGCGGCGTGGTTTCCGGCGCGTTGGGATTGGCCGGTGGCGGCAGGTTCGGATCGGTCGGCGGTACGGCCGGATCGGTCGGAGTGGGAGATGGCGGCACCACGTTGTCGGTGGGCGGCGTGGTTTCCACCGGCTCCGGCGCGCTGGGCGGCGGCATCTCTTCCGGCTTGGGGCCGCAGGCCGTCATGAGACCCGCGCTGAGCAGCGCAAGGCCAAGGCCCAGCGTCAATTTATGGATCGGATTCTTCATGGGTTCCTCCATGCAGCATGGTTCATGGGATGGGTGCGCGATCTCAGGGATTTCCCTGCTGCGCATAGGCCGCGTACTCCTCGGGTGTCAGGCGGCCATCAGCATCCTTGTCGAGCGTGCCGAATACCTGCGCCAGCGGTGGGTCGACAGCCGCTTCGTCCTTGCTGATCGCGCCATCTGAATTCTGGTCCAGCTCCTGGAACGGGCGCGGCACCGGGGTCGTGGAGGGCGGCGGGCTCGCCTGCGGCGACGGCCGTTCCTCACCGCGCTGCGACACCTCCTGCGCATGTGCGTGCAGCGCAGTGCCGAATGCGATGACAGTGGTCAGCACACCCAGGCATGACAGCGTCTTCGTGTTCATGGATCCCTCCTCGTCATGGAGTTACGTCCGGAAGAGAAAGGGCGGCACGACAGGCCGCCCTTTCCGGGGGTCACGCGCTGGCGTCATGGCGCCGCGATCGACCCGGTGCCACAGGCCGGTTTACTTCTGCTGGTCACCGTAGTTCTTGCTCACAAACGCCTTGTATTCGTCGGCGGTGAGCTTGCCATCCGCATCAGCGTCGGCCTGGTCGAAGACCTGGCTGAGGCCGGCGTTGGCCGAAGCTTCCTGCTTGCTGATGGCGCCGTCGCCGTCGGTATCCACGTCGGCCCAGCCCTGCTTGGCCTGCGTTGCGGACTGCGTGCTCTGGGTGGGGTCCTGGGTCGCCGCGCCGGTCGCCTGCTCGGCGGTCGGCTCGGTCTGGCCCTGCTGCGTCGCGGCGTCCTCGGTCTTTTCCTGCGCGAACGCCAGCGGCATGGCCAGCGCGGCGCTCAAGGCGACCAGTGCGATCAGCGGCTTGCGGTTGTTCTTCGTCATGTCTGTGCTCCGTTCTGTGGGAGTGCGTCCGATTGCGCACGGCCCCACCTTGCAACGTCGCTTCTGAACGAAACTGGCGCGCTGAAATGAACGTGCACGCACGCTTAACCACACGCGGATCGGGTTCGGCTAGCCCGGTGTTAGTGAGCTGTGATCGCGTTGTCAGGCGTCCGTGGAATCCGTGACGTCGCGCATTGTTTACCGTTAGGTATTCGTTTTTCGCGCGCTTTTCGCCGCGGTTCAATCCGGCGCTTTTCTGCTGAACCATTGCCAACCAAGAGCGACGCCACTCAACGCGCCGGCGATCTCCAGCACCACGCGCGAGCCGAGCGACTCGGGATCGTGGATGCCCTGCAAGGCCAGCCGCGCATACAACGGCGACTCCAGCTTCGAAATGCCCAGGTAGAACATGTTCCAGCTGTCCACCCCGGCACCGATGACCACGGCCGAGACGCAGGCCCAACCGATGGCGTGCCCCATCGACCAGCGCATCCTGGTACTCAGCCAGTTCCAGAACAGGAAGCACAGCACGCCGAGGACGAACGCGATCAGGCCCGCTTCGATCGCGCCGAGCACGCCGTAGTGCAGGGGCAGGTTCATCGCGTGCCCCCTTCCAGGATGCACGCTGCGGTGTGTGGATTCGTGTAGCGGTGCATGGACAGGCATTCCCCGGCGCGGAACCGCGCCTGATGCCACAGGTTAACCGATGCGATCCTGCCCCCGTGCCGTGCTGGCATGATGGCGCCATTGCCGCGACGGGAGCATCGCATGAGTCGTCTATTGCTGGCTGGTGCAACCGGTCTGGTCGGACAGGCGACACTGCGGCGGGCACTGGCATCCGCGCGGGTGCGCCAGGTGGTCGCGCCCACACGCAAACCCCTCGCCCCCCACCCCAAACTGATGAACCCGGTCGTGGATTTCGAGGCACTGCCCCCTGATGCCGAGTGGTGGCGCGTGGACGCCGTGGCCTGCGCACTGGGCACGACGATCCGCGATGCAGGCTCGCAGGACGCGTTCCGGCGCGTGGACCACGACTATCCGCTTGCGATCGCACGCCACGCCCATGCACACGGTGCACGGGCCTTCGCGCTGGTGTCGGCGATGGGCGCCGATGCAGATTCGCGGATCTTCTACTCGCGCACGAAGGGCGAGGTCGAAAAGGCGCTCGCCGCGATCGGCTTCACGTCACTCACCGTGCTGCGCCCGGGCCTGCTGGGCGGGGATCGCGTACAGCACCGGGGCGGCGAA
Organism: uncultured Pseudoxanthomonas sp.; assembly: GCA_966210745.1. GTDB lineage: Bacteria > Pseudomonadota > Gammaproteobacteria > Xanthomonadales > Xanthomonadaceae > Pseudoxanthomonas_A. The sequence goes on from CBIHLJ010000008.1 coordinate 43,938, forward strand.
CGTTGGGCGCTGCGCGTGCTGGGCGCGCTGGATCCGGTCCTGCCGAAGCGCTACAGGATCGTGCCTGCCGAACGCGTGGCGCAGGTCTTGCTGGATGCGGCCATGGACGCGGTGCCGGGGCAGCACGTCATTCCATCGGAGCACTTGCTGGGCTGATGCCCGCAGGTCATGCGTCGGGCTCGTCCACGCGTACCTGCACGCCATCGGCGACGATGCGGTACTCGACCTCGGCTACCGCGGCTCCCGCACTGGTTTCTTCAGCGGTGTGGTCGCGTGCCGCGGGCGACAATGTCACCCGCGACAGCACGCCGTGCACCTGCGCATCGCCCCGCACGTCCTTGGGCACGTAGAAATCGTGATCGCCCAGCAGCACGCGCGCGCCATGTCCGTCATCCTCGAGCATCACCCAGCAGCCCTTCTTCTGGCAGACATCGACGACGCGTCCGCTGAAGACGCGCGCCTGGCCTTCATGCGCTGCCGGTTGCGCGAGCGCCTGTGCCAACGGCACCACCGCACCGGCGGGGATGTCGGCACCGTACTTGTCCCAGGCAGTGTCAGACGCCATCACGGGCACTGCGACCACCATCGAACAGATCACCGTCAACCAACGTTGCATGGCCTTGCCTCCGGGGGAATGGAGGCATCTTACCTTCGCCCCGGTCCACCGGTTCAGTGCAGGAGGCCGTGGTGCACGAGCTGCAGGCGCTGGGTCCCCGTTGCGGTGATGGCCTGGCTGGCGCGTTCGAGCAGGCGTTCGTCCTCCTCATCGATCACCACCAGCACCTTGCCTGCGTCGATCTCGGTGCGATAGTCGCGGCGCACTTCGCTGGGTACGGAGGAACCGGCCAGCGCCGACGCCCAGCCGCCGACCGTCGCGCCAACCACCGTGCAAAGCAGCACCGCAGCCCACGGGATCCCCACCACAGGGATGGCCATCGCGAGCAAGCCGATGACCAGGCCCACGACACCACCGCCCACCAGCCCGCGCGCCGCCGCCGGCATGAAGTCGGTGGGGGAGCCTTCTTTGTCGGCATCGGGCATCTGCGTCATCTCGATGTCCGGACGCCCGACGAGGGACGCGTGATCGGGACGGATGCCCAGATGCAATGCCACATGCAGGGCCGCCTCGGCGGTGTCGATGTCGGGGGCGCTGAACACGCGTCGCGTCTTCATAGCGATCTCCTGGCCGACGCGGGAGGGCCGACCGTGAGGACCACGCTAGACCGCGATGGGGGAGCGGCGAGTGAAAAATCGCAACCGTGGCTGACGCGCCGACGCGCGGCGGGCACGCGGTGGACTCAGAGCGCCGGACGCTCCGGTGCCTGCTTGCGTCCCAGCGCGCGCAGATAGAGCTCGTACAACGCGGTGACCTTGGACACGTATTCCTGCGTCTCCGCGTAGGGTGGCACGCCGCCGTAGCGCGACACGGTGCCGATGCCGGCGTTGTAGGCGGCCGCGACCAGCGTCAGGTCGCCTTTGTAACGGCGCATCAGGCCACGCAGGTGACGCGCGCCGGCATTGATCGATTCCGCGGAGGAATAGGGGTCGGCGACGCCGTACTCCTTCGCCACGTCCGGCATCAGCTGCATCACGCCCATCGCGCCCTTCGGCGAAAGCGCCTTCGCATCGAAATCGCTCTCGGCATGCGCCACGGCACGCAGCCAGGCATCGTCGACCCCGGTCTGGCGCGCAGCCGCCTTGAACTCGGAGGGATAGCGGTCCAGCCGCGGCGTGCCCACCTTGCCCAGGCCCAGGTGGGCGGGCTCGCCCGGCGGTGTCTGCACAGTGAATTTCAGATAGGCCGTGGAACCCGGCAGGTTGCGGGTGGAATACACCTTCTGCCCGTCCTGGTCGCGCTCGTAGAGCGTGCCGCTGAAGACACCCATCGAGCCCCACAGGTTGGGCGTGCTGACAGCGTTGTCGTCGATCTCCTTGGCCGTGCACTTCGATCCCGGCTCCGGCGCGGTAGCCAGGCTGACCGTCCCGCCCTGCACGCAGCGATACACCGTGCGTGCGCCCGCCTCGGTGCTGGCCAAGGCCAGCACCGTCAGCAGGAAGCCGGCGGCGCGTCTGAGAGGGTGCATGGGCGGCGGATTCTAGGCCCGGCAAGCTGAAGGACAGCCTGAATCACGCTTTCCGCGCCGACGGCCGGCCAGCCCGGCCCGATTCTTGCTGCGCCGCAGCAGCCAAGCGCGTAAAATGCCGGCCTCTTTCACCGCACCCCCTCGGAGCACGCAATGGGCCTGGATCTGGTCAGCGCCGGCAAGAACCCGCCGGACGAAATCAACGTCATCATCGAGATCCCCAAGGACGCCGAGCCGGTGAAGTACGAGGTAGACAAGGCCAGCGGCGCGATCTTCGTCGACCGCATCCTCTCCACGCCCATGCGCTACCCCTGCAACTACGGCTACGTCCCGCACACCCTGTGCGGCGACGGCGACCCGGCCGACGTGCTGGTGGTCCTGCCGCTGCCGCTGATCCCCGGCTCGGTGATCCGCTGCCGTCCGGTCGGCGTGCTGCGCATGAGCGACGAAGCCGGCAGCGACGAGAAGCTGCTGGCGGTGCCGGTGGACAAGGTCTTCGCCGGCTACAGCCACATCAGCGACATCGACCAGGTCAGCCCGCACTGGCTGGAGCGCATCGGCCACTTCTTCGAGCACTACAAGGACCTGGAGAAGGGCAAGTGGGTCAAGCTGGATGGCTGGGGCAACGCCGCCGAAGCCAAGGCCGTGCTGGTGGACGCCATCGCCCGACAGGCCGCGCAGCCGGAAGACGAGAAGCACAAGTTCTGATTGCTCCCGCGCGCATCAACAAGAAAGGCCGCCTCAAGGGCGGCCTTTTTTCTTCCTGTCATCAGAGACCCGCGGCGCGTGCCGCGCGTTCGATCGTGGCTTTCCACTGCACGAGACGCGGCTCGATCTCGGCCGCATGCCGCCGCCACTTGTCCGGATCGGGTTTCGTCAGCGTGTAGCGCGACAGGGGAAGCTGCCCGCCGAGTTCGCGATCCCACGACCAGCCGGCCCATTCGCTCAGGCGCAGCACCTCCCGCTGCGGGTCCTGCACGAAGCGTCCGTAGTCGACCGACACCCAGTCGGCAGGCGACAGCGCATCCAGATCGTCCAGCATGAGGCGCGTCGCGGTTTCCCACTGGCTCGCCACGATCTCCCCGAGCTCCTTTCCGTTCAACGCCTGCCAGCCGGGCGTCAGCAGGAACGACCAGGTCGGCCCCTGCCAGCCGGGCAGGTTGTACATGCGGAACCTGCCGGACTGCCATCCGTCGATCATGCTGCCCCAGACCTGCCGCGGATCGCGATGCAGGTAGATGAACTTCGCGTCGGGGAACACCGCCTTCAGGAACGGAATGCGCAGCGCGTTCTTCGGCGTCTTCTCCAGCATCCGGATCGTCGCGCCTGCATCCGGCACGTTGCCCTCGCGATCGCGCAGCGCGTCGAGGAACCGGGTGCGCAACACTTGCACGACCGTCGACGTGGCATCGACACGACCCAACTGGTTGGAGTGGAACCCGCGTTGCGCGGGTGCCAGGCCCTCGACACCCTCGATCAGCTGATGGCTTTCATCGCCGATCGTGTACACGCCGCGCGCACCCGACAGCGTCTCGAACAGCAGCGTGGAACCGGAACGCGGCGGGCTGACGATGAAAACCGGCTGATCGAGCTCCCGTGCGTTCATTCGAGCACCGCTGCTCGCTTGCCTGTCCGTTGCCGCAGGCCTGGCACCGTGCGGATCGCGTCGCGCCGACTCATCGACATCGGCAGCCAGGGCCATACTGAAAATGTGAGCCTTCAACGCCGCCAGCAGTCCCAGTCCGTTCTGCAGCCGGACCTGTGCAACACCCGACTGCACGAGTTTTTCCTGGATGTCCTTCAGCAGCGCCCTGAAATGCGGCAGTCCCGATGCCTGGTTGCCATGGCAGGCCCATACGCCGTGCCAGTGGCGCGCGAAACGCATCAGCAACGCATGGACCGCGGGCAGTTGCGGAGTCCGCTCGGCGTCGTTGATCAGGAAGCCGATGCATTCACGTAGCTCCCACGGTGTCATCACGTCGGAAGCGTTGAAAGATTCGTAGTCCAGCGTCGCCCGGTGGCCCTGCATCGGCGCGATCCCTCGTGGCGCCCAACCCGGCTCGCGCCGCTCCGGGGTCCTGCCCTGCTCCAGCAGGTCCCAGAACGCGACGCCGCCGACCGTATCGGCCACCAGATGGATGCGCGTTTCGCTGCTTTCGTTCAGGACCCGGTGGTGACGCCACGTGTCGAAGATCCAGCACTCGCCCGCCGCCATATTCACTTCGCTGTCGCCGCACTGGAAGCGCACCGACGGCGTGGTGATGATCGGCACGTGTACACGCATGTGTTCACGCCAGTAGTAATTGATGTCGACATGCCCGGTGACCTCGGACTGTCCCGAGAGACGCATGAGCCGGGAGCGCCCCCACGTGGCACCGAGCGATTCCAGCACCTGCATGAGGTACGGCAACCGCGCCAGCGAAGGCGTGGGCCGCATCCGTCCCGTCACCTGGTCGCTGTCCGGATCGCCTTCCGTGGTGATCAGCGCGAGCGCGCTGTTGCCGGGGATCCCGCCCGGATGGGACCGCCAGCATGCCTCGTCGATCGTCAGCACCTCGCGCGCCAACGCCTCGGCGTCGAAGGCAACGGGCAGCTGGATGAAGGGGGCAGGCAGCTTCATGGGTCGCGGGAATCTCGGCTACGCCCGGGGGGGTCGGGACGGTCTGTCAGTTCGACGGATGATACCAACCGTCGCCACCCGTCATGCCCGCAAAGAACGACGGCCCCTTGCGGGGCCGTCGTGGTGCAGCAGACGCGTCGATCCGGAGATCAGAAGCGCTGGGTGTACTTGACGTACAGGTAACGATCGAAGTCGAAGCCACCGTAGTACGCGAAGTCGCTGTGGCGGTACGCCGAGTTCGAGAACATCAGCGGACCCTTGTGGTCGAACACGTTGTTGGCGCCGATGGCGATCGTGGCATCCCACGGCGCCTTGTAGCTGACCTGCAGGTCATGGAACGTGTTGGAACCCACGCGGCGGATCGCATCCTCTTCGCCATTGGCGATGTGGTCGGGATCCGTGCAAGGACGGGCCGGCACGCAGCTTTCCTTCATGCCCGAGTAGTAACGGGCCGTCCAGTTGACCGCGAAGTCACCCAGCGACCAGTCCACGCCCAGGTTCGAGCGCAGGCGGAAGATGCCGGAGTTGCCCACGTTGCCCACAATGATCTTCTCGCCGGCCGAGTTCTCGCTTTCCTCGTCGTAGACGCTCGTGTACGACGAGGTCCAGTCGAACGCGATCTTGCCGAACGACTGCTCCGGCAGGGCGTACTTCACACCCAGGTCGAAGCCTTCGGTTTCCATCGAGCCCAGGTTGGCCAGGCCATAGAACAGGCTGGTGATATGGCCATCGTCCGCACGCACGATGCCTTCGCAACGGGCGCTATTGCCCAGCACGTAGCAGTCACGCAGGATGCGATCCACGCTGTCCGAGATGATCATGTCCGTCAGCTCGTAGCGGTACCAGTCCAGCGAGATGTCCAGACCTTCCACCCAGCGCGGCGACCACACCAGGCCCATGGTCTTGCTCTTGGACGTTTCCGGCACGAGCGAAGGATTGGAGCCCGTGATGAACTGGTCCGGCGTGGCACACGGATACGTCGTGCAGGGCACCAGACCCTGGCCCAGCTGCACGTAGCCGAGCGGAACGCCCGCGCCGGTGCAGGCCGCGTTGCCGTTGACGCTGTTCACCGCGCCGACGCCGCAAGGGTCGGTGTAGTTCTCGAAGCTGGTGCCGATGCCGCCGTACAGGTTGTCGATCGTCGGCGCGCGGAAGCCCTCGGCGTAGGTGCCGCGGACCAGCAGTTCGTCGATCGGACGCCAGGTGAAGCCGAACTTGCTGTTGATCGTGTCGCCGAAGTTGCTGTAGTCGGAGTAGCGGCTGGCGACGTTGAAGGTCAGTTCCTTCGCAAACGCCATGTCGGCCAGCACCGGGATGTTCAGCTCGACGTAGAACTCGTCGACCGAATAGTCGCCCTCGGTGGTGGTCGCACCCAGACCGGTGCTCTGGCCCGACTGCGCGAACGCGTCCGGTACGAAGCGGCCCTGCTCCTTGCGGTGCTCGACGCCCACCGCGATGCCCAGATCGCCGGCCGGCAACTCGAACAACGTACCCGCCAGGTTGGCGGTGTAGCTGGTGGTGCGGGTCAGGCCGGTATCGGTGAACCACGGGAACAGGAACTTCTGCAGTTCCGGATCGGACAGCGAGCCCGGGCCGGCGACGCCGTTAGGCAGCAGCGGGTTCCACGGACGGCAATCGGAGAGCGGGGTCGGATCGGCCGCGCTGCCGCACTGGGCGACGCCGTCGGCGTTGATGAACGACGGGCCCAGCGCCTGGCGCGACGCGATCAGGCTCATGTCGCCGCGCGCGCGCTTGGTCGACTGGTTGCGGTTGATCAGCGCACCGACATCCCAATCCCAGGTCTTGCCACCCAGGTCGAAGAAGCCTGCGAAGCCACCGGCGAAGCGATAGGTTTCCAGCTCGCTGTCGGTGGTGCGCGGCATCTCCCACAGGCGACGGCGGAACGTGGTGTCGCCCGCCATCGGGTTGAACGCACTGTCGGCGGACAGCGGCGTGTCGAACGCGGCGGACTGGTACGGATAGCCGGCGATCTGCTGCTGCGTGGAGCGGTGGTTGTACAGCACGTCGGCGTTGAACGTGATGTTGTCGGTCACGTCGTAGTTCGCGTTGACGAACACCGAACGACGCTCGATGCCCGTGGACAGGAACATCTGCTGGTTGGCATTCGCGTTGTCGTCCGCCGTGTGCACACGGTAGTCGGCACGGTTGGCCGGATCGCCACCCTCGCTCAGCGTCCACCACACGGCGGATGCCGCGGGCGAGCAGGGATCGCAGAACGAGCCGTTCTGGCTGATCGGGCTCCAGCCCGAACCCGGATAGGCCGGACCCGCGTTGCCGTCCTTGGAGAACCAGCGGTCGGCGGCGGAGATCGGATCTTCCTTCGAGTACTCGACCGACAGGGTGACGCCGCCACGGTCGCTGGCCGAGCCCACGGTGAAGGAGTACTGCTTGGTGTCGCCGTCGCCTTCGCCGGTCTGGCCGATGTACGCCGAAGCCTCGGCGCCTTCGAAGCGCTTGCGGGTGATGACGTTGACCACGCCGGCGATCGCGTCGGAACCGTAGATGGCGGACGCGCCGTCCTTCAGCACTTCGATGCGGTCGATGGCCGACATCGGGATCTGGCTCAGATCCTGGTAACCCCCGGTGGTGGCGCCCAGGCGACGGCCGTTGACCAGCACCAGGGTACGGGTCGCGCCCAGGTTGCGGATGTCGACGTAGTAGCCACCCACGTTCTCGCCCGAGGCCAGCGCTTCGGAACGCGCGATCGCGGGGGAACCGGCGGAGGTCAGGTTCTGCAGCACGTCGGCCACCGAGGTGAAGCCCTGCTTCTCGATGTCCTCACGCGCGATGGTGATGATCGGCTGCTGCGTTTCCATGTCGGCGCCGCGGATGCGGGAGCCGGTGACTTCGAGGCGATCGAGCGTGGTGGTGCTCGAGGGCGCATCGGTGGTTTCCTGCGCCATGGCGAACGCCGGGACCAGTGCGATGGCAATGCCGGCCGGCAGCAAGCCGACCCGCATCGCGCGACGCGGACTACGATGGTTCATTGAATCTCTCCTCAGGGGAACGTGTTGCGTTATGGGCGTGTTAAAACGCCTTGCAAACTTACGTTCCAGTCTTCACGGCCGCTTTGCGCACGAGGGCCGATGACTTTGCCGAGTCTGTCCTCGACGCGGTCGATGCCACGCGATACCGGCTGGCGGAGGTTCCGAAGCGCGCACGGAAAGCACGCGCAAAGCTGCAGCAATTGTCGAAACCCGATGCCGCGGCGACTTCGCCCACCATCATCGAGGTGTTGCGCAGCAGTTCGGCCGCATGCTCCAGCCGCATCCGTGCCGCGGCCGCCTGCGGGCTTTCGTCATACAGACTGTAGAAGGTGCGCGAGAAGTACCAGCTGGAGAAGCTGGTCAGTTCGGCCAGCTCGCTGATCCGCACCACGCGGTCGCAATTGCCTTCCAGATAGAGACGGGCGCGCTGCAGGCGACCGAACACCTGGCGCTTGCGGCTGCGTGAACGTCCGGGGCAACGCTGGATGTAGTCGGAGAACTCCTGCTGGATGGCCACCACATGCAGCAGCAAGGGGCGCAGTGCCAGGAAGTCCGGGCCTTGCGGTGCGTGCCGGGACACTGCGCGCCACAGGCGCAGCAGTGTCAGCGCATCGCGCCGGGACAACCGCCCACGGCCGGCATACAAGGGGCTGTCGGCGAATCGTGCCATCGCGCGCAGGGCATCCGCGCTCAGCGCCACCCCCAGGCACAGGCCGTAGCGGTCGCTCTGCACCAGCGGCTTGGAATCGCGCTCCAGCGCGATCCAGTGGCCCCGGCGCAGCCGGAAGCGCCCTTCCTTGGCCTCCACCCATGAGGTGCCACGCAACTGCACCCACACGCTGAATACGTCAGCGCCCGCCTGCACGGCGCCCAGCCGCGAGACCGCGATGCAGCCGTTCGGATCCTGGCCATCGGCCGCATCGGCGCGGACCACTTGTCCGCGATCCCCCCACAAGGTTTGCTCCATCGGTCGTTCCACTTTGCACAACAGGAGCAGTGGATGTGCCGGAACACGACCGATGCGGCAGGAAATTGCGCGGAAAACCCGCCGAAATCTCCACGAATCCGCTTCCGAAGAATTTGCGAAAGTGTTTTCTTTTTCTTTATCAGCGACTTACCAGAACCGGACCGGGGGCGTCGCCGCCATGCGCCGCAACGACAGCAGGCCGATGTCGGACCCGTCGTTGATCGCCATTGAGACGTACGCCACACGCGTGCGCGCATGTGCGCTGAAGCCATTGATCGTGGAGAGATGGTTCGGCTCCAGGCATCGGGGGGAGGGATGCGAACGTCCCGCCCCGATATGGCGCAGGCTGACATAGCACCCAGCCCGCTGTTCGAGGTACTCCACCTGGCCGTCCTCGGTGACCGTCCAGGTGCGGTAACGCTGGCTCACCGGGTGATTGCCATCGATCTGGCGAATGCTGCCGGGCGACAACGACAGGTCTGCCTGCCACAACCCGTCCCGACCCAGCCGGGTGAACAGCATCCGTCCCTGTGCTCCATCGGGACGCGCGAACGACACCCCCTCGATGGTGGCGACCTGCCGCCACGGCGTGCTGCTCCGGTCGAACAGCACCAGTTGCTGGCTGTCCCCGCGTCCGGCGACCACGAAGATCCGCGCCGGGTCCGGCGAATAGGCCGCAAACAACAGGTCCTCCAGCGCCACCGGCACCGCCAGCGACTGCAGTTGCCCGCTGGCGGGGACCAGTTCGTGCAGACCATAGCGCCCGGTGCCATCGGTCCCGACGACGAGCACCCGCTTGCCGTCCGGCGACCATGCAGGCAGGTGGCGGGACTCGGGATGGATGCCCTCGATCAGGCGCAACGACGCGGGGCGCTCCATGTCGGCCCACCACAGGGCGTAGTCGCCGGAGCGATCGGAGGTGAACACGATCTGGCGGCCATCCGGCGCCACCGACGGCAGCGTGTCGCGACCGGTGGAAGGGAACAGCCTTTCCGGCACAGGCAGTTTCCCGTCCATCGCCGGCGCACTGCTGATGCGGTACACGCCGAACTGCGGCTTGCGCTGCACGAACGCCAGCTGGTCCGCGCGCGCTGCGATGGCCGGCGTCTGCGCATCCTCGATGCCGAGATCCTCGATGCGGCCATCCTGCAACGTCAGGCGATACAGGCGCGTGTGACTGTCGACACGGCGCCCGAACACGATGGCCTCGCCGTCCGGGGTCCAGTCCCAGCCGCGCAGTTCCGCGCGCTGATGGGTGAGGCGCTCCGCCCGTCCCCCTTCTGCGGGAATGCGCCACAGGTCGCCCAGCGGCGTGTTGCGGACAAAGGCGATCCATTTGCCGTCCGGCGAATAGCGCGGCGCGGTATCGACATCCTCGTCGTTCGCGCCGTAATCCAGCGCACGCCAACGCCCCGAGGCGAGGTCCAGCAAGCGCAGGCCCGGTTCCCCCGCACCCGTCAGCGGACTGCTGAACACCAGCCCGTCCCCGCCGGGCATCCAGTCGAAACTGGGGCGGTTGTTCGGATCGCAGACCCCGAGTGTGCGCGGCTCTCCGCCACTCGCCTGGACGGCCATGATCCGGCAGTCTTTGCCAGGGAAGCGACGCAGGAAGGCGACCTCACGGCCACTGGGCGACCACTCCGGATTGCTGTCCCATGCACCTTCCGGCGGCGATGTCAGGGTGCGCGGCTGGGCCGGCTCCGTGGTCTGCACCTTGATCGCGGTGCCTGCGAGTTCCTCCGTCAGGCTGGAGAGATAGGCGACCTGCGAACCGTCCGGCGACAGCGCCGGTGAGAGTTCGAATCCGGGTGCCGAGGTGATCAGACGATACGGACGCGGTGCAGGTACCAGTGTCTGCACGCCGGACTCCGCTGGAACCGGACCACTGCGCGTCACCATCATCCACAGTCCCCACGCTGCGACACCCAACGCCAGTACGCCCAACCCGATACCCCAAGCCCAGCGACGGAACAAGCGGGCGTCCGGGGCCTGCCCTGCACTGGCCGTCACCGGAACCGACGCGGCCGCGTGCAGGGCTGCATCGCCCGGCTGCGCGACGACAGGTGCAGCCGCTGGCGCGGACGAAGCAGGAACAGCTTCATCGGCATCGTGTGATGGAGCATCCTTGCCCGCTGCCGGCAACCACTCCACCGACGCAAGCAGGCGGTACCCGCTCTTGGCGATGGTATCGATGTAGCGCGGGCCATCGCCGCGTTCACCGAATGCCTTGCGCAACTGGGTGATGGCCTGCGTGACCACGTCGTTGGTTGGCAGCGTATCGGGCCAGACCACGGCCAGCAGCGTATCGCGGGTGACGACCCTTCCAGGCGCATCGGCAAGCGCCAGCAGTACGCCCATCGATTTGGGCGTGATGCGCGCGGGCTTGCGGGCACCCGGCGCGCGGATCTCGCGCAGGGCGATATCGACGAAGCACTCGCCCACCTTGAGGTGTTCGGCAGGGGGCACGATGGGGGGCTCGGCAGGTAGGGGCATGTTGGGGGCGGATGCTGCGCCGGCACCCTCGTCCCGTCATGTGCCTGAATACCTGTCTCCGACCGGATCGTTCAATCCGGCAAATTCGGCAAAGTGCAGGAACAGCATGGGGAAAGCGCACCGTCGCGGTGCATTTTACAGTGGCCGCCGTGTTCCCCCTGAACGGGAACATCACAGGCAACCTCTCTCTCTCGCCGACGTCCTATTACAACCTGCTCCAGCATTCGCGCCCCCGGGCGCGAATTTTTTTGCCTGCCTGAAACACTCAGCCTTCCCTGCGCACCGGCTGCTTGAGGATCGTCAGGCCGATCAGCCGCGAGACCACCACGGCGATGTACATCACGCCCGCGAACTGCTCCAGCATCACCAGCGCGCGCGCCTGGGGCTGGATCGGCACCACGTCGCTCAGGCCGACCCCGGAAAGCAGGCTGAAGCTCAGGAAGAGCAACTCCATCCAGCTGCGGGCCGACGTGGGATCCACCGCCGCCGTGAAGCTGCCCGGATACCACTGCTGGCAGACCGAGAACGCGAACGCGAAGGCCCATGCGAGCAGCGTGAACGTCGCGCCCGCGGCGAACAGTTCATCGCTGGTGACCTTGTGGTCCTGCAGCATGTAGGCGATCAGGCTGCCGGCGGTGTAGAAGTAAAGTCCGCTCTCCAGCAGGTGGGCGTAGATGCCCAGCGCAGGCTGGTCGAAGATGGCCGACGACACCGACAGCAGCACTGCAGGCACCGCGAGCGACCAGGCGATCCAGTTCACCGCCGCGCTGCGGTTGACCACCCATAACGCGAGCGCAAGCACCAGGATGCCGAAGGCGCCGAACAGCGCGCGGCCGGCCTGCGTATCCTCCATCACGGGATACAGGAGTATCCCCGCCAGTTGCACGATCAACAGGAACGCCGAAGGATGGCGACGCAGCGTCACCATCCAGCGCAGCCACGCCCAGGGCATCGTCATGCGGCGACCGTCACTTGAAGTGATGGACCAGCGCGTAGTAGACCACGTAGATCCACGACAGTACGCCATGGATCACCGCCCACAACAACGACTTGTTCGCGCTCCACGAGATGGTGATGGCCAGCGCGGTGCCGAAGCCTATGCCCGCCTTTGCGAGGCCTGCACCATTCCCCTTCACGGCGACACCACAGGCGTGCCACTGCCCGCGCGGTACGGGTAGCGCAGGAAGATGTCGGCCACGGCGGCATCGATCTTCGCAACCCGCTCTTCCGGCGTGGCACGGCCCACTCGGCCGACCGCCACGCCCGTCCATACCAGCCGGTTCTGCGCCGCGTCCACCAGATCCACGTTCATCGTGCCCTCCGTGTACTGGTAGACCTCGGTGCGGTCGCGCCAATAGGGCACGGACACATAACGTCGGGCGCGGTAGCTGTAGTAGTAGTCGTAGTCGACTTCCGGCATCGACACGACATCGGTCTTTTCCTGCATGTAGGCATTGAGGTTCACCCACAGGTCGGGCGAGGTCTCGTCGTAGACGTAGCCGCGCGCTTCCATCTGCGCCCGCGCCGCGTTCTTGATACGGCCGCTGGTCAGGGTGGCATAACCCTGCGCCTCGATCGCCAGCGGCGAATAGAAGGCGAAGCTGCGGTACTGCGCGAAGTTCGCGGACGGGTCCACGTCGCTGGTGACGCGTGGGCCGGTGGCGCACGCCGCAAGCAGCAGGACGCACGCTGCCATCATCAAGCGGCCGGCATTACGGGCGAAACGGGCCATGATCGTTCTCCTGTCGGGACGCCGCCAGGATGGCGGACGCCCTGTGAACATTACGCATGAGTGCGCCGGATGGATGCCTGGCACCCGGACCGGTCAGCCCTGACGATACACCTGCGCCCCTTGGGCCAGGAACTCCGCCGACTTCTCGGCCATCCCCGCTTCCAGCGCCGCCTGCTCTTCCACGCCATGCTCGGCCGCGTAGTCGCGCACGTCCTGGGTGATCTTCATCGAACAGAAGTGCGGACCGCACATGGAACAGAAGTGCGCCAGCTTGTGCGCGTCCTTCGGCAGGGTTTCGTCGTGGAATTCCTTCGCCTTCTCCGGATCGAGGCCAAGGTGGAACTGGTCCTCCCAGCGGAACTCGAAGCGCGCCTTGCTCAGTGCGTTGTCGCGCACCTGCGCGCCCGGATGGCCCTTGGCCAGGTCGGCCGCATGCGCGGCGATCTTGTACGCCATGATGCCGTCGCGCACGTCCTGCCGGTTGGGCAGGCCCAGGTGCTCCTTCGGCGTGACGTAGCAGAGCATCGCCGTGCCGAACCAGCCGATCATCGCCGCGCCGATGGCGGAGGTGATGTGGTCGTAGCCGGGCGCGATATCCGTGGTCAGCGGGCCGAGCGTGTAGAACGGCGCCTCGCCGCACTCGCGCAGCTGCTTGTCCATGTTCTCCTTGATGAGCTGCATCGGCACGTGGCCGGGGCCTTCGATCATGCACTGCACGTCGTGCTTCCAGGCGATCTTGGTCAGTTCGCCCAACGCTTCCAACTCACCGAACTGCGCCGCGTCGTTGGCATCGGCGATGCAGCCCGGACGCAGGCCATCGCCCAGCGAGAAGGCCACGTCGTAGGCCTTCATGATCTCGCAGATGTCCTCGAAATGCGTATAGAGGAAGTTCTCCTTGTGGTGCGCCAGGCACCACTTGGCCATGATCGATCCGCCGCGCGAAACAATGCCGGTGACGCGCTTCGCCGTCAGCGGTACGTGGCGCAGCAGCACGCCGGCATGGATGGTGAAGTAGTCCACGCCCTGCTCGGCCTGTTCGATCAGCGTGTCGCGGAAGATCTCCCAGGTCAGCGCCTCGGCGCGGCCATCGACCTTCTCCAGCGCCTGGTAGATCGGCACCGTGCCGATCGGCACCGGCGAGTTGCGGATGATCCACTCGCGCGTTTCGTGGATGTGCTTGCCGGTGGACAGGTCCATCACCGTGTCGCCGCCCCAGCGGATCGACCACACCAGCTTCTCCACTTCCTCGGCGATGCCGGAGGACACCGCGCTGTTGCCGATGTTGGCGTTGATCTTGGTCAGGAAGTTGCGGCCGATGATCATCGGCTCGCTTTCCGGGTGGTTGATGTTGTTCGGCAGGATGGCGCGCCCGCGGGCGATCTCGTCGCGCACGAACTCCGGGGTGATGAACTTCTGGATGCTGGCACCGAAGGATTCGCCGGGATGCTGCTTCAGCAGCATCGCATCGCGCACCACGTCCAGCCGCTGGTTCTCGCGGATGGCGACGTATTCCATCTCCGGCGTGATGATGCCGCGCCTGGCGTAATGCATCTGGCTGACGTTGGCGCCCGCCTTCGCGCGGCGTGGCAGGATGCGGCCGGGGAAGCGCACGCTGTCGAGCTTGGCATTGGTTTCGCGCGAACGGCCGAATTCCGAGCTGAGCGCCGGCAGCTGTTCCGTGTCCCCGCGTTCCTCGATCCACTTGGCGCGCAGCGCAGGCAGACCGGCGGCCAGGTCGATGGTCGCTGCCGGATCGGTGTACGGGCCGGACGTGTCGTACACGGTGACGGGTGCGTTCTCCTCGCCGCCGAACAGCGTCGGCGTCTGCGTCAGCGTGATCTCGCGCATGGGCACCTGCAGGTCCGCGCGCGAACCCTGCACGAAGATCTTCCGCGACCCCGGGATGGGGCGCGTCACGGACTCGGAGAGTTGTCCGGTCTGTTGCAGCAGATCGGTAGCGGGCTTGGGAATGGCATTCATCGGCGTTCGTCCTTTTTGAATCCCCGCACATGGATGTGCGGGCTCTTGCGAGGGATTCGGATAATGCGACGCGAGGGTTCGCATCACGGACGAAGCGGCGGCGCATGGGTGGACGGATTGCGGGCCCGCGACGGGCGACACGGCAACACGGCGCATCCTGCGAAGCTTCCCTACGCCGGTCTCAACCGGATCAGGTTCGAAGGGTCTGTCTCAATCACCGGCCAGGCCGGCGATACCCCCGCTTCGGCGCGAATTAGACCACAACACCGCGGCCGGGCGTGTTCAGTCGAGCAGTGCAGGCGTCAGCAATGCGGTCGGTGCGGGAACGAAAACCGTCGCATCCCCGAACTCCGGCCAGCCCGCACGCAACGCCGCCATCACCGACGGAGCTTCGTCATGGGCCTCGAGCAGCCAGGCCGCGAACTGCTGGCACGGCACGTCGGCCGCGGGACGGCACAGGAGCGGACCCGGCGGGATGGGCTCCGAGCGCCACAGCTCGACCACGCCGGTCGGGCGTTCGGCGTCGTAGACATCGGCGGCGAGTGCGGCGACGTCGGCCTTGCCGGACGCGACCGCTTGCAGTGCGGCCGCATGCGAGCCGGCATAGGCAAGGTGGGCGAAGGCCGTTATCGGTTCCAGACCGCGTCGGCGCAGTTCGCGCACCGGGACGAACCCACCCGACGCAGAATCTTTCCCAACAAGCACCAACCGCAGGTTGCTCGCCTGCCGTTCCAGTTCGCCCGCCCCCTTCAGGCCCCCGCGCGCGATCAGTACCGCGCGGTAGCGGTCCGCCTGCAGTGCAGGCACCTGCGGAACAGGCAGCGTAGTCAGGGGCTCGGCCCCACGACGCGCTTGCAGGTAGCCATGCAGATTGGGCACGGCGACGTCGGCCTCGCCACGACGCAACGCCTCGATCAATGCGGTCGGCGAGGCAAACAGGCGCACCTGCACAGGATGCCGCGCGCGCAGCCCCAGGTAATCGGCCAGCGGCTGGATGGCCGCAGCGCGGTCGCGTTGCGGATAAGCGTAAGTCGCGATCACCCAGGGGCGCGGCGGTGTCTTCTGGGCCCAAGCGGGGGAGACGGACAGCAGCGACAAGACGACGAAAAGGAAGGCGCGGGTCATCCCGCTATCAAACACCATCGAGCAGTTGCTTGTCGCGTACCGCGCCCTTGTCGGCACTGGTCGCGAGCAACGCGTAAGCCTTCAATGCCGTGCTGACCTTGCGCGTCCGCGGCCGCGCGGGCTTCCAGCCCTTCGCGTCCTGCTCGGCGCGACGTGCCGACAGCTCATTGTCGGACACCAGCAACGCGATGGCGCGTTGCGGGATGTCGATGCGGATGCGGTCGCCATCGCGCACCAGGCCGATCGCGCCGCCCGCGGCCGCTTCCGGCGACGCATGCCCGATAGACAGCCCAGAGGTTCCGCCGGAGAAGCGTCCGTCGGTCAGCAGCGCGCACTGCTTCCCGAGCCCTTTCGATTTCAGGTAGCTAGTGGGGTACAGCATTTCCTGCATGCCGGGCCCGCCCTTGGGACCTTCGTAGCGGATTACGACGACATCGCCGGACTTCACTTCATCGCCGAGGATGCCGGCCACCGCCGCATCTTGGCTTTCGAACACCCGCGCCGTGCCTTCGAACACGTGGATCGACTCATCCACGCCCGCCGTCTTCACCACGCAGCCGTCACGCGCGATGTTGCCGTAGAGCACGGCCAACCCGCCTTCCTGCGAGAACGCGTGCTCGACGCTGCGGATGCAGCCTTCCGCGCGATCGGTGTCCAGCGATGGCCAGCGCGTGGCCTGGCTGAAGGCGACCTGGGTGGTGATGCCGGCCGGCCCGGCCTTGTAGAACGTGGCGACGGATTCGTCGTGGTTGGTTGCGACATCCCACTTCGCGATCGCGTCGCCCAGCGTCTTTGCATGCACGGTCGGGACCTCGGTGTGCAGCAAGCCGCCGCGTGCGAGTTCTCCGAGGATCGCCATGATGCCGCCGGCGCGGTGCACGTCTTCGATGTGGTACTTCTGCGTGTTCGGCGCCACCTTGCACAACTGCGGCACGCGCCGCGACAGGCGGTCGATGTCGCGCATGTCGAACGCCACCTCGCCTTCCTGCGCGGCGGCGAGCAGGTGCAGGATGGTGTTGGTGGAACCGCCCATCGCGATGTCCAGCGTCATCGCATTCTCGAACGCTTCGAACGTGGCGATACCGCGTGGCAAAGCGCTGGGATCTTCCGCACCGTACCAGCGGTGGCAGAGTTCGACCGCCACGCGCCCGGCGCGCAGGAACAACTGTTCGCGATCCGCATGCGTGGCCACCACCGTACCGTTGCCCGGCAGCGACAGGCCCAGTGCTTCGGTCAGGCAGTTCATCGAGTTGGCGGTGAACATGCCGGAACACGAGCCACAGGTTGGGCAGGCACTGCGTTCGACCGCGTCCACCTGCTCGTCGGTCGCATTCGGATCGGCCGCCAGCACCATCGCATCGACCAGGTCCAGCTTGTGCTCGGACAGTCGCGTCTTGCCGGCCTCCATCGGCCCGCCCGACACGAACACGGTGGGGATGTTCAGCCGCAGCGCGGCCATCAGCATCCCGGGTGTGATCTTGTCGCAGTTGGAGATGCAGACCAGCGCGTCGGCGCAATGCGCGTTGACCATGTACTCGACGGAGTCGGCGATGACCTCGCGCGACGGCAGCGAATACAGCATGCCGTCGTGGCCCATCGCGATGCCGTCATCCACCGCGATGGTGTCGAACTCCTTGGCCACGCCGCCGACGCGCTCGATCTCGCGAGCCACCAGCTGGCCCAGGTCCTTGAGGTGCACATGGCCTGGGACGAACTGGGTGAAGGAGTTGGCGATGGCGACGATGGGCTTGTGGAAGTCGGCGTCCTTCATGCCGGTGGCGCGCCACAGCGCACGGGCACCGGCCATGTTGCGGCCGTGGGTGGAGGTTTTGGAGCGGTACTCGGGCATGAAATCCAGCAGTGCGGCGATGACGTGGGAAGCCTTGATTCTGCTGCGTTTCCACGGTTTCAGTTGCAACCATATCGACTGAAATCATCCGATCGTCGCAAAGGCGGGAAAAGCGCTTGACACGCTTCGGAGCGGCATGTTTCCCTTGCCGCATGTTGCAGCGCCACACGCCCACGACGACTGACCTCACCGCACCCGCTGCGGCGTCCTTCCTCGTACTCGTCCTTATTACCTCGCCCACAACTGCGGGACGGACCGGCGCGTAAGCAACAGACAACGCCAGATTCGCAAAACCCCGCACTGAGAAGTGCGGGGTTTTTTGTTTAAGAGCCTTTCCCTTCACCTCAACCTCCAGGAATCCCGCTCCATGACCACCGCCAACGCTCTCCCGCAACCCAAGATCGCCGTCGTCGGCTACGGCAGCCAGGGCCGCGCGCACGCGCTGAACCTGCGCGATTCGGGCTTCGACGTCACCGTCGGCCTGCGCCCGGGCGGCCCGACCGAAGCCAAGGCGCAGGCCGACGGCTTCGTGGTGAAAGCGGTCGCCGACGCGGTGAAGGACGCCGACCTGGTCGCGGTGCTGACCCCGGACATGGTGCAGAAGAAGCTCTACGCCGACGTGCTGGCGCCGAACATGAAGCAGGGCGCCGTACTGTTGTTCGCACACGGCCTCAACGTCCACTTCGGCATGATCGAGCCGCGCGCCGACCTGGACGTGGTGCTGGTGGCGCCGAAGGGCCCGGGCGCGCTGGTGCGCCGCGAGTACGAGATCGGCCGCGGCGTGCCCTGCATCTACGCCGTGCACCAGGACAAGAGCGGCAAGGCCGAGCAGTTCGCGCTGGCCTACGCCGGCGGCCTGGGCGGCGCACGCGCCAACATCATCAAGACCACCTTCAAGGAAGAAACCGAGACCGATCTGTTCGGCGAGCAGGCCGTGCTGTGCGGCGGCGCCTCGTCGCTGGTGCAGGCCGGCTTCGAGACGCTGGTAGAAGCCGGCTACCAGCCGGAGATCGCCTACTACGAAGTGCTGCACGAACTGAAGCTGATCGTCGACCTGTTCTACGAAGGCGGCATCACCCGCATGCTGGAATTCATCTCCGAGACCGCGCAATACGGCGACTTCGTCAGCGGCCCGCGCGTCATCGATGCCTCGGTCAAGGCGCGCATGAAGGACGTGCTGACCGACATCCAGAACGGCACCTTCACCCGCAACTGGCAGGCCGAGTACGACGCCGGACTGCCGAACTACAAGAAGTTCCAGCAAGCCGACAAGGACCACCCGATCGAGAAGGTCGGCAAGGAACTGCGCGCGAAGATGGTGTGGCTGCAGGCCAATGCCGCGCAACCCGATACAGACGAGCAGGCCGCCGCATGAACGCCGCCGCGGCCACTGCCCCACGCAATGGCGCCCGCTGGCTGGCCCACGCCCTGGAAGCCGAGGGCGTGGACACGCTGTTCGGCTATCCCGGCGGCACCATCATGCCGTTCTACGACGCGCTGGTGGATTCCAACCTCAAGCACATCCTGGTGCGGCATGAGCAGGGCGCGGCACTGGCCGCGAACGGGTATGCGCGCGCCAGCGGCAAGGTTGGCGTGTGCGTGGCCACCTCCGGCCCCGGCGCGTCCAACCTGGTAACCGGCATCGCCGATGCGATGCTGGACTCGGTGCCGATGGTCTGCCTGACCGGCCAGGTCGCCACCACGCTGATGGGCACGGACGCGTTCCAGGAACTGGACGTGTTCGGCCTGACGCTGCCGATCGTGAAGCACAGCTTCGTCGCCCGGCGCGTGGACGACCTGCCGGAGATGGTGCGCGAAGCCTTCCGCATCGCGCGCGAAGGCCGTCCCGGTCCGGTGCTGATCGACCTGCCGAAGGACGTGCAGATGAGCGATGCATCGCACTTGCCTGACCACGTGCCGGCCAGCGTCGATCCCCTGCCGGCGCCCGATGACGCCAGGCTGGCCGATGCGCTGGCGGCCATCGCCGGTGCCGAGAAACCGTTGATCTACGGCGGTGGCGGCATCGGCATCGCCGATGCGGTCGATGCCTTCCGACAGTTCGTCGACGCGACGAAGATCCCCACCGTGCTGACCCTGCGCGGCCTGGGCGCCCTGCCCGCCAGCCACCCGCATTACCTGGGCATGCTGGGCATGCACGGCACGCGCGCGGCCAACATGGCCACGCAGGAATGCGACCTGCTGATCGTGGTCGGCGCGCGCTTCGACGACCGCGCCACCGGCAAGCTGGCCGAGTTCGCCCCGTTCGCCCGCGTGTTGCACGTGGACGCCGATGCCTACGAGATCGGCAAGCTGCGCACCGCCGACATCGCGGTGCCCGGCGATGTCGCCACCAGCCTGAAAGCGCTGACGGCGGCGCGCAGCACCTGCGACGAATGGCGCAAGCACTGCCTGGGCAACCGCGAGCGCTTCGGCTTCCGTTACGACGCGCCCGGCACCGACATCTATGCACCCGGCCTGCTGAAGCGGCTGAGCGAAGTCGCGCCGGCCGACGCGATCGTCGCGTGCGACGTGGGCCAGCACCAGATGTGGGTGGCGCAGCACTGCAAGTTCACCCACCCGCGCAACCACCTGACCAGCGGCGCGCTGGGCACGATGGGCTTCGGCCTGCCGGCGGCGATGGGCGCGCAGTTCGCCTGTCCGGACCGCACCGTCGTCCTGGTGAACGGCGACGGCGGTTTCATGATGAACGTGCAGGAGCTGGCCACCATCGCGCGGTGCAAGCTGCCGGTGAAGATCGTGCTGATCGACAACAGCGCGCTGGGCATGGTGCGGCAGTGGCAGGAACTGTTCTTCGCCGAGCGCTACAGCGAGATCGATCTGTCCGACAATCCGGACTTTGCCGCGCTGGCGCGCGTGTTCGGCATCCCCGCGCACCACATCAGCCTGCGTGACGAAGTCGAGGACGCCTTGGCCAACCTGCTGGCCCAGCCCGGACCCGCGTTGCTGCACGTCACCATCGACATCAAGGCCAACGTCTGGCCGCTGGTGCCGCCGAACCACGCCAACAGCTCGATGCTGGATGCCAATCCCGCAAAGCAATCCGCCGAGCCGGCCGTCGCGGCCGACGGCCCGGAGAAGAAGAATGCGTTACCGGCTTGAACTCAAGCTCAAACCTGCCGAGGGCGCACTGGTGCGCGTGCTGGGCATGATCGAGCGCCGCGGTTTCCCGCCCCATGCGGTCCATGCCACCCACGACAGCGAAGGCTATTGGGCGCTGGCGCTGGTGATCGACAGTACCCGCGCACCGGAGACCCTGCGCCAGCAACTGCTGAAGATCTACGATGTCGAGGAACTGTCCTTCAGTGCCGTGCAGGAACTGAGCAGGGATCGTCGCCACCAGGACCGCGCCGCATGAAGGCCACACCCGCCAACGCGGACGTCGTGGTTCGGAGGCGTCTTCTTCGACATCAGCCGCACCCGTGCCGCGATGCCTGACGCCGGCCGCGCCACCGCCAGCACCGACCCCGACGTAGGCGACGTCGTCGTCACCGTGGCCGACGTGCTGGCGGCGCAGGCGCGGCTGCGTCGTTACCTGCCGCCGACGCCGATGCACCACGCCGAACGCTTCGGCGTGATGCTGAAACTGGAAAACCTGCAGCGCACCGGGTCGTACAAGGTCCGCGGCGCCCTGAATGCGCTGCTGGCAGCGCGCGAGCGTGGCGACCATCGTCCGGTCATCGCCGCCTCCGCCGGCAACCATGCGCAAGGCCTGGCCTGGGCCGCTTACCGCCTGGGCGTGCAGGCCATCACGGTGATGCCGCACGGTGCACCGGAGACCAAGATTGCCGGCGTCGCGCACTGGGGCGCCACGGTGCGCCAGCACGGCAACAGCTACGACGAAGCCTTCGCCTTCGCCAAGGAACTCGCGGAACAGAACGGCTACCGCTTCCTGTCCGCCTTCGACGACCCCGACGTGATCGCCGGCCAGGGCACGGTCGGCATCGAGATCGCCCCCTTCACGCCCGACGTCGTCATCGTCCCGATCGGCGGCGGCGGCCTGGCATCGGGCGTCGCGCTGGCGCTGAAGTCGCAAGGCGTGCGCGTGGTCGGCGCGCAGGTCGAAGGCGTCGATTCGATGATCCGCGCCATGAAGGGTGATGTCTCGCCGGTCGACCCGGTCGCCTCGCTGGCCGACGGCGTGCGGGTGAAGGTGCCGGGCTTCATCACCCGCCGCCTGTGCACGCAGTTGCTCGACGACGTGGTCACCGTGCGCGAAGCCGAACTGCGCGAAACGCTGGTCCGGCTGGCGCTGGAAGAGCACCTGATCGCCGAGGGCGCCGGTGCACTGGCGCTGGCCGCTGGTCGCCGCGTGGCTGGAAAACGCAAGTGCGCCGTCGTCTCGGGCGGTAACATCGACGCCACGGTACTCGCGCAACTGCTGTCCGACGTGCGCCCCCGTCCGCCGCGCAAGCCGCGCCGACGCACCGTGGAGGGCGAACCCTCGCTTGCCCACGGCCGCGCCACGCCGCGCGCGGCCACGCCCCGACCCCCCATCAAGACCGGCGCGCGCCGTACTCCGGCCACCGCCCTGGAAACAGAAGTACACGAGGAAACCATCTGGTGAACACGCCAACCGCATCCGCTCCCGCGCAGATCCGCATCTTCGACACCACCCTGCGCGACGGCGAGCAGTCCCCCGGCTGCAGCATGACGCCGCAACAGAAGGTGGTGATGGCCCGTGGCCTGGCCGACCTTGGCGTCGATGCCATCGAAACCGGCTTCCCCGCCAGTTCGCAGTCCGACCGCGAGGCGCATGCGCTGATCGCGCGCGAACTGCGCGATACCACGCTGGTCGTGCTGTCGCGCTGCCTGCCGGGCGACATCGAAACGTCGCTGCGCACGCTGTCGGCCTCCGCCAGGCCGCGCCTGCACCTGTTCCTGTCGACCAGCCCGCTGCATCGCGAGCACAAGCTGCGCATGAGCCGCGAGCAGGTGCTGCAGTCCATCGACACGCACGTGCGCCTGGCGCGCGGTCACGTCGATGAGATCGAGTTCTCGGCCGAGGACGCGACCCGCACCGAGGAAGACTTCCTGCACGAAGCCATCGCGGCCGCCATCGCCGCCGGTGCGACCACCATCAACCTGCCGGACACGGTCGGCTTCACCACCCCGGAGGAGATCCGCGGCATGTTCGAGCGCGCGATCGCCCGCGTGCCGGGTGCCGACAAGGTGGTCTTCAGCGCGCACTGCCACAACGACCTGGGGCTGGCGGTCGCGAACTCGCTGGCGGCCATCGAAGGCGGCGCACGCCAGGTGGAAGGCTCGATCAACGGCATCGGCGAGCGCGCCGGCAACTGCGCCATCGAGGAACTGGTGATGGCGCTGAAGGTACGGAACGCCTTCTACAACCTGGACACGCGTATCGATACGCGCCGCATCGTGCCGACCTCACAGCTGCTGTCGCGCCTGGTCGGCATGCCGGTCCAGCGCAACAAGGCCATCGTCGGCGCCAATGCGTTCGCCCACGAGTCCGGCATCCACCAGCACGGCATGCTGCGCCATCGCGGCACCTACGAGATCATGCAGCCGCAGGACGTGGGCTGGCCGTCGTCGCAGATGGTGCTGGGCCGCCACAGCGGCCGTGCCGCGGTCGAGCAGCGCCTGCGCGCGCTGGGCTACTGGCTGGAGGAGGACGAACTGAAGCTGGTGTTCGAGCAGTTCAAGGCGCTGTGCGAGAAGCAGCGCGTGGTGGGCGATGCCGACCTGCAGGCGCTGATGCAGGACGCCGCGGTCAGCGATGGTTACCGGCTGTCGTCGATGACGATCAGCGACGTCGGCAGCCGTGCCAATGCGCTGGTCGAGCTGTCGGATCCGGACGGCAACCGCATCTCCGAAACCGCACAGGGCAATGGCCCGGTCGATGCGTTGTTCAGTGCACTCGCCGCCGCGACCGGCGTGCAGTTGCAGTTGGAGAGCTACCAGGTGCACAGCGTCGGCATCGGCGCCGATGCGCGCGGCGAAGCCAGCCTGTCGGTGCGCTGCGATGGCGAGGAGTACGAGGGCTCCGGGACCAGCAAGGACATCATCGAGGCCAGCGCGCTGGCCTGGCTGGACGTGGCCAACCGGTTGTTGCGCCAGCGCCGCATAGAAAAGCAGGAAGCAGCGGCCGCCTAGGAACCTTCCACCGTCATTCCGGCTTGACCAGCCATTCGGCTGTTAAAGCCGCCGGGATAACGACCCTAGACGGATAGGATCGCCCTGATCGACACACCATTTAAAAGCATCACTGGACCCCCCGCATGACCGCACCACGCACCCTCTTTGACAAACTGTGGGACGCCCACGTCGTCGTCCCCGAGACCGATGCGGCCCCCGCCGTGCTGTACATCGACCTGCACCTGATCCACGAGGTCACCTCGCCGCAGGCCTTCACGGAGCTGGCTGCGCGTGGCCTCTCGCCGCGCCGCCCGGACCGCACCAAGGCGACGATGGACCACTCCACGCCGACCCTGCCGGCTGGCCCGGACGGGAAGCTGCCGTACTACACGCAGGCCGCAGAAACGCAGGTGGACACGCTGGCACGCAACTGCGCGCAGCACGGCATCGAGCTGTTCGACATGGCCTCGCCCAACCGCGGCATCGTCCATGTGATCGCGCCGGAACAGGGCTTCACCCTGCCTGGCATGACCATCGTCTGCGGCGACAGCCACACCAGCACGCATGGGGCGTTCGGCTCGCTGGCCTTCGGCATCGGCACCAGCGAAGTCGGCCACGTGCTGGCCACGCAATGCCTGCTGCAGCGCAAGCCGAAGACGATGGCCATCACCGTCGACGGCGCGCTGGCGCCGGGTGTCGGTGCGAAGGACATCGTGTTGCACGTCATCGGCGTGATCGGCGTCAACGGCGGCACCGGCCATGTCATCGAGTTCCGTGGCAGCGCCATCGAGGCGCTGGACATGGAGCAGCGCATGACCCTGTGCAACATGTCGATCGAAGCCGGCGCCCGCGCCGGCATGGTGGCGCCGGACCAGACCACGTTCGACTGGGTCGCGCGCACGCCGCGTGGTCCGAAGGGGGATGCGTTCGACACGGCCGTGGCGTACTGGACCACGCTGCGCAGCGAGGACGGCGCCACGTTCGATGCCGAGGTACGCATCGACGCCGCCGACATCCGCCCGACGTTGACCTGGGGTACGCATCCGGGCACCGCGATCGCGGTGGATGCGTTGATTCCGGCGCCGGCGGATGCGGCCGCGCAGAAAGGCCTGGACTACATGCACCTGAGTGCAGGCCACACGCTGGAAGGCACGCCGGTCGACGTGGTGTTCGTCGGTTCGTGCACGAACGGCCGCCTGCGCGACATGCGCGAAGTGGCGCAGGTGCTGCGCGGCCGCAAGATCGCGACGGGCGTGCGCATGCTGGTCGTGCCGGGCTCGGAGATCGTCAAGCGCCAAGCCGAGGCCGAAGGTATCGACGCCATCGTGCGCGAAGCCGGCGCGGAATGGCGCGAACCCGGCTGCTCGATGTGCATCGCGATGAACGGCGACCTGGTCGCGCCGGGCCAGCTGGCCGTGAGCACCAGCAACCGCAACTTCGAAGGCCGGCAGGGTCCCGGCGCGCGCACGCTGCTGGCCTCGCCGCTGACTGCGGCGTGGGCGGCGGTGAACGGACGCGTCAGCGATCCGCGCGATCTGTTCGGCGTGCACAAGGAGGTGGCGTGATGGCCGGCTTCAACGAGGTGCGCTCGAAGAGCTTGGTGTTGGCGCAGACCAACATCGATACCGACCAGATCATCCCGGCACGCTTCCTGTCCACGACCGAGCGTGCCGGTCTGGGCAAGAACGCCTTCAACGACTGGCGCTGGCAGGCGGATGGTTCGCCGAACCCGGCGTTTCCGTTCAACCAGCCGGAGAACATCGGGCGCAGCATCCTGCTGGCGGGCCGCAACTTCGGCTGCGGTTCGTCGCGCGAACATGCGCCCTGGGCGCTGACCGACCTCGGCCTGCGCGCCATCGTCAGCAGCGAGATCGCCGACATCTTCCGCAACAACAGCCTGAAGAACGGCCTGGTACCGGTCGTGCTGCCGGAGGAGATCGTGCAGTCGCTGATGCAGAGGCCGGACGATGAGCTGGTGGTCGACATCGCGAGCAGGGAGTTGCGCGCGCCCGACGGCTCGGTCTTCACGTTTCCGCTAGATGCCTTCGCGCAGACCTGTCTGCTGGAAGGCGTGGACGAACTGGGCTACCTGCTGGCCCGCCACCCCGACATCGAACACTACGAGGCCACCCGCCATGCACGCTGACATCGCTCTCCTGCCGGGTGACGGCATCGGCCCGGAAGTCACCGCGGCTGCCGTCACCGTGCTGCGCGCACTGGCGCGCCGCCACGGCCACACGTTCGACTTCCACGAATACGACATCGGCGGCATCGCCATCGATCGCCACGGTGAACCGCTGCCGCAGGCCACGCTGCAGGGTTGCCAGCAGGCGAATGCCGTGCTGCTGGGCGCCGTGGGCGGCCCGAAGTGGTCGGACCCGAACGCGAAGGTGCGCCCCGAGCAGGGCCTGCTGGCGCTGCGCAAGGGCCTGGGCCTGTTCGCCAACCTGCGCCCGGTGCGCCCGCATCCGGCCGCGCTGAACGCCTCGCCGATCAAGCCGCACCTGCTCACTGGCGTGGACATCGTGGTGGTGCGCGAACTGACCGGCGGCATCTACTTCGGCGAGAAGACCCGCGATGCGCGCGGCGCCAGCGACCTGTGCAGCTACAGCGTGACCGAGATCGAGCGCGTGGTGCGCAGCGCGTTCAAGCTGGCACGCCAGCGCCGCAGCTACCTGGTGTCGGTGGACAAGGCCAATGTGCTGGAAACCTCGCGCCTGTGGCGCGACGTGGCCACGCGGATCGGCCGGGAGGAATTCCCGGACGTGAAGCTGGAGCACCAACTGGTCGACTCGATGGCGATGCACCTGCTCGCGAAGCCACGCGAATACGACGTGATCGTCACCGAGAACATGTTCGGCGACATCCTGACCGACGAGGCCTCGATGCTGGCCGGTTCGCTGGGCCTGCTGCCCTCGGCGTCGCTGGGCGATGGCAAGGTCGGCCTGTACGAGCCCATCCACGGCTCGGCGCCCGACATCGCCGGCAAGGGCATCGCCAATCCCTACGCGACCATCCTGAGCTGCGCACTGCTGTTGCGGCATTCCCTGGGCCTGCACGAGGAAGCCGACTGCATCGAACGGGCCGTGGATGGCGCGCTCAACGCACAGGTCTTCACCAACGACCTGGCCACCGGCGGCCGTGGCGTGTCCACCCAGGCGGCGACGCAGGCCGTGCTCGAACAGATGCAGGCGCAGTGCTACGTGGCGGAACTGCGCGACTGAGCCATGCGGCGCGACGCCCGTCAGTTCGACACCAGGCGGTCGCGCCCCCGTTCCTTGGCGCGATAGAGGCGCTCGTCGGCCTCGCGCAGCAGATCGCGCAGGTCCTGGCCCGGCTGCAGTTCGGCCATTCCGATACTCACGGTGCAGCGCAGCGCGCTGCCATCCGGCGCATCGATGCTGGCCTGCGCGATGCCTTCGCGCAGCGCCTCCAGTCGCGCGCGCGCAACGGTCCACGGCAATTGCTGGCACACCAGGAATTCCTCGCCGCCGTAGCGCGCGATCAGCACGCCTTCCTGGGCGCCGGCCAGTCGTTGGGCCAGCGCCGCCACCTGTGAAAGCACGTCGTCACCGAACGCATGCCCGTAACGGTCGTTGACCGACTTGAAGTGGTCGATGTCCAGCAGAGCGACGCAGAGGGGACGGCCTTCGCGACGGCTGGCTTCCCGCGCCTCGGCCAGGAACGCATCACCCGCGCGCCGATTGGCCAGGCGGGTCAACGGGTCATGCCCGGCCTGGTAGGCCAGCTGTTCCAGCAGGTGGGCGTGGGCCTCGCTTGCCCGCTCCAGCTGCGCGTTCTTGTCGCTCAGCTCCGAGGTGCGCGCCTCCACCAGCGCTTCAAGTCGGCGCTGCCGGCGCCGCTGGCGACGCATCGCCAGCAGCAGGATGGCCCAGCCCGCAAGTGCCAGCAGCAGCACATAGGCCACCATCGCCCATGCGCGCAGCCACCAGGGCGCTGCCTTGTCGAACGCCACCGCCTGGGTCACCACCGTGTCCTGCTTGCTCCAATCCGCGGGCGCATTCATCACCTGGACCTCGAAGCGCAGCTGTCCGGGGGGCAGGTTGGTGTATACGGCGGCGTGGGTGATGCCGTTGTCGGTTTCGATCCAGTCGCGATCGAAGCCCACCATGCGGTAGCGATACCGCAGGCGCTCCGGTGCGCGTTGGTTGAGGCCGGCGAAGCGGATCACCACGCGTCGCGTGTCTGCGGCCAGCTCATGGCGCGGTTGCATCGGCAGCACGCGACCGTCGGCCTCCACCGATTCCATCACCAACGTCACGCCCTGTGCGCGCTGGCGCCTTGCATCGTCGGGGTCGATAACGCCAATGCCGTTCGCCGTCGCGAACCACAATTTTCCGTCACGCATGCGCCATCCCGCCGGCGCGCTCGCGCCGTTGGCCTGGCTGCTGGGCAAGCCGTCGGCGTGGGTGAATGCCTCCACCGGCAAGCGGGCGAGATGATGGTTCTCCACCGCCGTCAGCGCCGGCCGGGAGATCCGGAATACGCCCCGATTGCTCGATGCCCAGAAATCGCCGTTGTCGTCTTCCAGCAACCGGAACAGGCGGTTGTTGGGCAGGCCCTGACGATGATCGAATTGCGTGAATCGCCCATCCCGCCAGTGCAGCAGGCCGCGATCGGTCGCTATCCACAGGCTGCCGTCGGGATCGGCCAGGAAGTCGAATGCGGCCACGGCGGGAAAGCCCGAGTCCGGCGTCCATGCCCGCAGCGATCCGTCGCGTTGCATCATCGCCATGCCATTGCTGGTGCCGATCCACAACCGGCCTTCGCCGGTCTCGTAAAGGACGTAGACATTGCCGTCAGGCAGGCCATCGGCGGCGCTGTAATGCCGCACGATGCGCCCCTCCCGATACACGCTGAGGCCCTCATTGCCGCCGATCCACAGCGAACCGTCAGCACGCTCCAGCAGGGCGCGCACGTGGTTGGACGGCAGGCCACGTGCTTCGTCGATGCGCCAGGGCAGTGCCTGCGGGTTGTCCGCGGCGGCGGGCAGGTGGATCACGCCCTGATCGTAGGTGCCCACCCAGAGGCCACCGTCGCGCGCGTTGGCCATCGACAGGACAGAGGGGTCGGGCTTGCCATCGAATGCCAGCGACACTGCGCGGCTGCGGCCGTTCTCCCACGCATCCACGCCCATCGGATGCCCGATCCAGATGCCCTGGTCCGGCCGTTCGATGATCGCGCGCACATAGATGTCGCGCAGGCCGTTGCTGCGGCCCAGTCCAAAGACGGGCCCGTCCGAAATGCGGAACAACCCGTTCGTGGTGCCCACCCACAGCAGGCCGTCGCGATCTTCGAACAGGGCTGGGGCCAGGCGTCCCATCAACCCGTGGCGCTCGCCCAACGTCTCGTACCGTCCCTGGCCATATCGGCGCAGCCCATCCAGGGTGGAGATCCAGAGATTGCCGTTGCGGTCTTCCAGCATGGCCTCGGCGCGTGCCCCGGTGATCTGCTGCGCGCGGCCCTGCTCGATCCGCCATGCCCCCCCGCTTCCACCCACCAGGATGCCGCCCCAGCGCGAAGGCTGGATGGCCAGCACGGATGTCCCGGGCAGGCCCACCCCGCGCGCCCAGTCGATGGCACGGCCCTGGGTGATCCGGAACAGGCCGTGCCGGTTCCCCACCAGTACCTGCCCGTCGGACAAGGGCAGGATCGCGAGCACACGCTCGTTGGCCAGGCGCGCGTGCGCACTGCCGACGTCGTGCAGGCGACCATCGCGGTCGAGGCGGAACAGGGAATGATCGGTGCCGATCCACAGCACGCCGTCCGGCCCGAACCGCAGCACCGAGACGTCCGGCAGGGTACCGGCCGGCCCGGGCAAGCGTTGCCAGCGGCCCTGGTGGAACCGCACCAAGCCGGGACCGACACGCCCCAGGCTGAGCACCATGCCGCCTTGCGGATGCGGCGTGATGGCTCGCACGCCCTCGATCTCCATGCCCTGCACAGTGCCTGCGTCGTACTGCGTGAAGCGGCGGCCATCGAACCGCGCGGCGCCTTCCCACGTGCCCGCCCACAGGTAGCCATCGGCATCCTGGCTGAGGGCATGCACCAGGTTGTGCGGCAGCCCGTCCTCCATGGTCCAGCGCGCCAGCGTGTACTCCTCCACCTTGCGCGCAGGGTCGAGCGCCCATGAGGGCGTGCTGGCGAGCAGGGCCAACAGGCAGAGGCCGGAGGTCAACAGGCAGCGCACGGCACGGGGTCCGGAGGGTCTTCGACCTGTGCAGTATCGGCTGCGGCGGGGGTCTTCTTGAAGCCCGCCGCGTGCCGGATGTTACGAATCGGCGCCCTGCTCCGGTTTGACCTTGAACCAGGCGGCATACAACGCCGGCAGGAAGAACAGCGTCAGCACGGTCGCCACCGTCAGGCCGCCCATGATGGCGACGGCCATCGGGCCGAAGAAGGCGCTGCGCGACAACGGGATCATCGCCAGCACCGCGGCCAGCGCGGTCAGCACGATGGGACGGAAGCGGCGCACGGTGGCGTCGATGATCGCGTGCCAGCGGTCATGGCCGGCCTGGATGTCCTGGTCGATCTGATCCACCAGGATCACCGAGTTGCGCATGATCATGCCGGCCAGCGCGATCGTGCCCAGCATGGCGACGAAGCCGAACGGCACCCGGAACACCAGTAGCGCCAGCGTCACGCCGATCAGGCCCAGCGGTGCCGTCAGCAGCACCAGCGCCACGCGCGAGAAGCTGCGCAACTGCAGCATCAGCAGCGTGGTCACCGCCAGCAGGAACAGCGGCATGCCGGCCGCGATCGACTTCTGGCCACGCCCGGAATCCTCCACCGTACCGCCGGTCTCCAGCAGGTAGCCCTGCGGCAACTGCGCGCGTATCCCGTCCAGCGTCGGCAGGATCTGCTGCACCACCGTGGGCGGCGTCACGTCGTCGTTGCGGATGTCGGCCCGAACCGTGACCGTCGGCAGACGGTCGCGGTGCCAGATGATGCCGTCCTCGAACGCGTATTCGAGGTTGGCGATCTGCGACAGCGGTACGCTGCCGCCGTTGCTGGTCGGCACGGCCAGGCTGCCCAGCAGGTCCAGGCGGGCACGCTCTTCGTCAGGTCCCCGCAACAGGATCTCGACCAGTTCGTTGCCTTCACGATAGGTGCTCACGCTCAGGCCCGACAGCGAACCCGACAGGAAGTGCGAGACCTGCGCCGTGCTGACACCCAGCGCGCGTGCGCGATCCTGGTCGATCTCCAGCCGCACGACCTTGCTGGGCTCGCTCCAGTCCAGGTTGACGTTGGTGACGTGCGGGTTGGCGCGCACCTTCTCCGCCACCTGTCGCGCGATGGTCTGTGCGCGGTCGACGTGCTCGCCGGAGATGCGGAACTGCACCGGATAACCCACCGGCGGTCCGTTCTCCAGCCGCGTCACGCGGAACTGCAGCTCGGGGAACTGCGGGCCGACCTCGTCGATCAGCCAGCGGCGCACGTCCTCGCGCGCTTCCGCATCGTCCGTCAGCACGACGAACTGCGAGAAGTTCGCCTGCGGCAACTGCTGGTCCAGCGGCAGGTAGAAGCGCGGCGAACCGGTGCCGATGTAGGCCACGTAGTTCTGGATGCCCTCGCGCGTGGCCAGCAGTTTTTCCAGCTTGCGCGCCTGCGCATCGGTGGACTTCAGCGAACTGCCCTCGGCCAGCTCCAGGTCCACCATCAGCTCGGGGCGCACCGAATCCGGGAAGAACTGCTGCGGCACGAAGCGGAACAGCGCGATCGACGCCACGAACGCGGCGACGGTGACGCCGATCACCAGCCAGCGACGACGCAGGCAGAACGCCAGCCAGCCGCGGAACCGCTGGTAGAACGGCGTCTGGTACGGATTGTGGTCGTGCGCGTCGTGCGGCTTGGGCGCCAGCATCGCAGCGTACTGCGACCAGCGGTCGGCCAGTCGCACGCGGAACCCACGCCAACGCGCCGCGAAGGAACCCGGTTTCGGCGGCTGCGGATTGCCAAGGTCGGGCAGCATCTTGTCGCCCAGATAGGGGATGAACAGCACGGCGGCGATCCACGACACCACCAGTGCGATGGTCACCACCTGGAACAGCGAACGCGTGTATTCGCCCGTGCTCGATGCCGCCGTGGCGATCGGCAGGAAGCCTGCCGCGGTCACCAGCGTGCCGGTCAGCATCGGGAAGGCGGTGGATTCGTAGGCGAAGCTGGCCGCTTTCAGGCGATCGAAGCCCTGCTCCATCTTGATGGCCATCATCTCCACCGCGATGATCGCATCGTCGACGAGCAGCCCAAGCGCCAGTACCAATGCGCCCAGCGAGATCTTGTGCAGGCCGATGCCGAAGTAATGCATCACCGCGAACGTCATCGCCAACACCAGCGGGATGGACACCGCCACCACCAGGCCGGTGCGCAGGCCCAGCGAGAAGAAGCTGACCAGCAGCACGATGATCACCGCTTCGGCGAGCACGCGCACGAATTCGCCGACGGACTCCTCCACTGCGGCAGGCTGGTCAGACACCTTGCGCAGCTCCATGCCCAGCGGCAGCGTCTTCTGCAGGCGCTGGAATTCGGTCTCGAGCGTTTCCCCGAGCTTGAGGATGTCGCCACCGTCCTTCATCGCCACCGCGATACCGATACCGGGTTGGCCCATGAAACGCATGCGCGGCGCGGCGGGATCGGCGAAGCCGCGCTTGATCTCGGCGATGTCGCCCAGCTTCACCGTGCGGCCACCGGCGCGGATCGGGAACTCCCGGATCTCGTCCACCGAACTGAATTCGCCGCTCACGCGCAGCTGCACACGGTCGCTCGCCGTTTCGAAGAAACCCGCAGGCGTCATCGCATTCTGTTCTTCCAGCGCCTGCTGGACCGCGCTCAATGGAATACCGAGCGTGGCCAGCTTGGTGTTGGACAGCTCGATCCAGATCTTCTCGTCCTGCAGCCCGACGAGTTCGACCTTGCCGACGTCGTCCACCCGCTGCAGTTCCAGCTGGATCCGGTCGGCATAGTCCTTCATCACCGCGTAATCGAAGCCATCGCCGGTGAGCGCATAAATGTTGCCGAACGTGTCGCCGAATTCGTCGTTGAAGAACGGACCGATCACGCCGCTCGGCAGCGTGGCACGGACGTCGCCGACCTTCTTGCGCACCTGGTACCAGAGATCGGGAATTTCCTTCGACTTCATGGAATCGCGCGCCATGAAGATCACCTGCGATTCACCGGGACGCGAGTACGAGCGGATGAACTCGTAGTTGCCGGTGGTCATCAGCGCCTTCTCGATGCGCTCGGTCACCTGCTGCGAGACTTCCTCGGCGGTCGCGCCCGGCCATACCGTTCGCACGACCATCGCCTTGAAGGTGAACGGTGGATCCTCGGACTGGCCCAGGTGCTTGTAGGACCACGCGCCGATGATGCCCAGCAGGATCATCAGGAACAGCACCAGGCTGCGGTTGGTCAGTGCCCACTCGGAAAGGTTGAAGCGGCGCATGCCGTTACTCCGGGCGCGATGCGATATTGGCCGCATCGCCACCCGCGGCGACCCGGAGCGGGCGGTTGTTGCGGTCCACCGGCACCACGGTCTGGCCTTCGCGCAGGAGATGTCCGCCGGCCGCAACGACCCAGTCGCTGGCCTTCACCCCGCCCAGTACCGGCACCGAGGCTTCGCCATACCGCCCCAGTTGCACCGCCTGCGCCCGCACCTTGCCGGTCGCAGGATCGACGATCCACACCGTGGTCCTGCCCTCATTCCCGCGCTGGATGGCAGACAACGGCAGCTTCAATGCGGCCTTGCTGCCGTTCTCCTGCACATAGACGCGCGCGCTCTGTCCCAGTTCGACCTGCTGCTGCGCGTCGCCCACCAGGCTGACGCGCGCGGCATAGGTGCGCGTCTGCGCGTCGGCAGCGGGCGCGATCTCACGGATGGTGCCGGGCAGGCGCTGCCCGAGTGCATTCCACAGTTCGACCATCACCGGCTGGCCCACGCTGAAATCACGGATGCGGTTCTCCGGCAGGCCGATGGCCACTTCGCGACCCCCGTCGGCGGCCAGGATGAAGACGGTCTGGCCCGCGGCGACCACCTGCCCGGCTTCGGCCTGGCGGCTTGCAATCACGCCGTCGCGCGGCGCGCGCAATTGCGAATAGCCTTCCTGATTGCGCATCACGTCCATTTGCGCACGTGCGGCACGCGCCTGGCCTTCGGCCGCCTTGTACGCGGCCACCTGCGCGTCGTACGCCGACTGGCTGATCAGCTTGTCGCCGACCAGCTTGGCGTAGCGGTCGCGGTCGCCGCGCGCGCGGACAAGGTCGGCGTCGGCCGCGGCAAGTTGCGCCTGCGCGGCCTGTGCCTGCAGCGCGAAGTCGCCCGGGTCCAGCAGCGCAAGCACTTCGCCCTTCTGCACGCGGGCGCCGGCATCGACGTTGCGACGCACCAGGTTGCCGCTTACACGGAACGACAGCGGACTCTCCTCGCGTGCGCGCACTTCGCCGGCGTACGCCGACAGCGCGGCCTCGGCGCCACCGCCGGGGTGGACCACCAGCGCGGGACGCGCCGACTCCACAGGCTGCTCCGCACTGCATGCGGCAAGGCCGAGCAGCACGATTCCGAACACTCCGTTCCAGCGCATATGGCGCATACACCGCTCCATGACGACTTCAATTAGTAGACTTGGCGGTATAGTATAAATATCGAACCGAGTAGTCTAGTATTACGACATGGTCAGCCCGCCCACTTCCGCCAGCCGTCGCAAGTCCCCCACCAAGGCCGCCACCAGCGGTCCCGGCCGCCCGAAGGATCTCGGCAAGCGCGCCGCGATCCTGGAGGCCGCCAAGCAATTGTTCGCGCGCGAGGGTTTCAACGGCGTCAGCATGGACCAGATTGCCGCCGAGGCCGGGGTCTCCAAATTGACGGTTTACAGCCATTTCGGCGACAAGGACGCCCTGTTCGCCGCGGCCGTGCAGGCCAAATGCGAGGAAATGCTCCCCGACACGCTGTTCCAGATCGAGCTGAAGGGCTCGCTGCGCGACCAGCTGAAGGCGATCGCGCAGGCTTTCTTCGCGCTGATCACCAGCGAAGAGGCCATCAGCACGCACCGCATGATGATGGTCCCCGGCAACATCGACGACAAGCTCAAGCAGACGTTCTGGGAAGCCGGCCCACAGCGCACCCATGACGCCTTTGCGGCGCTGCTGCAGGCGCAGGTGGCCAAGGGCGAGTTGGACATCCCCGATGTGGCGACGGCGTCCATCCAGTTCTTCACCCTGATCAAGGGCGAAGTACATGCCCGCATGACATGCGGCCTGTGCAGCCAGCCCGGCCAGTCCGACACCCGGCGGCACATCGATGCCACCGTGGACATGTTCCTGAGGGCCTATGGCCGGCGCTGAAGCTGAAGGCCAGCCCTGCGCGTCGGAGGTCGCGATGACTTCCGGCACTGCGTCCGCCATGGCGGCTGCCCCGATCCTTGCCCAGCGCGGACCGAGCCAGCCCGGTAAAATGCCGGGCCCAGCCCCCTGCGTCGGATGACCACCCCCATGACGATCAACTACACCCAGGCCCGCGAAAACATGGTCGAGCAGCAGGTACGTCCCTGGGACGTGCTGGATGCGCGCGTGCTGGAAACGTTGGCCACGTTGCCGCGCGAGGCCTTCGTGGCCGACGCGCATCGTGCACTGGCCTACGCGGACCTGGAGCTGCCGCTGGGCCACGGCCAATCGATGATGAAGCCCGTCGTCGAGGGCCGCACCCTGCAGGCGTTGAAGCCGCAGGCCGATGAGGACGTGCTGGAAATCGGCACCGGCAGCGGCTACCTGACCGCCTGCCTGGGCCACCTGGCGCGCGAAGTGGTCAGTCTGGAAATCCACCCCGAATTCGCCGAAGCCGCGCGTGCGCGCCTCGATGCCGCTGGTTTGGGCAGCAACGTCCGCATCGACACCGTCGACGCGCTGACATGGGACACCGACCGCCGCTTCGACGTGATCTGCGTGACCGGTGCCATGGCCAGCGTGCCTGCCCGCTTCCTGCAATGGCTGCGCCCCGGCGGCCGCCTGTTCGTCGTGCGCGGCACGTCGCCGGTGATGGAAGCCGTGCTGCACGTCAACGATGTCAACGGCCCACGCATCGAATCGTTGTTCGAAACCGACCTCCCCTACCTGGTCGGCGCCGCGCCGGCGCCCCAGTTCGTCTTCTGAAGATTAAAAAAAGGAACCCGCATGAGCCGTCGCCCCCTCGCACTAGCGCTCGCCCTGGCCCTGCCGTCCGCGGCCGGCGCCACCGACCTGATGCAGACCTATGAGCTGGCGCGCACAGGCGACCCTCAGCTGTCCATCGCCGAATCCACCCGCCTGTTCGACAAGGAAGGCGCGGTGCAGGCTCGTGCAGCGCTGCTGCCGCAGATCAGCGGCAGCGCGGGCTATACGCTGACCCACGACAGCCGGCCGGGCGATCCGCTGGGTGATGGGAAGAGCCGCAGCTACGGTGCCTCGGTCAGCCAGACGATCTTCGACTGGAGCCGCATCGCCAACCTGCGTGGCCAGCGCGCCATCAGCCAGGCCGCCGACTACGACCTGGCCTCGGCGAACAACGAGCTGATCACCCGCACCTCGGCCGCGTACTTCAACGTCCTGATCGGCATCGAGTCGCTGGCGGCCGCCGAAACCAACGAAGCCGCATCGAAGAAGCAGTTCGACTATGCGCAGAAGCGCCTGGACGTGGGCCTGGCGCCGATCACCGACGTACACGAAGCCCGGGCCCAGTACGACAGCGCGCGCGCCAACACCATCCTGGCCCGCAACTCCCTGGACGACAGCTACCGCGCGTTGGCCGAGATCACGGGCCAGCCGATCAGCGGATTGAAAGGCCTGCCGGACGACTTCCGCCCGGAACTGCCGGCGGAACAGAACGCCCAATCCTGGGTCGATCGCGCGCTGGAACAGAATCCCGACCTCAAGTCGGCGGAATACTCGCTGGAATCCGCACAGCATGGCGTCTCCAGCGCACGTGCCGGCCACTACCCCACCCTCAACTTCAGTGGCCGCTACACCAACGGCACCGCTTGGGACAGCGTGCCGGGCACGTTGTCGCAGGACGGCGAAGGCTACAACTGGGGCGTGACCCTGACCGTGCCGATCTTCTCCGGTGGTGCCACCCAGTCCGGCGTGCGCCAGGCGCTGGCCCAGCGTGACCGCGCGTCGGACGGCCTGGAGCAGACCCGCCGCGCGCTGATCCGCAACACCAGCAATGCCTACCAGGCACTGGTCGCCGGCGTCAGCGAAGTGGAAGCCCGTCGCTTGGCGGTGGTCTCCGCGCAGAGCGCGCTGGACGCCTCGCAGGTCGGCCTGGAAGTCGGCACCCGCACCGTGCTGGACGTGCTGCAGAACCAGCGCACGCTGTTCCAGGCGCAGGTGGAGTACGCGCAGGCGCGCTACAACTTCCTGCAGAACCGCCTGCTGCTGGAGCAGGCCGCCGGCACGCTGGATGGCGCCGACGTGCAGGACGTGAACCGCCTGCTGACCGCCGACGCCGAAGCGCGCCTCTCGTCGCAGCCCCTTTCGCAGTAATCCCCGCGCCCCTGGCGCAACGACAACGGCGGGCTTCGGCCCGCCGTTGTCGTTTCTGGCCTCGGATTTCCTGTAGGAGCGACATAAGTCGCGACCGGGAATCATCCGTCTCCATGCAAATATCCGATGTCGTTCGGGCGTGCGGTCGCGACTTACGTCGCTCCTACAATCGGGACTCAGATCGCGCCGCGAGACCGCAACACCGCGATCTCATCGTCGCCGTAACCCGCCTCGCGCAACACGTTGTCGGTGTGCTGCCCCAGCATCGGCGGCCCACGCGACGGCTGCACCGGTGTCACCGACAACCTGATCGGACTGCCCACCAGCGGCAACGTGCCGGCATGCGAATGCGGCACCTCGACGACCATGCCACGCGCCCGAACCTGCGGATCGGCGAACACGTCGGCAAGGTCATTGACCGGGCCACAGGGAATGCCCGCAGCTTCGAGCAACGACAGCCATGCGCGCCGGTCGCGCCGCAGAAAGTGCGCCTGGAGCATCGGCACGAGCACGTCACGACATCGCACGCGCTCCGCGTTCGTGGTGAACCGCGCGTCGACGGCGAGTGCAGGCTCATCCAGCAGGTCGCAGAGGCGCGCGAACTGCCGGTCGTTGCCGACGGCGACGATGATGTGGCCGTCGGCAACCGCGAATACCTGGTACGGCACGATGTTGGCGTGCGCATTGCCCTGCCGTGGCGGCACTTCGCCCCCGACCAGATAGTGACTACCCAGATTGGCCAGCATCGCGACCTGCGCGTCGAGCAGCGCCATGTCGATCACCTGTCCTTCGCCCGTGGCATCGCGGTGGCGCAGCGCGGCGAGGATGGCGACGCTGGCGTACATGCCAGTGAACAGGTCAGCGACCGCCACCCCGACCTTCTGGGGCTCGCCCTCCGCGGCGCCGGTGACACTCATCAGGCCGCCAAGCCCCTGCACGGCAAAGTCGTAACCCGCGCGATGCGCATAGGGCCCGTCCTGGCCGAAGCCCGTGATCGAGCAGTACACCAGCCGCGGATTGGCGGCGCGCAGGGTCGCGGCATCCAGCCCGTACCGCGCCATGTCGCCGACCTTGAAGTTCTCCACCAGCACATCGCTTTGCATGGCAAGCCGCCGGATGATGGCCTGGCCATCGTCGGTGGAGATGTCCACTGTCAGCGAGCGCTTGTTGCGGTTCGCGCACAGGAAATACGCGGACTCTGCGGTTTCATTCCCCGCTGCGTCGCGCAGGAAGGGCGGCCCCCATCCACGCGTATCGTCGCCACTGCCCGGCCGCTCAACCTTGATGACATCGGCGCCGAGGTCCGCGAGCACCTGTGTGCTCCATGGCCCGGCAAGCACACGCGTCAGATCCAGTACGCGCACGCCGGCCAGTGCGCGCGGCGCCATGTCGTTCACGCCACCGGGGCCGGCAGGTGCGGCGCGATCATCGCCAGCGTGCGCGCCAGTGCGCCGCGACCATGTTCGACGAGCGCGCGACCACGTCCCGCCATGTCGTGGCGCCGTGCGTCATCGGCGAGCAGGTCTTCGATGGCGACCGCTACTCCCGTCGCGTCCGGCGCGATCACCAGGGCTTCGGCTTCCTTCAGGCGCCGGGAGATCTCGCTGAAGTTGTGCAGGTGCGGACCAGTGACGGCAGGCGTGCCGACCGCGGCCGGCTCCAGCATGTTGTGTCCCCCGATGGCTTGCAGGCTGCCACCGACGAAGGCCACGTCGGCGCAGGCGTAGAACGCCATCAGTTCGCCCAGCGTGTCGAGCACGAAGACATCATCGCCGGCAGCCGGCCAGCGGTCTGCGCGACGTGTTCCCACCTTCCAGCCGGCGTCGCGCGCGGCGTCGGCCACGCGCGGGAAGCGCTCCGGATGGCGGGGTGCCCACAGCAGCAGCAGGTCGGGCCAGCGCGTGCGCAACCGCGCATGGATGGCGAGCACCGGCGCCTCTTCATCCTCGTGCGTGCTCGCAGCGATCCAGACCCGACGCTGTGCGGACAGGTGTCCCCGGAAACCGGCGACGATGTCGGCCACGGTGTCCGGCACGGGAATGTCGAACTTCAGGTTGCCGACGTCGCGTACCTGTTCGGGCGCGGCGCCCAGTTGCACGAAGCGGGCGGCATCGTCACCGGACTGCGCGGCCACGCGGCGCACCGTGCGCAGCATGCGTGCGATCAGCGGACGCAACACGCTGTAGCCACGCAGGGATCGCGCTGAAAGACGCGCATTGAGGATGTAGACCGGCACCTTCCGGTCATGGCAGCCGAACAACAGGCTGGGCCACAGCTCGGTCTCCATGATCAGCGCCAGTCGCGGCGGGAAGTGGCGCAGGAACCGCGCGACCGCGCCGGGAAGGTCGTAGGGCGAGTACACATGCAGCACGCGATCGCCCCACAGCGCCTGCACGCGCTCCGAGCCGGTGGGCGTGATGGTGGTGATCAGCACGCGCAGGCCGCGATGGCGCCTGAGCAGCGCATTCACCACCGGTGCGGCGGCGTTCACTTCCCCCACCGAGACCGCATGCAACCAGACGTCCACCGGGCTGCCCGGCGTGTCGTAGCTGCCGTAGCGCTCGTTCCAGCGCTGGAAGTACTCGGGGTAGCGGAAGCCGCGCCAGATCAAGTGATAGAGAGTGACCGGCGTCAACACGTACAGCACCGCCGAATAGAGGGCGCGCAGCAGGCGTTCGGCAGTTCGGTTCGGCATTGCCGACAAGGATACCCGGGGCCGCCGTTACAATGGGCCATGGCCGAAACCGAGAAGCGATCCGCCGACGCCCGCGAGCGTCCACCCATGGGGCCTGCGCAGTGGCCGGCCTGGATCGGCATCGGGCTGGCATGGCTGGTGGCGCGCCTGCCGTGGGCGCTGCAGCGCGTGCTGGGACGCCTTATCGGCGCGCTGCTCTTTGCGGCGATGCGTGAGCGCAGGAACATCGCCCGCCGCAACATCGCGCTGTGTTTTCCGGAACTGGACGCCGATGCCCGGGACGCGATGGCGCGGGCCAGTTTCGGCGAGCTCGGCATCGGACTGTTCGAATTCGCGCGCGCCTGGTGGGGCAGCGTGGCGCCGATGCGGCGGGGACTGCGGGTCGAGGGCCTGGAGCACCTGGCGGCGGCACGTGCCGGTGGCCGCGGGGTGATCGTGGTGTCCGGACACTTCACCACGCTGGAGATCTCGGCGCGGCTGATGTGCGACCACGCACCGCTGGCCGGCATGTACCGCCCGCACAACCAGGGCGCTATGGAGTGGGCGGTCAAGCGCGGCCGCCTGCGTTACGCCACCGCGATGTTCACCCGTGAAGAGTTGCGCCCTGCGCTGAAGCACCTCAAGCAGGGCGGACTGCTCTGGTTCGCCCCCGACCAGGATACGCGGCGCGGCGAGAGCGTATTCGTTCCGTTCTTCGGCCACCCGGCCTACAGCCTCACCTCCACCCATCAACTGGCACGGCTGTCGGGCGCGGCGGTGATCGCGTTCTCGCACGTCCGCCGCGAAGACGGCGGCTACACGCTGACGCTCTCACCCGCGCTGGAGGATTTCCCGTCATCGGATGCCACGGCGGACACGGCGCGCGTGATCGCCGCAATCGAGTCCATGGTGCGCGAGGCGCCCACCCAGTACCTGTGGATCCACCGCCGCTTCAAGCGTCAGCCCGACGGGCGCGGCGAACTCTACCGGTAGAGGCCGGGTTCGCCCTGGGGCCGCGTCTTGAAACGCCGGTGTACCCACAGGTACTGCTCGGGATGCCGGCGCACGACGGCTTCCAGTTCCGCCATATAGCGTGCCGCATCCCGCACCGGGTCGCCGGTCGGCCATCCTTCCCACGTCGGCTCGACGCGCAGCTGGTAGCGTCCCGCCGCGTCACGATGGAACCAGAACGGCAGCACGACGGCATTGCTCCGGCGTGCGAGATCGGGCGTGGCGGTCAAGGTCGCGGCCTGCACGCCGAAGAACGGCACGAAGGCATTCTGGTAGTTGAAATCCTGGTCCGCGGAATACGCGACGATGCCGCCGCGCGACAGCGTGCGCAGCAAGCCGCGCACGTCTTTCTTGCCGATGACATCGGCGAAGACGCGGCGACGGGCAGTGTCGAGCAGATGCTCGATGCAGGGATCGTTGTTGCGTCGCGCGACGATGGTCACCCGTTCGCCCAGCGCGTCGCCCAGCAGGCGCGCGCACAGTTCAGAGTGTGGGATATGGCCGCCGAACAGCAGAATGCCGCGCCCCTGTGCGCGTGCGGCGCGCACGTGTTCCAGCCCCTGCACGTCGGCCAGCCCGCGCAACGCCCACGTGGGCGCGTACCAGCCCCGCACGAGTTCGAACATGCCGGTCACCGTGGCGCGCAGGGTGTCGCGCAGCAGGCGGGCGCGGGCACGGTCATCCAGTGCAGGGAAACACAGCGCGATGTTGGTCGCCGCATAGCGGCGGCGCTTGCCGAGCAGCGGCCACAGCAACCAGGTCGTGATGCTCCCGAGCAGCAACAGCACCCGCTGCGGCAACCGCGCGAACGCCGATGCGATCAGGTTGGCGGGCGCCACGAACCAGCAGCGCACGCCCGCCGCGCGCTCATTCGTCATCGCGCGCCAGCAGGCTGCCCGCGTACAGCGCCGCCAGCATCAGCGTCAGGCCGCCCCAGAACGTGGAGTAGAACGCAAGGTGCGTATTGAACGGGAAGACCGTCACCGCCAGCGCCAGCATCGCCGGCCGCGCGCGCTCCTTCGCCTGCGGTGCGGCATAACGCCAGGCACGCCATGCCAGCGCTGCACCCGCCAGCCACAGCAACAGGCCGATGACGCCGGTTTCGCTGAGTACTTCCAGCACGATCTGATGGGCATGGAACGCCGGACCCTGGCCCCATGCAGGCCGCTCGCCGGCCCCTGCATCGCAACCGGGGAATGCTTCGCGAAAGCCCCGCGCACCCACGCCGTTGATGGGGTGCTCGACGATCATGCAGCCGGCGGCGGACCAGATCTGCCCGCGGCCCGACAACGCGGTGTCCACGCCGGATTCGTTGGCGGTCAATGCATGCGTGGTGAGCCGGATACGTTCGCGCACCTGCGGCGACACCATGGCCAGTACCACCAGCAACACGGCGCCGAAAGCGAAGACACCCAGCAGCCGCTTCCAACCCAACAATTTCCAGCCGGAGAACACCAGCACCAGGGCGTAGGTGATCCATGCGGCACGCGCGCCAGCCAGCAACACGACGACACCTATCGCGGCCGATGCCAGCAGCCAGCCCGTTGCCTTCAAGCGCCGTTCCGCTGCGAACAGCAGGAACGGCGACAGGCTCGCCATCACCACGCCGAGCTTCCGGTTGCACGGGCCCAGGAAACCGCTGAGCCTGTCGAGGCCGGCCATCTGTTCCGCAGTGCACATCGGGCGTCCGCTGACCAGTTGCTTGAGCTGGTCCAGGCCCCAGAACAAGGGACTGGTGCCGAACACGACCTGCGCCAGCGCGTCCAGCGTCCACACCGCGACGA
Source organism: uncultured Pseudoxanthomonas sp. (assembly GCA_966210745.1). Lineage (GTDB taxonomy): Bacteria > Pseudomonadota > Gammaproteobacteria > Xanthomonadales > Xanthomonadaceae > Pseudoxanthomonas_A. The sequence continues at coordinate 86,912 of CBIHLJ010000008.1, forward strand.
TGATGGCCAGACCGTTGAAGGTGGTGCGCCGCGCTTCCCTGTTCGCCACGGCGGCCGCCACCAGCCACAGGAACGGCAGGTAGCGCAGGTCCACCGCGGCCTCGCGAAATGCCCGCGGTGCGTCTACGGCGTCCATGGCCGAGATGACTTCGGGCAGCCAATAGGCGGCGAACAGGGCGCTGGTCAGCGCCCATGCCGCGCCGCTCAGCAGGCGCGTGCCGCCACGGAACCTGTCGAGCAGCAACCGGATGACGGCCGCCAATGCACCCAGCACCATCACGGCTTCGGCATAGCCCGGTGCCGGCCAGAGGGCGACGAACGTCAGCACCCACGCGGGTGCCCAGCGCCAGCCGTGGGGACGGCCACGGACAGGCATGTCAGGGATCGATGGCGAGTCGGCGGTCATCGGCAAGATCGTGGTAAAGGGCGAGCGTGGCGTCCTGCATCGCGCGCAGGGTGTAGGCGTCCATCGTAGCCAATGGCGGCGGCGGATGGGCGAGCATCGAACGCACCGCATCGAACAGGCGGTCTTCATCGAATGCCGGCACCGCGCCCGCGGGCTGCAGTTCGCGCAGCAACTCGCCGACACCGCCATGCGCCCAGCCGGCGACGGGACGTCCCACGGACAGCGCTTCGACCACGGTCCGGCCGAACGCTTCGGGCTTGCGCGACAGCTGCAACACCAGGTCGCTGGCGGCGTAGGCGCGAGCGATGGCGGTTGTCGGTGGCGTGATCGCGAGCGCATCGGCGCATCCGCCACGTCGCGCTTCCGCTTCCAGGTCGAGGACGTAGTGCTCGCGTCCCCCTTCGCGCGTGCCCGGCATCCAGAGGCGCGCATCGATGCCGCTGCCACGCAGGCGGGCCAGCAGCGCGATGGCATCCTGGTGGCCCTTGAGGCGAGTGCCGCGCCCTGGCAGCAGCAGCAGCGGGCCTTCGCCCACCAGTGCAGGATGCTGCGTGGCAGCCCACGCACGCGCGTCAGGATCGCGCGAGGAGGCGCGCGGGAACTGCGTCGGATCGATGCCGCGCGGAATCACGACCAGCTTGCCGGCATCGGTCTGCGGATAGTGCTGGCGCAGATACGCGCGCACCGTGTCAGACACGCAGATCACGCGCTCGCCGTACGTCATCACCGCGCTGTAGCGCCCGGGCGAATTGAGCCCGTGCATGGTCGTGACGAATCGTGGTCGCGCAGCCTCAGGCATCGCGCGGATCGCCCACAGTCCAAGCCACGCAGGAAGCCGCGAGCGCGCGTGCACGATGTCGGCGCCGACATCGGCGAACAGCCGGCGCAGGGTGACCACGTGGCGCAACGTCAGCAATGATTTGCGACCGATGTCGAGCGTGATGTGCTCCGCGCCGGTCGCTTGCAACGCCGGCTCCAGCCGCCCGCCCGCCGACACCACCACGGCACGGTGGCCTGCGCGCACCAGCGCATCCGCGATCTCGAGGGTGGAGCGTTCGACGCCGCCGGATTCCAGCGCCGGCAACAGCTGGACGACGGTCAGGCAGCGCATGGGCGATGGGCCGCGCGCTTCGGCCGCATCAGGCGATCAATCGGCCAGGACGAAATGCGAACCGCAGTACGGGCACTGCACATCCCCATCAGGCGCGTCTTCGATGGGCAGGTAGACACGCGGATGCGAATTCCACAGCGCCATCGACGGCAGCGGGCAGCTCAGCGGCAGGTCGGCGCGCGAGACGGTGTAGCGCTTCTCGGCGTTGGCGGGCGCGGTGGCGGTGTGGGTCATGGCGGTGCGGGACGTGCTGGAACGAGGCGGCCAGTCTACCAGCCGGTACCGTGACGGCCCAAGGACGGGTTCCCATGACGGAAAACGCCGCCCGGCGCGAGCGGGGCGGCGTTTCCGGCAGCATCCGGCCCGCGCGCGGAGGCCGGGGAAGGCGTGCTTACTTCTTGGCGTCGGCCGTGGCTTCGGTGGTGATCTTCAGCGTCACTTCGTCGCTGACCATCGGAGCGTACGCGCCCACGCCGAAGTCGCTGCGCTTCACCGTGGCGGTGGCGTCGAAGCCGATCGCCGGCACCTTCTTCATCGGGTGCTCGCCGGCCTTGTTGAGGGTCACGTCCAGCACCACCGGCTTGGTGACACCCTTGATGGTCAGGTCGCCGGTGACCTTCAGCTTGCCTTCGCCGGCCGCTTCCACCTGGGTGCTCTTGAAGGTGGCGGACGGGTACTTGGCGGCGTCGAACCACTTGTCGCTGGTCAGGTGCTCGTAGAACTGGTCGGCCAGCGCGCTCAGGCCGCTCAGCGGCAGGGTGACTTGGACGCTGGATGCGGAGACCTTGTCGGCGTCGTACACCAGGGTGCCGTCGGCCTGGCCGAAGTTGGCGCTCGGGTTGGAGAAACCGAAATGGTTCCAGGTCGCCAGCACGTTGGTATGGCCGGGGTCGATCCTGTAGGTGACCGGCGCGGCGAAGGCGGAGCCGGCGAAGGCGAACAGGGCGGCAACGAGCAGGGTCTTGCGCATGGGTTATCTCCGGGGTGGTGGGGTGTCAGAGGATGCGCGCGGCTTCGTCGAAGCCCAGGCGCGGGGAACGCGGGAAAATGCTGGCCGGGTCGCCATGGCCCAGGTTGACCAGGATGTCGGACTTGATCGCGGTGCCGGCGAAGAAAGCCTCGTCGACCTTCGCGGCGTTGAAGCCGGTCATCGGACCGGCATCCAGGCCGAGCGCGCGCGCGGCGAGGATCAGGTAGCCCGCCTGCAGGCTGGCGTTGCGCAGCGCGGGCTTGAAGCGGTTCTCGCGCGGGCCGTCGAACCAGGCCTTGGCATCGGTATGCGGGAACAGGAACGGCAGCTTCTCGTGGAAGTCCTCGTCGCGGCCGATGATGACGGTCACCGGTGCGGCCATGGTCTTGGCGTAGTTGCCCTCGTCCAGCGCCGGGCCCAGCTTGGCCTTGGCTTCGGCCGACTTCACGAACACGAAGCGTGCCGGCGTGGTGTTGGCCTGGGTGGGACCGAACTTCAGCAGGTCATACAGCTGGCGCAGCGTGTCGTCGCTGACGTCACCGCTGAACGCGTTGTAGGTGCGGGCGGTGCGGAACAACTGGTCGAGCGAAGCGGCGTCGAGAACGTGGGGCATGGGTTACCTGTCACAAGGAAGGGAGCCGCAGCGGCAGGGCCGGCAGCGCGAAGGGGCAGTGTAGGGTGTCCTGACTATGGCAACATCCAACCGACCCGGAACGGATTGTTTTAACCAGTGGAACGAACGAGCCCTCCCACGATCGATCCGGCACGCCCCTGGACCCTGACCGATGGCCACGCCGGCAATGTGCGGCAGGCCCGGGCGTTGATGAATGAGCTGGACGCCGGTGAAGCGCGTGAGTGGGTGCTGCAACCGCGTGCGCCGTGGCGCTGGGTGGCCCCTCGCCTCTGGCCCGGATCCGCGCAGGCCTTCGGAAGCGCTTTCGCCGCTGCCCTGCGCACGCCCCCTCCGCTGGCCGTCGGCTGTGGCCGCCAGGCTGCGCTGGCGACGCGGCTGCTGCGCGGGCGCGGCAGCAAGGCGGTGCAGATCCTGGCGCCTCGCATCGACCCCATGCACTGGGACGTGGTCATCGCGCCGGCGCATGACGGCCTGCGTGGCCGCAACGTCATCACCCTGACAGGCAGCCTGAACCCGGTCGACGATGCCTGGCTTGCGGACGCGCGCCTGCAGTTCGCAACCTTCGGCCTGCTGCCATCGCCCCGCACCGCCGTGTTGCTGGGCGGCGACAGCGCGCATGCGCGCTTCGACCCTGCGGCCTTCCTGGCGTTGGCGGCGGACCTGGACGCGGTGCTGGCGCGCGAGGGCGGCAGCGTGCTGGTGACCACCTCGCGGCGCACACCGCACCAGGTGATCGACGCGGTGCGCCAACGCTACGCAGCCACGCCCGGCATTGTCTGGTGCGGCGAACACGATGGCGCGAACCCCTACCCCGGCCTGCTGGCCTGGGCCGACCGCATCGTCTGCACGCCAGACTCGGTCAACATGCTGTCCGAAGCCTGCGCGACCAGGGTGCCCGTGCACGTCTTCGATCCCCACCGCGTCAGTGGCCGGCCGCGCCGGTTCCTGGACGCCCTGTTGCAACGCGGGCGCATCCGCGTGATGGACAGCGCAATGCAGGCCTTCGATGTCGAACCGCTGCGGGAAACAGCGCGCGTGGCCGCGGCACTCCGCGACCGCCTCGCGTCCTGACGTCAACGGCGCGCTTCCGTCGCCATCCGCACCGCCAGCGCCGCCAGCACCGTGCCCATCAGCCAGCGCTGGGCCGTGGCCCAGAACGGCCGCTGCGCCAGGAAGGCGGCAACACTGCCCGCGAATACCGCGATCAGCGCATTGACGACCAGGCTGACGAGGATCTGCACCGAACCCAGCGCGAGCGATTGCGCCAGCACGTCACCGCGCACAGGGTCGATGAACTGCGGCAGCAGCGACAGGTAGAGCACGGCGATCTTGGGGTTCAGCAGATTGGTCAGCAGTCCCATCAGGAACAGCTTGCGTGGGCCATCGGCCGGCAGTTCGCGCACCTGCAGTGGCGAACGGCCACCGGGTCGCACTGCCTGCCAGGCCAGGTAGAGCAGATAGGCTGCGCCGGTGATGCGCAGCGCGTCGTACGCATAGGGCACCGTCATCAGCAGCGCCGTGATGCCGAAGGCGGCGCACAGCATGTAGACCACGAATCCGGCGGCAACACCGCCCAGCGATATCAGTCCGGCACGCGTGCCCTGGCTGATCGAGCGCGACACCAGGTAGATCATGTTCGGCCCCGGCGTCAGCACCATGCCGAGCGCGATCAGTGCGAATGCGAGCAGCGGGGAAGCGTCGGGCACGGAGCATCTCCTGTTGGAGGAAAGGATGCCCAGGCGCGCGGCGGCGATGCCCGCGCTTCCCGAGGGTGCTCCCTCCAGGCGCCAGTCACGCGGGGATGCAGGTTAGCGGCGGACGCGCGCGACTGGCAAGCGCCCCTCACGGGGCGAACATCAGTCCATGCGTCTCGGCCGTGCGCACGACGAGCGCGCGGGCGGTCGCCAGCGCGGCATTCTCGATCACCAGTCGCGGCCGCCGGTCCAGCGTGCAGGCCAGTCCTTCGGCCACGAAAGTGGCATGCACCTGGCACAGTGCCTCGGCTTCCTCACGCGGCAGCACGCCGGCCTCCGCCATCGCGATGATCAAGCCGCTGCTGTCGCGCGGTGCGAGCAACGCCGGGTGCGTGGCGGAGTCGCGCAGCACCAGGTACTGCAGCAGGAATTCCAGATCCACCAGCCCGCCCGCGCCCTGCTTCAGGTCGAAGCGCGCGGCATCGCTGCGGTCCAGTTCGCCGCGCATGCGTGCACGCATGTGGGTCACGTCGTCCCGGAGTTTCGTGGCATCGCGCCGAGAGGACAGCGTTTGCGCACGGATACGTTCGAACGCCTCCAGCAGGCCTGCATCACCGGCGATGCCCCGGGCGCGCACCAGGGCCTGGTGCTCCCAGGTCCACGCGCGTTCGCGCTGGTATTCGGTGAAGCTGGCCAGCGAAGAGACCAGCAGACCCTTGGCACCGTCCGGGCGGAGGCGTACGTCCACGTCGTAGAGGCGGCCCGCCGCCGTCACCGCGCCGAGCAACGCGACGATCTTCTGCGCCAGCCGCGCATACCAGCGACCCGCTTCCAGCGCGCGCGTGCCATCGGATTCGGCACCGGCAGGCGCATCGAACAGGAACACCAGGTCCAGGTCCGAACCGAAGCCGAGTTCCTCGCCGCCCAGGCTGCCGTAACCGATCACCGCAAACCGGCCGCCTGCGACGACGCCATGTGCCGACGCGACATCGCGCGTGGCGACCTGCACGACGACGCGGACCACCTCGTCGGCCAGCCACGCCAACTGGCGCACGCTGTCGCGCGCGGCCTGGCGACCGTCGAGCGCGGCCAACGCCACGCGGAAGCTCAGCGCGAGCCGCCGCTCGTTCACTACACGCAGGCAGGTTTCCGGATCGTCCTCCACCAGCGCCGCTTCGCATTCCATGCGAAGTTCGTCGCGGTCGGGCATCGGGCCGGAGACGCGGGTGTCGAGCAGTTCGTCGAGCAGCAAGGGGTACTGCGCCAGCCGCTCGGACAGCAGCGCACTGCGCGCCAGCACGTTGACCAACCGCGCCAGTGCGCTGGGCTGTTCGTCGAGCAGCGCGAGATAGCTGGCGCGGCGCAGGATCGCCTGCAACAGCGACAACACGCGCCGCAATGCCGCATCCGGTTGCGACGAGCGTGCGCAGGCGTCGAGCAAGGCCGGCAGCACGCGATCGAGCCGCGCACGCGAACCATCGGACAGCGCGCGCACGCCACTGAACTGGGCGAACTCGCGCAGCGCACCGTCGGCGCTGCCCGCATCGGCGAACCCGGATGCGGCCAGCACCTCGACATCGCCCCCATCGGGCAGCGCCCGCCAGTACAGTGCCAGCGCATCCGGCGCGGCATCGCGCTGGCGCGGTGCGAGCAGTTCGGCGAACTCGGCCGACACCCGCGCACGCTGCAGGTCCAGTGCGACGCGCAACGCATCCCAGTCCCGACAGTCCAGGCCACGCGCGATGCGATGGCGGTCCATCGCGTCCTCCGGCAGCGCATGCGTCTGCGCATCGCGCAGCATCTGCAGGCGATTTTCCAGCCGGCGCAGGAAACGGTAGGCCTGCGCCAACGCATCGCCCTCCTCTTCGGACATCTGCCGCGTGGCGACCAGCGCGGGCAAGGCCAAGCGCAGCCTCCGCTCACGCAGCGCGGCTTCGCGCCCACCGCGAATCAGCTGCAACGCCTGCACCAGGAACTCGATCTCGCGGATGCCGCCGGGCCCGCGCTTGATGTCGTCAGCCAGCTCGCGGCGTGCGACTTCGGCGGCGATCGCCGCCTTCATCTCGCGCAGGCCATCGAGCGCCGTGTAATCGAGATAGCGGCGATAGACGAATGGTCGCAACGACTCCAGCCAGCGCTCGCCTTCCACGATGTCACCCGCCACCGCGCGCGCCTTCAGCCATGCGTAGCGCTCCCAGTCGCGGCCTTCGCGCTGGAAGTACTGGTCCATGCCGGCGAACGACAGCGCAAGGCGACCGGCATTGCCGAAAGGCCGCAGGCGCAGATCGACGCGGTGGCAGAAGCCGTCGACGGTCGGCTCGTCCAGCAGCTTCGCCAACCGCTGCCCCAGCCGCATGAAGTAGTCCTCGGCCGCGAGCGATCGTGCGCCATCGGACTCCCCGCCCTGCGGATACGCATAGACCAGGTCGATGTCCGACGAGAAGTTCAGTTCGCCGCCGCCCAGCTTGCCCAGCCCGAACACGACCAGCCGCTGTACGCTGCCGTCGGGTGCGCGCACGACGCCATGGCGTTGTGCGAACTCGGCTTCCAATGCCTCCAGCGCGGTCTTCAGGCAGACTTCGGCCAATCGCGTGGTGCCTGCGAGCGTGTCGTCCACCATGTCGAGGCCATGCACATCGCGCCACACCAGGCGCGTGGATTCGGCGGTGCGGTAGCGACGCAGCAACTCGGGCCATTGCGCGGTGTTGTCCGCCACCAGCGCAGGCACCGGCCAGAGTGCAGCGCCATCGTCGTGCAGCAAGGCGGCCAGCAGGTCGGGCTGGCGGCGCAGTGTTTCCAGGGCGAAGTCGCTGGTCGCAATCACGCGCGACACACGATCGACATTGCGCGCGTCGCCGAGCAGGGCATCCAGATCCGGCGACGCGGTGCGCAGGCGCGCCAAGCCGCGTTCGGTCAGCGCATCAAGCTCGGTGTCGAGGGAGAGGGTCGCGTCGTTCATGCCGGCCGATTGTGGCATGGGCCAACGACTGTTGTAGGAGCGACGTCAGTCGCGACCGCGGACCACGACTCGGCGTTGAGGCCTGGTCAGGACGCTTCATGTCAGGCGGCATGCTTTTGCACTCCCTCCACGCTCGCTGGCAGGCCGGCCGTGCGGTCGCGACTGACGTCGCTCCTACAACAAGCGGATTACGCCGCCTGCGACAGATCCGGCAACGCCGCTTCGTGCTGCAGCGACAGGCCGAACTGGTCCGCCATGTGCTTCAGCAATACCGGCTTCACTTGGCCCATGCCGGCAGGGCCGCCGAGGTCGGCCAGCGAAACCACCTGCAGGCCCTGATAGCCGCAGGGATTGATGCGGTGGAACGGTTCCAGGTCCATCGCGATGTTGAACGCCAGGCCATGGAACGTGCAGCCGCGCCGCACGCGGATGCCGAGCGCACCGATCTTGGCGCCGGCCACGTACACGCCGGGTGCGCCATCCTTGCGTTCGGCATGGAGGTTCCATTCGGCCAGCGTGTCGATCATCGCCTGCTCGATCTTGCAGACGTAGTCGCGCACGCCGACTTTCAACCGCTTCAGGTCGAACAGCGGATACGCGACGATCTGCCCGGGGCCGTGGTAGGTCACCTGTCCGCCACGATCGACATGGATCACCGGGATGTTGCCCGGCGCCAGCACGTGTTCGTCCTTGCCGGCCTGGCCTAGGGTGAACACCGGATCGTGTTCGACCAGCCACAGTTCGTCGCCAGTGGCCTCGGTGCGCGCGTCGGTGAACCGCTGCATGGCACGCCACACCGGTTCGTATGGCTGGCGGCCCAGTTCGCGGACGACGCAGGGCGCGGTCACAGCGTCCACTTCACTTCCGGATGCTCGCGCAACGCGTTGTGCGCGGCGTCGTACTGCGCGCGGTCATCGGCACGGAAGCGGATGCGCACCGAGACGTACTTGCCGTTGCTGGAGTGCTTCCAGTTGATGTCTTCGTGCAGGACTTCCACGCCGGCCGATTCCAGCAGGCGCGGCAGTTCGGATTCCAGCCCGGTACCGGCCGTGCCCATCGCGCTGAGCTCGAAGGTGCCGGGGAACTGGAAGCCGTGGTCGGGGTTGTCGGATTTGATTTCCATGCGGGAATTATTGGGATGCCGGGCGTGAAAGCCAAGCCGTGGGCCTCCCGGAACGAAGAAGGGCCGCTTTCGCGGCCCTTCGTGCACATCCGGCAGGCGGTTCAGCGCGCCAGCTGCACCAGGCTGGACGACACCCACCCCTTGTTGCCCAGTTCGTCTTCCACTTCCCACATCATTCCGTCCTTGTTGCCGGTGGGGTACAGCAGCATGCCCGGGTCGAGGTCGCGCACGGCCTTGCCGGTGCCCTTGGGATTGGCGAACAGGCGACCAGGCTTGGTCATTTCCACTGCCTGCTGGGCGTTGGAAGCGGACGCGTTGCCGGACAGGCCGCCCAGCTCGGTCACCAGGTTGGTGTACGCCTGCAGGTAGGCCAGCGTGATGACCTGGCCGATCTCGGTGTTGGCGTAGCCGCTGGCGCCGCCGCCGCCCCAGTGGCTGCCGGTGAACAGGCTGCCGCCCGCGCCCCAGCCGATATCGGTCTTCTTGGCACTGCCCTCGGCCATCGCCACCTGCTCGGAGGAGCGCACGTCGGTGACCGTCAGCACCACATCGGCGGTCTTCTTCTTGAAGTCCAGCCCACCGACGGCGCGGCCGAGATTGCCGCCCACCAGGCCCCCGAGCAGGCCGCTGATCGCATTGCCGCCCGCATTGCTGTTCTGCGAGATCAGGTCCGGCACCAGCACGTAGTCGGCGGCGCGGATCTGGCCCTTGCCGATGTTGGAGCGGTTGCGCAGCTCGCCGCTGGCCGCCAGGTCGCGCTCGGCCATCGCCGCGCCCATGCCCACGCCGCGATCGACGAGGGTGAAGCAGCGCGACTTGTTGACGAAGACCTTGATCAGTTTCGATGGCGCCGGCAGCTGCTGGCCGCTCCACCAGTTCACGCCGTCCTCCGGTTCGATCACCGAGATCGAACCTAGCGGCTTGGTGCAGGTCGGGATCTCGGCCATCTGCTGCTTGCGCTGGTCCTGCGCGCTCTGGCGCTGCGCGAAGGCAGGCAGCGTGGCAGCGATGGCCAGCATGCCCATTGCGATGCGGAGCGTGTTGTTCGTTCCCCTGTTCACTTGTATATCTCCTTGAAAGGTTGTCGCCCCATATGGGGCATTCCATCGATGCGGAGGCGTCACGGCACATGCGCCGACGTCCCCGCCCTCGATGATAGGCCATGGCAGCCGTATACCCCGCTAGGCACGATAAATGTGACTGGCTCCGGCCAGCAGAGCGGCGTGATGGCCTACCCGCGCCTTGCGCGATAATCCGCTCCCCTCCCGTGAGTCCTGCCGTGTCCTACCTGCTCATCAGCGTCGTCTGCAGCGTCCTGGTCTCGGTGCTGCTCAAGCTGATGCAGCGGCGCGACATCGATATCGCCCAGGGCATCACCTGGAACTACCTGGCCGCGTCGTTGCTGTGCTTCGCGCTGCTGGACCCACCGCTGGCAGCCCTGTCGCGTGCCGGCGCGCCGCACGTGGAACTGGCCCTGCTGGCCCTGTTGCTGCCCGGCATCTTCCTGGCCCTGTCGGCGTCCGTGCGCGCAGCGGGCATCGTACGCACCGACGTGGCACAACGGATGTCGCTGGTGCTGTCACTGCTGGCGGCGTTCCTGTGGTTCGGCGAACGCGTGGACAGCCTGAGGATCATCGGCCTCGTCCTCGGCGTGGTGGCCATCGTCATGCTGGTGCTGCGCCCGCGATCAGGGCCGGCCCGCGATGCGGGCGCGGACTGGACCGGCTGGGCGTTGCCGCTGCTCGTACTGGTGGGCTACGCGAGCGTCGACGTGCTGCTGAAACGACTGTCCGCGGCAGGCACGCCGTTCGCCGCGTCATTGCAGGTCGCCTTCGTCGCGGCCTTCGTGGTGATGCTGGTCGTACAGACGCTGCGCGCCTGGCGTGCGCGGATCGCGTTGACCGGCGCCGCGCTTGCCAGCGGCCTGCTGCTGGGCACGTTGAACTTCGCCAACATCCTGTTCTACGTGAAGGCCCACCGCGCACTGCCGGAGAATCCGGCGGTGGTGTTCTCGATGATGAACATCGGCGTGGTGCTGCTGGGCACGCTGGTGGGCATGCTCGGTTTCGGCGAACGTCTGAGCCGCCTCAATCTGCTGGCCATCCCGCTGGCCATCCTGGCGATAGGCTTGATCGCCGCAGGCATGCGCTGAGCGGGAAATGAAGAAGCCGGCTTCCGCCGGCTTCTTGTTCGTCATGGCGCGTGGCGGATCACTCCGACTCCCACCACATCCAGAAGGCGTCCCACAGGCGCTTGAAAAAGCCGGCTTCCTCGATGGCGGTGATCGCCACCAGCGGCGACTGCGCGACCACCTTGCCGTCCAGCGTGACTTTCACCGTGCCGATGGCCTGGCCTGCGGTGATCGGCGCCACCAGCGTCTTCGGCACGTCCATGGTCGGCTTCAGGTCGTCGTAGCGGCCGCGCGGGACACTGACCAGCATCGGCTGCGCGACACCCAGCTGCACGTCCTTGGTCTTGCCCTTCCACACGCGCTGGGTGGCGATGGCCTTGCCGGGCTCGTACAGGCGGTGCGTTTCGTAGAAGCGGAAGCCCCAGTTCAGCAGCGCCAGGCTGTCATCGGCGCGCTGCTTCTCGGACGTGGACCCCATCACCACGGCGATCAGGCGCTGGTCGCCACGCTTGGCCGAGCTCATCAGGCAGTAGCCCGCGGCGGAATGGTGGCCGGTCTTGATGCCGTCCACGCTGGCGTCGCGCCACAGCAGCAGGTTGCGGTTCGGCTGGGTGATGGCGCCGACCGTGAATTCCTTGATCTTGTTGAAGGCGTACTGCTCGGGATGTTCGCGGATCATCGCGCGCCCCAACAGGGCCAGGTCGTAGGCGGTGGAGTAGTGCTCCGGCGCCGAAAGGCCATGCGCGTTGACGAAGTGCGAACCCTTCATGCCGATCTGCGCGGCGTAGTTGTTCATCAGCGACGCGAAGGCTTCCTGGCTGCCGGCGGCATGCTCGGCCAGCGCAATGGCGGCGTCGTTGCCGGACTGCACGGCCATGCCGGTTTCCATGTCCAGCAGCGAAGCGGTCTTGTTGACGGCGAACCCGCTGTAGCTGCCATCGGTGCCGGCGCCACCCTCGCGCCACGCACGTTCGCTCATCATCACCTGGTCGGTGGGCTTGATCTTGCCGTTCTTCTGTTCGGCCGCCAGCACGTACGAGGTCATGACCTTGGTGATGCTGGCCGGCTCGACGCGCTCGTTGTAGTTCTCGCCCGCCAGTACCTGGCCGGTGATGTAGTCCATAAGCACCCAGGCGGTCGCCGTGGGCGTGGGCGCTGGCGGAATGGCCACGGCGGCAGCCGGGGCGGCGGCAGGCGTCGGGGCCGGCGCGGGGGTCTGGGCGATGGCCAGGCCCATGGCGGTGGTCGCGAGCGCGGCGAGAGCGAAACGGAACTTCATCGGCGGAAAACTCCTGGCGAGGCCGTGGGCCTGACGGTTCAAGGCGAATATTGTAGGGAGGCCGGCCGTGGCACGGGTTGGAAAGGCGAAAAAAACGGCGGACGGTGTCGAGCCTAGTCGCGGACGATCTGCGGACGGCCGAAGCCCAGGCCGGCGATGCGGCCCGCCAGCGCCTCCGCCGACGCAGCGTCCATCGCGCCCACGCGCAACCGCCACAGCGGGCGTTCCGCACCGGGCACGTCGCTGAGCCGCGCATCGGCGATGCCCGCAGCGATCAGCCGCGCGAGCGCGCGATCGGCATTGTCTCGGCTGGAGAAGCTGGCGACCTGCAGTTGCAGGACTGGCGAGAGGGGCGCCACGGGCGCCACGGCCGCCACGGCCGCCGCCTGCGGAACCACGGGCGGCGAAGCCACCGTCGTGGCCGCCACCGGCACACCGGGCTTGCCGGATGCCACGCGCACGCCATTGGCCTTCATCCAGGCCTCGAAACCGGCCGCACTCGGCGCATCACCCGGCTTGGCGGGCACGTGGTAGCGCACTGCGTCCTTCGGCAATTGACCGACCAACTGGTCCATCGCCGAAGGCGACGGTGCGGGTGCAGGCGAGGCGGCAAGCGTGCTGCCGTCCGGCGTCAGTGCGCGCACCTCGACACGTCCGGTGCCGCGCTGGGTGATGCCCAGGCGCACGGCAGCGGCATAGCTCAGGTCGATCACGCGGCCTTCGTGGAACGGCCCGCGATCGTTCACCCGTACCACCACCGACTTGCCGTTGTCCAGGTTGGTGACGCGCGCGAAGCTGGGCAGTGGCAGCGACTTGTGCGCGGCACTGTACGCGTACATGTCGTACACCTCCTGGTTGGAGGTGCGGCGGCCGTGGAACTTGTTGCCGTAGTACGACGCCGTGCCCTGCTCCACGTAGCCCTCGACACGGTCGAGTACGCGGTACTGCTTGCCCAGCACCGAATACGGCGACTTGTTGCCCACGCGCGAGCGCGCCTCGGCGGTGACGACCGGCTCACGGATGCAGTCCAGGTCGGGCACGTGGTCCGGCGTGGTGTCCGACACGCCCGGCTTGTAGAGACCGCCCGCTGTGTAATTGCCGCGCGTGGACAAGTCTTCCTGCGCCGGCGCATAGCGCGAGCAGTCCCTGCCCGCGATCCCGGACGATGGCGTGGCCGGTGCCGGCTTTGCCGCACCGCCCTGCGTGGAAGGCGAGGGAGACTTCCTGGGCGCCGTGCCGCATGCGGCCAGGGCCACCGCCAGCAGCGGCAGGGCCAACCACTTCATGCCGGCGGGATCTCGCGGCCCGCGATGGCCTGCGACAGCTGATGCACCGCCATCGCGTACATCTTCGAATTGTTGTAACGGGTGATGGCGTAATAGTTCTGGAAGCCGAGCCAGTACTGCTTGCCGTCGGCGCCATCCAGCTGCACCAGCGTAGCGGTCGCATCGGGCGCCACCGGATCCAGTGGGCGGTAGCCCTTCTCGGCGAGCTGCGCCAGCGTGTAGTCGGGTGTCCACGTTTCCGGATTGAACTCGGCGAAGCCCTCCTGCAGCTGCGCGCGCGCGACCACCGCGCCGCCTGGCACCCATCCCCCGCGCTCGCCGCCTTTCTTGCGGAAGTAGTTGGCGATGGACGCAAAAATGTCCGGATAGGTGGTGAACAGGTCGCGGCGACCATCGCCGTTGCCATCCACCGCGAACTCGCGGTAGCTGGACGGCATGAACTGGCCCAGCCCCATCGCGCCGGCATAGCTGCCGGTCAGCGAGGCGATGTCGAGCTTCTCCTCGCGGCCCAGCGCGAACAACTGCGCCAGTTCGTCGCGGAAGAACTGTTCGCGTCGGTGTTCGTAAGCGGCACGTTCCGGGTTGCCCGTGCGCGGGTAGCGGAACGCCAGCGTGTACAGGGCGTCCAGCACCTTGTGGCGACCGGTGAAGCCGCCGTAGTTGGTCTCCACGCCGATGATCGAGACGATCACTTCGGCAGGCACGCCGTATTGCTGTTCGACACGGGCCAGTTCGTCGCGGTGCTCGGCGATGAACTTGCGGCCACCGTCGATGCGCGTCTGGGTGAGGAAGCCCACCCGGTACTCGCTCCACGGCTTCACGCGTTCGGCGGGACGCGACATCGCGGCCACCACGCTGTCCAGGAACTGCGCCTTGGCCAGCGTGGCCTCGATCTCGGCCGGCGCGATGCCGTACTTCGCCGCCGTGTCCTGCACGAACTGCGCACGCGCGGTGGGGAAATCGACCGGCTTCAGCGCTTCCGGCGGCACCTCGGCCACGCGCTCGACCGATGTCTCGGCCGGGGTCGCCGGAGCAGGAGCGGGGGGCGTCGCCGAAGCAGTTGGCGGCGGCGGTTGCGGTGTGGCACAGGACGCCAGGCCCAGCACCAGCAGACAGGAAAGTGCGTGTCGCATCATCGGCGCGAGGGTAGCACGCGACTTTGCGTGCAGGGTGAACAGAGCGCGTCGTGATGCGGCATCAATATCCATGCACGGGCCGGTGCGCACGCACCGCCATCACCAGGCCCAGCCCCGCGAGCAGCGAGACTGCGGACGTGCCGCCGTAGCTCAGTAGTGGCATCGGTACGCCGACCACCGGAAGCAGGCCGGACACCATGCCGCCGTTGACGATGACGTAGACGAACAGCGCCATCCCCAGCGTACCGGCGAGCAGGCGCGAATACGTGTCGCGCGCGTCCATCGCAATCCACAGGCAGCGCCCCACCACGAACAGATAGAGCGCCAGCACCGTGGCCACGCCGGCCCAGCCGAATTCTTCAGACAGCACCGAAAAGATGAAGTCGGTGGTGTGCTCCGGCAGGTAATCCAGGTGCGACTGCGAGCCCTGCCCCCAGCCCTTGCCGGTCCAGCCGCCGCCGCCTATCGCGATCTTCGACTGCAGGATGTTCCAGCCCGCGCCGAGCGGATCGTTCTCGGGGTCGCGGAAGGTCAGGATGCGGTTCTGCTGGTATTCGCGCAGGAACGAGAACCACGAGATCGGCGCGAACATCACCAGGCCCACCGCCGTGCCGCCCAGCACACCCGCCGTCATGAACCACCACCACGACAGCCCTGCGAGATACAGGCCGAACACGCCACTCGCAGCGACCAGCATCGCCGTGCCGAAATCCGGCTGCATCAGGATCAGGCCGGTCGGCAATCCGATCAGCAGCGCCGACACGAAGATCGTGCGCCAGCCGGGCGGCAGCGGCTCGCGGTGCAGGTACCACGCCAGCATCATCGGCAGCGCGATCTTCAGCAGTTCCGATGGCTGCAGGTAGAAGAACTTCAGGTCGATCCAGTGCGCGCCGTGCTTGCCGGTGCCGATGAACAACACCAGCACCAACGGCACCAGCGCCACCGCGAACACACCCGGTGTCCACGCGCGCAGCCGCACCGGCGAGACGCGCGACAGCGCCCACATCGCCACCAGGCCCACGCCGAAGCGCACGCCCTGTGCGACCATCAGGCGCGAACCCAGCGCTTCGCCACCGGCGCTGTACAGCACCGCCAGGCCGACCGCCATCAAGGCGACCAGCGCACCCAGCAATGGCCAGTCCAGCGTGCGCAACAGATGGCGCAGCAGGTCGAAGCCCCAGCGCAGCAGGTCGGTCATGCCGATGTCCTCAACGCGCGCGCGCCTGCAAGCCCCTCTCCCGGGGGGAGAGGTGCTGTGAGCGGGCGCTCCCGACGGCGGCGACACCGGTGAAGTGGGCACCGCTGGCGTGTCCTGCGGCACGGGTGGGCTCGGTGAAACATTGCCGTTCCCCGTTCCCGGTTCCCCGCCCTCCGCCGCTTCCTTCTCCGGCATCTTCCCGAGCAGATACGCATCGAAAATCTTGCGCGCCATCGGTCCCGCCGTGCTGCCGCCGTAACCGCCACCTTCCACCGCGATGGCGATGGCGATCGTGGGGTTGTCGGCCGGCGCGAAACCGACGAAGAGTGAACGGTGGCGCAGGTGCATCGGCAGGCTGCGCGGGTCGACCGCCGCAGTGCCGCGACGGCTGATCACCTGCGCGGTGCCGGTCTTTCCCGCCATCAGGTACGGCGCGTTCAGTGCGACGCGCCAGCCGGTGCCGCCGGGCTGCATGGTGTCCTGCATTCCCAGCCGCACCACCGCCACGTTCGCGGAGTTGGGACTGATGGCGATGGGTGCAGGCTGCGGCACCGGCTCCCATGGCCGATCGAAGCCCACACGCGTTTGGCTGACCAGGTGCGGGCGCCGCATCTGCCCGTTGGCGATCCCGGCCGTGGCCCGCACGAGTTGCAGCGGCGTGACCTTCCAGTCGCCCTGCCCGATGGCGACGTTGACCGTGTCGCCCGGATACCAGCGCTCCTTGCGCGCCTTCAGCTTTGCCTGCGGCGACGGCAGGATGCCGCCGATTTCGCCACGCAGGTCGACGCCGGTGGGTTGGCCGAAGCCGTAGTGCTCCATGTAGTCGTCGAACTGGGTGATGCCCAGGTCCAGCGCGAGCCGGTAGTAATAGGTGTTGACCGACTGCGAGATCGACTTGCGCAGATCGGTGACGCCATGCCCGCGCCGGCTGGCATCGCCCCAGCCGCGGCTGGTGCCCGGCAGGTAGAACATGCCGGTCGAGACGACGGTGTCCTCGGGCTTGCGCTTGCCGCTGTCCAGGCCGGCCAGCGCGATCAACGGCTTCAGCGTCGAGCCCGGCGCCACGCCACCCAGTACCAGGCGGTTGAACTGCGGCCGCGACGGATTCTCGTTGAGCGCCCTGAAGTCCTTGCTGGAGATGCCGTTGACGAACAGGTTGGGGTCATAACTGGGCAGGCTGACCATGGCCAGGATCTCCCCGGTGCGGGGATCGACCGCGATCGCCGAGCCTTCCAGTTCACCGAACGAATCGACGATGGCCTGCTGCAGCTTCGCATCCACGCTCAGCCGCAGGTCGGTACCCGCCTGTGCCGGCACGCGCCCGACCACGCGCAGCGCGCGCCCCTCCACGTTGGTCTCGACCTTCTCGTAGCCGATCTTCCCGCGCAGCTGCTCATCGTAGTAGCGCTCCAGGCCGGTCTTGCCGATGTGGGTCAGGGCGGAATTGATCTCACCGAGTTGCTCGAGGTCCTTCTCGTCCACGCGGCCCACATAGCCGACGATGTGCGCGAACAGGTCGCCGTAGGGATAGCGCCGGGTCAGGTAGGGCACCAGTTCGACGCCGGGATAACGCCAGCGATCCACCGCGAAGCGCGCCATTTCCTCCTCGTCCACGCGCAGCTTGAGCGTGATCGGACGGAATCCGCGCGTGGCCTTGCGGGTGGCCTCGAAGCGCTCGATGTCTTCGGGGGAGAGTTCGATGATCCTGCCGAGCTCGGCCACCAGCTTCGCCGGTTCCTTCACCTTGTCCGGGGTGACGTCGAGCCGGAACGCCGGCACGTTCTCCGCCAGCAGCAGTCCGTTGCGGTCATAGATGGTGCCGCGGCCGGGCACGACGGGGCGCGGACGGATGCGATTGGCTTCCGAGCGCGTGGCGTAGTCGTCGTGGTCGATCACCTGCAGCTTGAAGTACCAGGCACCCAGGCCGATCAGGCACAGCGCCACGACCACGAAGCCCGTCACCGCGCGCCGACGGAACTGGTCGGCTTCGGCATGCGGGTTCTTGCTGCGCCGGCGCGGCCCGATCATCGCTCAGCCCCGCTTGCGGCGACCCAGCCGCAGCGCGTCCATCAGCACGAACAGCGGCGGCCACAGCAACATGCCCAGCAGTGGCGCCCACCAGTATTCCCACGGGAGCGTCGGTTCGCCCAGCGCCAGGTGCACCACCGTGGTCACGATACGGTCGTTGAGCAGCAGGCCACCGATCGCCAACGCCTGCTGCGACATCGGGAAGAAGCGCAGCCGCGCGCGGAAGCGCTGCAGGATGAACGCCATGATGAGCAGGCGCAGCGCCTGTTCGCCCAGCAGGGTCCCGAACATCAGGTCGGCGACCAGGCCGATGGCGACGGCGAAACCGAGGCCAGCACTGTCCGGCGCCTCGATCACCCAATACGCCACGATCAGCGCCAGCCAGTAGGGACGCAGCGGCTGCAACAGGTCCGGCAACGGCAGCAGGCCCAGCAGCAGGGCGACGATGATGCTCAACGGCATCAGCCAGCCGGCGCGCGCGCGACTCATCGCTGCGGCTCCTGCGGCGGAGGTTCAGTGCGTCGGGCTCGCGCGTTGAGCCCCTCTTCCCCCGGAAGAGGGGTTGGGGTGAGGGTCGGGACGTTCGCAGTGTTCGGCGCTCGCGGAGAAACCGTCGCGGGCGCGGCAGAGGCTTGTTCGGCGGCACCTACACTGCCTTCGTTGCCCCTCACCCCAACCCCTCTCCCGGCGGGAGAGGGGCTTTGGGTCGCGGGCGCGGACGCCGGCACGTCTTCGGGCTGGGTCGCGCTTTCCGCTGGCGACGGCGCTTCGGGCAGGAATCGCGCCGGATCGGCCGGCGGCAATGGCTGTGGCGGTGCGGACTTCAGCAACAGCACGTCGCGGCCGCGGTCCAGGCGCGCGGCCGGCGTGACGTCGCCCACCAGGAAGGCATGGCTGTCATCCGTACGCAGGGCCGAAATCGTGCCGACCGGGAATCCTGCCGGGAAGCGGCCACCCAGGCCGGAGGTCACCAGCAGGTCGCCCACCTGCACGCCGCTGTTGAGCGGCACATCGGCCAGTTCCAGCAGATCGTTGCGACCGCGTCCATAGACGATCAGCCGCACGCCGTTGCGCGCGACCACCACCGGCACCGCGTGGTCGGGGTCGGTCAGCAGCAGCACGGTGGCATGGGCTGGGGTGGTCTCGATGATCTGCCCCATCAGGCCGCCCGCATCGATTACCGACTGGCCGACGGTAGCCCCTGCGCGGCTGCCCGCATCCAGGACCAGCCGCTGGCGGCCGGGTGCCAGGTCGATGTCCAGGATAGGGGCCAGTTGCACGTCCAGCCCGCGGGAGGTCTTCACGCCAAGCAGCGCGCGCAACTGCGCGTTGTCGGCCGCCGCCGTCTGCAGGCGGGCGAGCCGGGCGTTGGCGACCAGCGCATCGTTGCGCAGGCGCGCGTTCTCTTCCTGCAGCCCGCTGCGCGTCACGGCATCGTCCTGTACGCGGGTGGTCACGCGGCCGGGCAGGCCGGCCAGCCACCACAACGGCTGCGTGACCACGTTGGCCTGCGCACGCACTTGCGACAGCCAGCCACCGCGATGGTCCAGGATCACCAGCGCAATGGTCAGCGCCAGATAGCCCAGCAGTCGAAGCGTGCTGGCGACTTCACCGGGGCGGGAGGCAACGGGGGGACCGGCGTAGGAAGGCATCAGGGCCGGGGATGGGAAATGGGG